>JAZKGU010000008.1:0-4146 GCA_040385745.1 Pseudomonadota bacterium
CGTGCGCGGCCCAGCCGGAGGTGCGCGAGATGACGAACAGCGGCGTGAACATGGCCGTCGGCACGCCCATCATGTGATATGAGACAGCCGAGAACCAGTCCAGGTTCGGGAACATTTTCTTAACTTCCCACATGACGGTTTCAAGGCGCTCGGCGATATCGAACATCTTCATCGAACCGGCTTCCTGCGACAGGGTGCGCGCCACTTCCTTGATCACCTTGTTGCGCGGATCGGAGATGGTGTAGACCGGATGGCCGAAGCCGATTACGACTTCCTTGTTGGCCACGCGGTTGCGGATGTCGGCTTCGGCTTCGTCAGCGTTTTCGTAGCGCTCCTGGATTTCCAGCGCCACTTCGTTGGCGCCGCCGTGCTTCGGTCCACGCAGGGCGCCGATAGCGCCGGTGATGGCCGAGTGGATGTCCGAACCGGTGCCGGCGACCACACGCGCGGTGAAGGTCGACGCGTTGAATTCGTGCTCGGCGTAGAGGATGAGCGAAGTGTGCATGGCCTTGACCCAGGATTCGGACGGCTTTTCGCCGTGCAGCAGGTGCAGGAAGTGGCCGCCAATCGAGTCGTCGTCGGTCTCGGTGTCGATGCGCTTGCCGTTGTGGCTGAAGTGATACCAGTACAGCAGCATGGAGCCAAACGACGCCATCAGGCGGTCAGCGATGGCGCGCGCACCCGGCACATTGTGATCGTCTTTTTCGGGCAGTACGCAGCCGAGCACCGAAACGGCGCTGCGCATCACGTCCATCGGATGGGCCGACGCCGGCAGCGCTTCGAGCGCCGACTTGACTGCCTGCGGCAGACCGCGCATCGATTTCAGGTGCGCCTTGTAGCCCTTCAGTTCGGCCTGGGTCGGCAGCTTGCCGTGCACCAGCAGGAAAGCGATTTCTTCGAACTCGCAGGAATCGGCGACGTCGAGGATGTCGTAGCCGCGGTAGTGCAGGTCGTTGCCGGTCTTGCCGACCGAGCAAAGCGCGGTGTTACCTGCGGTAACGCCCGACAGCGCGACGGATTTTTTTGGCTTGAAAGTGCTCGCTTGTACTTCACTCATGGTGGATCTCCGGATGTTGGGTCGATTATTTTTTCTGGGCGGCGAACAGCGCGTCGAGCTTTTGCTCGAAGTCGTGGTAGTTGATGCGCTCGTAGAGCTCCATGCGGGTCTGCATGGTGTCGACCACGTTTTTCTGGGTGCCGTCGCGGCGGATCGCGCCGTACACGTTTTCGGCCGCCTTGTTCATGGCGCGGAACGCTGAGAGCGGGTACAGCACCAGGCCGACGTCGGCGCCTTTAAGCTCATCGGTTGTAAACAGCGGCGTGGCGCCGAATTCGGTGATGTTGGCCAGGATCGGCACGCCGACCGCCTTGGCGAAAGTCGAGTACATGGCCAGATCGGTGATCGCTTCCGGGAACACCATGTCGGCGCCCGCTTCCACGCAGGCCACGGCGCGCTCGATGGCTGCCTCCAGGCCTTCGACCGCCAGCGCATCGGTGCGCGCCATGATCACGAAATTGGAATCGGTGCGCGCATCGACGGCAGCCTTGATGCGGTCGACCATTTCCTGCTTGCTGACGATTTCCTTGCCCGGACGGTGGCCGCAGCGCTTGGCGCCAACCTGGTCTTCGATGTGGATGGCGGCGGCGCCGAACTTGATCATCGATTTGACCGTACGCGCTACATTGAAGGCCGAGGAGCCGAAGCCGGTGTCGACGTCGACCAGCAGCGGCAGATCGCACACGTCGGTAATGCGGCGCACGTCGGTCAGCACGTCGTCCAGGTTGGAGATGCCCAGGTCGGGCAGGCCCAGGGAGCCAGCCGCTACACCACCGCCCGACAGGTAAATGGCCTTGAAGCTGGCGCGCTTGGCCAGCAGCGCGTGGTTGGCATTGATCGCGCCGACCACCTGCAAGGGAGATTCTTCCTGAACGGCTTTGCGAAACGCGGCGCCTGGGGAGTATTGAGTCATTGTTTTGCCTTCTCTGTTGCACACATGCGTTGACGGGATCGCTGTTCCATTGCAAGCGCCGTGCCACGAGCTGTGTTAAATAATCAGCTGGCTTTTAATTCTTTAATTTCAAGCACTTGCAGTTTTAAAAGATGAGGATGGAGTGCGATTTTTACAGAGCCGTGATATAAAAATGCGTTTCATTTGAATCGATGAAACACATTTGAAACACCAAATGAAACGTTCGCTGCACGATTGGCGTAGAATGGTCGCATGCGCTCCCCTGCCTTTCCAGCCCTCGACGTGAACGAAAAACCGGTCATCTGGACCGTGTCGGTGTCGCGCCTGTTCGATTTGTTTCGCGATATCACGCTCGAATACGATCACCTCGCCACCATCGAGCCGATCAATCTCGGTTTCGACGAAGCCGCGCGGCACATTCGCGAGCGCATGTCCACCGAACGCTGCGATGTCGTCATCGCTGCCGGCTCCAACGCGGCCTACCTCAAAGGCAGGGTCTCGGCCCCGGTGGTCATTGCGCGCGCCAGCGGCTTTGACGTGTTGCAGGCGCTGGCGCGGGCGCGCCGTGTCAGCGAGCGCCTGGGTGTGATCACTTACCAGCAACCGTTGCCCGAACTTGAACAGTTCAGCACCACCTTCGGCTTTCGCATCGAACAGCGCACCTACGTGACCGAGGAAGATGCGCGCGCCCAGGTCAACGACTTGAAAGCGGCCGGCATTCAGGCCATCGTTGGCGCCGGCCTGATCACCGACCTGGCCGAGGAAGCCGGCCTGACCGGGGTGTTCCTGTACTCGGCCGCCTCGATCCGCCAGGCTTTTGACGACGCCATCGAGACCGCGCGCCTGACCCAGCTCGAATCGTCGCGCGGGCGCCGCACCGTGGTCGCCGACACCCTGCGCGCCAAGCATGGGCTCAACGCGCTGCGCGGCAGTTCGTCCGCCATGGAAAAGCTGCGCCAGGCCGTGGTGCTGTACGCGCGATCGCCGGCCACGGTGCTCATCAACGGCGAAACCGGAACCGGCAAGGAACTGGTGGCGCAGGCCATCCATCGCGAAGGCCAGCGCAGCGCCGACCGGCCTTTCGTGGCTGTCAACTGCGGTGCGATCGCCGAGTCGCTGCTCGAATCGGAACTGTTCGGCCACGAGGAAGGCGCCTTTACCGGCGCACGCCGCGGTGGCCATGCGGGGCTGTTCGAGGCGGCCAACCGCGGCACCCTGTTCCTCGACGAGATCGGCGAAATGCCGCTGGCGCTGCAAACCCGCCTGCTGCGCGTACTCGAAGAGCGCGAGGTGGTGCGCGTGGGCGGCACGCGCCCGGTGGCGGTCAGCGTGCGCGTGATCAGCGCCACCCACTGCGACCTTGAAGCGCGCGTGCGCGAGGGGCGCTTTCGGGCCGACCTGTTCTACCGGCTGGCGGTCCTGCGGCTGGCGCTGCCCCCTCTGCGCCAGCGCAGCGGCGACGTGGCCGAACTGGCCGAATGGTCGCTCAAGAACGCCTTGGCCGCGCTGGGCGCCCGGCCTCACCCCAACCTGCACGCCGAACTGGCAGCCTGCGCCGGCCTGTTCAACAGCTATCAGTGGCCCGGCAATGTGCGCGAGCTGCGCAATCTCACGGAGCGCCTGGCCCTGTTTCTGGCTGCCGAACCGCTGCAGGCTATCACGCCCTCCTTCGTGCTGAACGTGGCCCCGGAGCTCGACCATCCCGCTGCCATGCCGGAGGTGCAGGCGCTTGCCGACGAAAGCGTGGAGCAGGTGCTGGCGCACTTCGGCGGACGACGCGACGACGCAGCGCGCCACCTGGGCATCAGCCGCACCACGCTGTGGCGCAAACTGCGTAAATAGTGCACGCTTGCGCAAAATCGTGTTCAAATCGTCTATACAAGCATAGAATCGTTTCTTCCCTTGTCCCGGCTCCGCGTTCACAATCGCGTCCTTTATCCGCCCCGGCGGCTGCCCACAAGGCGCCGTCCCGGGGTCTTCGGAGGTAACCATGCAACAAGCAGTGCAGCCTGCCCTCTTTTCCCTGATCGGCAATACCCCGATGGTGCAGGTCACCCGCATCGATACCGGACCTTGTCAGCTCTTCCTCAAGCTCGAATGCCAGAATCCCGGCGGCTCCATCAAGGACCGCATCGGCCGCGCCATGATCGAGGCGGCTGAAAAAGACGGGCGCCTG
>JAZKGU010000009.1:0-26297 GCA_040385745.1 Pseudomonadota bacterium
GACCGTAGCGACCGCTACGGTCGGGCTCGTGTGCAAATGGAGGACCTGACCCCGATGGTTTAGGACCTGACCCCGATGGTTTTACGCCAGTGCGTGCATCTATTTAGGCCGCGGACGCGTCAGGGCGCGGTCCGGTTGCGAGAGCCGCCCGGCGCGCAGTTCGGTCACCGCGTTGGCCACCGCGCGCGCCACGTTGCGCACTTCTTCCTGGAAGTCGCTGTCGCGGTCGAACACTTCGTGGCTCTCGGCGTACGATTCGTAGTAGCCAAGGTAACGGTCGAGCCGGGCAAAGCTGCCGGCATCGACCAATCCCATCCAGTCGAGCCAGTCGGTTAAACCGCGCCGCGTGCCTTCGATGCCTGCCACGTCGCCATGCACGATCACGCCATAGGCGCGATCGGACAGGTGCTTGGGATAGTCCCAGCCATCGAGTTCGATCTGCTTGGCTTCCTCGGCCTTTTTGCCGTGGGTGGAAGTGGGATCGGGATTGCCGCCATCGGCGCACACCAGGCGGTCGATCATGAGCTTGAGCACCGCGGGGGTCTGGTACCAGTACACCGGGGTCATGATGATGACGCCATGCGCGGCTACCCATTTCTCGTAGATCTCGTTCATCCAGTCATTGGTCTGGCGCAGCGAGTGATTCGGATAGCAGCTGCACGGCCAGTGGCACAGCGGCATCGCGGTCGACACGCAGCCCTTGCAGGGATGAATGTGCCGGTCGTAATCGGAAGTGAGCAGCGACAGATCCAGGATGTCGACTTCGACACCCTGGCCCTTGAGCACCTCCTCGGCCAACAGCGTCATGCGGTAGGTCTTGGAGATTTCGCCCGGGCAGGTGCCGTCATTGCGCGCCGATCCGTTAATGAGCAGCACGCGCGAGGTGGTCGAGGGATTCTTTTGATGCGCTTCTGCGGCCAGAAGACGGTCGCGCGCCTGCTTCCATTCGATCGACAGCTCGTACTCGGGATGCTTGAATTCGGGACCAGCCTTGAGCGTGAGCGGGGCCTTGTGCGAGGCCTCGTAATTTTCCCAGGCGGTCTGTTCTACTTTGCCCAGTTCACTTGCCACCGCCTGGAACGCTGGATCCATGAACGAGCGGGTAAATACCAGGTGGAATTCGTCGCGCCCCAGTTTGGAGGGCGCTTGTCCTTTGCGTGCCGCGGTCATGGTCAGCCTTTCTCGGTGGTGCAGCGAGTATGCGAGCAATTTTCTGGCGGGAACGTACGGTTCCTAACACATGGGGCAAAGAAAAAGCGGTCCGTGCCGCAAGGCAGGGACCGCTTTGGCTGACCGGCGCCAGGCGCCGGCATACAGCAATTACTTGGCCGGAGCCGCCGTGTCGGCTGATGCCACCATCGGTGCGCGGTTGAGCAACATGGTCCAGTACTTGGCCAGATCGTTGACGCCACTATCGCCCTTGACTTCGGAGAAGGCCTTGATTGCCTCGTCCTTGCGGCCGGCTTTGGCGTAAGCCACACCCAGGCGCAGCTTGGCATCTTCCGGACGCTTGACGCCCTTGGCGATGCCCTTCTGGATCAGGTCGATACCTTTGTCGAACTGGTCCATGGTGACGTAGGCGTAGCCCAGGTTGACCAGCGGCTGGCCGTCCTTGGCCTTGGCGGCGCCGGCTTCGCCTGCAGCGATGGTCTTGGCATCGTCGGCAGCGCCCTTGGTGGCACGGTCACGCAGCGTCTTGTGCTGGGCCTTGTTGCTGTCCTTGCCCAGTACGCCTGCATCGTAGCCGGCATCGACGGCCTTTTTAGCTTCGACGAAGTAACCGCCGCGCATCGCCATCTCGGCCATTTCGGCGTACTCTTCCGGCGCCATGGTCTTGACTGCGGTCTGCTTCAAGCGCAATACGTCGAGCACCAGGCGCTCGTCGAAGGTCTTCTTGCGCATGATGCTGTTGATCATGTCGGTCCAGTACTCATCCGTAGGATGGTACTTCGCCAGCTTTTCAATGGCGCCCGCAGCCAGTTCCGTGTCCTTCATCTTGACGCCAATGCCGTGCAACATGCCCAGTTCCACCTTGCCTGGAACGCGGCCGGCTTTTTCTTCGGCGTCGATAATTGGAATCAGCTCGGCCTTGGCGGTGGCGTAGTCACCCATCAGGTAATAGGAACGAATCAGGATCGGCGCGGCATCGGTCGCGGTAGGGCTCAGAGTCTGGTAGCGCTTGAGCAGTTCGATCGCCTTCGGATAGTTCTTTGCTTCGTAGTACAGATTGCCGAGCGACTGGACAAACTTTGGCAGATCGGCCTTGTCGAAGAACGGCGAGGCAATCAGCGCTTCCATGTGCTGGATGGTGGCCGGGCTGTCGTTCTGGGTAGCGGCCAGGCGGAAACGGGTGTAGCTGAGGATGTAGTCTTCATAAGGCGTGCGATTTGGCACAGCCTCGGCCGAAGTCAGGTTGGCCTGGATTTGGGTAAAGTTCTTGGCCGCCAGCAGCTCGTTGATGACTTTCGGATCAATATGCTTGTAGATCTCCGGACGCACGGTGTTGCCCTTGGCCGGCGCTGCTGCAGTTGCAGCCGCTGCTGCCGCCTCCTGTTCCTTCTTGCCGGAGTCCAAATTCTTCATCTGTGGGGCGGCAACGGTGTTCGTTTCCGAGGTCTTGAACTTGCCTTGGGCATGCGCGCTTTGCATGAGGGCCGGGGCAGCCTGCAGGCCGGCAGCGGCGAGGATCAGGCTGATACGTGCGAGACGGAGATGGGACATGAAGATTCCTTCGAATGAGAAAATAGGTGTCACGATGCGTCTAGGAAATGGCAGCGCATCTCGAAAGCGCATATTGTCACACAATCCTTAACTCGACGCCTGATTTGCATACTGAATAGTAACGGGATGTAAATAGGCAAGTCCGCTGGCGTCAAAGGCGTGGCTGCGCGACGGCGGCACGACTGCACGGATCTTGCTACCCTGGTGCAGCGGCGTGCCGCCGGGTGGCTGGCGCAGCGCAATCAGTTCCGACTGCTGGGGCAGGCGTGCGTAGGCGATGGTCTGGTCGCCCAGGTACTCGGCGTGGTTCACGTCCAGGGTCAGCATATTGTCGCGGTCGGCCTCGCCGTCGGCCAGCAACTGCATGTTCTCGGCGCGGATGCCGAGGGTGACCGGGTCACCGCTGCGGGCAGCGCTGCCGTCGACCGCAACTGTGATTACGCTGCCGTCGGCCAGACGCACGCCAAGCGTACCGGCATCGCCGCTGGCCACGCGCCCGCTCACCAGGTTCATCCTGGGCGCTCCAAGAAAGCCAGCCACGAACAGGTTGCCCGGGCGGTTGTAGAGTTGTTCGGGCGTTCCCACCTGTTCGATGCGTCCGCCATTGAGCACTACGATGCGCTGGCCCAGCGTCATCGCCTCGACCTGATCATGCGTGACGTAGATCATGGTGGTCTGCAGTTGACGGTGCAGGCGGCTCAGTTCCAGCCGCATCTGCACGCGCAAGCTGGCGTCCAGGTTTGACAGCGGTTCATCGAACAGAAATACTGCGGGCTGGCGCACGATGGCACGGCCAATGGCCACGCGCTGGCGCTGGCCGCCCGACAGGTCCTTCGGTTTGCGCTGCAGCAGTTCGCCGATCTGCAAAATGTCGGCCGCGCGCTTGACCGCCTGATCAAGCGCGGCGCCTTTTTGGCCGGCCAGCCGCAGCGAGAACGCCATGTTCTCGAACACGCTCATATGCGGATAGAGCGCGTACGACTGGAACACCATGGCCAGCCCGCGTTTGGCCGGGGCTATATGGTTGGCCAGCTTGCCGCCGATATGCAGTTCGCCGGCGCTGATGTCTTCCAGGCCTGCGATCATGCGCAGCAGGGTCGATTTGCCACAGCCGGATGGGCCGACGAACACGATGAATTCGCCGTCCGCGATTTCAAGGTCGACGCCTTTGACGATCGGCAGACCGTTAGCGTACTGCTTGTGGATTGCCTTGAGGTGGACGCTCGCCATCGCTCAGGATGCAGCCGCTGGCGCCAGCTCGCCGGTCTCGTTCTTCTGGCGCGCAGTCATCGAAATCAACTGCGACATGATCGCCACCGGGAGCGCACAGGCAAGCACCCACAGGAAGAAGTTCTGGTAGCCGAGCGCCATCTGGACATCGCCGCTGACGCCCTTGAACAAGGTGAACCCCAGCTGCATGATGCCGGTCGAAAGCGCGTAGTGGGCGGTCTGGTATTTGCCCGGTGCTACCACTTGCATCATGTAGAGAATCAGTCCGACGAAGCCGAAGCCGTAACCGAACATCTCGGCGCCGAGACCTGCGCCGATGATCGCCAGGTTGGTGGGCTGATACAGCGCCAGCAGGTAGAACACAATATTGGGCAGGTTGACCGCGAGGATCAGCGGCAAAATGGCGCGCTTGAGGCCGAGGCGGGCGGTGAAGTAGCCGCCTGCGATACTGCCGACGATAAAAGCGATGGTGCCCGCAGAGCCGTAGACCGTTCCCAGCTCCACCGTTGTCAGACCCAGCCCGCCTGCCTCGCGCGCCGCGCGCAGGAATAGTGGGCCGATAGTCTGTACCTGCGCCTCGCCGGCGCGAAACAGAATGATAAAGATCACGCAAACCCAGATACCCGGCTTGCGGAAGTATTCGACAATGACCTCCTGCAGCGTGTTGGCGATATCGCGTGCGCTGGTGCGGCCCTTGGACACGTTGTGGCCAGACGGCAGAACCCACCAGTTGTACAGTCCCAGGCCGACCATCATCGCGCCCAGCAGCGCAAAGATCGCGGTCCAGGCGGTGACCACGCCCGAGCTCTCGGCGATCAGGCCGGCCAGCGTGACCAGCCCGCCGATGGCGATTACGCGGCCGGCGTTGAAAAACGTGCCGGTCCAGCCTGCGTACTCGGCCTGGGCTTTTTCGTCCAGGCTGGCGATATACAGGCCGTCGCACGCGATGTCGTGGGTGGCCGAGCAGATCGCTACGATGGCAAGCATGGCGATACAGGCGGAAAACCAGAACGGCATCTGCATAGCCACCGCCACCAGCCCGAGCGAGACCCCGCCCAACAGTTCGAATAGCACCACTATTTTCTTCTTGCTGCTGGCCAGTTCGATGAAAGGACTCCACAGCGGCTTGAGCACCCAGGCAAAGCCGATGGCCGCCGTCCAGTGGGTGATGTCATCCATAGCCATGCCGCGGTCCTGCAGCATGTACTGCGTCAGCTGAATGACGGCGAAGAATGGCAAGCCCTGCGCCAGGTACAGGCTGGGAACCCAGAAGTAGGGGGCGGTCTGCTGTTTCATCGAGTGCCTTTCTGTGGATGGTGGCGTTATTCGAAACCTGGGACCGGCACCGTGCCGTGGGCTTCGAGCGTGCCAGCCAGCCAGGCTTCGACCGCGTCCAGCGCTGGCGCGGCGAAACCGTAGGTGATCAGCGCCGGGGCATCGATGTCGAGTGCCTGGTACGGATTCCACAGGGCCAGGTGCAAGTCGGGCTTCCAGCCTGCACGTGCATTGGGGCCGTAGCGCAGGCGCGAGGTGGAGGCGAGGAAGACGAAGCGGCCATCCGCGGGCAGGGCGCTCCAGTCGAAGCTTTCGGCGTCGGCAAAGGTCACCAGATCGACCTCGTACAGTCGCCCCAGCACCGCGGCCACCACTGCAGCAGGCACCCCGGCTTCGGACACGCCGTCGCTCACCACGTCCTGGCGCACCACCAGGCGCACCTTGCTGCCGGTGGGTGGACGCTGGGGATTGCCGCGCGTGGTCAGGCAACGGCGCCACGCGTGCGCCATGATGAGACGGTCGGCAGCGTCTTCGAGGTAGTCGCGCGGCTGGCAGGGATATTTTTGCGCCAGTGCCGACAGGCGCGCCACGCGCGCGTCAACGTCGGCCATCGGCAGTTCGCCCGCAGCGATGGCGGCGGCGATGGCGTCGATGGTTTCCATTTGGGTTTCGGGCGTGCCAAGGGCCATGACCATGTCGGCGCCGGCAGTCAGCGCCATGACGGCGGCGTGGCCCACGCCGTAGCGGTTGGCGATGGCATGCATGTCCATGCCGTCAGTGATGATGACGCCGCGGTAGTCCCATTCATCGCGCAGCAGGCCTTGCAGGATCCGGCGCGACATGGTGGCGGGCAGCTCGGCATCCAGCGCCGGGTAGACGATGTGGGCAGTCATGAGCGCGGGCGCGTCGTTGCCGGCCATGCGGAAGGGCTTGAACTCGAAGTTTTCAAGTTCCGCGCGCGGCTTGTCGACGGTAGGCAGGTCGCGGTGCGAGTCGACATGGGTGTCGCCATGGCCGGGGAAGTGCTTGACGCAGCAGGCTACTCCTTCGGCCTCGCTGCCTGCCATCCAGGCCAGCGCCAGTTCGGTGGCGCGCTGCGGATCGGCACCGAAGGAGCGCTCGGCGATGACGGGATTGTGCGGGTTGTTGTTCAGGTCCAGCACTGGGGCAAAGTTCCAGTTGAAGCCAAGCGACTTGACCCCGCGCGCGACGGCGGCGCCCACGCTGCGCGCGATCTCGGTATCGTTGGCCGCGCCCAGGCCCATCGCCGCCGGTGGCGCCGGCACCCAGGTCGAGCGCACCACGGCGCCGCCTTCCTGGTCGATGGCGATCAGCGCCTCCGGCCCCATGGCTTCGCGCAGGTCGGCCGTGAGGCGCGAGAGCTGCGCGGCGTTGACCATGTTCCCGCGGAACAGGCATACGCCGCGCACCTTGTACTCGCGCAGGAAGGCGGCGGTGGCCGTATCGAGTTCGGTGCCGGGAAAGCGGATCATGATGAGTTGACCGGCCAATTGTTTGAGTTCGTTCATTTGACTGCTCCGTCCATGCCGCGCATGAAAAATCGTTGAGTAAATAGGAAAGCTGCCAGGGTCGGCAAAATGGTCAATACGGTGCCCGCCGCAATTACGCGGGTGCTGCTGCCGAAGGTGCCGCGCAAATACAGCACGCCGACCGACAGCGGGAATTCGTCAGGCTTGCTCATGACGATGGAGGGCCAGATGTATTCGTTCCAGGCTTCTACCGCGGTCAGGATGCCTACCGTGGCCAGCCACGGTGCAATCAGCGGCAGCATGATCCGGCTGAAAATGATCCATTCCGATGCGCCGTCCACGCGTGCGGCGTCGATCAGGTCCTGCGGCACTTCTTCGAAGGCTTGCTTGAGCAGCAGGATGGCCACCGCAGTGACTACATTGGGCAGGATCACGCCACTGTAGGTGTCGACCAGGCTCAGTTTGGTGACGGTGATGAAGTTGACGAGAAAGTTGACTTCGGACGGCAGCACCAGCGTGGCCAGGATCACCCCGAACACCAGCTGGCGGCCGCGAAACTGCATGCGCGCCAGCGGGTAGGCCGCCAGCGAACACAAGGTCAGCTTCCAGAACACGGTCAATGCGGCGATCAGCACCGAGTTCTTGAAAAAGGCCAGCATCGGAATCGCTCTGAACACTTCGGCAAAATTCTCGAGCGACGGCGCGCGCGGCCAGAAGGTGGGCGGAAACTCGAACACATTGCCCTCGGTGGACAAGGCGGTCACCAGGGTCCACCAGAACGGGAACACGCAGATCAGCGCCAGCAGCGACAGCAGCAGGTAGTGGGCGGCTGTGTGGAACGGGAGGCGCTTCATCGGCTCTGCCTCGGCCTGAGGTAGCGCAGGCACAGCATGGCGATGGCCACGCAGATAATCGACACCACCATGCTCGCTGCCAGGGCGCGCGGCAGCTTGAGGTGCTTGAGGCCCTGGTCGTAAGCGTAGTACAGCGCGGTGAAGGTGGAATTCATCGGGCCGCCCTTGGTCAGCACATCGACCTCCTGGTAGGCCTTGAGCGCGGCCAGCACCGACAGGATCGTGCATACAGCAATCGTGGGGCGCAGCATGGGCACCGTGATCTTCCAGAACTGCTGCCAGCGGTTGGCGCCGTCGAGCAGCGCTGCTTCCTGCATGTCCTTGGGTATGGCCTGCAGGGCCGCCAGGTACATCACCATGTACCAGCCCAGCCCGCGCCATAGCGTCACGAACATGACGGCGAACAGGGCCAGGGTGTCGTCGGTCAGCCAGCCGATCGGCGCGTTGGCAAGGCGCAGCTGCATGAACACGTAATTGAGCGTGCCCTGTTCGTGGAACATGAAGCCCCACATGATGCCCACCACCGACACCGTGGTCACCACCGGCACGTAGAAGGCAGCGCGGAACATGGCGATGCCGGGCAGCTGATTATTGACCAGCACCGCCAGCGCGATCGCGCCAACCTGCACGAAGGGCACCATCAACAGGAACAGCAGCGAATTTTTCAGGCCCGTGACGAACATCTCGTTGTCGAAGATGTAGCGAAAGTTGTCCAGGCCGACGAAGGAAGTGGGGCGCACCAGGCTGTAGTCGGTAAAGGCGAGCCAGGACCCATAGGCCACTGGCCAGAACGAAAAAACCGCCAGCAGCACCAGCGCAGGGGCCAGGAACAGCCAGGCCGGAACTGTTTGGCTGCGCGCCTTCATGCGCGCGGCCTTTGCGCTGCCAGCTTGCGGTTCCAGATGGCCACTGCCTGGTCCAGCGCCAGCTTGACGTCCTGGCGGCCGGTCACGCCCGCCTCCACTGCTTTCACCAGCGAGCGGCGCAATTCGTCATAGTCGTCGATGCCAGCCACGTACAGCGTGCGCGAATGGGCCATCGATCTGGCGCCTGCGGCAACGGCTTTTTCCGCGGCGCCGGCATGCTTGGGCAGGGCCAGAAAAAACGGGTCGGCCGCCGCCTTGACGCTGGTGGGAAACACGCTGGCCTGCCTGGCGAAGGCCAGCTGGTTGGCGTCGCCGGTCAGGTAGCGTGCGAACTTGCCCACTGCCGGCAGCAAGGCCGCGTCGACGCCTTTGGGAATGGCGAAGTGAATCAGCCAGCCGCCGTCGGCAATGCCGGTGGGGCCTAGCGGCGCCGCCGCCACATCGGTGATCGCGTACACGTCGGCGGCGTCGGCCTGGATGCGCTTGAGCGCAGTGGGTGGCGCCAGCAGCATGCCAAGGCGGCCGCCTTTGTAGGCGTCCACCACGGCGGGAAAATTATCTTCGGAGAACAGGCTTTCCTTGAGCAGGCCACCGGCCTTGTAGGTCGCCGACAGTTTCTGCACCAGTGCCACATGCGCCGGCGAGTTGAACACCGCGCGCCCGTTGGCAATGACGGCCAGGCCCTGCCACATGAACAGCCCGTCGATCTTGGACAGTGCGGGTGCGTAGCCGGCCTTGCCGGTGCGCGCGGCGATCTGGCGCGCAAAGGCCAGCTGTTCATCGAAGCTGGACGGCCCGCGCGTTAGCCCGGCGGCCTTGAATATGCTCGTATTGATAGCTACCACCGCGACGTTGCTATACATGGGAAAACCGTAGGTCTTCCCCTTGAAGCGCAGGTCCTGCAGGGTGCTGGCAATGTAGCCGGAGCCGCTGGACCCGAGCAAGGCATCAACCGGGACCAGCAGTTCGTCGCGTGCGTATTCGTCGGCCCATGGCACGTTTAGATTCACCAGGGCCGGCGGCGTTCCGGCCACGATGCGGGTCACCAGCTTGGTCTGAATCACATCCCATGGAAAGTCGATCCATTCCACCTTCACGCCCGGATTGGCGGCCTCGTAGGTGCGCACTACCGATTCGAAATAGGGCGTGAAGCGAGGCTTCATGCTGAAGGTCCAGAACTCGATCCGGGTCACGGCCGCCATGGCGCCCGATGCCGACAGCGCCAGCGCCAGCCATGCCGTCAGCAGGATCTTGTTCTTCATGGCTGGCGCGCGCTGGTCAGTTGGTCTTGGTGACTTTGCTCAGGTGGCGCGGACGGTCTGGGTCCATGCCGCGCGCTTTAGACAGGTGGGCCGCCATGATGTAGAAGGCCTGCACCGCCACGATCGGGTCGAGGTCGGGGGTGGCCGCCACTGGCAGAGTCAAGTCGCGCTCGGCCACATCGGCAGGCGCCGCCAGCAGCACCTTGGCGCCGCGCCCGCGCATTTCGCTGGCCAGCTGCAGCACGCTGGCCTGGGTTGGCCCGCGGGTGGCGAAAATGAGCAGCGGATAGCCTTCTTCGATCAGGGCCATCGGACCATGCTTGATTTCGGCACCGCTGAAGGCTTCTGCCTGCAGGGCCGAGGTTTCCTTGAACTTGAGGGCAGATTCGAGCGCGATCGGAAAGCTGATGCCGCGTCCTACCACCATGATGTTGCGCGCGGGCGTTAGCACGTCGAGCGCCGAAGTCCAGTCCACCTCGGTGGCGCGGCGCAGCGATTCGGGCAGCGCAGCCAGTCCATCGAGCAGGTCGGGGTCGTTCTGCCACTGCGCCACCAGGCGCGCGCCGGCCACCAGGCTGGCGATGAAGCTCTTGGTGGCGGCTACGCTCTGTTCTTTGCCCGCGTGCAGCGGCATGGCCCATTCGGCGACACCGGCTAGCGGCGAGCCGATCTCATTGACCAGGGCTACGGTGGTGGCCCCGCCTTCGCGAAAGTAGCGCAGAGGCTCGACCACGTCCGGACTTTGGCCTGACTGCGAGATGGAGATGGCCAGCGTGTCGCGGGTCACCAGCGGCGCGCGGTTGAGCGTGATGAGCGACATTGGCAGCGAGGCCACCACGCGCCCCATGCGCGCCATGATCAGGTAGGCGCAGTAGTTGGCGGCATGGTCGGAGCTGCCGCGCGCGATGGTGAGCGCGGTATTAAAATTGGTGGACCTCAGTTTGCGGCCAAGCTCCGCGTAGCGGTCGACGTCGTTCGCCAGTTGCAGCGCAACGCAGTCGGCCGCCGAAACGGCTTCTTTAAGCATCATTGAGGTCACACATCTCTCCTTCGATATAAACAGCTTTGATTGTCAGGTCACGGTTGAGCACCACCATGTCGGCGAAACAGCCAGGGGCCAGTCGTCCGCGTTGGGTCTCGCCCAGATAGTCGGCGGCGTTGGTGGACACCCGGCGCGAGGCGTCTGCCAAGTCCAGGCCCATGCCTACCAGGTTGCGCAGCGCCTGGTCCATGGTCAACGTGCTGCCGGCCAGGGTGCCGTCGGGCAGGCGCACGCCGCCCATGCACTTTTGCACGCGGTGGCGGCCCAGCATGTAGTCGCCATCGGGCATGCCGGTGGCGGCGGTGGAATCGGTCACGCAATACAGGTGCGGAATCGAACGCAGCGCCACCATGATCGCGCCCGGGTGCACGTGCAGCAGGTCGGGAATGATTTCGGCGTACTGGGCGTGCGCCAGCGCCGCGCCCACCATGCCCGGTTCGCGGTGGTGCAGTGGGCTCATGGCGTTGAACAGGTGCGTGAAGCCGGCCGCGCCGTGCGCGAGCGCGGCCACGCCGTCTTCGTAGGAGCCGAGCGTATGGCCGATCTGCACGCGGATACCGGCATCGGCCAGCTCGCGCACCAGGCGCAGGTGGCCGGCGATTTCGGGCGCCACTGTGATCAGGCGCATGGGCGCGTAGGTGCCCAGTTGCTGCACTTCGGCCAGGGTGGCCGCGCGCGCATAGTTGGGCTGCGCTCCCAGCTTGCCGGAGTTGATGTACGGGCCTTCCAGGTGCACCCCAAGGATGCGTGCGGCGCCCTTGCGGCGCGCCCCACAGGCCGCGCCAATGGCTTTGAGCGCCGCCGTGATTTCGTGCGGTGGCGCGGTCATGGTGGTGGCCAGCATGCTGGTAGTGCCATGCTGTGCATGCATGGCCGCGATCACGTGCGGGGCGTCGCCGCACTGCATGATGTCCATGCCGCCGCCGCCATGCACATGCAGGTCGATAAAACCGGGAATGACATAGTCGTCGGCATTGCTGGCCGGGTCGGCCAGGCCGCCGTGCACATCGTCGATGCGTTCGCCATAGGTGAGGGCGCCGTGGATCCAGCCCCCGGGTGTCAGGATATTGCCTTTTAATGCTTCGCTCATCTGCGCGACTCCGCTACGAATTCGTAATAATCACTGCGGCAGTACGAGTGGGTCAGTTCCACCGCAGCGCCGCTTTCAAGGTAACTGACACGGGTAATGTGCAGCATGGCAGCTCCCGGTGCGACGCCGGCAAGGCGCGCCTGTTCGGCGCTGGCGTTGACGGCACGTATATGCTGCAGCGCGCGCATGGGAATGGCGCCGCGCGATTCAAGGTAGCCGTACAGCGAGTCGGTCACGCTGTTCGGGTCGGGCATGTAATTGGCCGGGATGGTGGTAGTTTCGATCGCCATGACCACATCGTCGGCCGTGCGCAGGCGTTTGAGGCGCACCACCGGCATGTTGGGCGACAGTCCCAGCGAGAGCAGCTCGAGCGGAGCGGCCACGCCGATGTCGCGTTCGAGCCAGCGCGAGCCGGCGGTGAAGCCGCGCTGGCTCAGCTCTTCCGAAAAGCTGGTCAGGCGCGACAGGGGTTGCTCCAGCTTGGGGGTGATGTAGGTGCCCGAGCCGCGGCGCCGGGTCAGCATGCCGCGGTCGCACAGCATGTCGATAGCCTTGCGCGCGGTCACGCGCGAGATGTCGAGCATGTCCGACAGCATGCGCTCGGACGGCAGCGCCTCGTTGGCGCGCCAGTCGCCGCTGGTGATGCCCGATGAAAGCTTGTTCGCCAACTGCATGTACAAGGGCGTGTCGCTGGCGGCGTCCGGCTTGAAGTCGCTAAGCTGTGCGAGCATCGTTCTTCTCCCTGAGGTGTTGTGCAATCATGCGCAGCGCGCCGGCTGCTGCATCGCCGTGCGGCAGGCCGGTCCTAAGCGTGGCGGGCAGGTAGGGCCGCAGCGGCGCGCCCAGGCCGCCGCACAATGCCAGCGGCAGCATGCCGGACGGATCAAGCGCGCCCGCCATGCGCGCAACTTCTTCGCCGGCGTTTTGCAGAAAGCCGCGCGCATGGCTGTCGCTGGCTGCGTGCTCGATGACGATGGGCGCAAGCGCGGCAAAGCTGGTCTGGCTGGCGCTGCCCAGCCACACCTGGATAGCGTCGCGCGAGCCGCCGCAGGCGTCGATGATGGCCTGGGCGAATGCGCTGCCGGGGCGGCGTCCATCGAGCACCTGCTGGATATGGTTGATGGCGCGCAGTCCGATCCAGCCGCCGCTGGCTTCATCGCCCGAAGGAAAACCCCAGCCGCCCACTTCGCGCTGGGCGCCGTCTTCAAGCAGGGCCTGGCCGACGCTGCCGGTGCCAAGCGCGATGATCACGCCAGGGCGACCCTGATGCGCGCCGAGCAGGGTGGTGTAGCCGTCGTTGTCAAGTCGCAGCCTGGCGTAACCTGGGTTAGCTTGCTCGAACTGGCTGGCCCACAGTTTGTTATGGACGCCAGCCAGGCCCAGGCCGATTGCGGTGCTGGCCAGGGGCGGGCTCAGCCCGATCGTGGCGAAGGCTTCTGCCACGGCTTCGTTGATCGAACTCCAGGCGCGATCGATTCCCAGCGCAAGTCCCGAAGGGCCGCTGCGCGCTTGCGCCAGTTCGGCGCCATCGGCGTTTGCCAGCCGCACCCGGGTGCCGGTGCCGCCGCCATCGACGCCGATGAGATATTCAATCATGTGTGTATATTTTTGCAGGTTAAATCACGGGAGTGAGGGCACTATATGGGCGCCCACTGGGCTTGTCAACAGGTATTTAAGTGGTATTGTAAAACCTCGAATTGGCCTTGTAAAATCCGGTTGCCAACTCAGCATAAGCCATTGATTTGAAAGGAAACGAAGAAAATCCAAAATGGTATTCATCTGGATTTGGTTCTGTAGTAATTTGGTATTATTTGAAAGCGCTTCCAATAAGTTGGGGCTAAATTGTGCTTGCCCAAAAAAACGCGGACCGGACCGGGAATCCCGGCGCGGCCCGCGCATGCTTGAGGCAGCAGATCAGTTCTGGCGCGTCCCGCGGCGATCGTAAGTCACTACGCGCGCCGCGTCGGCGCCGGACTTGACGCTCAGCGCCGCATTGCCGGGCCCGCGCACATCGACCGTGGCGGCGCTGGCTACCAGCCTGCGTGCTTCCAGATCGCCGGCGCCGTTGACTTGCGCCGTCACGCGTTCGGCCGTACCTTCCAGGCGCATGCCGCCGGGTCCGTCCATGCGCAGCTGCACGGCCTTGGCGGCCAGATTGGCCGTCAGTTCTCCCGAGCCGCTCAGATCGGCGTCGAGCGAGCCCGAAATGGTGTGCAGGCGCAGGTTGCCCGGACCGCGGCCGCGCAGGGTGGCGTTGCCAGCGCTGAAACGCTCGCCTTTCAGGTCGCCCGAGCCGGACAGTTCGGCCCGAAACACGGTGGCCGCGCCATCCAGGCTCAGATTGCCCGGACCGCTCATGGTCACGCGCGCGTTTTGCGCCTGCAGGCCGCTCACGCGCAGGTCGCCCGAGCCATGCACTTCGCCTTCGAAGTTCTTGATGGTTCCGGCCACGCAGCCATTACCCGGCCCGCGCAGGGATGCAATGGCAGATTCGACTGCCAGACGGCAGGCGTCGATGTCGCCCGAGCCGGTGCTCTCCACGATCAGCTCACGGCTGGCGCCAGCCAGCTTCACATTGCCAGGGCCGGTCGAGCGGGCGTTGACCTTGGCCGCGCGCAGGCCCTCGACATCGAGGTCGCCCGAGCCGCTCATGTCGGCGCTCATTTCGCCATTGACCCCGGCCAGGCTCACATTGCCGGGACCGGACATCGTCAGGCGCAGATTGGTGGCCGACATGCCGCGCAAGTTGACGTCGCCGCTGCCGCTGCTGCTCACGGTGAGTTCGCGCACGGCGCCGTTGGCGCGCAGGTCGCCCGGTCCGTCCACGCTCAATTTGAACTGTTCGCCGCCGACCTTGTCTAGGTCGACATCGCCGCTGCCGCTCATGCGCAGGCTGGCCAGCGTGGCGGCGGTAATGTTGATGGTGGTGCGCTCGGTGCGGGTGCCGAAGTGGATCCCGAAGCGCTTGCGGTTCACTGGCCGCACAATCAGGGTGTCGCCGCTGACGCGCGTTTCGATATCGGCCAGCTTGTCCTGCTCGGCGGTGATGGACAGCGCCTGCGCGCCCTGGGCCTTGATCACGACGGTATAGGGACCGGCCAATTCGATGGCCTTGAAAGCGGGCAGCTGGCGCTGTTCGGTGACAACCGGCGCGGCGCAAGCCTGGCTGGCGGCCAGCGCGATGGCGGATGAAAGGAGGGTCTGCTTGAGGAATGGTTTCATGGCGTCTCGGTGTAGTTATCGGTATGTACCGGAGCCTGAACAATAGGGTAAGGCGGACGTGGCCGTCCGGCGAAACCGACAGACCCGCAAAAATGCGGTGTCAAATGCGAAATCGGCGGCGTAAACGGCAAACGCCTCGCGGACGTGGCGCAAGGCGTTTGCTGGAAAACGATGGCCCACCAGGCGCGGGCGCGACTGGCTTACTTGGCGTGATCGAGCAGAATTGCCAGCGCAGTCTTGTGGTTCTTGACGAATTCGACTGCTTCGCCGCGCACTTCGGCCCGGGTGCGTGCCTGAGGATTGCCGATGGTGACCGTTGGCACGTTGAGCTTGGTGACTGCAACGCTGGCGTTGGCCGCGGCGGCGGTGGCGGCGGCGCTCGCTGCCGGGAGGTCTGCTGCAGCGGCGGAACCGGCGATAGCGAAGACGGCAACAGCTGCGAAGAATTTCGATGCGTTCATGGTGTTACTCCTTATTGGAAAGTAAGCGTCGCGTTCGGTGTGCGGCGGTGAAGAGCGGGTGTGCCCATCCATGCAACGAAGTATAGTCATTGCAATTTAAGGAATAAAGGCGAATAATCGCAAAGGACAATTGCTAGAAACGCGATAATCGGAGGATGCATGGACCGCTTGCAATCGATGCGGGTATTTTCAAAAGTGGTCGAGCATGGCAGTTTTGCGCGCGCTGCGAGCGCTCTCGAGATGTCCAACACCGTCGTCACCCGCAACGTCGCCGACCTGGAAACGCATCTGGGCACGCGCCTGCTCAACCGCACCACGCGCAAGCTGTCATTGACCGAAACCGGCAAGCAGTACCTCGAACGGGTGCACCACATCCTCGCCGACATCGACGACGCCGACGCCATTGCCTCTTCATCGGCCTGCAAGGCAAGCGGCACGCTGCGCATTTTTTGCCAGACCAGTTTCGGACAATCGCAGCTGGGACGCCTGCTGCCGCTGTACGCCAGAAGCGTGCCCGAGGTCGTGGTCGACGTGACGCTGGGCGACCATAATGTGGACCTGGTGGGCGAGGGCTATGACGTCGGCATTTTGCTTGGCATGCAGAAGTTCGATGCCAGCATGATCGCGCGCCGACTGGCCTCCTCGCAGATAGTGCTGTGCGCATCCCCGCGCTACCTTGCCGAGCATGGCACGCCGCAGTCGCCGGCCGAGATCACGCATCACCAGTGCCTGAACTTCGACATGGATTTCCTGCGCAACAGCTGGCCCGTCAAGTGGGATAACGAGGAAATCGTCGTTCCCATCCAGCCGCGCATGATTTCCAATAACGGCGCGGTGCTGCGCCAGGCCGCGCTGGCGGACATGGGCATCATGATTCGTTCCACGTTCACGCTGGAAGACGATTTTTCGAGCGGACGCCTGGTGCAGCTGCTTCAGGGTCACAATATCGGGCGTCTGACCATCAATATGGTCTACCCCAGCCGACGCCTGCTCTCGGCCAAGGTACGCACCTTCGTCGAGTTCATGGCTGCGCAATTTCCAAGCCCGGAAGCGGACCCCTGGCTCGCCGCCGTCTAGCGTTTCTTTCCAGCCACAACGGGGCATTTAGGCCAATGGGGGAGGGGCTTCCATGATATATTTCTGTCTGGAACTTATTGATTCCGGGCCGGCATGGATCACATGCGGGTCTGGCCCGCTGTAACAACAACAACAAGTTTCGCGAGCAGTTCACTGCTCACCTCCGAAAGCCCGCCCCGTGCGGGCTTTTTTTCGGACTTCGATTTTGCGCGGATTTGATAGCGGAATATTGCATCGCAATGTCATAATGTCCGCGCAAGCACCAGCAGTAGCAAGCAGGCCAAGATTGCGGCACACCGCAACTGGATGTCCAAGTTATCGCCCCCTTCAGGAGCCGGCCCATGAGCAAAGCACAAGACAGTAAAAAAGAGTCCAAGAAAGAACCCGCGAAAACGGTAAAGGAAAAGAAGGAAGCCAAGAAGGCCAAGAAGGAAGAGCGCGGCCGCCAGTAAGCATAGAGCGGCCGGAATGTGGTCCGCATGCCCGCCGGCAGGGCGGGCCGCGTCATTGGCGCATGCATGCCGCTGCGCCGGCATGAATCTCGTCAGGCCAGGCCGAACAACTTCCGCACCCACTGCAAGCGCTTGGCGGATCCTGCGCTGAGGCCGGGCACTGCATTTCCAGGGAATCCATGTACACGCACTATTTCAGTCTGAAGCAATCGCCGTTTTCGATTGCGCCCGACCCGCGCTACCTGTTCATGAGCGAGCGCCATCGCGAGGCCCTGGCGCACCTGCTGTACGGCGTCGGTAGCGGTGGCGGCTTTGTGCTGCTCACCGGCGAGATTGGCGCTGGCAAAACCACCGTGTGCCGTTGCTTCATCGAGCAGATACCGGCCGACTGCAGCCTGGCCTACATCTTCAATCCCAAGCTGACGGTGGAAGAACTGCTGCTGTCGATCTGCGACGAATTCCGCATCGCGCTGCCGCCGGAAGGCCCGGGCGCGGTGAGTGTCAAAAGCTATGTCGACGCCATTAATATCTACCTGCTGGCCAGCCACGCGGGCGGCAAGAACAATGTGCTCATCATCGACGAGGCCCAGAACCTGTCGGCCGACGTGCTCGAGCAATTGCGCTTGCTGACCAACCTGGAAACCAATGAGCGCAAGCTGCTGCAGATTATCCTGATCGGCCAGCCGGAACTGCGCACCATGCTGGCCCGTCCCGAACTCGAACAGCTGGCGCAGCGCGTGATCGCGCGCTACCACCTTGGCTCGCTGTCCGAACAGGAGACCGGCAGCTACATCGGGCACCGGCTGGCAGTAGCTGGCGCGGTTGCCGGCTCGCCTTTTCCGCGCGTGCTGGTTCCCAAAATCCATCACTACACGCACGGCGTGCCGCGCCGGATCAACCTATTGTGCGACCGCGCGCTGCTTGGCGCCTATGTTGAAAACAGCCCGGTCGTCACGCGCAAGATCCTGCGCCGCGCCGCCGAAGAAGTGTTCGCCGAAGCGCCCGGTCAGGCGCGCCCTGCACGCCGCTGGCCGGCCATCGCCGCCGCCGTCGCGGCCACTGCCGCCATCAGTGCGGCCGCGGCCTGGCAGCTGGCCCCAGTCAAGCCGGCCCTCGCGCTGAAACCAGCGCCAGCCCCGGCGCGGGTGGCGCGGGCGCTGCCAGTTGCAGCGGCGCCGGCGCCGGTGGCACTGCCCACCGGCTATGCGGACGAACAGGGCGCGCTGCGCGAACTGGGCGCCTTGTGGGGCGAACCGCTTCCAGATGGCGATGCCTGCTCGGGAGCGCTCAAGCTGAACTTGCGCTGCCACCAGGGCCGCGGAGGCCTGTACGAATTGAGGCAGCTCGACCGCCCCGCGATTCTCACGTTGCGCGACGGTCCCAGGGTGAGCTATGTGGTCATGACTGGCATGGACGACAGCACTGTGACGCTGCTGGGCGAGGGCAAGCCGCTCAAGGTCGGCGTGGCGGCCCTGGCGGCGCGCTTTGACGGCGCCTTCACCACCTTCTGGAAAATGCCGCGCACCTTCCGCGACCAGATCGCAGCCGGTGAGCGCGGCGCGGACGTCGACTGGCTGGCAGCGCGCCTGGCCCAGCTTAACGGCATCCCGGCGCCAGCGCCCGATGGTCCCCTTAACACGTCCTTGCAGGAAGCATTGCGGCAGTTCCAGGCGAGCCAGAATCTGAAAGCGGACGGCGTGGCCGGACCGCGCACCTACATGCGTCTGAACCAAATGACAGGGGTCGATGAACCGCGCCTGCTCGCTGCGGTCGGGACGGGAAAACAATAATGTCGTATATCCTCGAAGCTCTCAAGAAGGCGCAGGCTGAACGCCAGCTGGGCAGCGCGCCGACCATCCACGCCATGTCGATCCAGTCGGCAGCTTCCGATGCTGCAGGCCCCAGTCGCATGCCCTTGATTGCCGCCATCGTGCTCGCCGTAGTTGCCGCAGGCGTGGCGGGCGCTGTGTTCTGGACCCGCAGCGCCCCTGCGCCTGCAGTCAGCGTGGTGTCAGCGCCGGTGAGCGCTGCGCCGATGCCGGCCGCGCCGGCCCCCATACCTCCGCCCGCACCTGCGCCTGCAGCGCCACCGGTGGTCGCCGTCATACCGGCACCGGTGCCTGTCGCGCCCGCGCCGGTCTTACCGAAACCCGCGCCGCCGCTAAGCAAGCCAGCGCCAGCGCCGATAGTGGAAGCGCCGCGCGTGGTCCAGGCGCCGGCGCCTGTCGAAGCGCCCGAAGAAAACTACCCCCTGCTGCGCGAGCTGCCCGAATCGCTCCAGCGCGACGTGCCGCGGGTGGCCATCGGCGGCTACATCTATTCGAAAAATCCGGCCGACAGGCTTCTGCTGGTCGACAAGATCCTGCGCCGCGAGGGCGAGGATGTGGGTTCGGGCCAGATCCTGGAGAAGCTGCAGTCGAAAGCGGCCGTGATGAATTATCGGGGCACCCGCTACCGCATTCCTTACTGATCGAAAGCCACCATGCAGCATGTCCTGGGAGTAGTGGGCTGGTCGGGCAGCGGCAAGACGACGCTGCTCGAATACCTGGTGGCGCAGCTGTCGGCGCGCGGCCTGCGCGTCAACATCGTCAAGCACAGTCACCACGACATCATGCTCGAACCGCCGCACAAGGACAGCGCACGGCTGCGCGTGGCCGGCGCGGCCGAAGTGATGATCGCTTCGCCGTTCCGGGTGGCGGTCATGCGTGAACTGCGCGGCGCGCCTGAACCCGATCTGGCCGCGCAGCTGGCCAGCCTGTCGCCGGCCGACCTGACGCTGGTGGAGGGCTACAAGTGGGAGAGCTTCCCCAAGCTTGAGGTGTTCCGCCCCGCGCTTGGCCAGCCGGCGCTCTATCCCAACGATGCGCATATCGTGGCGGTGGCGTCCGATCTGGCGCGTCCGGCTGGCGTCCCCGGTCACTTGGTCTGGCTCGATCTGAACGACCCGGCCGTGGTGCTCGCTTGGGTAGCTGCGACTTTTCTCGCGACTCCCGAAATTGCTTGACATAAATTTCAGGTGATCTTAAAGTGATATCACTTTGATGTCATACCTGAGGGAGAATCGAGCATGAATGCAGCACATACCCGCCGCGAAACGGCGTTTTATTCCACCAACGGATACCTGGCCGCCGCCGCCGGGGTAATTTTGCTGATCGTCGCCATCTTTGTGTTCAAGAGCGGGGTGCAGGTGGGCGGTGGGCTGGCCTATATCGCGGCCGCGGTGCTGGCTGGCATTGCCGGCATCTTCTGCCTGGCTGGACTGTTCATGCTGCAGCCCAATGAAAGCGCGATCCTGACGCTGTTCGGCAAATACATCGGCACCGACCGCAGCGAAGGCCTGCGCTGGGCCTTCCCCTTTTACGTCAAGCGCCGCCTGTCACTGCGCGCCCGCAATTTCAACGCGCCGACCTTGAAGGTCAATGACAAGCGCGGCAATCCGGTCGAAATCAGCGCTGCCATCGTCTGGCGCGTACGCGATACCGCCCAGGCCGTGTTCGAAGTCGACGATTTTGAGCGCTACGTAGCGATCCAGGCCGAAGCCGCGCTGCGCCACCTGGCATCGCAGTATGCCTACGACGAAGGCGAGGACCTGCCTGAAGGCGAGACCACCCTGCGCGCAGGCATGGACGTGGTGGCCGACGCGCTCAAGTGCGAACTGCAGGCCCGCTTTGAGGCAGCCGGCGTGGAAGTGCTCGACGCCAAGTTGACGCACCTGGCGTATGCCGCCGAAATCGCCCAGGTCATGCTGCGTCGCCAGCAGGCCGAGGCCATCATCAGCGCCCGCTCCAAGATCGTGCACGGCGCGGTGAGCATGGTCGAGGCTGCACTGAAAGGTTTGTCCGAGCGCGGAATTGTCGAGCTTGACGACGAGCGCAAGGCGGCCATGGTGAGCAACCTGCTGGTGGTGCTGTGTTCGGACAAGGAAACTCAGCCGATCATCAACACGGGCACCCTGTACAACTAAGGGCCGGTCGCGATGGCAAGTCCCGGAAAGAAAGCCTATCCCTTGCGGATTGACCCGGCGCTGTGGGAAGAGCTGCAGCGCCTGGCTTCGCGCGACCTGCGCAGTGTGAACGCGGAAATCGAGTTCCTGCTGCGCGAAGGGTTGGCGCGGCGCGGGGTCAAGGTCAAGGAGGGCGGCGCCGATGAGGGTGGGCAGCAGGAATAGGGCGGCGGCGTCAACAAAAAGCGCCGTGGCGCGTTACTGTAGGTAGCCGCTCGCCACCACCATATTGGCGTCGTGCAGCCCGGCTACCTCCCGAAGTGGGGGAGCCGGGTTTTTTTTGCGCTAGAATCATTGCGCTAATGATTCTGAAAAATGTTTGTAAGGTAATGTTGGTCTGGTCCGACTATGTTGCAGTCGCCTGGTGCATGACCGCGCGTCACCCCGTTTTCCACCGTTCTACTTAGGAGATACACAATGAACAAACGTCAAACCCTGATCGCCGCCGCCCTGGCCGGCGTATGCGCCATGAACGCCCCGCTTGCCATGGCCGATGCCAGCGCGCCGGTAGCCAAAGCAAAAGTGCCTAAAGAGAAGTGCTACGGCATCGCCAAAGCTGGCCAGAACGATTGCGCCACCGCCAGCGGTTCGCACTCCTGCGCGGCCCAGGCCAAGATGGACAAGGATCCTGCCGAGTGGAAGTACGTGGTCAAGGGCACCTGCGAAAAAGCAGGCGGCAAAACCACCGCGCCCAAGTAAGCACTGCACTGGCGGGTCGTGAACGCTCATCGCCCCGCCTTGCGCGCTGCGCACGCCGATGTTGGTATCGGATTGCGCGCGCCGCACTACCGTCAATTTCTCGAAGACAGGCCGAAAATTGCCTGGCTTGAAGTCCACACTGAAAATTTCCTCGACCGTTCCGGCTGGGACTGGCATGTCCTGCAGCAGCTGCGCCGCGACTATCCCTTCAGCCTGCATGGCGTGGGACTGGGTCTGGGCTCGGCGCGGGGTTTCTCCGAAAGCCACCTCGAACGCGTCGCCGAACTGGTGCACGAGGTCGAACCCAGGCTGGTGTCGGAACACCTGTCCTGGGGCGCCGTTGGCGAACGCCAGCTCAACGACCTGTTGCCGCTAGCCTTGACCGAGGCGGCACTGAACCTCCTGTCCGAGCGCGTGGCGCGTGTGCAGGAACGGCTGGGCCGCACCATTCTGCTCGAAAACGTGTCGACTTTCGTGCGTTTTCGCGACGATTCGATGAGCGAGGCGGAATTCATGGCGGCCTTGGCCAGGCGCACCGGCTGCCGGCTGCTGCTCGATGTGAACAACCTGTACGTGAATCAGTGTAATCACGGCGAGGATGCGCTGGCGGCTCTGGCTGCTATCGATCCGGGCACGGTGGGCGAAATCCACCTGGCCGGGCACCTGGTTACACCCGATGCGGTGATCGATCATCATGGCGCGGTCGTTGCGCCCGAAGTGTGGCGCCTGTACGAAGCGGCGCTGGCACGCTTTGGCGCCGTGCCGACGCTGATCGAGTGGGACACCGATCTGCCGGACCTCGATGTACTGCTCGGCGAGGCGCGCAAGGCAGGGCAGTGTAGCGCACGCCATGGAATGCAGGCCGACCCGATCATCAGTCGCGTAGTACCTGGAGCAGGTCTGGCGCTGGATCAGGCCCAGGATCAGTTTGCCAGTGCGCTGCTCGATCACAGCCGCGAGCAGGCGCTGGCGCCTTATCTTACCCAGCCGCAGCGCTTCGCCCTGTACCGCGGCAACCAGACGGCGACCTGGGAAAAGACGCTGGCCAATGCCTTTCCCGTGGTGCGCGCGCTGGTGGGCGAGGAATTTTTTGCGCCGCTCACGCGCGCCTTTGGCCTGGCCCATCCGTCGGAAAGTCCCGATCTGAATCGCTTCGGCGCCCGCTTCGAGCAGTTCCTGTCCGAATTCGAGCACGTGGCCAACTACCCCTATCTGCCTGATATGGCGCGCCTGGAGTGGCTGCTGCACCGCGCCCACTATGCCCCCGATGGCCAGGCCTTGACGGCCGACGGCCTGGCAGCGCTCAGTGCGGACGACTTCGAAGAGACGCGCTTTGCCTTGCATTCGGGCGCAGCGCTGTTCGCCTCCAGTTTTGCCGTGGTGCCGCTGTGGCTGGCCCACCAGCCGGACGGCGACCCTTTCCCCGACAGCATGGACGATCCCAGTTTCGCACTGATCACCCGGCCACTGTGGAAAACCCAGCTGGAACCGACGGACGCAGCCAGCCACGCGGCCTTGCTGGCGCTGGCCGGCGGTGCGCCGATCGGGCAGGCGCTTGACGCCGCATTCGAGATCGACCCCGCTTTCGACCTCGGTGCGCGGCTGCGGCAATGGATCGCCCTCGGCGTTCTGGCAGCACCCTAGTATTTCTCATCTCTACAAGAATGGACAACAATAATGACAACCATCGCCCGCCTGTATTACGCCACCTTCCGCTGCGACAACTTGCTTACCGAATGGGGCGGCGCCTTGCTCAACCTGGGGCTGCGACTCTACCTGGGCTGGATTTTCTTCAAGGCTGGACTAACCAAGATCCAGGACTGGGATACCACCGTGTTGCTATTTACGGAGGAGTATCAGGTGCCGCTGCTGTCGCCAGAGGTGGCGGCCGTAATGGGGGCGGGTGGTGAACTGCTGCTGCCGCCCCTGCTGGTGCTGGGCTTGCTCGCGCGCCCGGCGGCATTGGGTTTGTTTGTGGTGAATCTGATGGCGGTCGTATCCTACCCTCAGCTGTTTGGACTGGAGTGCCCGGCCGCGCTCAATGACCACCGTTACTGGGGCATCCTGTTGCTGGTGCTGCTGGCGTTTGGTCCTGGAAAATTTTCGCTGGACGCGCTGGCGGTGGGACGGAACGGCCGCACGCCCTAGAAGGTGAAAGCGCGGCGCGAGTGGCGCCGCGCCGATCAGCTGTCGAAGGCGCGCATGATGCGCGCTTCGCCGGTGCTGTCCGCGTGGCGCAGGTTGGCGGCGCGGGTGGCATCGATCATGCGGTTGAGCTTGGCGTCTTCGAACCTGGCCAGTTCCTCGGTCGCCGCGCTCAGCGCGAGCGCCAGTTTGGCACGCGCGTTCTGGTACAACACACTGGTGTACTGGTCCGTATTCTTGAGTAACTCCTCCGCGTTTTCAATCACAAGACGCAAGTCGCCGATCAGTCGCTCCTGCGTGCGAGGGCTTTCTTCTGGGCTATCCATGGCGGCCACCTTCAACCGGTTCTTAAGATCTTATAATATAAGCAAGCAAAAGTTTTCGAGTTTGTCTCCGCGCAAAAAGCCTCTGTCGAGCTCGTTCAGCAGAGCGCTTGGAGCTCAGCCTTTGACGCTGATCTGCACATCGCCGACGCTAACCACCTGACCGGCGCGGATCTTCGCGGTTTTGCGCAGTTCTTTTTTGCCGTCGACTTTGACGACGCCGGTGGCCACCATATTTTTTCCGGCCCCGCCGCTGTCGCACAATCCTGACAGCTTGAGTAGCTGGTTAAGTTCGACAAATTCCCCTGCGAGATCGAATGAGACTTTTTGCATATTGTTCTTTCAGTTTGCGTGATATCGGTCAAAAATCGCGCCAGTGGCACGGCCGCTGGACTAAAACATGTCTCCCTTGCGCAGGCAAGGGAGACGGTTTCACTGGCAGCGGAATTAATTATTCAACAGAGGATTTTATAGCCCAGGCCGCGTCATTGCCAGCGGCACAATCCAGGCATTGAATTCATCTTCCGTTACATATCCCAATCCCAGCGCAGCCTGCTTGAGGGTGGTCCCCTCATGCTGCGCCTTCTTGGCGATCTGGGCTGCCTTGTCGTAGCCGATGTGCGGCGCCAGCGCGGTGACCAGCATCAGCGAGCGCTCCATCAGCTCGCCAATGCGCTCGCGGTTCGGCTCGATCCCGTGCGCGCAATGGTGATCGAAGGACTTCATGCCATCCGCCAGCAAGCGCGCGCTCTGCAGAAAGTTGTGCGCGATCATGGGCTTGAAGACGTTGAGCTCGAAGTTGCCCGCGGCGCCCCCCACGGCTATCGCAACGTCATTGCCGATCACCTGGCAGCACAGCATGGTGAGCGCCTCGCACTGGGTCGGATTGACCTTGCCGGGCATGATGGAGCTGCCCGGTTCGTTTTCGGGAATGCTGATTTCACCCAGCCCGGAGCGCGGGCCCGAGGCCATCCAGCGCACGTCGTTGGCGATCTTCATCAAGGCCGTGGCCAGCGTTTTCATGGCGCCGTGGGCGCCGACCAGGGCGTCATGGGCCGCCAGCGCAGCGAACTTGTTGGGCGCGGTATTAAACCCCAGTCCGGTAAGCGAGGCAATTTCTGCGGCAATGCGTGCCGCGAAATCGGGGTGGCTGTTCAGGCCGGTGCCCACGGCGGTGCCGCCCGCGGCCAGCTGCAGCAGTCCCGGCAAGGTCTGCCTGATAGCATGCTCCGAGTACTCCAGTTGCGCCACATAGCCGGAAAATTCCTGGCCCAGGGTCAGCGGGGTGGCGTCCTGCAGGTGGGTGCGCCCGATCTTGACGATGTCGGCAAAGGCGCGCGCCTTGAGCTCAAGGGTGCCGCGCAGGGCGGCCAGGGCCGGCAAGAGCGACTTCTGCACCGCCAGCGCCGCCGCCACGTGCATTGCGGTGGGAAAAATATCGTTGGACGACTGCCCCAGGTTGACATGGTCGTTCGGATGCAGCAGCCGGCCTTCGCCGCGCGCGCCGCCCTGCAACTCGCTGGCGCGGTTGGCCAGCACCTCGTTCATGTTCATATTGCTTTGCGTGCCAGAACCGGTTTGCCACACCGACAAAGGAAACTCACCGGGATGCTGGCCCGCCAATACTTCGTCGGCGGCGCCCATGATGGCGTCGGCCTTGTCGGCCGCCAGCAGGCCGAGCGAGCGGTTGACGGCCGCCGCGGCGCGCTTGACCTGGGCCAGGGCCGCGATGAGTTCGGGCGCCATGCGCTCGCTGGAAATGGCGAAATGCTCCAGCGAACGCTGGGTTTGCGCGCCCCACAGCCGATCGGCAGGCACCGCGATCGGCCCGAAACTGTCTTTTTCTATTCTGGTTTCCATGGATTTTCCTGTCAGCTCGTGCATTTGGATACAGAGTTTACTCCAAGGGGAGTTATTCATTCGTCCATGCAGCCATGTTGGACCACCATGCCGTGAATGGGTGCCGCGCGGGTGGCGGCCGACCGTGTGAAAATTGCGCCACAATAAATGTTGATATTTCAACAGAATTGAATCGAACACGTCTACACAACTTTAATTTCTGAGTTATACTCATTTCCGTGGTCA
>JAZKGU010000010.1:0-88792 GCA_040385745.1 Pseudomonadota bacterium
TACATCGACACGTCCACGTGCGGCACGATGGCGGCGTCGCCCTGGCCGATGCCGGAGGTTTCAACGATCACCATGTCGAAGCCGGCGACCTTGCACGCCGCGATGACGGCGGGTAGCGCGGCCGAGATCTCGGAGCCGGCTTCGCGCGTGGCCAGCGAACGCATGAACACGCGCGGACCGCCCGCCCATGGGTTGATCGCGTTCATGCGGATGCGGTCGCCCAGCAGGGCGCCGCCCGACTTGCGGCGCGACGGGTCGATCGAGATGATGGCGATATTGAGCGCGTCGCCCTGGTCGAGGCGGATGCGGCGGATCAGTTCATCGGTCAGGGACGACTTGCCGGCGCCGCCGGTGCCGGTGATGCCCAGCGTAGGCACCCGCGTTGCCGCTGCAGCGTCGTTGATCTGCTGGATAAGCTCGGGCGCGGCCTTGCCGTTTTCCAGCGCCGTGATCAGCTGGGCCAGGGGGCGATGGCGCGCGGCCACGTCGCCGCTGCGCAGCGGATCGAGCGTGGTGGGGGAATAGGTCGACAGGTCGATGTCGCAGGCCTGGATCATGGACTGGATCATGCCCACCAGGCCCATACGCTGGCCGTCTTCGGGGCTGAAGATGCGCGTCACGCCGTAGGCATGCAGGTCGGCGATTTCCTCCGGCACGATCACACCGCCGCCGCCGCCAAACACTTTGATGTGGGCGCCGCCGCGCTGCTTGAGCAGGTCGATCATGTACTTGAAATATTCGACGTGGCCACCCTGATAGCTGGAGATGGCGATGCCCTGCACGTCCTCGGCCAGCGCCGCGGTGACGACTTCCTCGACCGAGCGGTTGTGGCCCAGGTGGACCACTTCGACGCCGTTGGACTGCAGGATGCGGCGCATGATGTTGATCGATGCGTCGTGACCGTCGAACAGCGAGGCGGCGGTGACAAAGCGGACCTTGTTGGCCAGCTTGGGTGGCTCGACGGCGTTAAGTTTGGCGGCAGTGGTCAGGTCGTTCATGATTTTCCTAGCGAAGTCGTTCTGATACGGTATATGACGTTTACGTTAACGTCAAGAACAGCCCGGACCCCGCGCGGCGTGCGGGGCGCGGGCCAGGAATCAGGCAGCCTGTTTTTCGGCGGCCAGCCCCAGCAGGCGGGCCTTTTCAGTCCTGAATACAGCAACATTTTTTTCTTTGACATGGCCAAAGCCGCGAATCTGCTCCGGCAAATTCGCCAGCTCGACCGCGAGCGCATGGTTGTCGCGCGTCAGCCCGGCCAGCAAGCCCTCGATCATCTCACGGTACTCGCCAATCAGGGCGCGCTCCATCTTGCGCTCTTCAGTGTAGCCAAAAATGTCGAATGCGCCACCGCGCAGGCCCTTGAATTTGGCCAGCAGCTTGAACGCGCTCCACATCCACGAGCCAAATTCGGCCTTGACCAGGTGGCCCTTGGCGTCCTTTTTCGACAACAGCGGCGGCGCCAGATTGAATTTCACCGAGAAATTGCCCTCGAACTGGCTCTGAAGCTGCTCGACAAAACGCCCGTCCGTGTACAGACGCGCCACTTCGTATTCGTCCTTGTAGGCCATCAGCTTGAAGTAGTACTTGGCCACGGCGGTCGACAGCTTGCTGCCCAGGCCCTGGGCCTGTTCGATCATCTTCGCCTTGGCGACCAGCTCCTGGTAGCGCGCAGCGTAGTCGCTGTCCTGATAGGCCGTCAAAAAGGCGACGCGCTTGGCGAGGACGTTCTCCAGGCTTTGCGGCATCTGCACCACGATGGCCTGGGTCGGCGTGGCGACCTTTTCCACACGCTTGACGTCGACTGCGGCGCGGCGGCCCCACAGGAAGCTCTTCTTGTTCGATTCGATGCCCACGCCGTTCAACTCGATGGCGCGCAGCAGCGCCGCTTCGCTCAAGGGAATGCGCCCACGCTGCCAGGCGTAGCCGAGCATGAACAGATTGGCGGCGATCGAGTCGCCCATCAGGGCCGTGGCCAGCTTGGTGGCGTCGATGAAGTCGGACGCTGCAGGGCCCACCGATTCTTCGATCAGGGCGCGCACTTCGGCGGCCGGGTACTGCCAGTCGGCGTTCTGGGCGAACGTGCCGGGCGGCTGCTCGTGCAGATTGACCAGCGCCACGGTGCGGCCCGGGCGCATCTTCGAGATGGCATCCTGGGCGCCGGCGGTGAGCATGTCGCAGCCGAGAATCAGGTCCGCTTCGCCGGTGGCGATGCGCTGGGCGCGCAGGTGCGCCGGCGAAGTGGCGACCTTGACGTGCGAGGTCACCGAGCCGTTTTTCTGCGACATGCCGGTCATGTCGAGTACTGACGCGCCCTTGCCTTCGAGGTGGGCGGCCATGCCCATCAGGGCGCCGACCGTGATCACGCCGGTGCCGCCGATGCCGTTGATGAGGATGTTGTAAGGCTGCTCGCAGGCAGGCAGCACCGGCTCGGGCAGCACGCCCCAGCCATCGTCGGCGTTATTTTTGGTGACGCCATTTTTCGATTTCTTGAGCGTGCCACCTTCGACCGTGACAAAGCTCGGGCAGAAGCCCTTGGCGCACGAGTAATCCTTGTTGCAGGAGGACTGGTCGATGGTGCGCTTGCGGCCAAACTCCGTTTCCTTGGGCAGGATCGAGACGCAGTTGGACTGCACGCCGCAGTCGCCGCAGCCTTCGCATACGGCTTCGTTAATCACCATGCGCTTGGCCGGGTCGGGGAACTCGCCCTTTTTGCGGCGGCGGCGCTTCTCGGCGGCGCAAGTCTGATCGTAGATCAATACGGTCACGCCGGTGATGTCGCGCAGTTCGCGCTGCACGGCATCGATATCCTTGCGGTCGTGCAGGGTGACGATGGCGGGCAGGCTGCTGCGGTCCGCATAGCGTGACAGGTCTTCGGTCACCAGCGCGATGCGCTTGATGCCTTCAGCCGCCATCTGCTGGGCGATCATCGGCACCGAGGTCTGGCCGTCCACCGGCTGGCCGCCGGTCATGGCGACCGCATCGTTGTAGAGGATCTTGTAGGTCATATTGACCTTGGCCGCCACCGCCGCCCGAATCGCCAAATAGCCCGAGTGGAAATAGGTGCCGTCACCCAGGTTCTGGAATACGTGCGGCACTTTCGAAAACGCGGCCTGGCCGATCCACGGCGCGCCTTCGCCGCCCATGTGGGTGGTGAGCTTGTTCATGCCCGGGTAGATCGCGGTGGCCATCACGTGGCAGCCGATGCCGGCCAGCGCAAAGCTGCCTTCCGGGACCTTGGTCGAGGTATTGTGCGGGCAGCCGGAGCAGTAGAACGCTGGGCGAAACGGGGTATTGATGGCCTTTTGCAGCACAGCGTCCTTGGCGTCCAAAAACGCCAGGCGCGCCTTGATCAGGTCAATCGTTTTGGTGTCGGTGATCAGGCGCGAGACGCGCGAGGCAATCACGCGCGCCACCTGCGAGACCGAGAAGTCGGCCTTGGAAGTGAGCAGCCACTCGCCGCGCGGCGCTACCCACTCGCCCTTGTCGTCGAACTTGCCGACGATGTGGGGACGCACGTCGTCGCGCCAGTTGTACAGCTGCTCTTTTAATTGGTACTCGACCATCTGGCGCTTTTCTTCGACGACCAGGATCTCTTCGAGGCCCTGGGCGAATTCGCGCACGCCGTCCGGTTCCAGCGGCCACGGCATGGCCACCTTGAACAGGCGCAGCCCCACTTCGGCGGCCATGGCTTCGTCGATGCCCAGATCCTGCAGCGCTTCGAGCACGTCGAGGTAGGATTTGCCGGAAGCGATGATGCCCAGTTTGGCATTGGGGCTGTCGATGGTGACGTGATTGAGCTTGTTCGCGCGCGCGTAGGCCAGGGCCGCGTAGATTTTATAGTCCTGCATCAGCGCTTCCTGCTTGCGCGCCTGCAGGCCCAGCGGGTCGCTCGACAGGCGCGTATTCAGCCCGCCCTCAGGCATGACGAAGTCGTGCGGGATCCTGACCGTGACGCGGTGGGGATCGGCATCGACCGAGGCTGACGATTCGACAGTATCGGCCAGCGCCTTGAAGGCCACGGTGCAGCCGGAAAAGCGCGACATGGCCCAGCCGTGCACGCCCAGGTCCAGGTATTCCTGCACATTGCAGGGGTAGAGCAGGGGGATCATCGAGGCCGAAAACAGGTGGTCGGACTGGTGCGGCAGGGTCGAAGAATAGGCGCCGTGGTCGTCGCCGGCCACCAGCAGCACGCCGCCATGTTTGGCGGTGCCGGCGTGGTTCATGTGCTTGAACACGTCGCCGCAGCGGTCCACGCCCGGGCCTTTGCCGTACCACATGGCGAACACGCCGTCGTATTTGGCCGGGCCGATCAGGTCCACGGTCTGCGAGCCCCACACCGCGGTGGCTGCCAGGTCTTCATTCACGCCGGGCACAAACTGCACATGGTGCGCTTCGAGGTGCTTTTTGGCCTTCCACAGGGTTTCGTCCAGGCCGCCCAGCGGCGAACCGCGGTAGCCGGAGATGAAGCCGCCCGTGTTCAGGCCGGCCGCCAGGTCGCGCTCGCGCTGGATCATGGGCAGGCGCACCAGGGCTTGTATACCGGACAGGAAGATATTGCCCGAGCGTGCAGTGTACTTGTCGTCGAGGGTGACGCTGGTCAGGCGCGAGGCGACTTCCTGCACGTTTGCAGGCAGGCTTGCCGTGGTATCTGGCATGGTGAGGCTCCAAAAGGGTATTTCGGGAAGTGCTGGGCCGAGGGGGCGCCGGTTGGGCGCGGGCAGGGCGGCAGCAGGGCGCGGATAGGCGCGTGGCCGGAAGTGTATGCCCTTACAACATGCAGGGGAAATAGCGATTGTCGATGGTGGTATAAGAAAAAATGATGGCTAGCCGGGAAGGCGCGCGCCCATCCAGGCGCCCCCAGCGCACAGCTCACGCGTGACCTGGTGCACCAGGGCGCTGATGGCGGTGGCCGCATTGGTCAGTGGAATGTTGCGCGAGGCGCATAGGGTCACGCTGCGGGCCACCGGCGGGTCCAGCGGACGTGCCTGCATGGCGCCGCTGGCCACCTCCGCATGCAGGGGCGCGGTGGGCAGGATGGTGGCGCCCATGTCGGCCAGCAGCGCCGACTTGAGGATGGCGATCGAGTTAATTTCGATGACATTGGCCAGCGCCAGCCCGGCTTGCCTCGCCACGCTGTCGATGCGCGGGCGCACACCTTGCTGCTGGGCGGGCAGGATCAGGGTGGTGGCCAGGGCGGCGGCCAGGCTGACGCTGGCCCCGGCCGGACTGAAGACCGAGCCGGCGCGGCAGATGAACATCAGTTCTTCCTCCACCAGGGCGCTGCAATGAAAGGCGCCGAGCTGGCCGTCGTCGAACAGCACGGCAAGATTGATGCGGCCCGACTTGAGCTGCTCGGCCAGGTTGCCGGACAGTTCCTCGGTCAGTTGCAGGGTGATTTCGGGGTAGGCCGCGCGCGCGGCAACCAGCAAGGGCAGGGCCAGGGCGCCCGAAATACTGTGCGGCAGACCCAGGGTGACGCTGCCCGAGGGCCGCGTGGTCGACTGGGTCACGGCCGAGCGCGCATCGCTGACCTGCTTGAGGATCGCCTGGGCATGCTCGTAGAACACCTTGCCCGCATCGGTGCTGAGCACGCCCTGGGCCGAGCGGTGCAGCAACTTGGCGCCGAGCTCTTCTTCAAGCTGGCGCAGCTGCTGGGTCAGGGCTGGCTGGGCCACGTGCAGCACCACAGCCGCGCGCGACAGCGATCCGTGGTCGACAATGGCGACGAAGTAGCGGAGCTGGCGTAATTCCATCGGAACCGGCGCGGTTTAGAAAAATTCGGCGGTATCGTTGGAGGCGGCGGTCGCCTCGAGCAAGCCGCTCGAGACCAGCTGGTCGTAGTGGCAGGCCTGGTTGCGGCCGTGGCTCTTGGCGTAATACAGGGCCTGGTCGGCCCGGCCCAGGATGTTGACGGGCGACTCGAAGGGGCTGATCGCAACATACCCGACGCTCACTGTGACCCTGCCAACCTGGGGAAACATATTGCTCTCGACATTGGTACGGAAGCGGTCGATGATTTTCTGTGCATTGGCCAGCGTGGTCGAGCGCAGCAGCACCACGAATTCCTCGCCGCCGAAGCGGAACACCCGGTCCTGGGAGCGGAACGAGGAGGTCATCAGGTTGGCAATCAAAATCAGCACTTCGTCGCCATACAGGTGGCCGAATTTATCGTTGACCAGTTTGAAGTGGTCGACGTCGACCACGGCCAGCCAGTTGAGCTGCTCTTCGGCCGCGCTGCGGCGCTCGGGTTGTCCGAATTTGGGTTCTTCCTGCTCTGCCGAGCTGAGCAGCATTTTGCCGAGCTGGTCGTCGAAGGTCTTGCGGTTGAGCAGACCGGTCAGCGAGTCGCGTTCGCTGTAGTCGAGCAGGTTCTGGAAATTACGGTACACGCTGATGATGCCGCCAATGATCAGGATGGTCTCGGGCGCATAGGGCTGCAGGCGTGATATTTCCAAACAGGTGTCGGCCTTGTCGCCAATCCAGATCGGCACGTAGAGGACGCGTTTGCCGTCGGCGCCCACGGCTTCGGCCTGGCTGCCCTGCGTCGCGAGACAGGCGTCAAGCTCCGGAAAGCGGGCGATGGGGGTGCCGGCCACATTGTTGTTGGGCTGCTCTTCCATGCGCGCAGCATGGCCGCTTTCGATGATGGCGCGCGAATGCACGTATTTTTTCCCCCGCACGGTCACGATGGACAGCACGCGCGTCGAGGACGCGCCCGCCAATTCCTGTACCGCCGAGATCACCGAGATGTCGAGCATCGTGTGGTCCCGGTGGCCAGTCATATCCACCATGTGTCTTAGAAGGGAATCCATGTCATTTCTCAGCAATGTAATCACGCACCGGCACCGCACCCCAGCCGATCTTCCCTTTCGGCAAAGGTACTTTAAACCTTTTCAGGCGTTTAGCGCAGGCTGCGAACGGAGTTTGAAATCAGCAACCCTGCAGGATAAGTGCTTTTTGCATATTCGGCAACACATGTGCAAAAAAATCGTGCACTCTCGGGTCGATTCTACTGGCGCAACTGCGCTTGCGGCCAACCCCGCAGTATTTATTCATGGTCCCCGCCACATCAAGCAAGAAATAGTGCTGTCAAGAAAAGTTGTGCATGGTCAAGTTGCTCCTTAGAACCGACATGTAGAGTGGCTTCAATGGCGCAGCAGTTGGAAGGCAGTATCAAGTCTTTTGAAGAAATGCAGCGGTCAGGCGAGTCGGTCTGCGTCAGGGTTTGTCTCTCTTATCAACAACCAAGGAGTTTGTCATGAGCACATTTATCTCAGCAGTTCGCACTTTCATCGCTGATGAAGACGGTGTGACGGCATTGGAATACGGCATGATCGCGGCCCTGATTGCCGCCGTGATCGTGACTGTCGTCAGTGACCTGGGTGGTGCTGTGCTGAGCGCGTTCGAGAAGATCGCCGACGCCCTGCCTGCTTAAAACGCAGGCGCAGCTTCCCGGGTGGGGCCCCGTTCGGGAAGCATTTTTTTGTCCCAGGTGTTCACAGCGTTCCACGAAAGCCTGCCATGCCTACCCCCCTGTTGCTGGACCTGGCCCTGATTGCGCTGCTGCTGCTGGCATGCGCCTTCGACCTGGCCAAACGCCGCATTCCCAATCGCTTGCTGGCCATGGGCCTGCTGGTGGCGCTCTCCTTGCACCTGATGTCCGGTCATCCACCCGCCCTGCTGTCGGTCTACCTGGCCGGCTTCGCCGTTGGGCTTGTCATGTTTCTTCCCCTCTATTTGCTCGGCGGCATGGCCGCGGGCGACGTCAAGCTGATGGCCACGGTCGGCGCCTTTTGCGGCCCGGCACTTGCCTTCGAAATCAGCCTGGCCACCTATATTGCCGGCGGCCTGCTGGCGCTGGGCATCGTGCTGGCCAAACGGCGCGGCCGTAGCGCTGCCACCAACGTATTGCTGCTGCTGCGACCCTTGCTGATGCGTATGCAGGGCGTTCCCCTGGCCGTGACCGGCGCCCCTACGCCCAGCGTAGGCGGCATGCCCTATGCGCTTGCCATTACAGCCGGCGCCCTCGTGATGCTGTGGATTCGCCACACGTAACTTTGCACCTAGGCATAACTTGCTTTGGGTCAAAGACCGCGAATCATGCATGGCTAAAATCAATTTTGTGAATTTGAGAAACAGTACGGGGAGCCCATCATGATGGAAGCCGATTCAGCATCGAACCAGCCCGCCACCCAGCGCGGGATTCCCCCTGCCGTGGAGGAGAGCGCCATCCGCATGCCGCCGCAACCGAAGAGCGTGCGCGATACCGGGCTCGAGCTGGCGCTCATCGTCGAACTGGTCACCAAGGCGATGTTTGCCACCGGCAAAATGCATTTGCCCGTTCTCACCGGCAAATTGCGCCTGTCGATCAATGTACTGCGCGAAGTGCTGGGCTTCATGCTCGCCGAGCAGCTGGTGGAAGTGGCCTCGCGCGGCGACTCGGACCTGGACGTCAATTACCAGCTCACCGGCAATGGAAAACTCCGCGCCGCTGACTATCTGAGCCGCAACCGCTACATTGGCGCCGCGCCCGTGACCTTGCATGCCTACCGCGAACTGGTGCTGCGCCAGTCGGCCCGGCATGCCCACGGCTGCCGCGTCACCGCCGCTGAAATGACGGCCGCCTTCGCCGACGATGTGCTCGACCCGGTGGTGCGCGACATGGTCGGCGCCGCCCTGCAGTCGAGCCGCTCGCTGCTGCTGCACGGGCCCTCCGGCAGCGGCAAGACCACGCTGGCGCGCAAGATCGGGCAACTGCAGGGCGGGGTGGTGGCGGTGCCGCATGCGATCTTGGTCGATCAAGAAATCATTCAGGTCTACGATCCGCTGGTGCACCTGGCACCCCCGCCATTGCAGAGCCGCCACAGCGAAGACCGCCGCAGTAGCGACAGCCGCTGGGCCCTGTGCCAGCGTCCCCTGATCCAGGTAGGCGCCGAGCTGTGCGACGAAATGCTCGATTTGCGCCAGGACGAAGCTGGTGGCGTGTATCATGCGCCGCCGCATTTCCTGGCCAATAACGGCATCTTGCTGGTGGATGACCTGGGCCGCCAGCGCCTGGCCACTGCCGAGCTGCTCAATCGCTGGAGCGGCCCGCTCGATACCGGCACCGACCAGCTGACCATGCACGGCGGACGCAAGATTTCCGTGCCCTTCGACCTGACGCTGGTGTTTGCCACCAACCTGGCGCCGCACCTGCTGCTCGACGACGCGTCCATGCGCCGCATCGGTTACAAAATTCCCGTCGGCGCACTCACCGAAGGCAACTACCGGGGATTGTTCAGGCGCCAGTGCCGCCTGGCCCGCGTGCCTTACGACGATGCCGCCATCGAACACTTGATTACCCGCCTGCACGCGCCCGCCGGCCGCGCGCTGCTGGCCAGCTACCCCCGTGAACTGCTGGGACGGATTGCCGATTTCGCGAGTTTTGCAGGCACAGATGCACGCCTGACCATACCCGCCGTCGAGCAAGCCTGGACCAGCATGTTTGCAGGTTGTTTCACCGGCGCAGTCGCGCCGTCCCAGCCATCCGTTCCCTTCCATGCCCTTAGCGGCGATCCTTTGCTTGAGAGAATCTCATGAAAAACCAGCGTGCTTACCTAATGATGGGCGTTGCGGTCCTGTTCGGAATTGCTGCAGTGGCACTGGCCTGGAAATGGCTGAAAGACCAGCAGAACGAAAGCCAGAACCAGGTGGTTGTGGCCACCGCCGATGTGAACCGGGGCCAGCGCCTGACCTCCGAAATGCTCAAAGTGGTCTCGCGCGATATCAAGGACATGCCCAAGGATCACTTCAAGGACACCGTCAAGCTCAATGAGCGGGTGCTCAAGGCCAATATGGCCAAGGGCGAAATCGTGACTGAATCCAAACTCGCGCCGGAAGGCACGCTGGGCGGCCTGTCCGCCCTGATCAGCGAGGGCAAGCGCGCCATCACGGTGCGGGTGAACGACGTGATCGGCGTCGCCGGCTTTGCCCTGCCTGGCAATTATGTCGACATCATCGTCCACACCCAGCGCGACCAGCCCGATGGCGACCGTGCTGGACGCGGCACCTTGCATGTGTCGAAGATTGTGCTCGAACGGATTCTGGTGCTGGCAGTGGCGCAGGAAGTGAGCCGCGACGAAACCAAGCCCAAAGTGGTCAATGCCGTCACGCTGGAGGTCACTCCGGAGCAGGCCGAAAACCTGGACCTGGCGCGCGGCGTGGGTACCTTGTCGCTGGCGCTGCGCAACCAGGTTGATTCGACCCTGCCCGAGACGGCCGGCGCCACCAAGACCAGCCTGCTCGACGACGAGACCGCGCCCAAGCCGGTCGCCACCAAGGCGGTGGCCAAGGCCGCGCCCAAAGCGTCGCCCCACATTCGCCGTGCTTCCCTGCAGCGCAACGGCGGCGGCTCAGCAGCGCTCGCTACACCCAGCCTGGCCGGGCGCAACTGCGTAAGCGTGCTCAACGGCCTGCAAATCTCAAAAGAATGCTTCTGATCTTAGACCTGTCTTTCAACTACTCGGGATGAGCGATATGAACAAACGCCACAACCACGCCAGTTTGGCCCGTACCCGTCTGCACGGCGCGGTCGGATTGATGCTCGCGCTCGTGCAAGGCGCCGCCCTGGCCGCACCCGCGTCCAAGGTCAAGCCGCCGGCCGAGCGCGCCGAGAGCGGCCCGCACTGCACCGGTGAAGCGGCCCGCCCTGGCAATATGACGCTGGTGATGGGCAAGTCGAATCTGATGCGCCTGCCCGAGCCGGTGCGCCATCGCAGCATGGGCAATGCCGGCGTGGCCCAGGCCATGCTGGTAGCGCCCGATACGCTCTACCTGGTCGGTGTCGACGTGGGCACCACCAATATGATCATCCAGGGCCGCAGCGGCGCTTGCAGCATCGTCGACATCAACGTGGTGCTCGATCCGGCCGCGATCCAGGCGGTGCTGGCCAACGCGCTGCCGGACGAAAAAAACATCAAGGTCAGCTCGGCCAACGAGAAGATCGTGCTCACCGGTAGCGTGGCCGATGCGTTCACGGTGGCCCGGGCCGGCGAGCTGGCTGGCGCCTTCGTGACCGAGAAATCGCGTTCGCTGGGCCGCAAGGATGACGATGCCGGCGATGGCGCCAAAGGTGGCGCCTCCACCGACGAGACCAAGCGCAAGGCCCAGGTCGACCATGTGATCAATATGCTCACCGTCACGGCGCCTCAGCAGGTCATGCTGGAAGTGAAAATCGCCGAAGTGTCGAAGAACCTGCTCGAACGGCTCGAGGGCGGCGTTACCGTGCGCTTCAACTCGGGCAGCTGGGCCACCACCCTGCTGTCGAATTTCCTGACTTCGGTGCCCGGTTTTGTCGACGCGCGTAAAACCAACGGCAACCGCTTGCAGATGGATGCCCAGAAAACCGATGGCCTGGTGCGCATCCTGGCCGAACCGAACGTGATGGCCGTCAGCGGCCAGGAAGGCAGCTTCCTGGCGGGCGGCTCGATCTTCATCCCAGTGGCCCAGGAAAACAACAAGATCACCCTGGAAGAAAAAGAGTTCGGCGTCGGCCTGCGCTTCACGCCGACCGTGCTGGCCGGAGGGCGCATCAATTTGCGCGTGGCGCCGGAAGTATCGGAAGTCTCGCGCGAAGGGATCGGCATTTCGGTCGCCGGTTTCACCGGTGCCTCGGTACTGCCCTTGATCACCACGCGCCGCGCCAGCACCACCGTCCAGCTCTACGATGGCCAGAGCTTCGCCATTGGCGGCCTGATCAAGAACAACCTGGTCACCAGCCTGAAAGGCTTGCCGGTGCTGGGCGAGGTGCCGATCCTCGGCGCGCTGTTCCGCAGCGCCGACTACCAGCATGATCGCTCCGAACTGGTGTTCGTGGTCACGGTGCACCTGGTCAAACCGCTGCCTGCCAATTACACGCTGCCAACCGACAAGGTGAAAGTGCCGACCCGCTCCGAGCTGTTGCTCGGCGGCCGGCTGGAAGGCGCGCAGGAGATCGCTGCGCCATCCAGCGCAGCTGCGTCGGGCGGCGCCCCCGCTGCCGTCACCAGCGCCGCCGCTCCCGCCACCGCCGGCGAGCGCGGGTTTGAACTGAAATAACCTGGAGAACTACATGAACGCAATGAACAAGCAAAAAGCGTTGTCCGTGCTGCTGCTGGCAGCAGCGCTGTCCGGCTGCGCCTCGAGTTCGCCGCAGTGGGAGAGCAGCTTTGGCAATTCGGTCCGCGCCAGTATGGCGGCCCAGGTCATCGACCCGGCGGCGGTGCGCAACACCGATCCGGTCAGCGGCATTGATAACCACGCTGCCGCCGGCATTGTCTCCCAGTACACGGTCGCTTATGCCAAGCCGGCCGTCGCTCCCGCCCCCATGACCACTGGCAAGGCGCGCTAGGCGGCCAATCCGGGCTGCCGGCCAAGGCGTGACCCGGACGCCGCCGCGCGCGGCAAGTGATCGTTTCATCTACGAGGATAGCCCATGAAAGCCCTACTCATCACGCGCGACAGCGCCTTGCATGCGGAGATTGCGTCGCAAGGCGCGGCGCGCGTACCGCCCCTGAACCTGGGCGCTACGCGCAACGGCATGCGCGATGCGCTCGACAAGCTCAGTCCGGACGCGCCGGCCCTGGTGATCATCGACGCCAGTGATTTCGACAACGGCGAAGCCGACATGCTTGAGCGGCTATCGAAGCACTATCCGGCGGCCAGCTTCATGCTGCTCACCCGTGAACACCAGCAGGAGCTCCTGATCCGCGCGATGCGGGCCGGGGTGCGCGAAGTGCTGCAGCTGCCGCTGGTTCACCGCGCCTTCCACGAGGCGATGGACCGCATCGCCGCCAGCGCCGGCGTGACCAGCCTGCGCGACGGCAAGGTGCTCGCTTTCATCTCCTGCAAGGGCGGCAGCGGCGCCACTTTCGTGTCGACCAATTTCAGCTACGCGCTCGCTACGCTGGCCGACAAGAAAGTGCTGCTGATCGATCTGCACGGCCAGTTCGGCGACGCCACCCTGTATGTGTCGGACCAGCGTCCGGCCATGACGCTCTCGGACGTGTGCAGCCAGATCGTGCGCATCGATGGCGCCTTTCTGGAGTCGTGCTTGGTGCACGTGACGGCCGGATTCGGTATCCTGGCGGCGGCCGACGACCCGGCCCACGCGGTCGATCTGAAGCCTGAGCACATGGACGCGATCCTGCGCGTGGCGCGCCAGCACTATGACTACATCGTGCTCGACGTCGGCCGCCAGATCGACGCCATTTCCCTGCGTGCGCTCGACAGCGCAGACGCCATCTATCCGATCCTGCAGCTTGGCCTGCCCGACATCCGCGACGGCCGCCGCCTGCTCGACATCTTCCGCTCGCTCGGCTATCCCATCGAGAACACGCGCCTGATCGTGAACCGCTACGAAAAGGGCGGCAAGCTGCGCCTGCAGGATCTGCAGAACGCGCTCGGGGCCGAGGTAGTGCACACCATCCCCAACGACTACGTCGCGGTGACCGATTCGGTGAATCAGGGTGTGCCGGTGCTGCGCCTGTCGCGCTCGGCACCGGTCTCGCGCAGCCTGTCGGAAATGGTGGAACTGGTCACCGCACGCCGGGTGCCGGAGAACAAAGGCCTGTTCGACCGCCTGTTCGGGCGCGGCGACGGTGAACAATAAACCAGGAGACCGGCATGACCTTACGTGAACGCCTCAACGCCGCCGACGAAGCGCGGCCCGCCAATCCAGCCACGCCCGAAGCTGCCAACCAGGCGTACCAGGAACTGAAGAAGAATATGCACCAGATGATCCTCGACCGGATCGACCTGGAGCGACTCAAGCGCTTGACCACCGAGCAGTTCAAGCACGAGCTGGCGCTGCTGATCCAGCGCATCATCGAGGAAGAGCGCATCGTGCTCAATCAGCACGAGCGCCACAACCTGGTGCTCGACATCCAGCACGAGATGCTTGGCTTCGGCCCGCTCGAGCCGCTGCTGATCGATCCGACCATCTCCGACATCCTGGTCAATACCTTCTCCAAGGTCTACGTCGAGCGGCGCGGCAAACTGGAGCTGACCGACATCAGCTTCCACGACAACGCGCACCTGATGAAGATCATCGAAAAGATCGTCTCGCGAGTGGGGCGCCGGGTGGATGAATCGAGCCCGATGGTCGACGCGCGCCTGCCCGACGGCTCGCGCGTCAATGCCATCATCCCGCCGCTGGCGGTGGACGGGCCGATCCTGTCGATCCGGCGCTTTTCGACCGCCCCGCTGACGGTCGAGAATCTGCTTGCCTACAAGAGCATGACCCCGCCCATGGTGCAGGTGCTGCAGGCGCTGGGCCACTCCAAGATCAATATCCTGATCTCCGGCGGCACCGGCAGCGGCAAGACCACCTTGCTCAACCTGCTGTCGGGCTTCATTCCCGCCAACGAGCGCATTATCACCATCGAGGACGCGGCCGAGCTGCAGATGCGCCAGCCGCACGTGGTGCGCCTTGAAACGCGCCCGCCCAATATCGAGGGCAAGGGCGAAGTGCCGCAGCGCGCCCTGGTGCGCAATGCCCTGCGCATGCGGCCCGACCGCATCATCCTGGGCGAGGTGCGCGGCGCCGAAGCGCTCGACATGCTGCAGGCCATGAACACCGGCCACGAAGGCTCGCTCGCCACCATCCACTCCAACAGTCCGCGCGACGCGCTGGCGCGGCTTGAGAATATGGTCGGCATGGCGGGGGTGAACCTGACCCCGCGCGCCACGCGCCAGCAGATCTCATCGGCCGTGACGGTGGTGCTGCAGGTGACGCGCCTGACCGATGGCGCGCGCAAGCTGGTGAGCATGCAGGAGATCACCGGCATGGAGGGCGACGTCATCGCCATGCAGGAAATCTTCAAGTTCGAACAGACCGGCGTGGGCCAGGACGGCAAAGTCCAGGGCCACTTCTGCGCGACCGGCGTGCGGCCGCGTTTTGCCGATCGCCTGCGCCTGTTCGGCGCGGCGGTTCCCGACTCAGCATTCGATCCTTCCCGCATGTACGAATAACGTCCCAGGAGACCATGATGGACGCAGTGTCCTATGCTTTTACCGTCCTGCTGTTTGCCGCCGTGATCCTGATGATCGAGGGGGCCTACCTGTGGTGGGCCGGCACCCGGGGCCGCGAGGCCAAACGCATTACGCGGCGCCTGCGCCTGATGTCGGGCGGGGCCGACCGCGATGGCGAAGACGTATCCATTCTCAAGCATCGCCGCTTCAGCAAGAACGATACGCTCGACGTCATCCTGCATCGGTTTCGCTTGGCCGCCGCGATCGACCGCGCGCTGCTGCAATCGGGCTTGCGCTGGACGGTGGCGCAGTTCATCGGTTCGACCCTCGGCTGCCTCGCCTTCGGCGTACTGCTGCTGATATCGCGCAACGGCCCGCTGCTGGTCAAGGGAGCAGTGGCGCTGCTGTTCATGAGCATCCCTTACGTCATGCTGGCCCGAGCCCGCACCGCGCGCCTGCTCAAGATCGAGGAGCAGCTGCCGGAAGCCGCAGATTTCCTGTCGCGTGCCATGCGCGCCGGCCATTCGTTCACCAACGTGCTGCAAATGGTGGGTACCGAACTACCCGAGCCCCTGGCCGGCGAATTTCGCGCTACCCACGAGGAGATCAACTACGGCGTGCCGATGAACGAAGCGCTGCACAACCTGGCCGATCGCATCCCCCTGACCGACCTGCGCTACCTCGTCATCGCCGTCGTGATCCAGCGCGAATCGGGCGGTAACCTGGCTGAAATCCTCGGCAATATCAGCCACATCATCCGCGAGCGCCTGAAACTGATCGCCAAGGTGCGCGTGCTGTCGGCCGAAGGGCGCATGTCGGCCTGGGTGCTGGGCCTGATGCCGATCTGCGTGATGGTGTTCATGACCATCATGAATCCGAAATACGTCAGCGTGCTCTGGACCGATCCGACCGGTATCAAGATGATCTGGTACGGCATCGGCATGATCATCGTCGGCGTTGTCTGGATCCGCCGCCTCATCCACATCCGCGTGTAGGGAGAACCCCATGTTGCTGTCCAATGTCCTTTTTCTGCTGATTGTGTTTTCCATTGTCGGTGGCCTGGCGCTGATGGCGATGGCGGTACTGGCGCCGGGCACCATGCGCGGCCGGCTTGCCAGTTTTCGCGGCAAGGCCGAGACCAGCGTGCTTGAAAGCGATGGCTGGGTCGAAAAGGTTGTCAAGGTCGCCCAGCCCTTCAGCAAGCTGTCCCTGCCCGAGGAAGGCTGGGAGCGTTCGGCGCTGAAGACCCGCTTCATGAATGCCGGCTGGCGCCATCCTTCGGCAGCCACGCTGTACTTCGCTGCCAAGTCGCTGCTGGCGCTGGCCGCCCCGGCGGTGATGGCCGTGGTGTTGTCGCACTACTGGCCTGCGATGCCGGCGCGGCGCTTCATGATGGTGCTGCTGGTGTCGGCGGCGGTGGGCTACTATCTGCCGAACATGGTGCTGGCCCATATCGCCCAGCGCCGCCAGCGTGAAATCTTCGAGACCATCCCCGATGCGCTCGACCTGCTGACGGTGTGCGTGGAGGCTGGCCTCAGCCTGGAGCGCGCGCTGGTCAAGGTAGCTGGCGAGATCCACATCAAGTCCATGGTACTGGCGCAGGAACTGCAGCTGGTGCTGATGGAAATGCGGGCTGGCTTTACCAAGGAGCGCGCACTGCGCAATTTCGCCCTGCGTAGCGGGGTGGAGGATGTCGACACCCTGGTGGCCATGCTGATCCAGTCGGAGCGTTTCGGCACCAGCATGGGCACTTCGCTGCGGGTCCATTCGGACAATCTGCGCACCAAGCGCCGCATGCTGGCCGAGGAGGCCGCCGCCAAGATCGCGCTCAAGCTGATGTTCCCGCTGATCTTCTTCATCTTTCCGACGCTGCTGATCGTGCTGGTGGGCCCTGCCGGCATCCAGATCGGGCGCACCATGGGCAAGATGGCCGGGACTAACTGAACCACAAGGAGATCGTCATGCATACCGCCCTCAAACGCCTGTCTCTCGCCTGCGCCGGCGCCATGCTGCTGGCCTGCGCCGATGCCAGCTATCGCAGGCAGGTGGACACCGGCCCGGCCGACGTCCAGGAGTCCTATCTGATCGCGCGCAGCCACCACATGGCGTTGCGCATGGACCAGGCCACATTGTTTTACATGCAGGCGCTGCGCGCCGCGCCCACCCACGTAGCCTCGCGCAATGGCCTGGCGGCCCTGTATGCGGAGCAGGGCTACCTGGGCAAGGCCATCGCGCTGTGGGAAGAGATGACGGCGGCGCAGGTCGGCAAGGGTGACGCCTACCTGTTCAGTAATATCGGCTATGCCTATTACCTCAACGGCGACATGAACAAGTCGCGCGAAGCGCTGGAACGGGCTTGCTTTCTGGACCCGCTCAATCACCGCGCCTGGAAGCATCTGGGCGCCACGCTCGAAAAGCTGGGCCACCACGACAAGGCGCGCGCCATGTTCCGCCAGGCCGCCACGCTGCAGGGACACGACCTGCGATCCGACTATGCAGTGGCGGCCGGGGCCGGGCTGCCGGGCAAAGGCCTGCAGCCCATGCGCAACTGGGCCCAGACCGAAGTGGTGCAGACCCCGGGTGGGATGTTTGTGATGCGCCGGGTCGAGGCGGAACAGGAACCCCAGGCTGCAGCCGCCCCTGCTGCCACGCCCACGTCGCCAGTCGCTGCTGCGCCGGCCGCGCCTGCCGTACAGTCAAGGCGCGCCCGGTTGGAGATTCGCAACGGCAATGGCGTCACCGGCATGGCCAGGTCGCTGGCCAAAGACATGGGCGAGGCTGATCCGCAGGTGGTGCGGGTGACCAATCACAAAGGCTACGGGGTCCGGCAAACCCGCATCGAATACCAGCCAGCCTTTCGCGACGCCGCGCACAAGCTGGCCACCCGGGTCGGATCGAGCCGGGTGGTGCCTGTCACGCGGGTCGACCGTGCCGACATGCGCCTGATCATCGGGCGCGACCTGGCGCCGGTGCGCGCAGCGGCAGCTCGTGCACCCGTCAAGGAAGGTGGTAAAGCTAGCTGATGGCCAATGCAAGCGACTTCGTTTGGTCCACATCAAACCGCCAGCGGCAGTGAGCACGACAATGAACTGAACTAACTTGAAACGGGGAGTACAACATGAACATGTCACGCGGTTTCAAAGCCATTCTGGCCGGCCTGATGGCCTCAGCACTGATGGCCTGCGCGCCGACGGCGCAACGCGAGGGTACCGGCGAATATATCGATGACACGCTCATCACCGGCAAGGTCAAGGCTGCGCTGATAGCCGATCCCGACCTCAAAGCCACCGAAATCAACGTCGAAACCTTCAAAGGCACCGTCCAGCTGAGCGGCTTCGTGGCCCAGCCCGAGCATATTCCGAGGGCGGTCGATCTGGCCCGCCGCATTGCCGGGGTCAAGTCGGTCAAGAACGATATGGCCGTGAAGCGTTAAGTGCTTGCCGCATAAAAAAGCCGCCTGGTCAGGCGGCTTTTGTCTTTGGAATTCGGCTTACTGCCAGGACACGCTGCCCAAGCCACGCGCCGTCGACACTCGATTGCTCGGCTTGCCGTACACGGTGGCCGATCCCAGGCCGCTCAGCTTCAGGTTGGCCGAGGTCTTGGCATAGACCGAGGCGCCGCCCAGGCCGGACATATCGAGTTCCACTGAATCGGCCTGCAATTTTTTGGCGTCCAGGCTGCCCACGCCACCAAGACTGGCGCGCAATACCTTGGCATTGCCATTCACGCTGATCTGCCCGGCACCGCGCATGTTCAGGTCGACGTTGTCGGCTTCCCCCGAGTTCAGCGTCATGCTGCCTACGCCGCCGAGGCGCGCAACGACGTTCTTGTAGTTGCTGCTCACGATCACCGAACCGGCGCCGTCGAGAATGACTTTGACATCGTTGCCGGAGAAGCCGCGCACCTCGGATGCGCCGACGCCATTGGAGACAAATTCGTTCAGATTTGGCAAGGTGAGCTCGGCGCGCAGCTCGTTCTTGTCGCGGCCGAAGTTCCAGCTATTACGTTTTTCAGTGTCGATGGTCAGCGTGTCGCCCGACTGGCTGACGCTGACCTTGTTGAGCAGTTCGCGCTCACCGAACAGGGTCAGCGAAGGTGTGGCGCCCTGCTTGATGTGCAGATTAATAACGCCGCTCAGCTTGACCTTGACTACACGCGCATCGACAGCACGGCCTTCGCTGGTATTTTCGCCTGCGAAAGCGCCGGCTGCCGAAACGGTCAGCGCTGCGGCTACCAGAGCCATGCCAAAATTCTTGTTCATATTATTCTCCGAGCGTGTTGGTGAGGATGAATCTTAGTTGCCGAGCTGAGCTTTTTCAGCTGCGGTGAGGCGCTTGCCGACTACGGTAATGACCGTCATCGGGGTGTCGGAACCGACCTTGACCACTTGCGGCGCCTCGAGGCGGCGTGGGCTGGTTTCAGCGGTGGCGAAGCCGGTGGCCATCGTCATGGTGACTGCTGCGAGGAAGATGATTTCCATGTTTTTTGCGATGTTCATGTCCGGCTCCTGATGGGTAAGTTCGTTGGGTTGAGTGAACTATAGCCAAGGGGGAGGGCGTCAACTACCTGGATGCGACGAAGCGTTGATTTGGCGGCGTGGGCTGCAGGATTGCGGTTTTAAAGGCAAGCTCGGCGCGTGTGCGGACGCCGCAGGGCAGTTGCGGGGAATATAATGGCTGTCTCGTCCGCGCGCCTGGCGCCACTCACTACAAAGCCGACACTCTATGAGCCAGCTACCACCGTTCGACCAGCCATTTCAAGCCATATCAATCGAATTCGGCAAGGCGATGGAAGAATTTGAAAAGGGAAATTCGCTAGGTGGCTCAGGAGCAGGGCTGTCCGCTTCCAAGAGCGCAGCACGGGCGCCGGGAGCGGTGACCAAGGACATGGAATCGCACTTCTTCCTGGTGGTCCCGTTTGCCGAGAAAGACGAGGCCAAGCGCCTGGGCGCCCGCTGGGATGCGGCGGCAAAGAAGTGGTACGTTCCACCTGACAAGGAGCGCGAACTCTTCAAGCGCTGGTTGCCTGGATTGTAATTGCCCCACCATGTTTCTGCACATACGCTGAGTTAACACTACGAGCCTTGCGGCCTCCCAATGCCTTTATTTCCCATGGGAAGAAGATTGAGGCAAGTCGGCTGGCTCAGGCCACGCCGGGGGTAGCGTACTGCTCAACCTGGGGGACACAATGGACACACAGCATCGCGCAGGCTTACTTGTATGTGCCACTTTCGCGTACTTTCTTTCTGCCCCGGCCAGTGGGCAGACGCTTGGTGAGGTATTTAGAACCATCAAACAAGTTGCTTCGTCTAATAACATCGGCGCTGTCCAGTCGGTCGCCCAAGCTGTACAAGGCAGGGTCGATGCCGGTGCCGAGCTGCCCAATGCCGATGGTAAGGTCATTCTTTATCGGACAGCCTGGTGTGGCTATTGCAAGCGTGCCGCAGCCTATATGCAGCGCAAGGGCGTTGCCTTTGTCGAACGTGATATCGAGACGAAGCCGAGTCATAAGGATGAGTATGTAAGGGCTGGGGGAGGCCGCGGTGTTCCTTTTATCGTGTTCGGCGAGAAGACGATGACTGGGTTCTCCGAGAACGCTTTCGACAAGCATTATGCAGCCTTCCAGCTACGGTCGGCGGCCGCGCCATCTGGCCGTGGCGTGGGCGACGTGGACTTGCGCAGCGACATGATCGCACCGCAAGCCGGCCAAACCATGCTCGGAAAGATTGCAGGCGTGAAGGTGTACACCCAGCCAAGCAAGACCTCCGAGAAGCTTGTCGTGCTGAGCAAAACCGACGAGGTGATTTACATGGGCGAGGAACGCGACGGCCTGTACCGGGTGACCACGGAAAAAGGCGATGGCTGGGTCGACAAGCTATTGCTTAGAAAGCTCTAGTCAGCCAAACAGCGCATCCATGCCATCGCGGTAGCGGCGGCTGCCTTGTACTTCGCTGTCGTCGGCAAGCACGACGACAAAATCACCGCTGACCTGTGGCTGCAACTCGCGAACGTGGCGCGCATTGACGATGCAGGAACGCGACACACGCACGAAACCATCGGGGTCCAGGCGCGCTTCCAGACCACTCAGGGTCTCGCGCAGCAGATGCATGCGCTCGCGCGTGTGCACTTCGATGTAATTGCCGGTGGCCTCAAGGCGCATGACATCGTCGATATCGACCAGGATCACGCGGCCCGCTTTCTTGATCGGCAGGCGGCGCACATGGCGCCGCGCCTGACCCCTACCGAGTTCGCCGAGCACCGCTGCGACGCGCACAGCCAGGTCGTCCGGCTTGGCGGACAAGCGCCCCCTTGCCCGGGCCAGGGCCGCGCGGATGCGCGCCGGCTCGACGGGCTTGAGCAGGTAGTCGAGCGCATGAATTTCGAAGGCGCGTACCGCGTACTGGTCGTAGGCGGTAACGAAGATGGTAGCCGGCATGCAGTCGGCGCCGACGGCAGCGACGACGTCGAATCCATCGGCCTCCGGCATCGAGATGTCGAGGAATACCAGGTCGGGATGCAGCGCCGCGATGGCTTCGATCGCCGCCAGGCCATCGGCGCACTCGCCGACCACCTCGATGTCCGCCTCCGCCTCCAGGTATTGCCGGATGCCGCGGCGCGCCAGCACTTCGTCGTCGACGATCAGGGTACGGATGCGCATGGGTATTCCTGCAGAGGGATCGCCAGCGACACTGCGGTCCCGCCGCCGGGATTGTCGCCAATGTCGAAGGCATGAGCGCCGCCAAAAATCTGCTGCAAGCGTGCCCGCGTATTAGACAGCCCGATACCCCACTTCATGTCGCGGCCCAGGCCCGCGCCGTTGTCCCTTACCGCCAGGCGCAACATGTCGTTTTCCACGCGCGCGCTGACGATGATGTGGCCCGGCCGCGCGCGCCGACCAACGCCGTGGCGGATGGCGTTTTCCACCAAGGGCTGCAGCACCAGGCTGGGCACGCGCGCATCCATCACTCCCGGCCCGGCATCGACCTGATAGGTCAGGCGGTCCGCGAAGCGTATCTGCTCGATCTCGAGATAGCTCGCGATGAAGGCGAGCTCTTCGCGCAGCGTTACTTCGTCGCTGGCATCGTTGTCGAGCACCTTGCGCAGCAGCCCGCACAGTAGCTGCAGCATGTGGCGCGCCGCCCCCGGGTCGTCGCCGATCAGCACATCAATTGAATTGAGCGTGTTGAACAGGAAGTGCGGCTGCAGCTGGGATTTCAGCGCCAGCAGCCGCGCTTTGGCCAGCTGCACCTCCAGCGCCAGATGACGGCGCTCGCGTTCCTGCACCGCTTGCTGCAGGCGCAGGAATTGAACCGCGCTGGTGAGCACCCAGTACACGGAAAGGCTGGGCAGGAAGGCTGTCGCCAGCAGGCGCGTGTAGGTAGCGCTCCAGTCGGTGCCGAATCCCGGCGCACCGACCAGCGGCGCGGCGAACGCGTACACGGCCATGTGAAGCAGTGTCGCGGCGACACTGCCCACGGCGTGCACAGCCAGCGCTCGCCAGAACACGCGCCGCTCGAAGGGCACGCGCGCTGCAAGTTGCAGGATCGGGAAGGTTAGTAGTGCCCACGCGCCAGCCCATACCGACCATGCTGCAAAGGCGCCGCCCCATGGAATGGACTGCCCGCGCACGGCGGCGGCAACGTGCGACTGCGTGGCAAACACGGCGGCGCACAATGCCCAGCCCGTCAGTGTCCAGAGGACTGGGCGACGGCCGATGGCGAGCGGGCTGATGGACACTTGGGCACCGTGGAGGAAAAAATAGGCAGTCGAATGTTACACCGGACCCGAGCGCGCGTCCCATTTTGCTGAGGCACGGCCCGACGCGCGCCGCATTTTTGCAGCGGGGGGTGTCATTGGCTGCTCGCTTGCCTGCGCGGACCTGTCGCCTGTGGCAACAGACCCAGCTGCTTCATGATGCTGAGCGTGTCGCCGGTTGCCCATTCCTCCACGATCTTGCCGTCCACGAAGCGGAACGTGGCCTGGCCGCTTGCCTTGACAAACTTGCCGGTGGCCGGCAGGCCGTTGCCGCTGCCAGTATTGGTCCCGGTCGCGGTCCAGCGGATGGCGACCAGGTCTTGCTCGGCGACGATCAAGTCGACGTTCATCTTCAGGTCGGGGAAGGCCTGGCGCCAGCCCTTGGCTTCGGTCAGGCTCGCTTCCCGCGTGAATGTGCCATTGCCGGCATGGCCGATGAAGTCATTGGCGTAGGGCACGGTGAAGATGCCGCGGTTGAGACCCTCATCGTAGACGCGGCGGGCGAGCGACTTGTTGAGCTCCTCCTGTGGACCTGCGAGCGCGATGTTGGTGGAAAGAAAGCCGAGCGCAAGCGCGGTAATGCGCAAAATGGGCAGAAACTGGGTGTGCATGTTGATGTTCTCCGTTGTCAGGGGTGCGACCTGCACCCGTGACGCCATCGTAGGGCTAGGGCGCGGCGATTCAGGCGGATTTGTGACGAGCGGATAGGAAACCGTGACGACTTGGGGAGAAAGCGGGATGGGTGCCAAATCCTCTCGCGTTGCGCAAACCAGTTTCGCGTATCAGCATTTCTGAAGAACCCGGCTGCCAGAGTACGCTAAACGAATTCCGGCCCCGATCGCTTGCATGGAATTGTGGAGTCATTTCGGACCTGCGTGACTGATGAACGCGCGCTCTCCCATGATCTCGAACGATCCGAGTTTGTCCGACTCGGCGGTCGTGAGCGGCTGCACTGGCACATTCAGACATTTGCCGAGAAAGCTTTCGGCTAGCGCGAAATAGATCATGCGATGCGGCTGCAGTCCGTGGCCACCATCCGGAACGCCGACGAAGGTATAGCGCGGGTTGCGGCCAGCATGTCGGTGATGAACTGTTGATTGTCTTCCCTGTGCGTGACAGTGTCGCGGCCGCCGTGCAAATGCAGTACCGGGATTTCCTTTAGCTTGTCGATCATGGCCGAGGGCGACATGGCGATCATCGCCTGCTTGTCCGTTTCGATGCGTGTGTCGCCCACGCGCTGCAAGATATCGGAGTTTTCTTTGTACTCGGTGTAGAGACGGTCGGCGAACTTGACGATATCGGTTGAAGAAGAGTCGACTACTACGCATCGCAAGGGGGTGCCAGTGCCGGCCAAGTGCAGCGCCACAAAGCCGCCGAAACTGCTGCCCATTGCCGCGATCCTGCTCGCATCGATCGGAAAGGATTTAAGCACGTGTTGCAGGCCCTCGTTCACGTCGCGCGGTATGCCGGAGCCCCACTGGTGCCTATCCAACCCGACAAATCTGGCGCCAAATCCGCTTGAGCCGCGATAATTAATCTGGATGCTTGCCACACCTCGGCTGGCGAGCCAAAATCGGTTTGGAGTTGCCCGACTCCTGGACTGCGACAAGTTCGCCGTTCGGTGCAAGATCCTTGCGTACGCTGCCGTTGCGGTAGCGGTCGTAGCCGAATGCATAATTGTTAATAGGACGATTGAAGGCCATGGAGAGCTCATCGCCCTGGCCGGTAACGCGGGTCAGCGTGCCTGACGGCAAGTCGAATCGATAGATATCTGAGCGCTGTCCGCGCGCTGCCGACATGATCAGCGCGTCGTGGGGGGCGTTGGCCCAGCGGTAGTACTGCATGCGAGCATCCGCTGGCAGGCCTGGGTCCACTGGTCCGCCTCCGTCCATCGGAAACAGCCGCAATTTGCCATCGCTGAGAGTGCTCGATGCTATCCACCGCCCCGAACTGCTGATCGCTGGCCTGACGTTTAGCGCGGGCGTGAAAATATCGCTGCGCAGCGGCATTGGGGCGGCTTGGGCTGACAAACTGGCAAGGGCCGTGACCACGGCAAGGATCTTGTGCATGCATTCTCTGGTGGTGGCTGCGCATGGCAGTTACCCCATCATCTGGTCCGCGTTCCATGCCGTCATGCCAGGCGATTGGAGGAGCAGTTTAGCCTATGGGTTCGGCGCCGCCTGGGTGACTTCCGAGGGCACTCATCCATTCGATGGATTATCAGAGCGCAACATCAGGCTACCAGGCGTATAGCTGAAGGTCCGGTCTTCCGCTGCCCACTTAGTACTGGCTGTTCACTGCACTAGCGGGTTGTGGCGGTGCTCGATAACTTTCTCATCAAAGGCAGCTTTAATACCAATTTCCATATTAAAGAGTTCTTTAATAAGGTTGTGCTGAAATACGGGGAACTTTTAGCTTTCCAGATAACAAAAAGCCCGGCCTGAAAGGCCGGGCTAAGTGCTCGATTTTAATGGTGCCGACTGCCGGAAACGAACTCAGCAGTAAATCAATGGCTTGGCGCAACGTTTGCCAAATCGGTGCCATTTTCGCTTCATAGGGAAACATCCACTCTTGGTTAAATTTGCTGCTCCCGCCGTCCGCCCCGGGGCGTGAAGCCCGAGGTACTTGGCTTGAGCTCTGGCTTCTTCCGATTGTATCGCTCCATACGGCAGTGAAGCAATCTTGTCCTCACTGTGGACGGGCGTTTCACCACGATCCCTTCGGCCCTTTGCTAATGTTCATTTCTTAGATCTGTTCACGCTCCGTGAACAGCAGAAAAATTGGACAATAGAGGGGTCGGCAAAACTCGTGGTTCACCACCCCAACAATGTCTATAGGAGTGCGAGTTTCGGGATGACCTCGCGGAGACGAAAAAGCGCAGAAGCGTCGGCTGTGAGACATCTAACCGTCGAGCTCACAAAAAAATTTCGATTGTGGAGGATCTTTAGGCAGGGTGCGCGGGGGTGACTAGTAGCGTGGACATACCAACGCTTTCCCTGACGCGCACGGCGAGCATCCGCGCGCTCGCAGGGCAGTTGTCTCTAAATCGGCACCGGAGGAAACGATCTACTCTTCAGATAAGACTTTACGGATAATTCGTTGGGCATCAAGTAGCGACTCTCCGTACCACTCGCCATAATGCGGTGAGGTGACGTATTTGTGGTCCAGGTCTAGAAGCGCAAACCACCAGTCCTGATTCGTATGGAGGGGTCCGCCTAAAACCGAACCAGCGAAAATGGAGCCGTTCGCCAATGCATTGAACGTCTTTTCGTTTGCTACCTGGCCACTACCGTGGATCTCGTTACTCTCATAAATTATGCGCATGAGCTTATACAGCGACACCAACTGATGCGTTCCAGTAGCACCGACGATCCCGCTTACGTGCCACTGATTTGGAAGCGTCCGATAATTGTATGGCCCATATTGCAGAGTAATGGTGCACGCACCTTCATATGACTCGGACCTAGTAAAGAATACCCTCTCAGGTTTCGACGACACGATGAGTGGCAGAGCCTCAAGCGCATCAAAATAAAATACGTCGTCGAGGTAGAAGGGATCACCCTCTCCATGCATTAGCCACTCCGGATTAACGCTGAAGAGGCTCGCGAACGCGCGTAAGAAGGAAAGCGTAGCCTCACGGTCGCCCGTCAGAATATTTTCAATGTCGGAGCTGCGGTCGAAGCCTAGCATCTCAGCTAGGCGGGAAGGGGTGAGCCTGGGATTTCCACGTGCAGCATTCAAAAGGTTAATTACCTTGACTAGACGCCGGGATGTTTCCTTTGACGATAGTGTAATCGTGCTTGCCGGGGATGGTTCGATGAAAAAAGTTGGATAGTGCTTCTTCAAAGTTTTGGGATGTGCCTGCATTTCAAGTTTGATGTCGTCCCAAGAAAGGAGGCCGACAGAAAACTTGTTATCGGCTTCGCGGGCCTGTGATATTGCTAAGACCTGCTCCTGCAGACGCGCGTCGCGTCGAGCGGTTGTAGCTACTAAAAATCGCTCAAGTGAGGGGGTGAACTGTTCCGCGAGGGCGATCTCCGCCTGTATATCTTTGATCGACAGACCAGAGTCCTGAAGTTGCCGTACTTTGCATTGGACGCCACATAGCGCTCGTGCAGCGCGGTTATCGAGCCCGAAGATATCAACGCCATTTTGCCGTTGCCCAGAGCGGCCAAACAGTTGTGCATTTGGATCGCCCCAAAGTTCGGCAAAGAGATCATGACATAAGCGTTCGAAGGCACTTGGCTCAGTGGGCGCGAAGATATCGAGGGTCGCGGGATTAAGCATTCGGGAGTTTTCAATGTTGGCCACTCACACGATAGCATGTCTCTGGCACGCGCCAGACCTTACTCATCGTTCGCGGCCATCTCGTCTCGAAATCTGCCTGAATACATGCTCGCCAACGGTAGCTAGAACTCTAGGCGCGCCGAGGCTTGGCCTCTCCGCAGTAGGCAATTTTGCTAAGGCAACTGGCTTGTTGCCATCACTGCTACAATTCAGGTTCTCGTGTCAACAGGTAGACGGCTCATGCCATCCTTCATTCGCGCAGCGCTTACATTAGCCATCTCCGCTTGCACTGTTATTCCGAGCGCTCAGGCAGTCGATAACACTGAGGAAATAAAGCGCATTAAGGCGCAAGCTCGTGCGGCCCATCCAAATGACCAGATAGCTCAGGACGCGGCGATTAACAAAGGAATGACCAACCTTGTTGCGAAACAGACGGGAAACCCCAAAGAGACGGCAACGATACTATTTCTGGGCTACTACATGAAAAACTATCACGGCATCCCGGTCGTATGTTCTCAACAAGGAGTCACGATGACCGGCTTCCCGGAAGCTTTCGCGGCTGCTAATCACGATATGGTTATTGCGACGCGCAAGATGCTGGACACACCCGGATTGCGTGCACACCTCAAGGAATTGGCTGGCCCTGCCGCGCGCAGGGAGTTGAATTCGTTCGCAGAGGCTGAAAAGACCGATCTGAAAGGTGCCTGCTCGTTCCTTGAAAAGAATGCGCAAGGGATAGCCGTCCGTACCGCCTTCGCCAAGATCCTGCCCGCTCAGTATCAAGTTCTGGCTGGAAGCAAGTAGAGACAGGGACAGGTGTCTTCGTGTTTTGGGCACACTTATTCCGGCTGCGATAGCAGCCGAATATACGCTTCGTAGCTGAAGGTCCGGTTCTTTCGTTGCCCCGTCTTTTCTACGATGATGCCTAGTTCTGCCAGGAGCTTGACCGCGGCGTTCGCAGTAGGAAAACTGGTCGCCAGCTGCTGGCGGGCTCGCTCCACCGTGAAGCGCGGCATCATGGGCAGCATTTCAAAAAGCCGATAGGCTGCCGAGGTCGCCTTGGACGCATCGAGCAGGCGCCGCCGGTCGGTAGCCACCAGCGTGGCAACGGGCCCAGCGAGGAGAAGCTCCTCCCCGGCTTGATAATCCAGTAGATACGAAAACAGATTAAATTGGCAGTAGATACGAAAACAGATTAAATTGGCAGGATAGACTGTCGTCTTAAGTACTTAATCTCTGCGAGCTTAAGTCTTGTCCTCGTCGCTTGGCGACTCTGGGGCACCTCGCACAGCCGCCTCGAACTTGCTGGCTTTCCGGATTCTTTCCCACCCACGATGAAGTGACCGAACACGGCAGCAGCAAAATGTGAATTCTGCTACTCGGGACGCGTGACCTTTTTACGTCATGACGTAATTAGGCGGGAGCGTCGGCAGCGATTAAGTCAATGACGTAATCGCGGCGGGGATCTGTGTTGGGAAGGCGCAGGGGACCGGAACGGCCATCAACAGTCCGCTCACTCACCCAAGTGCCGATAAGGCCGGGCGGCCTGCCGTGTGTATTTGGGACGTCAAGCTCTCGGATGCGGTCCAAGTCAGCCTTCATCCAGCAGGCGTTGCAGCGCATGGGCCAGCTGCGGAAAGGCGTCCGCAAGCAGCGCCTCAATTCCCTCCGCGCGGTGACATGCTGCCAGCAGTTCGCTGACCTCGCCCGTAGTGCTGCGCGACCGCACCAGGAACAGCAGCATAGCGCTGATCGCATGCATGCTGCGCTGACGCCGATCCAGGTCCGCAATCTGCTCGCGCACGCCATCGGCCTCACCCGGCCAGGCCAGACCGGCGCTATGCGCCGCGCCAAGTCCCGCGCCCAAGTGAGGCGAGATCCGTCCCATCACCCGGTCACGGATGTATGTGGACACGTGGCGATAGCCGGCCAGCGCCGCCGCCTCGTCCAGGCGGCGCCTGTCGTCTTCGCTGAGCCAGAGTGAAACGGGACTGCCTTTTTCCATGTTACCTTCCTAGCGGTTTGTCGCTAGCCGCACCCCCAATAACGGCGGGGCTTACTTGAAGATTCCTACTCTCTTTATAGCGTCTCCACGCGTGCCCGGTTATGACAAAAATTTAACGTTGAGCTCAACGTAACGCGACTTTTCATAGGGAGACCGGCACAATTCGCGTAAGTGCTGACCAGGCCCCTCGAGGTGCGTGATGTGTATCGAGGTTTTGGGCCTGTTAAGGACCAAAAGACTCGGGAGTTTTTATGCATTGGGCGTGCCCATCATGCAGGCCGAAGGCCGTCGGGACAGGATAGGGACAGGAAAGGGACTGGATAGGGACAGGAAAGGGACAGCCGAGGGACAGCCGAGGGACAGCCGAGGGACAGCCGAGGGACAGGAAAGGGACAGGAAAGGGACAGGAAAGGGACAGGAAAGGGACAGAAAGGGGACGCTGAAAGACACATCGGGGACAAAAGAACGAAACGATCGCGATAGGCCCCTCACGGGCGCTTGGGCCTTAGGGTGAACCGGGTGAGCTCCAACTCCCTAGACTGGCGCTTGCCGCGCACATTGCGCCACATGGCCCGCATTCTTTGACTGGTCAAGAAGAGTGTCGAAACGCGGTGGCCTTTTCCTGGAAGTCCGCATTGTTGGCCGCATTCACCACATTTTTATGGCTGGGTAACTGTCTGCACTGCCGCAGCGCCAGTAGTGGGTCCCAAAATGGTCAGTCGGATCGCATCGGCAGTAGGCTTGGAACGGGACTGAAATCGCACCGTTCGGATACCGGCCTGCTCAAGACGCGAATCGCGTACTTGGTCCCTGGTGGTCGAATGCGTCCTGTCGTCCAACTCGATGACGGCAACCATGTCACATCCTTTTGTGCAGACGATGTAGTCGGCTCTCTGCTGCGCAATCCGCAGGCGGTCGCTGTGCGATTTTCTCTTGTCACTGCTTGCGGCTTCGAGCAAGGCTGACATGGCGACCTGAGGGAAAATGTAGTGATCCGGCAGTGCTGATACGAGGCGGCCAAAAAATTCGAGTTCGTTGTCCGTCATGAGCTTGCGCCGCCGATAAGCGCCGGCTCGTTCCTTTCCCCGCGCCCCCTTCAACGCGACTGTGAGAACTACGGCGATGATGGCAACAATGACGACAACGATTAGAGTTTTCATGAGTTCTATCTGGATAATTTTACGTAACGATGGCGGAGCAGCGTTTGTGTGAACTAGTGCGTCGCGGTCGACCAGGACAGCTACTTATGCTTTCAGTTGGCGTGATCTTTGTGAGCGGTTTTCGATGGCACTCGCCAAGGTATCACGCGCTGCTGCAGGCAGTCTCTCCAATTGTCATCTTTAAAGATTGCTTTTCCGGCGCGGCAGGGGTCCATAGCGCTTAGCCGTACAGAGCAAGTCCAAGCCCTGAACCAATAGCGGATAAGTCTCTCAGGACGATTGAGATGGGTTAGCGCGTCGATCTAAAGCACTGGAAGGGGGTGTGAGCTGGCTCGTTCGAGAAAACGCCTTGATTCCCACGGACGCAGGCCTTGATCCTTCGCCAGTCTCATACGGTGCATTTTCATCGCGTCGATCACATCATGCGCGGACGGCTGCGCTACTAAAAGCGGAAGAGTTTGTCCCGCCTCAAGAAAGAACTGGCGCTGCGCTGTTTCGCCTGCATCTAAGAAGGCATCTGTCCACCAGCTAATGATGAAATCAGCGGACCGCTCAAGTGCCGCCTGCGTGATTAGCCGATTAGATTTCTCATTGTTGATTTGCCTCGAAGCTGGCATCAAATTCCATGCATCGCCACACGGCCAGGCCGCGAAGGGGAAGCAATGATCGACATCGAAGTCGTCGCGCAAGCGCTGCCCTGACCAAACGCAGTAGACCGGTTTGCCCTGCGTGCGGATCCTGTCGACGGCTGCGCGCGCTAACCGTGTGTCGCGCTCCGGGTCGGCCCAGACTAGCTTGGATTGAGCGAGTTGGCGAACGTTAGCGATCTGGCTGCCGGCATAGCCTTCAATGAGGCGCACCCACTCCGACACCAGGACCGGTTCAACCCAGACGTTGTAGCGTGTTAGCGCGTGCCATATCGGCAGCGGGATGCGTAGCTCGCCAAAGCTCCACAGATACGGTTCATCGATTCGCAGAAGTGCCGGTGCTGAAGTCGGCCGTCGATGCCTCACTTGAAAAATCGGCTCATCGCTGGCTGGCCAGGTCAGGTACTTGGCAGGCATATTGCGAATTAGCTGGCTGATTTCGGAGAGGCTGCGGTGGACGTGCTTCGCCATGTCGCCGCCAAAAATCGCGCCGACCCGCAATTCCGCCGGCGATATCATGAAGAGCGCATTGAAGCTATCGGTGATGAAGCCCGGCTTGGCGCCCACACGCGATGGCGGCATCTGCGGTAAGCCACTTTCAATCAGAGGCTTGAACATTCGCATCCAGAACAGCGCGACCAATCCCATCGGAAATGCAACGTGTTCGTCTTCGTGCCTGGCGCCCCCGGCCGCCGTGTCTGCGATGCGAGCAAGGATACGCAATAAGGCTATCTTGTAAGTTGACGACTTTCCGTCCACGAGGACGAGATGGCGCAATAGTGGAAGGGCGCCGATCCCATCGTCCGGTAATCCGAATACGGCAGTGGTCCAAGACACGTTCGCGCGGGCTAACTTGTCCGTGCTGCTTGACGAGTGAATCAAGCGCAGCCCGAACTGTTGCGCCATGGCCGACAGTTCGTGTAGCGAGACCGCGTACATGCGACGCGCAGCATCCGGCTCGCCCATGCGCAGACTGATGGCGATGCGACCGTTCGGCGCAAGAAGCGTCGTCAACTTCCTGAGCGCTCGTTCCCGGTCAGAGGGTGGGACATGCATCCACACTGCTGATAAGAGGATCAGATCAAACGAGATCCCAAGCCGGCGAACCTGGTCAAGGCCGGGAAGACTGTCGGCGATCCAATGTATTTTGGGTGATGGGTGAAGTGACCTGCCGAGAGAGCGCATTGCTTCCGACGGCTCGACGGCTACGACCTCGTAACCATGGTCAGCAAACCAAGCCGCATCGCGGCCCGAGCCGGCCCCAACATCAAGAATCGTTGCGCCTGGCGCTGGCAGCGAGTCCATCACGGCGGCGTGCACAGCTTCAAACGAAAGCGACTCGTACTGATCCACCAGATCTCGAGCGTTCTGTTCGTAGTGCGGATTGCACGGCATGAGCTTACCCTTCGGAAGGAATACGGTGGTCGCACTGTATGCGGATGCAGTCTAAGCATTAGGCTCTAGAATCACTCTCTGGCTTAATCGGTGGACCTTGCAGAACACATTGAATGCAGCGCTTTCCCTAAGATCGTTGGAAAAACGAGGCGATACACAGGGCCGCCCCCAAACGTTTCGGTGGCACGGATACAGCCCAAGCGACTCAAATTAGCTAAGCCGAGGCAAATCGTTGCCGTGGGATCAGTCGTTTCAGTCCACGCGACGGTATTGACGTGACTAGCTGTAACGGAAATGGGCAGGTTCGATGTCAAAACACCGGTCTCTGGGTCATCATCTAGCTCTAACTCATAGATCTGATCGAGCATTTGCACTTCCAATGAAGATAGCTGCTCGAGAATCACGATGAATGATCGCGAGAGTTCGCCGCTATGATTGATGTCAGTCGCGTTGACTAGCATCCTAGCCCAAACGTCTTGAAGAGAATTGTCGTCCTCCAAGGTTGCTGCCTCAAGCAGCGGTACGGCGAGTTTCAGCGGCAGCGTCCTCGTAGGTGCTCTAAAGCCGCGTTGGCGCATGAACTCCACAGTTCTCTCGTACAGCCGAACTTGACGCTCCAAGCGGATGTGCTTGAGATGGTCACAAATCATGCCCGATACCTCGCTGGAGGGTGGGCCGAAAAATCTGGAGAAAGCAGCGCCAACAGCATTAATGCTATCGATCGCTTTTCCCCCGGTCGCAGCCACCTCTTTTGCCGCTTCAGCCACCGCCCGGATCGTTTCGTCTTCCATGCCGTCACCAGCTCCTAGTTGTCGAGATTTCAAGCCATTGAACAGAAGGTGCTACCAAAAAAAATCTGGAAAATCGCCGCCGGGCGGTTACTTCAAAGCCACATGATAAATTCCTGAGGTCGATACTCCGCTCCCATCTCATCACATACTTCGCGCGCATCAAAACACTGTATCACTTCGCCGGGGACAAGTCGGCCATGCGGGTTCTGAAAAAAAGCTTTCCAAGGTGGCTTCCCCATCTGTCCATAGTCAAGCGGGTGCGAAATCCCATCCATAAGATGCTCGTCTCGGCACGCCAGGACCAATTGATAAAGGTGACGAATTACGACGATTCCTGCAACGTTCTCGAAGCGATAGGGCCGCCCGTCAGGCCCGGCAAAAAAAGAATTTTCTGTAAGCAGTCCGCAGTCTGGTTGAATGAGTGACGAAATTGGCTCGTAAATGAAATCGTCCCAACAAATTACCAGCACACCGATGAATCTTGGATCGTTTAACGCGAATCCTGCGAACTTTTGGTTTGCACTGATCAAAAAATCCTTGACTGGATTGTCCCGTGGCAGTGTAGCTGTTCGACCATCTGCCATTTCCATAATGATATCTTTCGATGCAAAGCGGGAGGCGAACTGATTTGGATTCTCCGATCGGCTTTCCCAATGTTTGAAAATCGAGGGCGCTTTTACTTCGACTCCTAAAGAATACGTTGCAGTGGAGACCACAATTTCTGGGTTTTTATTGGAACCGAGTGCTGTGGGTTCCAGTTTGAAGGTGCATTCTCCGCAAGAATAGAAGCTGGATACACGAGAAATTACATGTAGCTCAGCCAACTGTTGAAGAAGCTGCTCCCAATCTGGCATATGGTTTGCCCTGCCCGAAACCCCAGCAAGGCGCTCAATGAATTGCCGAGCATAACCAGGCATTCGTGCTTCGCAGATAAGGCAAGCTTGCACTACCGACTCAGCCAATGGATGAAGGCTACCGTCTGTCGTGCTCTCGAAGTGATAGCTAAACCAATGCCAATCCTTACATATCTTTGACGACGCTATGACTCCCAACAATTCCCCTCTGTCCATCGTGTCCTTTTAGAATCTTGCGAGAATTTATTCCAGATTGGCAAACCCCTGTTTCAAGTGGGAAGTAAGGAAACGGCGCTTAAAAGTATCGCACAGCCCTGCTCGTCTGATTACCGCCGTTCGTCGGCCTCGTTTACCTATAGTGAGCTCGGCTATTTGGCATTTATTTTTGTAGAACCGAGCCACTTGATATTATCAAGCTTTTTATGGAACGGCCTCTACTGCAAGATAGGCTGTGCCCGGTCAATGTGCTCCGCCGCTGCCAGCGTACGATGAACTCATCGAACAAGGAAACTATCGGTGCGTGCCGATCATGTCTAACCACCCCCGCCCCAATCGCCTCAACGTCGATCTTCAGGACTACAAACAGGCCTGGCTCGACTACTGCGCCACCCACAAGTCAGCCCCAGCCAAGCGTTCCGCCAAGTCGTAGCCAAGCTAATCGCAACCGAGGCGAATGCGGGAGCCCGGACACTAGTTGGCGCGAACAGCGCGGTTGAGCGTGGTCCCATAGCACGAACGGAGATCCGGCTCACCCTGCCCGAACAGCAGGCTGCGCACGCGCTGGCCCACCACGAGGGGTTTTCGCTCCCGCGTTGGATCGCCGCCTTAGTACGCGCGCGGCTTGAAGGCACTCCACAGCTGGGCCAGAAAGAACTCGAACTCCTGGCTCGTTCGAACATGCACATCCTTGCGCTCGGTCGCACTCTCAACCAGATCGCCCGCATGGTGCATGCGAGCCCGGAGGGCGTATCTGCTATTCCGCGGGCGTTGGTCGAAGGGACGCAGCAAGAAGTCCGTGTCCCCGCCGCAGTGGTCGCAAAGGTTCTTTCCGCGAGCCAGCGGCGCTGGAGCCAGCAATAAGTAACCACTCAGACATCGGTGCCCGCATGACCTACTGGGCGAGCGGGTGTTCAGTAGCGGCCCTGTCGAGCGCGTGACGAGCCGGCGGGCAGCACCGGGATGCGCCTGCACACTCCGTCGGCCGCGCCAGGTCGTGGCGGCAAGGCGCATACCGCCGATCGCGTGCGCACGTCTAGGTACGCTCGCGAAGCGCATGCCGCAGGCCGTGGTTCGGATCTCGGGCGGCGGGCATAGTGTCACTTACGTCAAGGCCCACCTGGACTACATTTCTCGTAAAGGGGAGATTGCCCTAAAAGATCAGCGGGGAGATCAATGCCGCGGCTCGAACGACGTCGAAACAGTGCGCGACGAGTGGCGCGACGGTGGCTGTCCGATGGAGAACGATGGCCCACGACAGGCTTTCAACATCATCTTCTCGATGCCAGCCGGGACCAACGCAGCGGGGCTGATGCGCGCCTTTTTCCTCGCGCGAGTTCGCCAGTGCAGAATTTTCTAAGTACCAATATGTGATTGCGCTCCACACGGCGAACATCGATCGCACACCGAGCCTGCAGCTAACCCGCACGTCGACTTGTGCCTCAAGGCTAAGGTACTTGATGGAACTCGCATCAACTCACGTAAGGCCGACCTGCAGCGCTGGCGCGAAGGCTTTGTCGAGCGCCAACGCGAGCACGGCATCGAGGCCGATGCGTCACGACGCATACGCCGGCTACAGCGGGTGCGCGGGGAAAAGCAAAGCATCCGTCGTGAAAAAGCGAGAGGAGAAGACTTGATAGGGTTGGGACGGCATGACACGCACAGGAGTGCGTGACGAAGGCGAAGCATTCCGAGCGGTAGCTTTTGCACGGCATGCACCAGTTAGCTACGACCGTGGCCGTATCGGCAATGCCGGCTGATCTTAACCATGCACTCGACTTAGTAAAAAGCCTTCGCTGGCTCACGCTTGAATTCAATCGTGATTACCACGCGGTGATGGAATAGCGCGGTAGAACGGCAGCTTCCGTTCTGGAGGGCAAGTATAAAGTGAGCGAAGGGCGACCTATCGGGAGATCGCCAAAGTCGCTGCCGTGTCGCTCAGTGCCGTCAGCAACGTCCTCGAGGCCTTAGAGCGCAGAGGGTACATCATCGCCGGCGGCTCATAACGCCGGCAGTTAGTGGAGCCTGACAGGCTTCTTGAAACCTGGAGCCTGAACTAAATAGTCTGTTTCATCTGATGAACGACTACGGTGCGCCCGGCATTGAGGCGCGCCTCTACGACACCGAGTACGCCACGCTGGACGCGGCCGGGCCAAAACCGGACGTGGCGCGCGACTGCCTGCTAAGGAAGGATCTTGTCCGCCTCGTGGATTGACGAACCTATGACTCCTTAGTTGCACTGATCTACAGCCAGGAGAAGTCGCTGACGGGCGCAATGACTTGAACAAGCAGGCCAGCGGATGCCACCGAAAAGCGCGTTAAGGCCAAGCTGCAGCAATTTCAAATTGGACTGTCGATGCATGAGCGCACTGAAGACTAGCAGCGTGCAGCGGACCCTATCATTCCAAGAAATGAGAAGGATAGGAAAAAAATTTGGCATTTATAGCCTCGCGATGGTTAGGAGTTCCAGAGACTGAGTTTATAGGTTCCGAATATTCGTGATGTGCCCTCCGTAGGCGTGTCATTTTTACGCGCGGTTTAATAAAGAAATACTATTTCAAGAGGTTCGACGATTAGTAATGAAAGCATTCTCATATCGGGGTGTTCCGCGCAGCCATTTCCTCGTGGTATTCTTACAAAATGCGAACACGACGGAACATCCCTTTTTACCTTGTTCTACTGACGATGGCATCGGCTTGAAGACTGTTTCGACCGACCTCGAGAGATCTAGACAGTGTCATGAGATGCCCAGGGCAAGTCGGACGAGCGGACAACGCTGCTGCACCTTAAACGTAGACCTCATCCGGGTAGGTCTTTTTCTCACTTGTTGCACGATTCTACAAGATCGTGGTTGAGCCCTCGGAGGCAAGAAAATGCTAACACATTTTGCAATTACAAATTTTAAGGTTTTCGGGAAGCGGCAGTGTTTCGATTTGGCCCCTATAACTCTGATCTATGGTCCCAACTCTGGCGGAAAGAGTTCAATTATCCAAGCGATGTTACTTTTAAAGCAATCGATAGAGGCGCCTATAAATCAGGGAATCCGCGATCGCGTATTGGTCCCGAAGGGGCGATATGTTGATCTGGGGCAGTCCAAATCCATCCATCACAAACATAGCTTTGATAACAAGATTTCGTTTGAGGTTGGTATGAAAATGTCCGGACCCTTGGTCCGGCACTTTGCATCAATGTTTGCAAAAGGTGGCGAGTTCTCGGCGGCTCTTAGCTTTGAACAGCGCGAGGAGAGTATTAGACTCAAGCTACCGACGTTAAGCACCATTCGATATCGTTCTAGGCAACTCGGAGATTCTTCACTTGACCTGGCTATAGTGCGGGGGCAAAAGGCTACGAGGCGTTCCGATGAGGAGCAGCTCGAATTTGATGAGTTCACAGACCCACGTAGCGCTTCTAATTTTTTCAACTTCGCGAATCTGTCAGAAATTCACCGATTCAATAAGTTCCTCGCGTCTGTGCCGATTAACAGAGCGGAAGAATATCGAAAAGACTTTTTTGATGTAGGTGATGTAAAGGAAGAGAAAGATAAAAACCGCTATCAGGTGGGTTTCCGTCCTGCTATAAATGGCAAAGCGACCTTTCTGCCTAGTTCAGCTCGTAATCTTTCGAAAGCTGATCCAAAGCGAAGTGTGGGGCGCGAAGATATGTTGGAGATACCGTCTTCGGCGCTTTCTCAGATAGCTCGCGTATTGAACGTTCATTTTGAGTCAATGGCATATTTGGGGCCCTTACGAAGTCGGCCAAAAAGACTTTATGAACTGTCACAGCAATACGATGGATCAATTGGATTGAGTGGGGAATATGCTGTCGAAGCGCTCAGAACCGACTTCGAGGCCGACAGTGGGGATGGAGTTAGCGTTGTTGATTTTGTCAACGATTGGCTTCGTCGCTTCGAGGTACCTTACACGGTTGGGATCGAAGAGGTCGGCGATGAAGTCCTTGGCGATTTAGCGATGTTGAAGCTTCATGATAATCGAACCGGGGTAACGGTCGCGGCGACTGACGTTGGCTTTGGAATTGGCCAACTTCTACCTGTCATTATACAAGCGGCGTTGGCTTCAAGAAGCGGTAATCCTACGCTTAGACCCAGAACTATTTGTATCGAGCAACCTGAAATTCACCTACATCCGCGCTTACAGGCAAATGTCGCCGATTTATTAATCTCAACTGCCCAGGAAAGTGAATGCCAATGGATAATTGAAACCCATAGCGAAGCATTGATGCTTCGAGTACAGCGGCGAATCAGGGAGGGAACGTTGAAGGCGGAGAGCGTCGCTGTTGTTTTCGTGGAACCCTCCGGAGAAAATGGAAGCCGCATATTAAACCTCAAACTTGATCAACAGGGAAACTTCATAAACGAGTGGCCCGGCGGTTTTTTTGAGGATAGTTTTGCTGAGATGTTTTCATAGTATGTTGATACGTTTTGCAGTTGACCCGGATGCGATCGATGCCGATGCAAATGATCTCTCAGTTTCCATTGCCGTTCATCGTCGTCTTCTAAAGGAATGGCGTAAATATGGAATGCTCGTGCACGGTTTTGGACCACTCAAGGAATCCGCAGTGTTCAGCCAAGTCAATAAGTTGCCCCAAGAGTGCAGACGCCTTTGGAAAGTCGCCATTCAGAATAGTAGACGTCGTGCCGCATCGTCTGAATGGAATGGATATTTCCCTAACGATGATTTAAGTGACCTTGAGCCTTTTGCGAAGGACTTTGACTTAGCACTTCTTGAGTCAAGTAGAGCGGTCGTGGTGGGCGGTGTTGGTATTCATGATTCTAGTCGGATCGATGCAAGACTCCATGGATTGGAAATATGTAAGATCCATTCTGTCAGCGAATCTCAGCGCTTCATACGCGCTGATGAGGTCGCAAAAAGGCCACTGCCTAAGGGTGCAGATTGCAGAAACGAATGGAACGAGCGGTACGGCGAATACGTTGAGCATGCTGCACATGTGGTCGTGGTAGATAGGTACATTTATGCAAATCAAATGCGTAGGACGATCGCTGGGGAAAATTCTGGCCTCGATAGAGTTTTGAGTTCGTGCTTCAAGAGATCGAGAGAGCGTCCAGTTAATGTTGCAATTTTATGCGCACTGCAACATCCTGGACCCAGCGTAACTGTCGCCGAACAGGGTGCAATCGAAACTTTCGTTCATGAACTCGAGAAGCGATATTGTGGTGGTGGTATTCGCTCGATTGAGTTCTATATTTGCACTGATAGAGATTTCGCCTCCCATACACACGAACGTTACTTGCGTACCGACTATAGTGTGTTCGGGATAGACGGTGGAATTGATGTGTTTGGTGGCGATTTCTCTCATAAAGGGTCGGTTGTATGGCGTCACGACAATGCCGAAACCACCCGGTTTACCCTAAATGAGGCCGCATTAAAGCTGAGTTCCTTTTTCCATAAAACCTTATTGTAATTATTAACTCACGTTATACTTCGACGGCAGGCGCACTGATTCCAGCAGATACCGGTGATCTGCTAACAAGGATTTCTTGTACGAATTACTAAACGGACCATTGATTACTTCAGAAGCGATCGAATCGCCGAACTCTAGCCTTCGGAATGAAGTGAGTTGGCGGAAGAAACCCGCTTAGGTCGGATTTCGAGTTCGTCATGTGCGTCATCTACGTCACCGTTCCGCGAGAGCTAGCCTGAATGACTCACCCATTATGCGTTCTTATATGATCAAGCTGCCGAGTAGCTCGGCGCCATTACCTTCTTAATCGATTTTAGACCCATCTGATAAAAAGGTACTGCTGTTGGCTTGCTACCCGAACGATACGAACGACGGCCTTTTAGCGTGCGCCGCATGCCAACGTTACCGACATTCACCATTAGTTTGGGCCTCGGTTACCTCATCATCCAGCAAATCGTGCTTTGCTCTCAGCTCTGCCGCGTGAGCAGCTGCCGCAGATGCGAAGGTCTCCAGCTTTTGAATTTTATCAAGCAATTTCGCACGGGCGAGCTCCGCTTCGTCAGACGAGCGGTCAAGACCGTCGCTGACGAAGCTGATAATGCGGACTTCTAGCGTCGCGTCCGCTTCTGCATCGACAGCGAGCTGTATCCAAGGTTTTGATTCTTCTGAGGCTTTCTCAGCTGCTTCGGCCAGAAAGTACTGCACCAAAATCCGCGACGCATCGTCGAGTTCTACGGCGAAGCCGAGCAGTTTCGCGACGTCCTCTTCGACTTCAACATCTGCCGGGGGCTCGTGCATAAAACGAAATCGCGGGCCGTGGGTCGCATCAAGTGAATCAAGCGTCCGCAGAAGAGGCTCTAACTTCTTTAGGGGACGAAGTCGAGGGGGGAGACTGTACCTATGTGCCCATAGCTGGAATACTAACTCAGCACATGAGTTCTGTGCCCCGATTCGCTCCTCAAAAGGGGCGGTCTGGACGTTGTGAATGCGTTCAGCTAGCAAGTGCGCCATCCAATGGGTAAGCTCGTCGTCGCCAAGCTTCATCTGTGTGATCAAGCGCTTGCCGAGTTCAATTACTGCTCTTGAGCGTTCTAGTGATTCCATCTTCTTCAATCAGATAATAGCGGTTGTAAGGGGGCGTGTACGACATAAAGTCATCGTTATCTGAACTATAGCGCGGGACCCGTCGATACAGCCTGAGACTAACGACCAGGGCGTGCCCCGGATTCGCAGCGAGGAGTTCTTTCAAAAATCCTCTGTCAGCGCTCAGGCGAGTACCGGGGATTGTTTCCTTTTCTCGACCGTAACCGCTCGACTGAGTCCATGTTTCACTTCGCAAGTGCGCTCCACTCTCGGTTACCCACCTACGCCCTTCGTCAACGGAGCGTAGTCCCATAGTTAAAATGGTGGTCGCGTTCGGCTCATCGCTGAGAACACGTACTCGTTCCCCCCAAGGGTCGTATTCGTCAACCCCAGATGATTCGCCTTGGTCAGACTTCCAACGACGAAGCCGGAAGTGGCCGCTGTGGCTGCTTCCAGATGTCGGCTCTGGAGCGTCGTCATTAGTCTTCGTGGCCTCGTCTTCCTCCAGCGTCGCTCGGTCGTCGCCGAATCGGAGAAAGTAACCTTGGGGGTCCGGGGAAGTTTGCGCCGCGCAGAGAAATGCTGCCGCAGAGACTTTTGGAACCAACGCACTGTTGACGGAAATCGTTTCCACCAACTCACTTATTCCGCTTGTCCACTCCCCGGCCACCACATGCAGACCCTCGTCGGTCTCCATTAGACTGTCGAGATAGTCGGCGGTTATCTGCCAGCGCCATGCTGTGTCGCCGTATTTTTCAGGCGCTGGAGGAGTCTTGGTGAGTTGAGGGTCGCGTCTGTCTGCCGCCCATTTGCCGTCCTTGCACGTAAGAAGTCGGTCCTCAATCCATTCGTCAAATTCATTCTCAATGCTATAAGTCGCCTTGCCCGCTTGGTGCGTTTTAAGCAACCGCGCTGCCACTATCATTATCGCGTGATATGCAACATAAGCGCGGAGGTCTTCGACGCGCGGCATGCTCCCGTGCGAATGGCTGGTCTGTTCGTGTTCAAACACGCCATGCGTGTAGCGAGCGTCGTCGTTATGTTTAGTGGCGAAGCCTCCAATGCGTTCCCGGATAGCTTGTCTAGCGCGTTTAGCAATTCCACTTGGCGATAAACCAAAAACGCGACCTAGAGGAGCAAGCCAGTATGGGCCGATATCTATGCCAAAGTGGTATTCGCCTACTTCATCGTCAGTCGAGTCACCGGTTCCCTCGGGTTCTGTTTCCGGTTCTCGATAGGACGAATGCTCAACGAGCGGTAACTTGCTTGCGTTGATTTTCTCAGGGTCGCCCAGCGTGCCGCCTTCACCCAAGATTTCAGGTAGTTCTCGCAAAGCGGCAGCTGCGAAATAGCGCAGCAGCACGTGCTCTTCCTTAGCTGAAGATAGGAGATAATCGCCAAAGAGGAGCACCATAGCACGGTGCTCAGCCGCACACCGAGCTAGCGCCATGGTTAGCCACAGCCGAGAATGCCATTCGTAAAAGACAAAACGCTTATCAACGAAAGCCCCTGGCCCGCTAGAGGCTGCCACTTTTGCGAGCGCAGTCACTACCGGGAGCCAGCCAAGCTCGATGGTCGCCCGCACGGCGTGTGCAGCCTCCCAGCGTGCAGATGTACTTGGTGAGCCTAAAGCGGCCCAGAGATAACCAGCCACCGCCGCCTCGCAGCTACCTTCCGGCTTCATGGCATCGTTCCACGGGCCGTCTCCATCTTCAGGACGTATGTCCATCTCGTGAAGGGACAGCCCGAAGTGCAGCGCATTGTCGGCCTCATCGCTCGTCAAAAGGTGAGATAGCGCTTCCAGCATCTGAAAGAGCTCTCCTGAGGTAAGCGTCGTGACATTGACAAAGAATCCTTCAAGCGTAGCTTCAACAATCTGGTCATCGGTAACGATTCCTTCACTGATGAGCTGCCGGTATGGGAACGAGCTGCCCCACCTCCGCCGCCTGGCCCACTCGGGGCTTCTTTTACAAACGGCTAGCGCTACGGCTGCCACCGCCTTGCGCAAAGCGACCGGCTTTGCCCTTTTTTTTCCGAGTACATCTAAGAGATGCCTTAATTCATAGTTCCCAAAATCCGGCCACTGCGCGATTGCTAGACAGAACTCGGCGGCGCCGGCCAAGCCACAACGTTGCAGTGCCTCTGTGTAGAACTCATGAATTTGGTAAGGCGGGTCGAAGGTTTTGAGTAGCAAGTAAGCGCTTCGAAGCTCTCCGGAGCTTGACAGGTCAACTCCCTCAAAAAGAGCATTCCAGTCGGGGGCGCTGCACTTCCCTGACGTTAGCGGCACGGACAGTATTACGGAATTCCCGCTATCAGTCTTGGTTTTTCTCGCTGCCGCGAGAAGCCTGTCAAGGTCGGAAGCCACGTAGTCGGAAGCGCGTGCCAGCGTTGAAACTCGCTCCAAGTCGCTCTCCGAAGGCGAACTGAACCTAAGATAGCGATAGCCAACACTGAGAATTTTTCTCTGAACACTCTTGGCAGACTCGTGTTCAAAAGCTTTCGCTAGGTCTTCTGCGCGTGCCCACTCGTCGCCCATCGGAGACAGGGCAATCCGAGCAAGGGGCGGTAGCAAGCCGCGCGTCACAGAGCGATCGATTACGATTCTCAAAAGTTTGTCCGCATAGCCAACCTTGCGATCTCTCCAGCGGCTCAGAGTTGCTATGGTGGATGCCGGGCACAAACTCAACATTCCATCAATGGTGTGGTTCCAGTCAAAATGCTTATCTCTTTCGACATAGTGGTACGCTAGCTCTGCACCTCGTGCCAGCCTATAGGCGGACTCTGGTCGGACTAAGCTGTTCTTTCCGCTTGCCTCGGCGAGGCAAAGGAGTGCGCCCCAGCGGTCGGAGTTCTCCTCCCCAATTCGGCTTGAAATTTCTACCGCACGCTCAAAATAGGAACGTGCCTCCGCTTTACTGGTCGGAAAAATAGCGCGCGCCAGAGTTTGGTAGGACTCGACTCTAGATTCAGCGTGCTCACGTTGATTTTCTATAGCTTCGTAAACTCGAACAGACACTTCCAGCGCAATAGTCTCGAGGGCCTTTCTGCGAGCTGCCAAGCGACAGATAGCCGTCATGGCGGTAGTCCCGAAACCGTCTGCCTTCTCTTCAAACCAGTTTAGAAATGCGGCCAGGGATGCGGTATCGTTCACCGACGCATCACGTATCGCTCGCATCCATTCCAGTGCCGCGATTTGCTCTAAGTTGAAGACATTGTAGTAGTCTTTAGACCTAGCGACTTTCGTCGCTTTGAGCGCCTCTTGGGTGGCCATATTAAACTCGGTCGGAACCCTCCCACACGCGATCTCAGCCGTCAGGTGGAACCAAGCCAATACACCTCCCGTGGACCTTTCAAACGCTTCTGCTTCGGAGCTCCTGCTGTGATGGTTCGGCTTTTTATCCAGTTCTTCACGGATGTCCTTTGGCGCCAAATCAATAAGCACGAGTTGCCTGCCCAATAAAGCGGCCTCTAGGCAATATGCCCTCAGTAATACCGGTCTATCGGAGCCGTGACGTGCCGTCAATTCCATGGGGGGATGTGCTGGCAGGTAGCGACGTATGACCCAAGCCCATTCAACGTCATCGCGAGGAAGCGCTCGTAGTGCTTGTATAACGGCGGATGTCACACCGTCAATCACGCTCCAGCTAGAAGTGGACCGGTCCGGGTCGTGTAGTTGAATTCTTCGGCTAGCCAGCGCTCTCATGAGTGTCTGCAGCGGCTTGGCTGGTAGAGTGTGTCCACCCTTGCTCGCTTCGACTGCCAGGCCCAGCATCAGCCAGATATCGCGCTCGCCGTATTCCGCCAATTGGTCAAGCAATTCGTATCTTCCAAGGTCGACGAGGCGACCCGCCAAGATACCGCCTGCTGTCATCGAGAGTGTCCTTGGACTCCATCCTCTGAGAAATCTGACTGCGTCTTCCGGCCCTTCCGCTAACAACTTGGCCATCGCGACTTCGGCCAAATCGCTCGTTTCGACGCGCTCATTCGCTTGTTCCCGGTCGTCACTTGCCATCCGTGCCCACGAACGTAGCCAATCTATCGCCATCCTCAAGCGGCTCCGTGCTTCAGAGAGGAACTCCACACGCCCTGCCAGCAATCCGGCTTCATACGCGTGATGAGCACCTGTCCAAGTTCCACGGAATGCCCGGCGGGAGACCAGTTCATCGATACGGTCTGGAGAGAGAAGCGCAGACGCTAGGTCGGTATTTCCCTGTATTAGGTCGTTCTGGCGCGCGACGCCGGCAAGTTCGCCGGCGACCTTGAGCGCAAGTTTTGCTGCCGACGCGTAGCGATTCTCCTGTAGGCACGCCTTAAGGGCGAAGGTCAAGCGTTGCACTTCTACATCACGACGTTCGAGCGGGTTGGCAATGGGCAGGCCTTCAGAAGAGAGCGCCAATTCAACCAGCTCATCCATTCGCCCCGCTGCTAGGAGCAGTTGAGGAATCGCCGACGCGACATAAGAACTCGAGGCTGTTAAAGGTTTTAATCGAAGCAAGAAGGTCGCTAGCCTTTCCTTGTCTGGCTGGAAGTTCTGCCGGAACCAAGTCTCTGACGGCTCATCTAGGAAGTGAAGGCTCCCACCTTTCACTAGCAGCGGTCGTCCCAGGTCATAAGCGAAGCTTCTCACTGCGCTTTCGGTGGTGCCCGAAATCTCAGCAAGAACTGCTATTGGAACCAACGGCCGCAGTACGGCTAAGCCTTCGCAGATTAGTTCAATCTGCTCAGCTTCAATATCGCCTTCTCGAAACTTCAGCTTCTCGACCGCTTGCGCCAGCAGGTCGGCGATAGCCCGCTCAATTGTCGATGGCGAAGGCCCTAACACCTTCAACATTTCGTTTAATGGCAGCTTACGACTCAAGGCTACCGCCTGAACTCGTGGGTTGGAACTGCTTAAAAAACCGAAATCGGTGACATCGGTATCAGTCGCGTCTGGATAGTAATTCTTTAGGTGTCTAGCTGTCTCCTCACGGTTGAACTCGCGAAGTTCGACCTGAATCGCGTCAGGCGGTGCTTGCAAGTAGTCACGCCGATGAGTTCGGCAGCTGAACACGAGCTTCACACCATCCGGCATCGCCGTACGAATGAGGTCGGGTACGAAGGCCACATCATCAAGCTCTTTAGCTGCCATGATTGCGTTGTCCGCAGCATCGACAATCAAAAAGAGATTTGCAAGTGGAGTTTTGGCTCGAAGCAAACCTACAGCCTGAACCAGTCTTGCCATGAATGCGCGCATGTACTGCTTGCTATCCGTTCCGCGGACAGGAATCAACGGATGGCACAAGCCGCGAGCGGCAAGCTCGTTTGCAATTTGCGGAAGTGCGTCCTTTTCTCGGTGTCGGTAGTGTTGTGCGCTTCTGTAAAGTCCATCGCCAAAGCAATCGTAGAGCACCGCGACGGAACCTTCGGGGACGGACCTGGATAACTGCCACATGAGGATTGACTTACCGACGCCACCTTCTGCATGCAGGACGACAGGGCGAGTCGCGGATTGTAGTATCGCGCGAATCTCACCCTCTTGCTCCCGCGGAAGTGCGCCATCAACAGGACCTGCAATCAAACACTGTGCTGGCCAGAGGTCCGGCTCATCAGTATCGAGAGCACGAAGTACATCAAGGCGACGAATAGATGGGTTCGAAGCTTGCTCACTCGTCGCTTTTCTCGTCACCAACTCCTTGAGCTGAAGCGGCGCGTCCGAACCAGCCTCGGCTAGATATGTTCTTACGTCTTTGAAGAGTAAATTGCGCTGATTCCAGAGGTCGGGCTCACCAGCTTCGACTGAGAATATCTTGAAAAAATTTGTCTTTGCAGTCTCAGGCCCTTCCACATACCCCCGCAAGGTCTTCGCAACCGAAGGGTGTCGCATAGTTTGCCCAGCTGCTAGGTCCTCGATCGATTCAATTACTTTCTCATCGATGGGGCGGTTGGTCGTGAATGTAAAGCACAAGGTGTTCTTGAGTTCATCCCACATGAATGCCCCACTCAGACTCGCAAATCGCGCCGAAAATCCCTTAAGGGTTTTGCTCAGGCCGCTGGCCGTCCAAGGTTCATGCGCACGCTTCGTAGAGTGTTTCAACTGTACATAGCGAACAAGGCGTGCATCCTTCAAACTCTCGCTGCCAAAGTAGAACCCCACGTCGATAAGTTCATCACCTTCGTTGGCCGCGCCAACGCCCTCTAGTACCGATGCGCCTTCTATAGATATGGCAACCAAGTCGCTAACGCCAGGCAGCAGCGAGAGGCAGTGGCGCGCGGCCCAGTGGTAATGAAACTGGTCGCCATCTCTGCTAGCTCGCACTAGGTCAGAGTCGGTGGTCGCAGTGCCAGCGGTGATAGTTTTGGAGTTCACGAGGACATTCGAGTTGACTTCGGAGTGTTGCGACGGCATGCCTCCGCCGCCAACTGTTCAGTGGGGCTAATAATAAGTGCGTCGCAAAACTTGCATAGGGTAGATTCACATACTCGCAAGCAAAGGTGTTGCGCTGACTATAGTGCATAGTTACCTCCGAGTCCATTGTGGAGCGCTTCTTTGTGAACACTGTTGCTTAACGCCTCATGCTTCCTCCGGACAAACGTCATATTCCGTGTTGGATGCTTCTCAGGTAACGTTCTGCGGGAGATATAACCGCAATCCATCGAGGGGAAAATAGCGCTGAGTATCTAAATCCGTCGGCGCTCCACGATGCACTTCGCCAAACGCTGAGCCTCAAGGAGGTCGGGCGGCTCGGCACCGTGTCGCGTAAGGAGGAAAACTGTTGAACCTGTCAGCAGAGTTGCGAACTAGTACCATAGTTCGTTGTCCCATGTGGGGCAATAGACTTCATCGAAAACCATCTGAATAAACGAAGCAAACGATTTATATTGTTAATCCAAGAGAAGCTTCGGGCCCCTTGCCTCCGCCAACTAGTTGAACGGTGCGGACTTTTGTCGATGATCGGCATGGTCTGCGGGCGCACGATTGGATCTGTTTGCACCGCTGCTGATCACCGCAGCTTTTTTTTCGGCGGTGAACGCCGCGTTCGGCCTCAAGTTGCGGCATCGGTCGAGCCTAAGAAGAGCCGTGGCTAGTTCGATGCGTGCATTCGCGGCCTGTTCGCGCTCACGAATAGGTCGCGCCTGATAGAGGAGTCCACCTTCCGTCTGCGCGATCCAGCCCTGTAGTGTTGCGTGCTCGGCGCGCAGAGCGAATTCCGAATTGATTCTCGTCAATCTATAAGGCTTGTCGTTTGTTTTCTAGCGCCACATCATTCATTACTTGCCGTTGCTCCGATATTGTCGCTGCGAGTTGCGGCCTGGCACAGCACCGTCTGGGCTATGAATTGCAAGATGCAAATTGGAGATCCGAGAGCCTCGGGTATTGCGGGTGACACCAAGTATTGTCGACAGCAAACGTGGGTTGGCGAAAGGGTAGGGCCAAACTTTCGCAATCTCTATAGAAGAGTTCTAATCTCGCCACTACTTTCTATCCAACTCCTCACGTTATCGCAGCAAACATTATTCAGGTTGGCTTTGCAAGCCCTTAGTTGCCTGTACATGATTGGTTGATCTATCGTCAAGTATTTCTTGTAACGCTGTCGCAATATATAGATAAGTTCTTTCTATAAGGTGCACGCGATGAGTACCGAAGAGATGCTGGAGAAATTGCTGGCTCAGCTGGCGAAGCCCGCACTAGCGCCGCTGCCGGTCGCCATTGATCTCTGGGATACCCGAAACATCGCGGCGTACCTGAAGCGGTCGGTGGATACTGTGCGCGACGACATCGTCACCCTGCCTACCTTTCCTAAACCTATTCGTCTTCCATTGCGCTCGGCCGCACGCGCTCACGCCCTATACAAGGCACGTGAAGTCATCGCCTGGGCCGAACGCCACGGGTCATAAGCGCGCCGCGATATCTTCAGCAGAAGCGTTGTAGTACACTTGCAGCTGCTTGATGTCACGATGGCCCACCATACGGGCCAGATCCAGCACGTTGAGTTTGGCTGCGAGCCGGGTGATCGCTTCGTGCCGGGTGTCGTGAAAGGTCAGGCCTTCGATCTGTGCCCGGTCGCGTGCAACGCGAAACATCGCATCGAGCGTGGCTGTTGTGATACCGAACCCCTCGGGCACCATGGCCCAGATTTCGACTGCCCGGCGTGAAAGTGGCACGTTGCGGGGGAAGCCATTTTTGGTTCGATGCAGCCGGGCCACCGATCCTTGGACGTCGCCCTCTTGAAGCGCACAGATTTCGCCGGCACGCATGGCCGTTTCAATCGCGAACAGAAAGGCGAGGGCGATGCGCTGCTGCTTGGTGTCGGGTTTGATGCCGACCGCGTCATGGCGCCAGTTCAGGGCCAGGCATATCTTCTCGATTTCACCCTGCGTGATGCGGCGGTCGCGGGGTGGGTTCGCTTTGGGCCGCGCCACGTCCCTGGTGGGGCTTTCGGTCAGCCACTTCCATTCCTTCCGGGCCACGGAACAGACGTGGGAGAGCAAATTCATTTCCCTCGTTACCGTGCCGCCTTGCACCTGGCGCAAACGCATGTCACGCCAGGCAGCGACGTGGGAAGCGTTCAGCTCGGACATTCTGACTTTGCCGAGCGGGCTGACGCTCATGGCATTAAGCCGGCCAGCTTCCCACTTGTAGCCGCGTTTCGTCTTTGACACTTCCAGTTCGTAACGCCGGAATGCATCAGCTAGCGTCTTGGTGGTCGCGACCACTTGACCGGAGCCTAGTTCGATGCGTTGCTGCGCTTCCCACTTGAGTGCGGCCGCCTTGGTGTCGAATCTGCCAGACACGCGTTTCCCATTCACCATCACCCGGTGTTTCCAGCGGTTGCCTTCCTTCATCGGTATGCTCATCTGAACCTCCATCCAAATCCTGTTGGACTGGTAGTCGCTGCCAATGGTGCCAAGTCTGTGCCAAATTCGTGCCAAATTTATGCCAAACGATAGACCAAAAGGTCGTTTTCTACCGGGCTCTACCGCAAGCGCAGGCGAAAAAAAACCCAGGTTTTCCCTATGAAGAGGGTCAAACCTGGGTTTTTCCGTGAAAGCTAGTTACAGGGTACTGGTGCCGACTGCCGGTTTCGAACTGGCCACCTGATGATTACAAATCACTCAATGATCAGGTTGATTGGCATTCCGCAATGTTCCCCAACTCGCGTTTAGTCAGCGTTTATGGGGCGTGAAGGCCAAAAGTGCGCGTTCAATTATTCCTTTACATGGATCTAAGTTGCTGTAAGATGCCTACATGGTGCCTACACGGGCGCATGAAAGGTAAACTGTGGCACGTACAAACTTCACGATCGAGCGGCTTAAGAGTTTTGTTTGTCCCCCAGATAAGCAGCAGAGCATCCTGTGGGATGGCAAAACACCAGGCTTAGGCCTTCGCGCGACTTCGGCCGGCGCCCGGTCTTATGTGTTCGAAACTCGCCTGCACGGGAAGACTCTCCGGATCACGATCGGGGACGTGCGCACTTGGACCATCGACAAAGCGCAGGCAGAAGCGACCAAGTTCAAGGCGATGACTGACCAGGGGATCGACCCGCGCCAACTGCGTGCAGACAAGGTGCTGGCTGAGACGGTATCTAAAGCAGCGGAATCGGCTGCTCGAGTGCGCGAATCTATTCGACTAATTGACGTTTGGCCCATCTACGTCGCGGACCGGAAGGCCCAGTGGTCGGGGCATCACATTGCGGCACATCGGAAGGTGATCCAGTCCGGAGGCGATCCTCGGAGGCGAAGCCCCAAGCTTACCGAGCCTGGGCCACTAGCGTCCCTTGCGAACACGCGCCTGATAGACCTCACCATGGAACGGATCGAAACATGGGCGAAAACCGAGGCTGCAGCTCGACCCTCAAGTGCCCGGCTCGCGCTGCGTCTGCTTAAAGCTTTCCTCAATTGGTGCGCCGCCCATACCAAGTACTCCGCGATCGTCACCAGCAACGCCGCCACTAGCAGCAAAGCCCGGGAAGCATTGGGCAAACCAAAGTTGAAAAATGATGTCCTGCAGCGCGAACAGCTTACCGCCTGGTTTGGGGCAGTACGCCAGATCGGCAATCCCGTGATCTCAGCTTACCTTCAGGCCCTCTTGCTAATAGGCGCCCGGCGCGAAGAACTGGCGGGCTTGCGATGGGACGACGTCGATTTTCGGTGGGGGAGTATGAAGCTGCGCGATAAGATCGAGGAGTTTCGCATGGTCCCGCTCACTCCGTACGTTGCCCAACTCCTGCAAGTCCTACCGCGGCGAAATGAGTGGGTGTTCAGCAGTCCTGCCGCTGAGTCAGGCCGCTTGGCTGAGCCACGGATCGCCCACAATCAAGCATTGGCCGCTGCCGGGCTGCCGCCTCTAACCCTGCATGGCCTCCGCCGTAGCTTCGCCACATTATCGGAATGGGTGGAGACACCGGCCGGCATCGCAGCTCAGATTCAGGGGCATGCGCCACAGGGCGTCCGCGAGCAGAACTACATACGGCGCCCCCTCGACTTGCTCAGGATGTGGCATAACAAAATCGAGGCCTGGATATTGGAACAGGCTGCAGTCCAGATCGCGCCAGCCTCAGTGTCCAGCTTAAGAGTAGTAACCGCCACCTGACGGACTCAGGCCAAGCGGGACGGAGGGTGTTGACGCACCTTCCGCCCCTGATCACCTTCATACTAAGCGGAGTAAGAAAATGACTAGCCAAACTTTATCACAAGAGTTATATATCCCTAAAGCCTTCGTATTTGAAGCTGCAATGGATCTCGAGACTGCAACCTGTCATTTGAAGGCAATGCTAAGCGCGGCGTCTGACAGGCTAGCGAACATCGGGGCAGGGCAGGATGCAGGGGATATGCTCGAAGATACAGGCATTGCTCTTTCGATGATCGATGCTGCCGGCAAGTACCTTGCTGACATCGCTGCGCTAAATCAACGGCTTTACGGGCATGAGCTGAAAGATCGGCTCGTTCACGCGAAGTATTAATTTCTTCGAGGGTTGGTCGGGCGGCATTAGTGCTGCCCATGATCATAGAATTGCTCAAGGATCGGAATGGAATATACGTTGAAAGTTGCCGCAGTAAACGGTGATGTTGTACCTCTAGGTGCTGTCGCGGTTGCGTTAGCGCAGGCAAAAGCGACCGCGTTCGGAACTGAAGAATTCCACCTAGCTCGATTCAAGTTTAATTATCGTGAGTACATTTCTGAGCTTCTAGCTGAGGTTATGGCCGACAATTTGAAGGTATGCGATCACCGCGGCCAGCCCAAAGATTGGTATGACATCACCCGGGCGGCCCATCGAAACGGGACCCTTTCGATAGTTCGACGGTATGCGACGGAGCCGGACTGGGAAAAACTTCAACAGGAAACTCCACGTTTAGTTGAGGGGGTAGATGTTTGGGATTTTTCGAACGTCGACTTAGGCCCGGCAGAGCCGGATGACGATGCCACCTGTCTGCTAGCTCTCCACGTGAAGCTGAGTTTCTTGAACGCCTGGGGGAGAGTGAGAGGCGATGAGTTCAGGATCTCTTCTGAAGGCGTTGAGTGGTTGGAGGGGTGGGGTGATCTCGGAGCGCTCCAGGTTTCTGTATTTGGCACTGCAAGAGAACCGGGCGTCACGGCGGCAACGGTCCGGCCCGTTCCTCGAGAACGCGCTCAGGATATGGCAATTCGTGAGATGCTGGTCAGTCGTGGGTACGTTCTCAAGGCGCTGCCCCCGTTTGAGAACGGGAAGCGGGGCGTGAAGGCAGAGATAAGGGCCGAACTAATGAAGGACACCGCTCTTTTTTCAACCGCCCGAGTCTTCGGCACGGCCTGGCAGCGCTTGTTGGACGATGAAAAGCACGGTATTGCCTATGCGAGCTAACCCCTCTGCAGACCCTACCTGTAAATAGGGTAGGGTGCAGGGTTGCTAGGTAGCATGGTTGAGAAGGTCTACTGCATTCCATACCGCGTCAGCGGGGCGATAAGGAGTGCACCAAATGACTACATGTTCCCTACCTTCGGCTTTGGCAGAGGTCGCAGCGGGCCGCGACCACATCAACACGGCAGAATACGGCCGCGCGATTGACAGGTCGCAGCAGACCATCCGGAAGAACTACTGCTATACAGGGCACAGTTTCGGAATCCGCCCGATCAAAATTGGTCAGCGGCTTCTTTGGCCTGTCGCCGAGATCGCGGCCCTCTTGGCAGGGCAGAAATAATGACGGCCGCTCAGAACCTTGGGGAAGGCGGCGGCCGTGCGGTGGAACAAGCACATAGTAACCCATCTTCGTCTGCAAATGCACAACGTGCCCGGTTGCTTTCATATTTGCGGCAACACGGCGCCATGACAACCCTGGATGCGCGACGCGACCTGGACGTGCTTCACCCGGCAATGCGGATTCTCGAGCTGCGCCAGCTGGGCTACGACATCCGCACTGTATGGGTCCAGCAACCTACCGCATGCGGGAAACTTCATCGCGTCGGTAAGTATCTTCTCGCCCCGCAGGTGGCGCAATGAACGCCCCTTTCCCGCACGTCCAGTTCATTCCGGCCGCCCCGGGTTACTTCGCTCTCGACTTCGACCACACCAAGCCAGAAGAAAGTGACGTCTACAAAATGGCGGTCATAGCCTGGGCGTTTCCACCTGCAGCGGGTCCGCTGCCAGTCACGCTCGACGGGGTAGACGCTGTCGTGGGTGCGATCCTGCAGCCCGACGGGACCGTGCTCGACGACTATCAGATCCTCGCAAGCGTTGAAGCTTGGGCCAGCTGTAAGCGGGTAGCGTATGCGGCAATTAAGCCGGCGGTGACTGCATGACGGCGGCATCCACCGCGCCGCTGCAATGGAACCCTGAAGAGTTCGATACCCTTCCTGATGCGATGCGTAATGCAAGGCGTTGGATGGTTTGGAAGCTGGTAGAGAACACGGACCCTTCGAAGAAGGGGCGGAAAGTGCCTCACTACGCAAACGGCGCCCACCGTGAGACCACGGACACCGCAGCTGACCTCCGCCAGTTGGCAACGTTAGACGAGGCAATCGCTGCGTGCCAGGGCGGAGCCTACACCGGACTAGGTTTTGCGCTCGGACCTGACTGGAGTGGGTCCTACTGGCAGGGGGTCGACTTCGATGGCTTGTCCAGCCGGCAGAACCTCGCTTACCTCGCCGAGGAGCTGCCAGGCTATACGGAGACCAGCCCGAGCGGTGATGGCGTGCATGCGATTGGCTATGGCCGGGCGTTCGAGACGCTTGGTTCGAACAGCTCCGGTATCGAAGCCTACTGCAGGGGACGCTTTTTCACCGTCACCGCCGATAACTCGGGCATTCACCCGCCGGTCTGTCTCGCAGACTTTGTGGAAAGCAGACTGCGCCCGTTGCATCGGCCGGCCGGTCTGGAAACGAGCCTAACGGTCCCGAGTGGCGTGAAAGTGTCGCCCGAAGTAGTCCGAGACCTTCGAAGTGCGTTATGGGCGCTACGGGCCGATGATAGGGCTTTGTGGGTCGACGTAGGCCATGCGCTAAAGGAGCTGGGCGATGTGGGCCGCGGATTGTGGATGGAGTGGTCATCACAGTCCGAGAGCCACGACCCGCTGACTGATGCTCGGACATGGGACAGCTTCAAGCCTACAGCCATCCATTACCAATCCGTGTTTCACAAAGCGCAAGAGCGCGGTTGGGCAAATACCGGGACGAGTACTCCTGCTGGCCTACCAAAGACGGAGGCAGCCGAGCCGATCGAAGTGACGGTCGGAGACGTGTTTGATGCGGAACCCCCAGCGCCCGAGTTCGTAATCGACCAGATTGTGCCAGCCGGGGTGGTCACCCTGCTTGGTGCGAACGGTGGCACCGGTAAATCCATGTTGGCGCTGATCGCCGCCGTCTGTGTGGCCATGGGCTTGCCGTTCATGGGTCGCCCCACCAGGCAAGGACACGCGCTTTTCTACTCGGCCGAAGATGCTTCAGGTGTCCTTCGCTATCGCTTGAGCAGGATTTGCCGTCATCTGGGCGTTGATCCGCAAGAGGTTCAGGAGCAGCTGACGATCTTGGACCTGACCGATACGGACCCCGCACTGTTCTGCGAAGTTAGCACCGGCGGCGTGAAGAGTGGGGCTCCGACAGCCGCTTACGACAAGCTTAGCCGATATGTCGAAGATCGCGAGGTCGACTTCCTGATCATTGATAACGCCTCCGACACCTACGACGCGAACGAGATTGAACGCGCTCGAGTGCGTGGCTTCATCCGCAGCCTTGCCCAGCTGGTGAAGCAGCGGAACGGCGCTGTCCTCCTACTTGCACACGTCGACAAGAGCACAGCAAGGGGCGTTGCAGCCGGCCAGGGATATTCGGGGTCCACGGCGTGGAACAACTCAGTCCGGTCTCGATTGTTCATGTCTGAAAAAAATGGCGGCGTGCAGATGGAACATGAGAAATCGAACTTCGGCCCGAAGGCTGACCCGATGCAGTTGCAATGGACGGCTGACGGCGTCCTTGCTGCAGCTGGCGCCATGCCAGAGATTGATGGCATCAACCAGCAGATCGATGATCGGAACAAGCTCTTGATCCTGTCGATGATCGACGAGCTGTACATGCGCGCCGAATACATAGCGCCTGCCAGCAACTCCCCTGTGAACGCATACAAGATGCTCCAGGGCGAAAAGAAGATGCCAGCCAAGATCTGCCGATCGACGATGGTCACCTTGCTGCGCGAGTCCGAGCGCGAAGGCCTATTGATCAAGGAGGAGTACCCAGGACCGAATCGACACATCAAACAAAGGTGGGCGATCACAGAGGCGGGAAAGCTTCGAATTGCGCTAAGTGCGTCAAGTGCGCTTAGTGCCACTACTTGACGCAACACAGCACACAGCGCTTGGTCTGCGCCAAGTGCGCCAAGTGGCGCTAGGGGGTATGGGGGGGCGGCGCGCGCACATTTGCACGGTTCACCTGGCGCATTACTTGTCCTGATAGAAATAATGTCTCAACTGCAGAGGGGTCGAAATGAGTACCGAAAACGAAAATACGAAGCCTGTGAACTTCAAAGGCGAACGAATAAAGATGGCGCTCCGGCTGCCGGCCGATACCAAGGAACGCCTGGAATACCTTCAAGCGGAATGGGGTATCGACACCCAAGGCGAGCTCGTGGACGCCGCATTGAGGCATCTTGAAGAGCAGACCCGCGCCGGTCTTCGCCGGCTGGAAATTGGGTCTCTGCCAGCACCCTGCAAATAGGTGGAAGCGTCGAAGAGTCAGGTTTCCTTCGGCAGCATTTTCAAAGCCGCGATAGGGCGGCCGACTTGTACGATAACTTTTTGAAGGGGCCGCCACAGATGAGCGACGCAAATCAACAGCAAGACAAGGGCCAGCCGGCGCCCGCAGTCGACGCAGTGACAACGAACTTTTTACGCATACTCGAGGACCACCTCGGCACTGAGCTCCGGCTTGCGAGCCAGCCTGGCATGTGGGTGGTGGTGCCGATTGACTGGAAGGCGAATAAGAACTCCACATTTTGGAAGGGTGTGAGGGGTGCCGCTAAGGTAGCCAGCACCCCCGAGGGCGCTGTTCTCGACTTGGCGCTGGCTGTCGGACACTTCACTGCGACCATAAGCCGAAAGCCGATGGCACCGCGCCACGAGGCCGACACATGGCTTGCGACTGTCCTCAGCGAACGCGGCACGATGTCCGCGCAGGATGTAAAGCAATGCGCTATGCAGGCAGGACTTAGCTGGGCCACCGTGAAGGCAGCTTCCAAGCGTCTAAAGGTGAGCAAGGTGAAACTCGGTATGAGAGGCGGATGGCAATGGCAGCTCTCGGCCTTAGTGGATCAAACGCTCGGGGCGTCGAGCAAGGTGCTTTTGGCAGGTGAAGAGGAGGCACTCCCCTACACATAGGAGAACGAAGATCACTGCAATTTTGATTGCGTCTCTTTTTTTCCTGAGCTACAATTGAACCCGGCTCAGTGCGTCTCGCACTTTGCATTTAAAGCTCGCTTCGGCGGGCTTTTTTCGTTTACCCCGACGTTTCCGATTCTCCACTCGACCTCTCCAGCAGCCCCATCGCGCTGAGGAGCAAAACATTCAACCCTATAGCAAGGAAATAATATGTCCAATAAATGGTCAGGAGCCGCCACGTCCACAGCGCCGGCTCCCGTGCAGGGCCCGAGTGATGTTCCACCCGCGCGGAGTACTAAATACCGCATCGAAACGAAAGCCGGCCGCAAGTATGAAATCGACCTGGCCGATGGTGACAACATCGACGACATTGTTGCAGGTATCGAAGCGGAGGAGGCTCCAGCCCCGGCGCCGGTAGCGAAGGCGCCGGCAGTAGCGCCGCCAGCCCCGCCGAATATGGCACCGGTCACCGAGTCGCGCGGCATCATGGGCACGCTGTCGGACGCTGGCGCGCAGCTAGGCAAAGGCGTCAATACCATCCTCGGCGCGGTGCCGAACCTGGTCGATCCCTCGTCAAGCGCGTCGAAGTTCTTCAACGACAACGCTGACTACTGGGACGGCCAGCAAACCGACGTCACCAAGACGAAGGTTGCGCAGGCCGATGTACGCATCCGCGAGGCAGCGAAAAAGGGCCTGTGGGAGGAAGTCAAGACGGCAGCTGCCGAATACGCGACCGACCCTGTACTCGCCCAGAAGTTCATTACCGAAACCCTGCCGAGCATGATCCCAGCGATCGGGGCGGCCCGTGCGGCGCAACTCGCAGCCGTAGCGCGCGGGGCGACAGCAGCCAAAGCGGCGTCCGTTGCGACGACTGCAGCCGGCGGCGTCAACGCCGTGCTGAATGCAGGCGGTGGGCGCCAGGGCGCGTATCAGGAACTGGTCAACCTCTCGCCCGAAGCCTGGGCAAACGATCCCGAATACGTCGCCATGCGCGATGGTGGCCTGTCCCACGAGGAAGCGGCCACCGAACGCGCCAAGAGCAAGTCGTGGGCGTCAGCGGCCGTCGGCGGTCTGACGGGCGCACTGTCCGGCAAGACCGGCCTGGAAGCCGCACTGTTCGGGGGCGCAGGCAAGGCAGGCGTCAAAGCGGCAGCGAAGCGTCTCGGCGTGGAAGCGGCCGGCGAGCAGATGGAGGAAGTCACGCCACAACTGGCATCCAATATCCAGGCGCTCGAACTGGACGACAGCCGCAACCTGACGCAGGGACTAGGCCAGACGGCCGTGCAGACTGCCATCGGCGCCGGCCCGGGTAGCGTGCTGGCTGCCGTGAATGTCCCGAAGTCGGCCGAGCGCCAGATCGCTGACGAGATCCAGAACCAGGTCGACAGCACCACATTCACGGACCCCGAACCCGGCCGCCCACGCATGACCAACTTTACCCCGGCCGACAGCCTGACGACAGCGGCCGGCTTGCCGGCGATCGTCGTGCCCGAGATCGTCCGACCACAAGGAGAGCAGGATGTCAGCGCAGATAGCAACGTTGGACCAGTGGCTCCAGGACGCGGTGAGCCAGCAGGCCGTGACATCCCAGGAAGCCTGGTCAGTCCAGGACTGCCTGTTGTTGGCGGACTCGGAGGGGTGGACCAAGCTGCCGACATCCCTGTTGCCGGTGATGGACAGACTGGACTTCCTCAGCGTGGAGCCGGCCAACAGTCTGCCCCTGTAGCGCTGCCGCGCCTTGCCGATCGGGCAACCGACTCCGATCTGCTGGCGCGCGTGCAAGGCGCCCTCCCCCAGCCCGAAGCCGGCACCCCGGCGCCGAGCCAGGTGATGATGGGGCGCAGCGGTAAAGGCTACGGCACAGAGCAAGACGCTACAGTGGCCATGCAAGTTGGGATGAAGCGCGACCCGTCGATGGACTGGAAGATCGAGCCGACACCGGACGGTCGGCTGCGGGTTGCGGCCTACGCAAAACCTGACCAAGTCACCGGCGAACAGATCGACAGCGAGTGGTCGGCGTTTGCACCCGAGTCAGGCACATTGAACGTGCCGCGCGCCGAGATGCCGCAGATCAAAGCCGAGCACCGCGGCGCGATGACCAATTTCCTGAAGGCTCGTGGTGTAGAAAGCGAGCAAGACGTGGTCTCGGCGGACAGCCTTAAGCCAACCCAATCCGAGTTCTCCCCTGCGAAGGTCGAGAAAGCGAAGTCCTACGTCGGAGGGGATCGTTCGATCCTGGTGTCGGCCGATGGCTATGTCGTGGACGGGCACCATCAATGGCTCGCCAAGCGCGAATCTGGCGAGGACGTAAAGGTCATCCGCCTCAAGGCACCGATCAGCGAACTGCTGGCCACGGTGAAAGAGTTCCCGAGCGCGGAGCAAAGTGACGGCGCCACGCCCACCGTGCAGCCGTCCGGTGAGCCTTTTGCCACCGAAAAGGGTGCTATGCTTTATGCTCAGCAGCAAGGCATCAAAGCCCCGATCGCGGTATCGTACAAGGGGGGGGTTGGGATCGCCCCCCAGGAGACGACGAGTGGAACAACAGAACGAGATGCCCGAACAGGACGAGCCGGAGGAGATCGACAACAGCCTGCCGCGGATGTGCGGCCAGCCACTGATGGATCAGATCTTCGAATCCCTGCCGCCGGAGGAGCAAGAGCGTCGGCACAAAGAGCTATTGACGACTTCTCAGCGAAGACTGGTGTACAGCGATTCCAAGTAGGCGACCCTCAGCCTGAGGACGAGGCCGCAATCGGTGAGATTGCAGATGTGCTCGGCAGCCAGTTCCCGGCAGCTAAGATTGTTGGGTTTTCGTCCGACGACGAGTCCGCCCCTAATGGATTTAGCAGCGACGGCTTCGCATTCGTCAACACGTCTACCGTCCAACTGCAGCGTGATGGACGCCTCAAGGACACCGGTACCGTCGACGTCTCGGTGCCACGCACAGCACTGCACGAATTTAAACATATCGTCGAGAAAATAGCCGCCGCTGAGCGTAGCGCGGGACTGAACGATACCCCGGCACAGCAGTTCACGGCCAGCATCGAAAGCATTTTTGACGAAATGACGGACGACGGCAAGCGCGCCTACGTCGAAAACTTCCTCTACGCTGGCGAGCTGGCGGCCATTACCGACGGAGCCCAGCGCGAGACCCGTATTCAGAACCTAATGGGCCAGCAGTTGGCCAGATCTGAGATGACGGCCGACTTCCTTGGCAATAGGGCGCAGGACAAGGAGTTTTGGAAGTTGCTGGCTGCGCGCGACCCGAAGGGCTTTAAAGGGTTCGTTGAGAAGTGGCTGAGCATTATCAGCAATCTCTCAGCCAGGCTCCAAGGCAGCAGGACGCAGGGCAAGAAAGAGTCAGCACGGGTTGATCGTTACGTGCGCGATCTGGGCAAAGCTAAGATGGTCGCCATGGAAGCGTTGATCGCTTATCGCAGGACCGCCGGCACACCGCAAGCCGACGTCGCGCGCCCGGTGAGTGAGCGCACCAAAGCGCTGACCGAAAAAGAGGCCGCCCTGGTGGCGCAGATCGAGAAGGCAAAAGCAAACGCAGTTGAGCGCGCTCGCAATCCGGGCGATGATATCGCTAATTCAGCAAAAGACGGTCAGGCGCAAAATGCAACCGAAGAAACCGCAGAGCAAGTCAGCCCCTCAACCACGTCGATCAGTGACCCTATCCCAGAAGGAAATCGACGACCTGCGGGCCCTCTTCAAGGAGTCCGCGAAGAAGATCGAGCAGCTACTGAAACAGCAGTAGAACCCGCTCCGGATGCTGACGCTCAGTTCAGCAACCGCCAAAAACCCACCTTCTATTCCCAGCTCGAGCGCCAGATCAGCGCCGCCAAGATGGCAACCCAACCGGGCGGCCAGTGGCAGGCCTGGCTGAACGCGAACGCGGCAAAGCTCGGCATCAAGAAAGACGAGATCGAGTGGTCCGGCATCAGCGACTACTTGGACATGCGCGCCGACGAGAAGATCACGAAGGCCGAGATCGTCGACTACCTGCAGGCCAACGGCGTGCAGATCGAGGAAGTAGGCAAAGGTGGCCGCACGCCAGATGCACTCAATGCCCAGGAACTCCTGCGCATGACCATGCTGCGCACCGAGGCGCGTGGCGGCACGCTGTCCGAAAAGGACCAGGCCGAATTCGCAGAGCTCAAGCGCCGCGATGACGCCGAGGCGGAAGCGGACATCAAGCCGACCAAGTACGGCAAGTACACCTTGCCGGGCGGGCGCGAGTATCGTGAACTGCTGCTGACCCTACCGACGAAATACGACGGCACCGACTATCGCTCGTCCCACTGGGATGAAGACAATATCGTCGCGCACATCCGTTACAACGACCGCACTGACGCGGCCGGAGCGCGGGTGCTGTTCATCGAGGAGCTGCAGAGCGACTATGGCCAGGCAAAGCGCAAGGGTGAAGACGTTGCCGAGGCGCCATTCATCGGCACGACCGAAGGCTGGCTGCAGCTTGGAATCAAGCGCATGATCGTGCACGCCGTCCAGAACGGTTACGACAAGGTTGCTTTTGTAAATGGTGAGCAAAGCGCTCAGCGCTACGACTTGAGCAAGTCGATCAGCCGGGTGGTGTTCGACGACAACAGTTCCGGCGGCATGGGCAAGCCCGATATGGAAGGCGAGGTCCGCGCCGGCGTGCTGAGCGCCTACGACCTGGACGACAACAAGGTCATCGACAAGTACGTCAGTGGCGAGAAAGAGATCGAGGCCGCCATCGGCAAAGAAGCAGCGAAGCGCCTGGTCGAAAGTCAGGCAAAAGAGGCGCGCAGTGCTGGCACCGGCGTGCGTCGCCGCGAATTGTCCGGCCTTGGCTTGAGTGTCGGCGGCGAAGGCATGATGGCCTTCTACGACAAGATCGTGCCGCAGAACGTCAACGACGTGCTGAAGAAGCTGGGCGGTGGGAAGGTGGAGTCGGTCACCCTGGTGCAGCCAAAGGGCCGCCCGACCGAGTACGCCGACTTCGACGCGTTCGTCAAAGCACCAGCCAGCGTGAACCTGGAGCAGCAAGGCTTCACAATCACCGACGCCATGCGCGAAAAGGTGGCGGACGGTGTGCCGATGTTCTCGAACCGGCAGGCGCAAGTAGCCATCCAGGGTGCAGATGCTCGCCGTTACCAACTAGCAGACGAGACCCGATTCGAGGAATTCCGCCGCTATTACCAAGACTATTTCCTTCGTGTGCAAACAGTACAGGAAACAATCCTGGCGCAAGGGGGCGCGATTAGTGAAGCCCAGGATGTTTATATGGCCGAGGAACTGTCGTATGGTCGCGTCCAAGAACAGATGAAGGACTTCAAGGACAAGATCGTCAAACCCCTACTGCAGGAGGTGGAGAAGGCGGATCTGACGCTGGCCGAGCTGGCGATGTACGCCTACGCAAAACACGCGCGCGAGCGCAACCAGGCGATGGGCGAGATTAACCCACAGCTGGCGCCCGGCACCGGCTCGGGCATGACGGACAAGGAAGCATCCGACATCCTGAACAAGTTCCGCCTGGATGGTAAGGATCAAGCGCTGGCCGATCTGCAGGCCCGCCTGATGGCGATCACAAGCACGACCCGCCAGCTGCTGCTGGCCGAGGGTCTGATCACGACCGACGAGTTCACCGCATGGGATAGCAAGTACGAGAACTATGTCCCGTTGCGCGGCTTCGTCGAAGACGAGACCGACGTGGTCGACGGAATGCAGAAGCGCCACGGCAAGACCGCTGGCAAGGGCTTCAATATCCGCGGCGCCGAGTCAACTCGCGCGCTGGGCCGCACCTCCCTCGCTGGCCATGTCATCGAAAACATCTTCAACGACTACGAGCGCGCGGTGGCGCGCGTCGAGCGCAACGACGTTGCCAAGGTGTTCCTGAACCTGATAACCACCAACCCTGACCCCGACCTGTGGGAGATTGACGCGGTGCGCACCACGGCCGCATTCAACAAGGGCGCCCAGACCGTCACCTACAACCAGCTGATCGACAAGGGCGAGGACACGGTGTCGGTGAAGGTGGGCGGCAAAGAGGTGTACATCAAGGTCAAAGACCCGCTGCTGGTGCGCGCCATGCGCCAGGCTGCCACGGACGAGTCAGGGGTAACAATGAGGCGTGTTGTTCGCGCGCTCGCTCGCATCATTACCCACTTCCGAAATGTGCTGACGCGATACAGCCCATATTTCGGGGTTAAAAACGCTGTCCGCGACTATCAAACGGGGGCGGCGAAGATGCTGGCCATACTCGGTCCAGAGGGTGCGGCGCTCTACACGAAGTACTATGCCACCAGTGGCGCCGCAAATGCAAGGAACGAGTTCGACCGCGTCGACACGAACAGAGAGACTGACCGCGAGTATCTGGAGTTCCGCGCCGCTGGCGGCACGACTGGCGGCTATCATATGCGTGACGCGCAAGAAATGCGCAAGGAACTTCAGAACCTTGTCGTCGAATTCGGCGGCGTGCCTGTTACGCTCAGTCAGAAGCTAATTGCCAATGAAGGTGTGAAGCCGATTTACAAGGCTGGTAAAACTGCATTCCGTGCGCTTGAGCTCGTCGGCGCACTGTCCGAAAACCAAGCGCGATTCGCAGCCTTCCGTGCCGCGCGAAAGATGGGCAAGAGCCCAGCGCAGGCCGCGAGCATTGCCAAGAACCTAACGACTAACTTTAATCGTAAGGGTGAATACGGCACAACGATGAATTCGCTTTACTTGTTTTTCAATGCCAGCGCCCAGGGCACACACAACATGGCGACAATTCTTAAAAAGAATTGGGGCAAGGCAGCCATGGCAGGTCTTTCAGGATTAGCATACGGCTTGGCTATGCTTGCCGTGACTGTTGGTGGCGATGACGATGATGGCGAGGCGTTGTGGGATAAGATTCCTCAGTTCGAGAAGAACACCAATTTCATCATTATGTTGCCGCCGGCAGCTGATCTGGATGGTGCCGAACGTGTTGGCAAGACAGGCAGGTACATAAAAATTCCATCCGCCTATGGTCTCAATTTCTTTATGAACCTGGGCTACACCATGGCCGACTTGTCGCGTTATGCCGCCGATAAAACACGAGGGGTTGCGCCAGGACGTGCAGCAATCAATACCGTGTCCTCGATGTTCGGAGCGTTCAACCCAATAGGTGGCGCAGCAGATCTAAGCGACCCAATAGCGGTGACGATGGCCGCTATGCCTACCTTTATCGACGTGCCTCTTCAGTTCGGCTTTGGCGTCGATGGCTTCGCTCGAAAAACGTCACAGCCACGTGGTGAATATGATCGCGAACCAGACAGTGAGCGCTTCGGGCCGTCAATGGCGGGCACGTGGGAGCAGCGCCTGGCCACTTGGCTAAACGAGTCGACTGGCGGCGATGTCGCGGCATCGGGGGCGATTGATTTGAACCCTGGGACAATTCGTAACCTGAACAAGAATCTAACAGGCGGGGTCGGTGACTTTGTTTCTTCGGTCTTTGTGAATGTCCCTAGCAAATTGATGGCACCAGAAGCGGAGATCGAATACCGGGATATTCCATTCCTAAAAGCATTCTATGGTCAGGTCGATGACGCTACTAACCTTACCCTGTACTACGAGCGAAAAGAGGTAGCTGATAAGGCGTATGACGAGGCCACTCTCAGACTCAAGAAGGGCAAAGATTTCAACTACACCAAGTTGGATGAGATGATGCAGGATCTCGGAAAACGAACGCAGTACTACACTGGTCAGATGACACAGCTTCGCAAGGCCGAGTTGGAAATCATCGAAGATGAGATGTCGACAAAAGCAGAGAAGACGTTAAAGCTTCAAATCATCAAGAAGGAGCGCGGCGCCCTGGCGCGCGAGTTCAACATGGAGTACATGGACATGCGGCGGGAGGCGGTGAAGTAGGTCAGCCTAGTCGCAAACCCGCACGTAGCGGGTTCTCCCGTTTTCTCTGATGGACTGGCTGCGGCAACGCGGCGGCGGGAGTTCTAAGCGAGGTGGCGGGGGAAGTAAAGGGGCGGCGAACGCTGTGTGGCCTCGCGGTGCTGGCGTCCATGACTTGTATTTTGGCGAAGCGACGGTATTTATTTGCTGGCCCGGCTGATCGCCATCGTGCCCCTGCATGTACCCATTTACGCCGGCAATGATCGCCTCGATTGCTGCGCCTGCCGCCTTTGTTCCGGGTGAGGACGGCGATATCGGGGCAGGCTGGCCTGGTGCAAGGAGATCCAATTGGGGGACAGGCTCGCCTAACTGAATTAAGTTTGCCCTCGCTACTTGCGCACCCATTCTCGCCGCGATGTTGTACCACTTTACCGCAAGCGCACGGTCACCACGTCGCATGGCTACGGCGCCAAGATTATTGAATCCAGCGGGGTCCCCTCGCTGTGCCGCCCAGTTTGCTTCTGTCTCCGCGAGGTTCAGATTGCCAGCGTTTAGCGCCCAAAGGCCTGCATCATAACGCGGCTGTACTGAACAGCCCGCAACGAGTGATACTAGAGCTAAAAATCGTGCCACCCTAAACGAGGCAGACCCAATAATAATCATCCCATGACTCCCGGCATTAAGTGCCCAAATATTACATGAGATAATTTTTTACAATCTACCGAAATATCACATCCTTACTTCAGCCGCATGACGTTGTTGCCCAGATTGCCGCAACTGTGGGCAAGCTGCCGAGTGTTTGACTCACCCCTCCAAGCAATGTCTAATGAACGTTGTGACAACTGACTATGGAACTGGAGAATGCGAAAACCTGATCCGCAGCTATTGGCGGCCGCTAAGGGCCTGATGAATCTGCCCCCGAGTTTGAGAGCAAAGCTGCTGACGGAGCAGGACGCGAAGCGTCTAGCCTTGAGGGACACACAAAGGACGACGGCTGAGCTACCGGACGGAGAGACGATGGAACGGACATTGGAGCAGCAAGCCCAGCAGTGGCTGGTCAAACGCCAGGAGGAGCTAGCCTCACGCCGGGAAGCGGAGAAGGAACTGGGCCACGTCCAATGGAGATCGACCGCGGAGACCAATCCCAACCTGTTACCGGAGCCACTGAAGTCGGCGGCCCGGCAATTGCTCGGCCTGCCAGCCGTAGAACTTCTGCCAAGTGATGAAGTCGAGTTATTGCGTGAGCATTTCAAGGAATCAGCGGCAAAGATAGACAGGCTACTGGAAAAGTAGATTGAGATTCGCGGGTTGCGTCCTCTTACCAGAGCGTTCCGAATACGGCGAGAATAACTCCTGGGAAAAACGTCAGTTCGAAAACAAAGTCTCTAAGTTTTTCGTCTATGCGCGATCCCTTATAGGACGACTGCCGGTCTTGAATTCCAAACCAAGTACCCCATGCTGCAAGGAACGCGCCCCCAACTGCTGCCACCTTCCCCCACGCAGGTGCGTACCCCAGGGCCATTCGATCGCCGAGAAAACCAGCGATAATTGCGATGGCGATGGCCAGGGCTGCTCCGAATAGTGAGTGTAGAAAGTGGGACTTAAAGGGACTGGCGAAGGCGACCTGGTCCGCGCCAGCAACTCGCTCGTATCGTTCGTGGTCCCATAGGATGAAGTATAGATTTCTGAAATTATTCCACATGCTTTTGACCTAGACGTAATTGGCATCGGATCTCGGGTCGGAGACGGCCAAACTGGCGCCCGCCTTTCATGATTTTGAACCAGCACCTTTGTTGTCGACGCGGAGGGCTGCATGTATAGCTATACGCTTGGCTTGCTGCTCCGCGATTGCTTTCTTGCGCAGTGCGGGCGGCAGCTTGAGCAGCGCGCGAATTACTGCAAGCATGCTTTCTTTGTCAGTTTTCACGATTCACCTAGGACATCTAAAAAGATGCGCGGCCAATGCGGCGCCCCCGTTGCACTTTTATGAACACGCTTGATCAAGCCGAAGTCTTCGGCTTCGTCAGCTTCTCTTCATATTTGGCGATAGCCATACTCAGCCACGCTTGATACTTCTTCTCTAGATCGTTCTTCCAACGGTCCGGAATGCGGTAGTTACCGATTAAGGCGAACTTCGCTTTCGAGCCTTTTGCCGCAGAGATCGCCGCTCGACGATAAACTTTAAAGTCTATATTGCCCTTAGCTCTTGGGTCCGCGTAAACGATGTACTGCTCGCGCTCATCCACAAAGGATTCCACGTTCTCGACCTTAAGCGGCGTGAAGTGCAATGCTTCTAAGCGACTTAGGGCAAAGAGCTTTTCCGCTTGATTGCGTGGATCTTCGAAGGGGGATTTCTCGTCGTACAGTTCTGGCTTCGCGTCAGGGCCGGGGGAGAAGAGAGTTTCAGTTGCCAGGCGTTTTTGTTGAAGCTTGCCTTTTTCGACGGCAGTCAAGTGCTCTCCGTGGGAGAAATTCTCGTTCCAGTAATCGCGTGCCAGAGATAGCGCGGCTGCCATAACTGTGCATGCGCGAACATTGCCGGAGCCCGTCAGGTGGCGCACGAGTCCAACCGGCACGCTGAAGCCCGTTTCATATTGAGAGTCGCTTTCGCCGCGACACAAGGGACATACTGCCCGATCTCCAGATGGCGACTTGATGACGTCGACCTTGCCGGCAATCTCGCTGGCAATCTTGTTCGGCCAAGAATATGTTTCTGGGCGAGCTTGGCACTCGTAGTAGCTCCTTAGCAGGGGACGCAAGCCATGGGACGCCATTTCAATCAAGGCCATCCGGGAATTTTCCAATTCTCGACGGAGATGCTTGATTGTCTCGTCTCGATCGTCTTGTGTGTGGAGATGTGCTCTAGCCATTTTTGACCTCGGTTTGGCGCCTTTGACGGAGCCGTAGATGCAATATTACTACCGGGACGCGTAATAGCGTTCAAACCCAATTCTTCTTCGTAACAGAGCGTTCTCATCTGTCATACAGCAACTTAGGTGAGTTTTCCCAGTATTCGTCTAGGGAGACCGATGTTGAACGTCATCGTTCCTAGGGTTCGGTCTTGTTCTAGCGGTCCTGGTTTGCTGGAGGACTGACGACAGATCTGTAAGCTTGCTTTTCATGCGTTGGCGTCATGGGGAAAGCTCGGCAAATGCGGCCCGTTTTTACCATGCTATCTAGATAGCTTTTACGCAAAGTATCAGGGTTGCGCATGAGCAACGTGGCTAGTGCATTCAGCGTCAAGTAGCGCTCATCGCATACTGCTAGGATGATGTCCTCCATACGTTTTGCTAGCAGCCGCTGCTTGGAACGAGCTTCGATCGCCCTGCCTTCTAGTTCTGCCAACAAGGTGGGGCTTATCTGGTCGAGGTTATCGATAATTGGCGCGTCGATTAGGTCCGAGAGCAAGCAGCCGTCAGTGTCGCGAGACGAGCCACGGCGATCTCCTACACGTGCATCATTATTGCCGTAGCTGCCGTCGTTATACCCGGAGCTCGCATCACTATGCCCGGAGCTAGAGCTGTTACGCCCGGAGCTGCCGTCGCTATACCCGGAGCTTCCCGGCATTGCGGGGAAAACCTGCTCCGGGGAGATGGGTGGAGCCCCAGGGAGGTGATAGACTTTGCCACGTGACTGTCCTTGGGACTCCAGCATCCCTTCGCGCTCTAGGCGAGCCAAGCTTAAACTCAAATCATGAGGGTGCAACGCGCATATATCGGCCAAGCGGCTGTGGTTAACCACTTGTTCGATCGCCGCGGTCGCTAAGATGAGCCGCTCGCCCTGTTTAAGCTCATTGAATTTGGTGCCAAACCGGAGCTGCAAACCTTTCACGACCGTCGCGGGAAGTAAGTCCAGCATATGTAATTCCAGCAAGGTCTGTTCTGGCTCCTCTGCCTCGCGTAATACGGGTTGGCGCCAATGCTGACTTCTCCAGCCACTAAAGATCTTCGGGATGCCGGACCCGCCGCGCTCCCCAAGGCCGATCATCAGAAACATCTGGTGCATAAGCCTATTTCGGCAATCGCTGGTCCCGCCCAGCAATACTTGCTCGATGGGCAATCGTAACCCACCTGGGTTACGGAAGCCGAAAAGGTCGGGGCGTTTCACCACTAGGATGGAGACCCGCCCCGTATAGTCAGCGTGAACAAGAGTATTAACCAACGCCTCTCGGAGTGCCACGTGTACTGGAGTATCGTCCTGGCGTTGCCCGTCTTGCAATGCGAAGGGGACCTTCAGATCGGCCACCAATTTCCGGTAAACGCGACGAAAAAAATCAAACACGTTGCCCGACCATGTACCATCTGGCACGAGCCGATCAACCCAACGCAGTTCAGTTTTAGCTTCTGGGCGTTCTTGGTAGTCTACGAAATAATTTGGAAATGCCTCCTGGATTGCCGACCATTGGCCAAACATAAGCAGCCCGGCCAACGTTAGCCCATCCTCCCCGCTATTGCGGTCGCGTTTCCATGCCCCCAATTTTTGAAGAAATGCCTCGCCCTGGTGCTCGAGAAATGGATGACTTGGTGTCTTATCTGCCAACATCTGCCGATAAATCCGAACGCTGTCCACTTCAAGATCACCCAGGCCAAAGTTTGGCAAAATCCGCGCATCTCGGTCGTCTTCCACCTGCTCGGCCAGCATTCGTTTAACAGCTTCGCTGTCCAACCTCATATCGCCATCGTTTAACCGACGGTACGTATTGCCTAGGGGGTTACCGTTGAGATACACAGGTTTCTGTTTTCGAGCTGCTGCGGGGATGTTTATTGAAATAACTGTTTTGCCATCCAGCGTTACTTCCTTAACATCCGAATCGCTTAGCAAATTGCAGCTAACTTTGCCTGAATCGTTCAAAAGGTTGAACAACTCCTTGCGAACTTTCGCTGGGTTGCCGATGCCGGCGACTTTGAATTGGCCCTTTGTCTCGCGAATACCCAGCAATACAATGCCGCCATGTGTGTTCGCCATGGCTGAATATGACGGCCAAAAATCTTTCGGAAGTTCACCGTTACCATCCTGTCCCTGCGCGAGTTTGCATTCTAGTGATACCGATTCAGATAACAAGGAGAGATCGTCGAAAGTTTTTATGTCGATCATTTCGGGGCAGGGCTCCAGAACAATTTGGTTGCGACCGAGTGCGGTAGGAGGATATCAATAGACGAAATATGCGTCGCAAATAACCGATGATGTTTTTTGAACCGGACCACACAGGCTACGTGGCTGAGTAACCGTGGTGGCCATTCTCCTGATTTTTGCAAGCGTCAAGTTCCAACTACGGTGTCAGAGGCCAATTACGATGTGAGCTGTGCATTTCCGTGCAATGCCTACACTGTGCCTACATATCCCCGGGCGTTTGGAGGATATAGAAAAGGGTCACACGCTAGAAGCATGTAACCCTTTGATTTTCCAGACAAATTTTGGTGCCGACTGCCGGTTTCGAACTGGCCACCTGATGATTACAAATCAACTGCTCTACCAAATGAGCTAAGTCGGCGAAACTTTTACACGCCCGGATTATACGCTATTTGATACGCGTCAGCGTTGGGCGGCCGCCTTTTTTGGGCGGCTCGTTGTTGTCGTCCGGCCCCGTCGAGAGCTCGGCCGTGGCCGTTTCAGGCACCGAGGCGAGCGACGGAACGCTGCTCAGCGCGGTCTCGGGTGCCGGCGCAGCAGGCTGCTCAGCCGCCGTGGTACTTACTTCAAACGCCATGCCCTGACCGTTTTCATTTGCGTAAATGGCCAGCACATTCTGCACCGGCACATAAATCTCGCGCGAGACGCCGCCAAAGCGGGCGTTAAAACGAATCGCGTCATTGTCCATCTTGAGACCTGATGTCGCGCCGAAGCTGATGTTGAGCACGATCTCGCCCTTCTTGACGTACTCCATCGGCACCGTAGTGGCGGCATCAACCTTGACCGCCAGGTAGGGCGTGAAGCCACTGTCGGTGCACCATTCATAAATGGCGCGCAGCATGTAGGGCTTGGTAGAAATATCTGACATGTTCTCTTATCTGTAAAACGCGGTACCCGCCAGTCTACTGCGATTCGCCCTGCGGCGTCCTGACCGGCGCGTACCGGAACTGCACGCCAGCTTAGCGGCGCATGACCTTTTCGGACGGGGTCAACGCTTCGATGTAGGCGGGGCGCGAGAAAATGCGCTCCGCGTACTTCATCAGCGGTGCCGCCGTCTTCGACAGTTCGATGCCATAGTGATCCAGACGCCACAGCAGCGGCGCCACAGCCACGTCGAGCATCGAGAATTCGTCGCCGAGCATGTACTTGTTCTTCAGGAACAGCGGCGCCAGGGTGGTCAGGCGGTCGCGAATTTCCGAACGGGCCTTGTCATGGCTCTTGTCGTTGGCCTTGGCGCGCTCGCTCTCGAGCACGTGGACGTGGACGAACAGTTCTTTCTCGAAATTGAACAGCATCAGGCGGGCACGGGCGCGCATGAGCGGATCGGCCGGCATGAGCTGCGGATGCGGGAAGCGCTCGTCGATGTACTCGTTGATGATGTTCGATTCGTACAGGATCAGTTCGCGCTCGACCAGGATCGGCACCTGGCCGTACGGGTTCATCGTCGAGATGTCTTCTGGCTTGTTGAACAGGTCCACATCGCGCACTTCGAAGTCCATGCCTTTTTCGAACAGGACCAGGCGGCAGCGTTGGGAGAATGGGCACGTGGTGCCGGAGTAGAGAACCATCATAATTTGTAGTTCCTTAGAAACAAAGGGGGTGAAACGACTAGCGGATCACCCCGAAATGATTGCCCGCCGTAGCGGGCAATGAATGACTTACGACCACTGCTTACTTAACTTCTTTCCAGTATGACTTGCTCAGCAACCAGGTGAACAGCACCAGAATCGACATCAGGAACAGTACCCAGACGCCAATCTTCTTGCGCTTCTCGCCCGCAGGCTCAGCCATCCATTCCATGTAGGCCACCAGGTCGGCGGTGGCGGCGTCAAATTCCAGCGCCGTCATCGTGCCCTTGCTGACCTGCTCGAAACCGACAAATTTGTGCACGGTCTTCGTTGCATCATGCGGATCTTTCTCGTCGACCATCTTGACGGTGCGCACGCCTTGCTGCTGCCACATTACGTGAGGCATAGCAACGTTTGGCACCACCAGGTTGTTCCAGCCAGTCGGACGGGTGTCGTCCTTGTAGAAGGTACGCAGGTAGGTGTAGAGGTAGTCGGGACCGGTGCCGGCCGTCGATGCCTTCGCGCGCGCGATCACCGACAGATCCGGTGGAATCACGCCGAACCAGGCCTTGGCGTCGGCTGGACGCAGGGCGGTGGTCATCATGTCGCCCACTTTTTCGCCAGTGAACAGCAGGTTGGCCTTGATCTGGTCTTCGGACAGGCCCAGGTCGCGCAGGCGGTTGTAGCGCATCGAGGAAGCCGAGTGGCAGTTCAGGCAATGGTTGACGAACAGCTTGGCGCCGTTCTGCAGCGAGGTGACGCTGGAACGCTCAGGCGCCCGGTCGAGCGGGTGACCGCCCGAGGCTGCCAATGCCAGGCCTGGCAGCAATGCCAGGATAGCGATCAGTTGTTTCGGAAAATTCATGTAAATGTCCTTTTGCGCTGGTGATGTCGTCGATTAGTGCGGATGGAACGTCACACGGCTAGGTACCGGCTTGAAGGTACCCATCGTGCTCCACCAAGGCATCAACAGGAAGAAACTGAAGTACAGCAGCGTGCAGACTTGCGCGATCAGCGTGTAAGCCGGGGTCGGCAGCTGGGTACCCAGGTAGCCCAGGACCACGAACACGAAGAAGAACACGCCCAGCACATACTTGTGCCAATCAGGACGGTAGCGGATCGAGCGCACCGGCGAGTGGTCCAGCCACGGCAGGGCAGCCATGATCATGACCGACGAACCGAACAGCACAACGCCCCAGAACTTGGCGTCCAGGATCTGTGGCAGCATGCCGATGATCGCCAGCAGGGCGATGATCGCGATAGCGGCTTTGACCTTGAACGACAGGCGCGACTTGAACCAGATGAACACTACATACAGGGCAACTGCACCCATGAGCACATACATGAAGTCGGCCGTGGTAGCGCGCAGCACCGAGTAGAACGGCGTGAAGTACCAGGTCGGAGCGATGTGCGCCGGGGTCTTGAGCGAGTCGGCCGGGATGAAGTTGTTGTACTCGAGGAAGTAGCCGCCCATTTCAGGCGCAAAGAACACCACCGTGCTGAAGATGAGCAGGAACACTGAGACGCCAAAGATGTCGTGCACCGAGTAGTAAGGATGCGAAGGAATGCCGTCGACTGGATGGCCGTCCGGACCCAGGTTGTCCTTGATTTCGATACCGTCAGGATTGTTCGAGCCGACTTCATGCAGGGCGATCAGGTGTGCAGCAACCAGACCCAGCAGAACCAGCGGGATGGCGATCACGTGGAAGGCAAAGAAGCGGTTCAGGGTAGCGTCGCCAACCACGTAGTCGCCGCGAATCCACAGCGACAGGTCAGGACCGATGAAAGGAATTGCGCCGAACAGGTTCACGATCACTTGTGCGCCCCAGTACGACATCTGGCCCCATGGCAGCAGGTAACCGAAGAAGGCTTCGGCCATCAGGCACAGGAAGATGGCGAAACCGAACAGCCACAGCAGTTCACGCGGCTTTTTATACGAACCGTACAGCAGCGCGCGCGTCATGTGCAGGTAGATGACGATGAAGAAGGCCGATGCGCCGGTCGAGTGCATATAGCGCACCAGCCAGCCCCACGGTACTTCGCGCATGATGTATTCGACCGAACCGAAGGCCAGGTTGGCGTCCGGCTTGTAGTGCATGGTCAGGAAGATGCCGGTGACGATCTGCAGCACCAGGATCAGCATCGCGAGCGAGCCGAAGATGTACCAGAAGTTGAAGTTTTTCGGAGCGTAGTACTTGCCCCACTGGTCGTTCCACAGCTTGCTCAGCGGGAAGCGGTCATCGACCCAAGCCAGGCCTTTTTCGGCAACCGGCGCGTTGGCGGGCAATTTGGTTTCTTTAAAAGCGGCCATGATTATGCCTCGCCTTTCTCGTCTTTACCAATGAGCAGCTTGGTGTCGCTCAGGTACATATGGGGCGGAACATCGAGGTTATTTGGCGCTGGCACGTTCTTGTAGACGCGCGCGGCCAGGTCGAAGGTCGAACCGTGGCAAGGGCACAGGAAACCGCCAGTCCAGTCGGCCGGCAGGTTGGGCTGTTCGCCGGTGGCAAAGCGCGAGGTTGGCGAGCAACCCAGGTGCGAGCAAATGCCGACCACTACCAGCACGTCCTTGTGCTCGACGCGCGAGCGGTGGGCGTTCTTGGCGTATTCAGGCATGGGAATCTGGTAAGGCTTTTCCGACTTCGGATCGGCGACCTTGTCGTCGGTCTTGGGCAGGTTGGCCATCATTTCAGGCGTGCGCTTGAGGATCCAGACCGGATTGCCGCGCCATTCCACTACTTTCATTTCGCCCGGATTCAAGTCCGAGATGTCGGCTTCCACCGGTGCGCCTGCCGCTTTTGCACGTTCCGACGGCTGGAATGTGCTCACCAGGGCTCCCGCCGTGGCTAATCCAACAACGCCGCCAGCGACGCAAGTACCGACCAGCACCCCTCGGCGGGCCGGATCGACCTGTTTTTCGTTACTCATACCAACCCCAATCAGTCAAAATGCGAAATCTTAAAAAGCCACTTAGAGCTTCTAGCAACCTTAAATTATAAGGGAACCGGCTGGCGAATTAAAGAAAAAAAGTTGCCGATGGCTCCAGAAGTGCGGTTCAGGAGGCCTTTTGGGCCACTTTGCAGGCGGTAAACACACCGTTTGGCGCGAAACCGAAAAACGCTCCCCTGGGTTGGAACCGCGCCGTGCGGTTTGGTTTCTAACTGGTTCGGAGTATGATTGGGATTGCATCTTTACCAATCGCGGAGGTACACATGAGCATGATCGGCGAATTCAAGGAGTTTGCAACGAAGGGCAATGTGGTCGACCTTGCGGTGGGCGTCATCATCGGCGGCGCATTCGGCAAAATAGTCGACTCGCTGGTGCAGGACATCATCATGCCGCCAGTGGGCAAATTGTTCGGTGGGCTCGATTTCGCCAATTACTATCTGCCGCTGAACGGCCAGAGCGCCGATCTGGCCCTGGTCGAGGCCAAAAAGCTGGGCGCGGTGCTAGCCTACGGTAATTTTGTGACCATCCTGCTCAACTTCGTGATCCTGGCCTTCATCATCTTCCAGATGATCCGCGTCATGAATCGCCTGCGCCGCGTCCAGGCGCCAGTGGCCGTGGTCGTGGTTGACCCCGAAGAAGTGCTGCTCCTGCGCGAGATTCGCGATTCGCTGAGAAAATAAGGGTTTCCAGGATGCGGCGCCTCTGGTTGTTGTTCGCGCAGACTGTCACCATCGCCCTGGCGCTCTACATGGTGGTGGTGGCGCTGCGTCCCGAATGGCTGCAGCGCGGTGCGCGCGGCCTGGGAGTGACCACCGTGGGCATGCCAGCCAGCCCGGCCTCCGTGCTGCAGGCGCCGCCCCAGGCGGCACTGGCGGGCAGCTACCGCGCTGCCGCCGGGCGCGCCATGCCGGCCGTGGTCAATATCCTCACCAGCAAGTCGCCCGGCCCCAACCACCCGCTGCTCAAGGATCCCTTCTTCCGCCGCTTTTTCGGCGACCGCCTGCCCAAGCAGCAGTCGCAGTCCAGCCTCGGTTCCGGTGTCATTGTCAGCCCCGACGGCTATATCCTCACCAATAACCATGTGATCGAGGCGGCCGACGAAATCGACGTGGTGCTGGCCGACGGGCGCAAGGCGCGCGCCAGGGTGGTTGGCACCGATCCAGAGACTGACCTTGCGGTCATCCGCATCGACCTGCGCAATCTGCCCGTGATGGTGCTGGGTCATGTGGAATCGGTGCGCGTGGGCGACGTGGTGCTGGCCATCGGCAACCCGTTCGGCGTCGGCCAGACCGTGACCATGGGCATCGTGTCTGCCCTGGGGCGCAACAATCTGCACATCAATCACTTCGAAAATTTTATCCAGACCGATGCCGCCATCAACTTCGGCAATTCCGGTGGCGCTCTCATCGATACCAACGGCAATCTGCTGGGCATTAACTCGGCGATCTATTCGCAGTCGGGCGGCTCGGTGGGCATCGGCTTCGCCATTCCCGTGTCCACCGCCAAGACCGTGCTCGACGCCATTATCAAGAACGGCCAGGTGGTGCGCGGCTGGATCGGCATCGAAACCCAGGACATTACCCCCGAACTGGCCGACAGCTTCGGCCTGGCCAAAGACAGCGGCACCATCATCGCCGGCGTGGTGCGCGGCGGGCCGGCCGACCGCGCGGGCATCCAGCCGGGCGACATCCTGCTTACGGTCGACGGCAAGGCCGTGGGCAGCACCAGCGACATGCTCAACCTGATTGCGGGCCTGACCCCGGGCGCCACCTCGCGCATGACATTGATGCGCAAACGCCGCGAAACCGCGGTCGACGTGGCGGTGGCCAAGCGTCCCCGCGCCGAATAACTTTCCGGATCCTCCATGCACCTGCGCGACCTGACTCAATACCTGACCGAACTCGAAGACAATAACAACCGCCCCTGGTTTATCATGAACAAGCCGCGCTACGACATCCTGCGCGAGGAGTTCCTGGCCGTGGTCACCGAACTGATCGGCGAAATTGCCCGGTTCGACCGCGAGGTCGTGGCCTGCAACCCGAAAAAGGCGCTATTCCGCATCAACCGCGACATTCGCTTTTCCAACGACAAGCGGCCCTACAAGACGCGCTTTTCTGCCGGCATCACCCCCAAGGACCTGCGCCGCCCCAGCGCCGGCGGCGGCCCAACCTATTATTTTCATATCGAAGGCAACGGCACCCTGGGCATCGGTGCCGGCGAGTATTTGCCGCCGCCCGAGCGCTTGAAAGCCATCCGTCAGCAGGTCGTCAACGATGCGACAGGGTTTTCCAAATTAATGAAGAATAAACAACTGCGCGCCACCTTTGGCGACCTCGAGACTGAGAACACTTTGCAGCGCCCGCCCAAGGGCTTCGACCCGGCGCATCCGCATGTCGAGTATCTGAAGCTGAAAAGTTTTTTCGTCTGGACCGAGGTCAAGCTCAAGATCAATGCACCTGAGCAGCTGGTGCCCGAACTGGTGCGGGGATTCAAGGATGCCTTTGCGCTCGTGGCCTGGCTGCGCGCGGTCGAGGTGCCACTTACCGAAGAATGACAGGAGACAGCATGGCCTTGCAACACGCCGCCTCGGGCGAACTGATACGCCTGCAACGCAGTGAAGACGATATTGCCCATTTCACCTCGGTGGCCCTGGCCAAGACCGAGCATATGGAATTGATCCGGCTGGTCTTGCCGAAAGAGCGGGACATGCCCTTGCACAAGGTCGACGGCGAAATCACTTTGCTGTGTCTGGCGGGCGAACTGGTGTGTGAAGCGCACGGCAGCGCCACGATTTTGCGGCCCGGGGAGATGCTTTACCTGCTGGGCGGTGTGCCGCATGCGATCCGCGCCAACGAAGATGCGGTAGGCCTTCTGACGATCCTGCTCAAACACGATAAAGAAGCGGGGAATTAAAAACCGCGCTTGCGCCTGACTCGAACGGGGCAGGGGGTATCGGCGTGCGCGCCGGCTCGCTGAAAGCGTGCCGGCCAGTTCGATGCAGCTCAGGCCAGCTCGTCGCGCGGATCGCGCGCCATCAGTTGCGCCAGCATCGCTTGCGGCGTCATGCCGTCAAACAGCACCGCCGCCACCGCGTTGGTAATCGGCATATCCACTCCCATGTCGCGCGCCAGCGCGCGCACCGCCCGCGCGCAGGGCACGCCTTCGGCCACATGACCCAGTTCGCCCACGATGGTGTCGAGCGCCTTGCCCTCGGCCAGACCCAGGCCTACGCGACGGTTGCGCGACAGATCGCCCGTGCAGGTCAGAATAAGGTCGCCCATGCCGGTCAGGCCCATGAAGGTGGCGCTCTGTCCGCCCAGGGCCGTGCCCAGGCGGGTAATCTCGGCCAGGCCGCGGGTGATCAAGGCGGCGCGCGCATTGAGGCCCAGGCCCAGGCCGTCGGCCACGCCGGTGGCAATGGCCAGCACATTTTTGACCGCGCCGCCCACTTCCACGCCCACCAGGTCGTCGGTTGAGTACACCCGCATGCGCCCGCCGTGCACGCAGGCCACCACCAGATCGCGCAGTGCTTCCGAGGCGGACGCCACGGTCAACGCGCACGGCAGGCCGCGCGCCACTTCCTGGGCAAACGAGGGCCCCGACAGGGCGGCGCCGGGCACCCTTTCGCCCATTACCTCGCGCAGCACCTGGTGCGGCAGCAGGCCGGTGCCGCCCTCGAAACCCTTGCACAGCCAGACGATGTTGGGAATCGAGGCGCCCTTGAGCTGCTCGAGCAGGGGCCGCAAGCCGGCCACCGGGCAGGCGGCAATGAGCAGGGCGTCGCGCTCGTGGCCTACGTGATCGAGCGCCTGCGCCAGTTGGGCCGTGACGCGCAGCGCCGCGGGCAGGGGAAAGCCGGGCAGATAGTGCAGATTTTCGCGCGCCTGATCCATGCCCTGCATGGCGGCCGCGTCGCGGCCCCACAACAGCACGTCGTTGCGGCTGCTCAGGGCAAGCGCCACGGCGGTGCCCCAGGCGCCGGCGCCAAGGATTGCGACCTTGCGTTGGTGTGGTGTGCTCGTTTGCATGGCGCTCCGCAGGTGGACGAGGTTAGATACCCCAGATATCAATAGCTTTGACGTAAGCAATTATGCCATCCCGGTGGCGTACCTTGGCCCAGGCAGTACCCTGGGGCTCGATCAGCTCGAGCACCACGCCCTTGTCGGCCGTCATGATGGGAGCCAGCGTCTCGTCGGGCAAGGCGCGCAGGCGGGCGCCGGCGGTGCGCACCACCACGCTGCGTTTGGAGGAGAGGCCGCGCGCTTCGGTCCAGGCCATCTCGCCGCTGACGTCGCGCACCTTGACCCATTCGCCATAGGACAGCATCACTTCGACCGGCATGCCGCGCGGGGCCACGAACAGCTTGCCGCCCTTGAGCGATGGCACATCGTAGAAGATCACCGGGGCCGGACCCACGGTCTTGAAATCGAAGGCGTGCGCGCCCCACGCTGCCAGCAACAGCACTGCGCCTGCAAAGAGTCGTGTCATGGAATGGCCTTCGCCAAGGGGAGACGGGACGGGCGGCCAGGCGCCCGTCTGCCTTGGATGGGCGTGGCGCCCACCCGGTATTGCTTAGTGTGCTGCGGTGTCGGCAGGAGCGGCAGCGGCGGCCTGCTCGAGCGCGGCGCGGCGCTGCTGGTAGAACACTTCGAAATTGATTTCCGCCAGGTGTACTGGTGGGAAGCCGGCACGGGTGATGATGTCGGCGATGTTACCGCGCAGGTAAGGATAGACGATGTTCGGGCAGCCGATTCCCAGCAGGGGATCCATCTGGTCTGCAGGAATATTGCGTGCTTCGAAGATACCGGCTTGCTTGCCCTCAACCAGGAACGCGACCTTGTCCTTGATCTTGGCGGTCACGGTGATGGTGACGGTCGACTCGTAGATGCCGTCGGCGATGGCTTCGGCGCCCACGTCGAGCGACACTTCGATCGACGGTGCTTCCTGCTCGAGGAACACGGCCGGGGAATTCGGTTGCTCCAGCGACATGTCCTTCAGGTAGACGCGCTGGATTTGAAATACGGGTTGCAGGTTTTCGTCGGACATGGAACGCTTTCGTTGAGAAATAAAAAGAACGGCGAAACGCCGTTCGATAAGGTGCTTGAATTCAAACGCGACGGCAATTGTATCAAAACCATGTTGCGGATAACAGTTTTAAGCACACGACGCGGTTTGGGCGAACAGGTCAAGCCCCATTTAACAAGGGATCGAGCCGTCCCGCCTGATCGAGCGCATACAAATCGTCGAATCCGCCCACGTGGGTGTCGCCCACATAGATTTGCGGCACGGTGCGGCGCCCGGTTTTTTGCATCATGATGGTTTTTTGCTCGGGATCGAGGTCCACGCGGATCTTTTCGACCGCCACGCCCTTCGCTTCGAGCAGGCGCTCGGCGCGCACGCAATAGGGGCACATCGCGGTGTGGTACATCAGAACATGGGCTGTCATGGCTATTCCTTTCCTAACTTTACTGTCGGCTTGACCGTCGGCAGGCTGGCCGCCTGCCAGGCCGCCAGGCCGCCGTCGAGGCCGACTACATCGTCAAAGCCGGCGCCCTGGAGCACCTTGATGGCCTTGTCGGCGCGCGCGCCGGTCTGGCACACCACGACCACGCTCTTGCCTTTGGCTTTGTCCAGTTCGCCGATACGTGCTTGCAAGTCTGCCAGCGGAATGTTTTTCGCGTCGCGCAAATGCCCTTTGGCAAATTCTGCGGGGTCGCGCACGTCGAGCACCACGGTTTTACCGCGGTTCATCATCTGCGTCACTTCCAGCGTGGAAGCGCGTTTACCGCGCGGCATGAGGGCCGGCAGCAGCAGGGCGCCGCCCGACATGATAACGATGCCGATGAGAAAGATATTATCGATAAAAAATTTCACGGAGTTCCAATGTTTTAATGGTTTAAGACAATGCGTTGACGCGCATTATAAAATAGAAGCTCGATCCGAATTCATTCGCGGCATTTTCACTCTACCTTCACCTACAACTTCCCGAGAACAGCTTATGTACAAAATTGTCTTCATGCGCCATGGCGAGTCTACCTGGAACCTGGAAAACCGGTTCACCGGCTGGACCGACGTCGATCTGACCGAGAAGGGGGTGCGCGAGGCAAAAAGCGCCGGCAAGGTGCTCAAGGAAGCCGGCTTCACCTTCGACCTGGCCTACACCTCGGTGCTCAAGCGCGCCATCCGTACCCTGTGGCTGGCGCTCGACGACATGGACATGATGTGGCTCCCGGTCAAGAACGACTGGCGCCTGAACGAGCGCCATTATGGCGCGCTGCAAGGGCTGGACAAGAGCGAAACTGCGGCCAAGTACGGCGACGCCCAGGTGCTGGTATGGCGCCGTAGCTACGACACGCCGCCGCCGGCCCTGGCCGCCGACGACGAGCGCACCTCGTTTGGCGACCCGCGCTACGCGGCCGTTCCCCAGGACAGCATTCCCCTGACCGAATGCCTGAAGGACACCGTGGCGCGCGTGATGCCAGTGTGGGACGAGGAACTGGCGCCGGCCATTCGCGCCGGTAAGAAAATTCTGATTTCGGCCCACGGCAACAGCCTGCGCGCCCTGATCAAGATGCTCGATGGCATCAGCGACGAAGACATCGTCGGTCTGAACATTCCGAACGGTCAGCCGCTGGTGTACGAGCTAGACGCCGACCTCAAGCCGATTCGCCACTACTACCTGGGCGACCAAGACGCCATTGCCGCCGCCATGGCTGCCGTGGCCAACCAAGGCAAGGCCAAGTAAGTTTTGATGCTATATGTGAAGCAGTTGCCGGCCAGGGCCATGCTGTGCGTGCTCCTGGCGTTGGCCGTGGGCGGCGCGACTGCCGCCCCCAAAAAGGAAACCGAACGCAGCAAGCAAAAAGCCGTGGCGGAGCAGACCCGCGCCGAAATCGCCGCCAAGCTGGCCCGCCTCAAGGGCGAGCTGGCGCGCACCGAAGACGCACGCGAAGACGCCGCCGACACTCTGGCCGAATCGGAAGAAGCCATTTCCAACGCCAATTTGTCGCTCAAGGAACTGGCTGAAGAACAGGTGGCCACGAACGACAAGCTGAGCGCCCTCAATGCCGAGCAAACGCGCCTGGCCGGGGTGGTCGAAGCCCAGAAGAAGCAATTGTCGACCCTGCTGCGCGAGCAGTACGTGGCGGGCAATGAAGACCGCATCAAGCTGCTGCTCTCGGGCGACAATCCCAACCGCATCAATCGCGATCTGCAGCTGATGGCCTATGTGTCGCAGGCCCAGGCCAGGCTGCTGGCTTCCCTGCGCGGTAACCTGGCCGCAGTGCAGAGCAATCGCCTGAAGGAACAGAACGCCAAGGACGAACTCGACGAGATCGCCCAGGAAGAAGTGGCCCAGAAAGCCGTGCTGGAGAAGGAAAAAGCACGCCGCGCGGCGCTGCTGGGCACCTTGTCCAAGCGCCTGGTGGACCAGCGCCAGCAGATCGGCAGTCTTGAACGCGACGAGCAGCGCATGGCCGGACTGGTCGACAAGCTGTCCAAACTGATCAAGGAACAGGCCGAAGCGGCCGCCGCCGAAAAGCGCCGCCTGGAGGCAGTGGCGGCCGCGCGCGCCAAGGCCAAGGCCGAAGCCGACGCCCGCGCCCTCGCGCGCAAGGAAGAAAGAGAGCGCCTGGCGCGCGAACTGGCGGCCCAGGCCAAGCCGCTCAAGCCGGGCGCCAAGCCGGCGCCGGTCAAGCCGCCCGAGCCCTTCAAGCCCAATCCGATCGATGCCGACGAGCCGCGCCTGGCCCAGCAGCCGGCCGAGGCCAAGCCCGATCCAGCACAGGCCCGCCCGGCCGACATCGCGCTGGCGCCGGCTGCGCCGGAAGGCGCTTTTGCCAGTCTCAAGGGCAAGCTGCGCAGCCCGGTCGCCGGCGGCAAGGTCGCGGCCCAGTTCGGCGCCAAGCGTGATGGCGGGCCCAGCTGGAAAGGCATTTTCATCCGCGCCGCAGAAGGCAGCGACGTCAAGTCGGTGGCGGCTGGCCGTGTGGTGTTCGCGGCCTGGATGCGCGGCTTCGGCAACCTGATCATTGTCGACCATGGCAGCGAATACCTCTCCATCTACGGCAACAACCAGTCGCTGCTCAAGCGCGTGGGCGACGCGGTCCGGGGCGGCGATTCGATTGCCAGCACCGGCAACACCGGCGGGGGCGAGGAATCGGGTCTATACTTTGAACTCAGGCACAGGGGCGCGGCCTTCAATCCGGCCACCTGGGTAGGCTTCTAACACGGCGGGTGGGTCAAACATGGTCATGAAAGTCAAGAGCGCGGGCCTGCTGGGCCTGGGCATGGCGGCAGGGTTGGCGCTGTCTTTGCAATTGTCGGCCGCCGCGCAGGTTGCGCCTGGCGCGCCGGCCGCCGCCAGCGCGCCGTTGCCGCTCGACGAGCTGCGCCAGCTCACTGAGGTGTACGGCATCATCAAGTCCGACTATGTCGAACCGGTCGAGGAAAAAAAGCTCCTGACCCAGGCCATGGCCGGCATGGTCACCTCACTCGACCCGCATTCGGTCTACCTCGACAAAAAAGCATTCAAGGAAATGAAGGACAGCATGCAGGGCCGCTCGGTGGGCCTGGGCATCGAAGTGTCGATGGAAGAGGGCAACGTCAAGATCGTCAGCCCGATCGAGGATTCGCCCGCCCACAAGGCCGGCCTGCGCTCGGGCGACATCATTGTCCGCATCGACAATACGCCGCTCAAGGGTCTCTCGCTGGACGAAGCTATCCGCAAAATGCGCGGCGACGTCAAGAGCACCGTCACGCTCACCATCATGCGCAAGGGCGAGGACATGCCGTGGGTGGTGCCGCTGGTGCGCGCCGCATTCCGGGTGCCCAGCGTCAAAGGCAAGCTGGTCGAGCCGGGCTATGGCTGGATTCGCATCAGCCAGTTCCAGGAGCTCACTGTCGAGGAAATGGCCAAGAAAATCGGCGAACTGTACGCCCAGGAACCGCAGCTCAAGGGCCTGGTGCTGGACTTGCGCAATGATCCGGGCGGCTTGCTGCCGGGCGCGATCGGGGTGTCGGCGGCGTTCCTCCCCGAGGGCAAGGAAATCGTCTCGACCCTGGGCCAGCGGCGCGACGCCAACGCCTCCTATTACGGGCGGCGCGCCGATTACGCCGGGCGCCGCGGGGGCGATCCGCTGGCCAGGCTGCCGGCGGCGGTCAAGTCGGTGCCGCTGGTGGTGCTGGTCAATGCCGGTTCGGCCTCGGCCTCAGAAATCGTGGCCGGGGCGCTGCAGGACTACAAGCGCGCCACCATCATGGGCACCCAGACTTTCGGCAAGGGGTCGGTCCAGAGCCTGTTGCAGCTGACCGAAGACACCGCCGTCAAGCTCACCACGGCGCTGTATTACACGCCCGAGGGCCGCAAGATCCAGGCCAAGGGCATCGTGCCCGACCTGATGGTCAATGAAACCGCCGACGGCGATGGCCTCAACAGCCTGCGCGTGCGCGAGGCCGACCTCGAAAAGCACCTTGGCGACGCGCGCGACCCTGCCGTACGGCGCGATAACGCGGCCCAGCAGGCGCTGGCCCAGTCGCGTACCCGCAAGGTGCTCGACTTCGGCTCGCGCGACGACTTCCAGCTGGCCCAGGCCATCAATCACTTCAAGGGGCTGCCCGTCACGCTCTCGAGCGCGGCGGCGGCGCCCGAACGCGCGCCCCAGTCCGGCGCGCCCAAGCCCGAGCCGGTCATTCCTGAAATTACTCCCGGCGACAAGAAATAATGGCCAGTCCCGACGCGGCCCCATGAACGACGATCAGCTGCTGCGCTACTCGCGCCACATTCTGCTCGACGAGATCGGGATCGAGGGGCAGGAGCGCCTGCTGGCCGCCAGCGCGCTGGTCATCGGCGCCGGCGGCCTGGGTTCGCCCGCTGCCTTGTATCTGGCCTCGGCCGGGGTCGGGCGCATCGTGCTGGCCGACGACGACATGGTCGACCTGACCAATCTGCAGCGCCAGATCATGCACAGCACCGCGCGCGTGGGCCAGCCCAAGGCTGCCTCCGGGCGCGATGCCCTGTTGCAGATCAACCCCGGCATCGAGGTCGTCGCCCTGTGCGAAAGGGCCGCGGGTGCGCGCCTGGCCGAGCTGGTGGCCGAGGCGTCGGTGGTGCTGGACTGCTCCGACAATTTCGCCACCCGCCATGCCGTCAATGCAGCTTGCATGCAGGCCCGGGTGCCGCTGGTGTCGGGCGCCGTGATCCGCTTCGACGGCCAGATCAGCGTGTTCGACCCGCGCCGCGCCGACGCGCCTTGCTACCACTGCTTATTTCCGCAAGACCATGGTTTTCAGGATGCCGCGTGCAGTACCATGGGGGTGTTCGCCCCGCTGGTGGGCGTGATCGGCGCCATGCAGGCGGCCGAAGCGCTCAAGCTCGTCATGCAGGTCGGGGTGTCGCTGGCCGGACGCCTGCTGCTGCTTGATGGACGTGCCATGGAATGGACCAGTATCGGCGTCGCCCGCAATCCCGCTTGTCCAGTGTGTTCGCCCACTTCCACCTGAAAGCTTTATAACAATGATAAAAATCCTTGCTTTTGCCATCGGCACCACCTTTGGCATGGCGGCGCATGCCGCAACAGAAACGCTGCGCTACGACCGACACCTTGAATCTGGCAAGCGCACCGGTGGGCAAGTGGTCGAGTACCGTGACGATGGCACGGTGCAGGTCACTTATGGCTTCAAGAACAATGGCCGCGGCCCCGACCTGGTCGAGCAGATTCGCTTGGCGCCTGACGGCACCATGAGCCAGTATTCGGTCAAGGGCAACTCGACCTTCGGCGCGGTGGTGGACGAAAGCTTTGAACGGCGTGGCGACAGGGCCTCGTGGAAGTCGACTACGGAGCAGGGAGAAAAAACAGTGAGCGGCGCTGCCATGTATCTCCCGCTCAACAGCTCGCCTCATGTAAGTTCACTCACCGTTGGCGCGCTGGCGGCGCGGGCGGGCGCGGCGCTGCCACTGCTGCCATCAGGCTCGCTCAGCCAGCGCCAGCTTGACGAGATGCAAGTGAGCGTCGGCGGCAAAACCCAGCTGGTCCACCTGGTTGCGCAAACCGGGATTGGCTTTTCGCCCCGATTCTTATGGGTCACCAGCGGCCCCAAGCCGCGTCTGTTTGCCTCGATCGCGCCAGGTACTTCGTATCTGGTGGAGGAGGGCTGGGACAGCGTCGGCAAGCAGTTGGGCCAACGTCAAGCAATCGCCCAAGAGCAATTGCATAAGGATATGGCAAGCCGTTTGCAACACCCGCTGGCTGGCCTGACAGTGGTCCGCAATGTCCGTATCTTCGATAGCGAAAGCGCGCGGGTGGGCGCACCGTCCGATGTGTACGTGCTGCGCGGCCGCATCAGTGCGGTGTTGCCGGCTGGCTCAGCAGTAACGGGCGCCGCACAGGAAATCGACGGCGCCGGGCGCATTATGCTGCCAGGCTTATTCGAAATGCACGGTCACGTTTCCCGTGGCAACGGTGGCATGCACCTGGCGGCCGGGGTGACAACGGTGCGCGATATGGGCAACCGCAACCACACGGTGCAAGAGATGCTCGACGAAATCGAGCGCGGCACCCTGCTCAGTCCGCGGGTGGTGACGGCGGGGCTGCTGGAGGGCGAGAGTGCCTATTCCTGGAACAGCGCATTCGTGATCAAGGATCTGGCTGGGGCCAGAAACGCGATCGACTGGTATGCCGGGCGCGGCTACCCCCAGTTGAAGATCTACAATTCCTTCCCCAAGGAGATACTGCGCGAGACCGTTGCCTATGCGCACCAGCGCGGCCTGTATGTCTCGGGCCATATCCCGGTGGGCCTGCGCGCCCACGAAGCGCTTGACGCCGGCTACGACGAGATCAACCATATCAACCAGGTCATGCTCAACTTCCTGGCCACCCCGCAGACCGAAACGCGCAGCCTGGAACGCTTCATCCTGCCTGCCGAGAAAACTGCTTCCATCGATTTCAACGGAAAGCCGGTGAAGGATTTCGTCGCGCGCCTGGCGAAGCAGGGCACGGTGATCGATGCGACGCTGACAGCCTTTGACTTTCTCAAGCATAAAGATGGCGACATGACGGCCCTGTACGCGCCCATCGCCGCGCATATGCCGCCCGAAGTGAGCCGTCGTTTTACCGTCGGGACCATGAAAATTGCCGACGCCGCCGCCCAAAAACGCTACGAGGCATCGTACGCCAAGATGGTTGCCTTCGTCGGCCAGCTGTACCGGGCTGGGGTGCCGCTGGTGGTCGGCACGGACGACATGGCGGGCTTTGGCATGCAGGCCGAACTAGAATTGCTGGTGCAAGCCGGACTGACCCCGGCCCAGGCGCTGCAGCTGGCTACCCGCAACGGCGCCCGCTACACCCGCACTAGCCACGAACGCGGTTCTGTCACTGTCGGCAAGCTGGCCGACCTGGTGCTGGTCGATGGCGACCCGACCAAAAACATGGCCGACATCCGCAAGGTGGTGGCGGTGATCACGCGCGGCTACCTCATCTATCCCCATGAGGTCCACAAGGAGCTGGGCATCGTTCCCTTCGTCAAGGATGCGCCGCTCCTGCGCGCCGTGCAGACAGTTGCCGTTAAGTAAGGTTGTCCCGCCTCAAAAGGGTTTCTTGCCAGTACGTCAGCGAGTGGCCCTTTTTCATGACATAGCCTTACAATAAGAGGACAAAAGTAATTCCGGGGGCGCCGGTAGCCGGGCGCCAAACGGCTTTATACTCACGGTCCAATGTATCTCAACTTTCAGACGACAACTATGCAAACAGCAGCACTTCGCCGATCCCGCCAAGGCGGCTTCACCCTGGTTGAAATCATGGTGGTAGTAATGATTATCGGCATCCTCGGCGCCCTGGTCGTGCCCAAGCTGCTCAACCGTACCGGTGAAGCGCGCATTACCGGCGCCAAGGTCGATATCAGCACCATGATGCAGGCGCTCAAGCTCTACAAGCTCGACAACCAGCGCTATCCCACCACCGAGCAAGGCTTGCAGGCGCTGATCGAAAAGCCGACGGCAGGTCCGGCCGCCAACGGCTGGAAGGCCGGCGGCTATATCGAAAAGCTGCCAAAAGATCCATGGGGCAACAATTACCAGTACCTGGCGCCGGGCGTCAAGGGCGAGGTCGACCTGTACTCGCTGGGCGCTGACGGCCAGCCGGGCGGCACGGGCGATGATGCCGACATCGGGTCCTGGGACAACTAGGATTTATTGATGGTGCACAAGCCGGGCCGCGCAGCGCGTGGCTTTACGCTGGTCGAGGTGATGGTCGTCATGGTCATCATCGGGATCACGCTCGGCCTGGTCTCGCTCAACGCCATACCCAGCACCCAGCAAAACCTGCAGGGCGAAGCCCAGCGCGTGGCGCTGCTGCTGCAATTGGCGCGCGACGAAGCCATCGTGCGCAACCGCCTGGTGGCGTTCGAGGCCAATGCCGACGGCTACCGTTTCCTGGTGCGCAACGAAGCGCGCTGGGACCAGATCATCAGCGATGACCTGTTGCGCGCGCGCCCGTTCAAGAGCGCGCCTGTGACGCTGTTCATCGATCCGCCGGCAGCCGGCATGGGTAATCCGATGCGCATCACCTTCGGCCGCGAGCCGGTCGACAAGCCCTTCGTGCTGACCATCGCCAGCGGCGAGGACCGGGTCGCCATCCGCGCCGACGGTATCGGCCACTTCGTCGTCGAATGATGCGCGCGCGCCTTTCTCGTGATGCCCGTGGCTTCACGCTGCTCGAAGTGCTGGTGGCGCTGGTCATCGTCGGCACCGCGCTGGGCGCTTCGCTGCGCGCGGTGGGCAGCCTGACCGCCAACAGCGCCGGCCTGCGCTCGTCCATGATGGCCACCTGGTCGGCCGAAAACCGCTTGGTGCAGATCCGCCTGCAAAAGGAATACCCGGCGGTGGGCAAGCGCAGTTTCGAATGCCCCCAGGGTGACCTCAAATTGGTGTGCCAGGAAGAAGTGCTGGCCAGCCCCAACCCGCGTCTGCGCCGGGTCGAGGTGAGCGTGTACGACATGGCCGACCCCGGGCGCCGCATCATCAAGCTGGTCCAGCTGGTGCTCAACGAATGAGGCGCCTGTCGCGCGGCTTCACGCTGGTCGAACTGCTGGTGGCGATCGGCATCCTGGCCATCGTCGCGGTGCTGGGCTGGCGCGGCCTGGACGGCATCATCCGGGCCCGCGTGGCGCTGACCGAGCAGCTCGAAGCCACGCGTGGCATGCAGCTAGCCTTCGCCCAGCTGCAAAGCGACGCCGAACACATGGCCGATCCGGCCACGCTGCAGAACCGCCCCTATCTGCTGACCGACAATGACAGCATGACCCTGGTGCGCAATGTGTACAACGAATACGAGCCGGCCCGCCTGCAGGTGGTGGCCTACCGCGTGGCCGGCGGCGTGCTCACGCGGCGCGAGTCGCTCGCCACGCGCGATCTGGTGCAGCTTGACGTGCTGTGGAAGGCCGCCACCAGCAATGGCGACACCACCCCGCCCGTGGCCCTGCAGAATGGCGTGATCGGCATGGTGGTGCAGACCTGGGAAAGCGGCGGCTGGCGCAGCGGCGGGCCGGCGCGCGTCAATGTGCCTGTGCCGGCCGTGCCCAACGCGCCGGCCATCGCCGCGCCCACGCCGACCGGACTGCAGGTGGCGCTGCAGGTCAAGGATGTGCAGATGGTGATGACCAAATCGTTCCTGCTGGGGGGCCTGTGAGGCGCGCGCCGCAGCCCTGGCGCCAGCGCGGCGTGGCCGTCATCACGGCGCTGCTGCTGACCACCCTGTCGATCACCATTGTGGCCAGCCTGTTCTGGCAACAGCAGGTGCAGGTGCGCTCGATGGAAAACCAGCGCCTGCATCTGCAGACCAAGTGGATCCTGCGCGG
>JAZKGU010000011.1:0-79848 GCA_040385745.1 Pseudomonadota bacterium
CCGACCAGATTTCCAAGCAAGGCATCCCGGATATCACCGCCCTCGCCTTCGCCCTTCCCAACACCACGCTCAAATCGTCGCGCGCCACCAACTCGACCCTGACCGCCTTCATCCGCGGCGTCGGCCAGCAGGATCCACTGGCCGGCTTCGAAGCTGGCGTGGGCATCTACCTCGACGACATCTACCTGGCCCGCCCACAGGGCGCGGTCGCTGAAATCTACGACGTCGAGCGCATCGAAGTGCTGCGCGGCCCACAAGGTACGCTGTACGGCCGCAACACCATCGGTGGCGCTGTCAAGTACGTGACCCGCAAGCTGGCTCCGCAAACCGATATCCGCCTGCGCGGCACCATCGGTTCGTATAACCAGCGTGAAGGCGTGCTCACCGCCAGCACCCCGATCACCGACACCTTCCGCATCGGCGGCTCGGTCGGCAAATTCACCCGCGATGGTTTTGGCCGCAACCAGTTCACTGGCGCCCACAACTATGACAAGGACGTGCTGGCAGCGCGCGTATCGGCCGAGTTCACGCCGAGCACCAACCTGTTCATCCGCCTGTCGGCCGACGTGACCCAGGACGATTCGAGCCCGCGTAACGGCCACCGCCTCACCATCGGCAATACCAGCAAGCAGCCGATCCTGAGCAATGTGTACGACACCCGCTCGAACATGAACCTGGCCCTGGGCCAGGAGCAGGAAATCGACGCCCACGGTTTTGCCGCCACCGTCGAATACACCATCAACGACCAGTTGAGCGTGAAGTCGGTAACAGCATCGCGCAAGGATACCTCGTACGCGCCGATCGACTTCGACTCGGGTTCGACCACCGACTTCCACGTACCGGCACTGTACAAGAACAAGCAGTTCAGCCAGGAGATCCAGTTCACCTACACCGGTGACAAGCTGCAGGGCGTAGCCGGCGTGTACTACATCGACGCCAACGCGTTCAACATCTTCGACACCATCCTGAACGGCGCCTTCCAGAGCTCGACCTTCACCAAGGGCGACATCGACACCAAGGCCTGGGCCGTGTTTGCCGACGCCAGCTACGACATCACCCCGGCGTTTGCAGTGTCGCTGGGCGGGCGCTACACGGTCGACCAGCGCGACGCGAGCATCCTGCGCCAGATCTACCTGGGCCTGGGCGGCACCCCGCAGCTGGGCAATCCTGGCGCAGTGCTGTTCCGCACCGATACCGACTTCACCCACGGCGAACTGTCGCGCGAAGACAAGAAATTCACCCCGAAAGTCGGCCTGGCATACAAGATGTCCGACACCCAGAACCTGTATGGCTCATTTGCGCGCGGCTTCAAGGGCGGCGGTTTCGATCCACGCATGAACGTAGTCGGCACCAAGATCAGCCTGGCCACCGCCAAGGCAGGCTACCGTCCTGAAGTCATCGACACCTTCGAACTCGGTCTCAAGTCGCAGTTCAACAACGGCCGCTTCCTGACCAACATCGCCGTGTTCAACAGCGATTACACCGACGTGCAGATTCCAGGTTCGGTAGCAGTCGACACCAACGGCGACGGCAAGGACGACAGCTTCGCCGGTGTGACCACCAACGCAGGCAAGGCCAAGATCAAGGGTATCGAACTCGAAGCGTCGGCGCGCATCACCGACAACTTCCTGTTGACCGGTATGTACAGCTACATCGACGCCAAGTACACCGAGTTCTTCACCTCGCAGCCAGTGGGCGGCGTGCCGACCATCGTCAACGTGGCCAACCAGCGCTTCTTCCAAAACACCCCTAAGACCTCGGGCAACCTGCGCGCCACTTACGACTTCGGCATGCCGATCATGGGCCGCGCCGGCAAGATGAGCCTGTCGGGTAATGTATCGTACAAGGCCGCGACCCGCCAGTTCGAGTTTGCCACCCCGCTCGACCAGCCAAGCTACACCCTGTATGACGCATCGGTTCTCTGGACCAGCGCCGACAGCAAGCTGCGTGTTGGCCTGCACGGCAAGAACCTGGGCAACGAGCGCTATCGCACTGGCGGCTACAACTTCCCGACCCTGGGCTTCGAAGGCACCCTGACCGCCTTCTACGGTAACCCACGCACTGCTTCGGCAACCGTCGAATACCGCTTCTGATCGACCCTCGCTGATCTACCGCAGTCCCACACGGCTGGCCTTCTTGGCCAGCCGGTGGAGACCTGCACGCTACCAAAACAGGATGAGCCAGCGTGTCCAATTTCTCTGACATCAGCTATACCAGCACTGACGGTCTGACCCTGTACGCCCGCGACTACCAGGCCCATGGCGGACCGGCGCGGCTGCCCGTGATCTGCATTCACGGCCTGACCCGCAACTCGTCCGACTTCGACGAACTGGCGCCCTGGATCGCCAGCCAGGGACGACGCGTGATCGCACTCGACGTTCGTGGACGCGGCCAGTCGGCCTGCGACCCCAATCCAGCCAATTACAATCAGTCGACCTATTCGGGAGACGTCATCAAGCTCGCCCATGACCTGGGGATTGCCCGCGCGGTATTCGTCGGCACCTCGATGGGCGGCCTGATTACCATGACGCTGGCGCTACGCAATATGAAACTCATCGCCGGCGCGGTGCTCAACGACGTGGGCCCGATCCTGTCCCAGCGCGGCCTGGCGCGCATCGCCTCCTATGCCGGCAAGGGCACCACTTTGTTTTCGTGGGACCAGGCAGCCGACTACATCCGCAACATCAACGAATACGCTTTTCCCGACAACGACCCGCAAGAGTGGAGCAAGTGGGCACACCGCGCATTTTCAGAAAATGCGCAGGGCCAGCTGGTCCTGAGGTACGATCCCAAGATCGCGGTTGCCCTGCAAACCGGCAAGCTGCAGGCGACTTCGTGGATGGGACGCATGGCCTTTCGCAGGCTGGCGCGCAACCGCCCCACCCTGTTGGTGCGTGGCGCCCTGTCCGACCTGGTCGAACCGGAGCAGGCCGGCTACATGCGGCGCACCGCACCAGCCATGCGCTATGTCGAGGTGCCCGGCGTCGGACACGCCCCCATGCTGACCGAAACGCCGGCGCGCAACGCCATCGAGCAGTTTTTGTCGCAAGTTGATTAGAGCATCAAAGGAGACACCATGAACAGAAGAACCATCCTCGCCACGGCGCTGCTGTCCGCATTTGCGTTCAGCGCCTGTTCGCCGGCCACTTCCGCGCCCGATCTCAAGGTCGCCCTCATCGCCGGCAAGACCGGCGCGCTGGAAGCCTATGCCAAGGAAACCGAGACCGGCTTCATGATGGGCCTGGAGTACCTCACCGGCGGCAAGATGGAAATTAACGGCCGCAAGCTCAAGGTCATCGTCAAGGACGACCAGAGCAAGCCGGATATGGGCCGCACCCTGCTGGCCGAAGCCTACGGCGACGACAAGGTCGACATCGCGGTCGGCACCAGCTCCTCCGGCTCGGCCATCGCCATGCTGCCGGTTGCAAAGGAATACAAGAAAGTGCTGATCGTGGAGCCGGCCGTGGCCGACGCCATCACCGGCGAGAAATGGAACCGCTACGTGTTCCGCACCGCGCGCAACTCGATGCAGGACGGCCTGGCCGCCGCCTCCACCCTCAAGAGCGGCAGCATCGCCTTCCTGGCCCAGGACTACGCCTTCGGCAAGGACGCCGTCAAGGCTGGCAAGGAAGCGTTGATCTCCACCGGCAGCAAGGCCAAGGTAATCCACGAAGAATACGCGCCGCAAAACGCCACCGACTTCACCGCCTCGGCCCAGCGCATTTTCGACGCGCTCAAGGACCAGCCGCAGCCGCGCATCCTGGCCATCGTCTGGGCCGGCCCGAACCCGATGAACAAGCTGGCCGACATGCAGCCCGAGCGCTACGGCATTTCGCTGGTCCCGGGCGGGAACATCCTGCCGGTCATGAAGACCTGGAAGAACTACGCCGGCACCGAAGGCACGATGTATTACTACTACGCCTTCCCCAAGAACAAAATGAACGACTGGCTGGTCGCCGAGCACACCAAGCGCTTCAAGGCGCCGCCCGACATGTTTACAGCGGGTGGCTTTGCCGCCGCCAGTGCGGTCTACAACGCGCTCACCAAGGCCGGTTCGGGCGACAGCGAGAAACTGATCGCCGCCATGGAAGGCATGGACTTCGAGACCCCCAAGGGCAAGATGACCTTCCGCAAGGAAGACCACCAGGCCATGCAGCCGATGTACCACTTCCGCATCAAGAAAGCGCAAAAGGACGAGTGGGACCTGCTCGAACTGGTGCGTGAAATTCCCGCGACCGAATTGCCGGTCCCTGTCAGGAACAAGCGCTCATGAGCACCCCTTCGCTGTCGACTCGCGACCTGACCATCCGCTTCGGCGGTCACGTCGCGGTGAACCAGGTCAGCGCCGATTTTTATCCCGGCACGCTGACCGTGATCGTCGGGCCCAATGGCGCTGGCAAGACCACCTACTTCAACCTGATGTCGGGCCAGCTGCCCGCCACCAGCGGCAAAGTCTTCCTGAACGGGACCGATATCACCGGTTTTGGCGCGGCCCGGCGCACCCTGATGGGTATCGGACGCGCCTTCCAGTTGACCAACCTGTTCCCCCACCTGACGGTGATGGAAAACGTGCGGCTGGCGGTACAGAGCCGCGCCGGGATCGGGCTGAACATGTTCTCGGTCTGGTTCGGCCACAAGCAGCTCATTGCCAAGGCCGAGCATTATCTGCAGCGCGTGGCCCTGGGCGAGCGCCGTGACTCGCTCGTGGCCGCCCTGTCGCACGGCGACAAGCGCAAGCTCGAAGTGGCCATTTTGCTGGCGCTCGAACCGTCGGTCATGATGTTCGACGAACCGACCGCCGGCATGAGCGTGGACGAAGTGCCGGTAGTGCTCGACCTGATCCACCAGGTCAAGGCCGAGAGCAACAAGACCATTCTGCTGGTCGAACACAAAATGGATGTAGTGCGCTCGCTGGCCGACCGCATCATCGTTCTGCACAACGGCACGCTGGTCGCTGACGGCAATCCGGCCGAAGTCATGGCCTCGGCCATCGTACAGGAAGCTTATCTGGGAACGCCCGAACATGTCTGAACCGATCCTTCAACTGTCCGGCGTGCACACGCACATCGGCGAATACCATATTTTGCAGGGTGTCGACCTGGTGGTGCCGCGCGGCGGACTGTCGGTTCTGCTGGGGCGCAATGGCGCCGGCAAGACCACCACGCTGCGCACCATCATGGGGCTGTGGAAGGCCAGCGCCGGCACCGTGCGCTTCGACGGGCGCGACATCACCGCCATGTCCACCCCCGATATCGCGCAGGCCGGCATCGCCTACGTGCCCGAATCAATGGCCGTGTTTTCCGATCTCACGGTGCGCGAGAACCTGTACCTTGCCGCGCGCAGCGGCGCGCTTGACCAGGCCCGCGTGGACTGGATCTGCGGCTTTTTTCCGGCCTTGAAAAAATTCTGGAATTACCCCGCCGGCAACCTGTCGGGCGGGCAGAAGCAGATGGTGGCGATCGCCCGCGCCATCGTCGAACCGCGCAAACTGATACTGGTCGATGAACCGACCAAGGGCCTGGCCCCGGCCATCATCCAGAGCCTGATCTCCGCCTTCAAGGAACTGAAGGAAACCGACACCAGCATTTTGCTGGTCGAGCAAAACTTCAGCTTTGTGAAGTCGCTGGGCGACACCGTCTCGGTCATGGACGACGGCCGCGTGGTGCACGCCGGCCAGATGCGCGAGCTGGTCGACAACCAGGATCTGCAACAGCGCCTGCTGGGCCTCGCGCTCGACTCGCACCAATAGAAAGGCCACCGTGAACCTGCAAACTCCACCCCCTGTCGCCGCGGCCGCCCTGCCCGCGCAGCCAGTTGACACCGTGCTGCCAGCAGCGCGCATCGACCTGGCGCCTCTGCTGCTGGTGCCGGCGCTGATGCTGCTCATGCTGCCGCTGGTGGGCAGCTTTCCCACCTGGGTCACCCTGACGGTGGCCGGGCTGGCGATGGGCATGATGATCTTCATTATGGCCAGTGGCCTGACACTGGTGTTCGGCCTGATGGACGTACTCAATTTCGGCCATGGCGCTTTTGTCGCGGTGGGCGCTTACGCGGCCACCATGGTGCTCATCCCCATGCGCGGCTGGCTCGAGGTCGACTCGCTGCTCACCAACCTGTCGGTCCTGGCGCTGGCCATTACGGTGGCCATGGTGTCCACAGCCGCGCTCGGCCTGGTGTTTGAACGCCTGATCATCCGCCCGGTCTACGGCCAGCATCTCAAGCAGATCCTGATTACCATGGGCGGCATGATCGTGGCTGAACAGCTGATCAACGTCATCTGGGGCGCCGAACAAATCGCCTTGCCACTGCCCACCAGCCTGCGCGGTGCCATCGTGCTGGGCGACTCCGCCATCGCCAAATACCGGCTGGTGGCAGTAGTCATCGGCCTGGTGGTGTTTGCCACCATGTTCCTGGTTCTGAACCGCACCAAGATCGGCCTGCTGATACGCGCCGGAGTGGAAAACGGCGAGATGGTCGAAGCGCTCGGCTACCGCATCCGGCGCCTGTTCGTGGCCGTCTTTGCCGCCGGTTCTGCGTTGGCTGGTCTGGGTGGTGTCATGTGGGGCCTGTACAACGAAACGCTGACGGCCTCGATGGGCAGCGAAATCATGGTGATGGTTTTCATCGTCATCATCATCGGCGGCCTGGGATCGGTGGGGGGATGCTTCATCGGCGCGCTGCTCATGGCGCTGGCATCGAACTATGCAGGCTTTCTGGCGCCAAAAATCGCGCTAGTCTCGAGCATCATTCTGATGATCGCCATCTTGCTGTGGCGTCCCGCCGGCATGTATTCCAATCTGCGCCGCTAAGGAGCCGCCATGCTGACCAATCTACTTTCCGGCGACATGCCGCGCAGCCGCGCCCTGGGCGTCCTGCTGATCCTTGTGTTCCTCGGTCTGGCGTTCGCGCCCTTTCTCACCAGTGGCGCACGCCCGCTCAACACCGCCGCGACCATCTGCATTTATATCGTGCTGGTGGCCTCTTACGATCTTTTGCTGGGCTACACCGGCATCGTCTCGTTCGCCCACACCATGTTCTTCGGGATCGGTGCCTACGGTGTTGGACTGGGCCTCAACACCGACGACCCTACCTGGAGCGGCCTATTCACCGGACTGCTCGCGGCACTGGTACTGGCGCTGGCGCTGGCCTTGATCATCGGTTTGTTCGCGCTGCGGGTGCGGGCCATTTTCTACGCCATGATCACGCTCGCGGTGGCGTCCTCGTTCGCGGTGCTGGCCTCGCAGCTGTCCGACTTTACGGGCGGCGAAGATGGCAAGACCTTCAGTGTTCCCGAACTGCTCACGCCAGGCTTTCACTTCATGGAGACGGAAATTCTTGGGCGCTCGATCGACGGCAAGCTGCTCTCGTACTACATCGTCTTCATCGGCTGCCTGCTGCTGTTTCTGTTCCTGCTGCGGATCGTAAATTCGCCCTTCGGGCGCGTGCTGCAGGCCATCCGCGAGAACGAATTCCGCGCCGAGGCGCTGGGCTACCGCACGGTTTTGTACCGGGTCTGGGCCAACTGCCTGGCCGCGCTGGTGGCGGCGCTGGCCGGTGCGCTGATGGCGCTGTGGCTGCGCTACGTGGGGCCCAAGACCATGCTCGGTTTCGAGGTCATGACAGATATCCTGCTCATCGTCGTCATCGGCGGCATGGGCACGATGTGGGGCGCGGTGATTGGCGCGACGCTGTTCATCATCGCGCAGAACTACCTGAAGTCGGCCATGGCCCAGGGTTCGAGCGCGCTCGAAGGCGTGCCGTTTCTGGCCGAGGCGCTGCACCCGGACCGCTGGATGCTGTGGCTGGGCGTGCTGTTCGTGCTGTCGATCTACTTCTTCCCGACGGGAATCGTCGGCAAACTGCGGACGATGCGAAGCACGCCAAAGCCTGCCTAGTCGCCCCTCGCAAATTAGCGCTGCCCTCGCAAGACGGCAGCGCTTTTTTTATTCCGCCAGCGCGCCGCAACCAAGCGGCCCCATCAAGAGATACTCAGCCGTTTGCGGCGCACATTAGGCCCACATCAAGCTTTCGTTCGGCTCGGCTTCTATGATTTGCTCAGCAATGGCCTCGCCGCTTGCCAGCGCGAGTGGGAACCCCATCCTTCTGGCACCAGCACGAAAGAGAACACTCCTATGTACTTTCCCAAGCACCTGTTCGGCGCAGCGACCTTAGCGCTAGCGGCCGCTCTGCCCTCGGTGGCGGCGGCCCAGTCTATCGTCGTGCTCGAAGAACAATTCAACGACATTACCTCGCTCACCAGTTGGGCCCGCATCAACAACAGCGTGCCACGCGGTCGCCTGTGGTTCCAGGGTAATCCCGGAATCTTCGCGGCGCACAGCGGCGCGCCCGATTCGTATATCGCTGCCAATTTCCTCAGTGCCGAAAACGGCACCGGCGCGATCGACAACTGGCTTATTTCGCCGGAACTGACTTTCCTCGGGCCCAGCACCCTGTCTTTTTTTGCCCGGGGAGAAGCAACTCCCAACTTTAACGACATCCTCGAAGTGCGTTTCAGCATGGGCGCCGACACCGCCCCGGCCAACTTTGCCACCCTGCTCACCACCGTCGGTGGCGTCACCAGCTTTCCAACCACCTGGCAGGAATTTAGCGCCAGCTTCGATTACGCAGGCACCGGTCGCTTCGCCTTCCGCTACCTGGGCGACGCCGCTGCGGCGAACTATGTGGGCCTCGATTCGGTCTTTGTCACTACTGTCCCGGAAGCCGATACCTATCTCATGCTGATCATCGGGCTGGGCGCAGTGGCCTTCCTGCGCCGCCGCGAGCACAAATCCAATCCTTTGTTCGGAGAAAATCATGCCTGACAAATCAATCCTGACCATCAGCCTGCTTGCCATCGCGGCCATGGCGCCCCAGGCGCAGGCGCAGCAGGCGCAGCAGGCGCAGGCGGAGCAGGCTATGACGGTGGTACGCGACGCCGAAACAGGCAAACTGCGCGCCCCGACCGCAGCCGAAGCGCGTGCGCTCCAGGGCACCAGCCGTGCCCGCAACCAGGGGCAGGCTGCACGTCCCCAATCGGTGGTGCGGCCTGATGGCACCCGCGCCCTCGATCTGGGCGACCGCGGCTTGGTGTATTCCGTGACCACACGCAATGCCGACGGCAAGCTCGTCAAGAAATGCGTCAAGGGCGACCATGCGCTCGATGCCATCGACCACAAGGGAGAGACCCGCCATGACCACCAGTAGCCATTTGCTGCGCCAGGCTGCCGCCCTTGCGCTGTCGCTGTGCATCAGCGCCAGCGCTCTTGCTGCAGCCACCATAACCATCGTCAACCGCAACGAGGCCGGCGTCGGCTTCAACGATCCGACACCCGCCACGCCGGTGGGCGGCAATACCGGTGTCACCCTTGGCCAGCAGCGCCTGATAGCATTCCAGCATGCTGCCAACATCTGGGGCCGCACCATCACCAGCACCGTGCCCATCCGCATCGATGCAGCCTTCGTCCCACTGCCCTGCAACGAAACCGGGGCCGTGCTGGGCGCGGCCGGCGCCATAGAAATCTTCACCGATTTCCCCAACGCACCGCGACCTGCAACCTGGTATTCGGGGGCGCTGGCCAGCAAGCTGGCAGGCACCGATGTAGCTTCGCCCGGCCAGGCGCACATCCGCGCGCGCTTCAATTCGCGCCTGGGCCTGTTTGCCGACTGCCTTCCAGGCGCCCCCTTCTACCTTGGTATCGACAACCGCCATGGTGACCAGATCGATCTGGTTAGTGTGCTGCTGCACGAAATTGCCCACGGCCTCGGCTTCCAGAGCTTCACCGACGAGGAAACCGGAGAGCAGTTCGACAATCTGCCCTCGATCTGGGATTTTTATCTCGTTGATAACCGCACCGAAACGCGTTGGGTCGACATGAGCAACGAAGAGCGCAGACTGTCGGCAATCAGCGGCAACGCCCTCTCGTGGAACGGCGAACGGGTGCGCACTGCAACTCCGCAGGTGCTGGCGCCCCAGTCCAGGCTGACCATCGAGGGCCCAGCGGCCGGCCAGGCCGGCGGCGAGTACGAAGTCGGTGACGCCACCTTCGGACCACCCTTGTCCGAGAACGAACTGCGCGGCCAGCTGATGCCCGTGATCGACCAGCCCAACGGCAGCGGGTTTGCCTGCACGCCGCTCAGCTTCCAGAACGCGACTGCAGTGCGCAACAACATTGCGCTCGTTGACCGCGGCGGCTGCGCCTTCGTCATCAAGGCGCGCAATGTGCAAAACGCGGGCGCCATCGGGATGGTCGTGGCGGAAAATGTGGCAGGACCGGTGACGCCTCTGGGCGGTACCGACGAGGCAGTCACGATTCCGGCAGTGCGCATCAGTCTCGAAGCCGGCCAGGGCCTCAAGCGCGTCCTGCAGCGTCGTTCGCGCACAGCCTCGGGCGTGATCGCCGAATTGGGCGTCGATCCCAACCGGCGCCAGGGCGCCGACCGGCAACTGCGCATCCGCATGCACGCCCCGCCCGAGTATGAGCCAGGTTCATCGGTATCGCATTACACCGTGGACGCCCGGCCCAACCAGCTGATGGAGCCGTCCATCAACCCCGACCTGCCGCACGAAGTCCGGCCGCCGCGCGACCTGACCTATCCGCTGCTGCAAGACATTGGCTGGTAAGCTGACAGTCAAGGCAACGCTCGTCCAAACGCGGGCGTTGCTGCTTTCGTTCAAAGTTTGGCGCCGCCAGACCGTTCTCATGTGGGAGAATTGTCAGCATGAAAAAACTTCCGCTTGGCCTCCTGCTCATCGTCCTGTTCTGCGCGCGTGCCACTGCCGCCGGCTTCGATTGCGAGCTTGCCAGCTCGGTCCAGGAAAAGCTCATTTGCGCCAACCCGGAACTGTCCGAACTTGATAGCCAGATCGGGGCGGCCTATCAAATTGCCTTGAACCAGCTCGAGGGCGCGGTCCTGACGCGCATGACACTTGCACAGAGCCGCTGGTTACGAAATACGCGCAACCGTTGCCAAACTGCTGCTTGCTTGCTGACCGTCTACAAGAAACGGCTCAACGAGATGGATCCTGCGTCGGACAACTCGATTTCCTGTGAGGAAATGCGGACCTACCCGGAGAATATTTTTACCAAGCCACAGGACCTTGGCTCCGGGCACGTCTCACCCGTTCAGGTCGACTATCGCTGCCCTGAAAGTTTGAGCAGCCTCCCGTTCATGCAAAAACTGCTGCGGCTGGCCGAGCAGATTCACGGTCCCGACGGTCCGCAGGAATGCAGCGGATCGATTGTTTACGCAATCCGGCGCCATTACGAATTCGATCTTGCCGGCGCGGGCTTCTTTCCCCAATCGCTTAAACCTGCTCCAGCACAGTTCATGAGTGTGGCGAGCGACGATAAATTCAGCCTTTACTTCAGACATTGGGGCGAACAAAGTCATCGCAATCTTGTCCGCTACCGGGAATTCTTCGCCGAATATAGCCGTGCGCAAGCCAGCCTGGCACTTCACTTTCAGCGGCAATTTCAGCTCAGTCGAAGCGATGCGAAAACCAGGGCCGAGAGTGCCGTATTCCTCGTCGCTCAACGCGCCGCCGGCAGCTTTTCGCGGGGTACTGTAATTCCGGATAGCGCGCTATTACGGCTGCTTCGTACTGCCACGAGCACGCCCGCCGCGATTCGCCAGGCAATCGAGCGCGGCGCCAATAGCGGTCCTTACTCGGACGGCGAGCTTGAACAGGCATTGCGTGTGGCATTGGTCCATGAGCGACCATTGGCAGTGGTGAAGTCGATCACCGAACGAATTGATCTCGACTATCTGCGTAGCCACGACAATGCAAGCGAACCCCTGCTCTCACTTGCAGTGCGCAATCAGGCCAGCCTCGACTACCTGCTGCGTCTCGTTAAAGGTCACGGACAGGTGAACCTCCGGAACGGCTTTGGAGAGACTGCCTTGTTCTACGCGGTTGGCCACGGCAGGCATGCAGCTGTGAAGTCCTTGATCGGTGCCGGCGCCGACGTCAATCTTGCATACCGTACCTCAGCCGAGCTGCAGGCGGAACCCTTGACCTGTGTCTTTCCGGTGCTGGAAGATACAAGGCGCACTGCCTTGATGCATGCCGCCCAGCACAGCGACGTCAACATGCTGGCATTGCTCGTCGCAGCCGGCGCGGTCACCGCAGCCACGGACGACAGGGAGCAAAACGCGATGGACTACGCGGTCAGGGCAAACAGGCCGCACAACCAGGCCTGGCTGCGCGCCCAGGGACTGCGCCAGACTACCCAATGATAGAAGCAGCTGGATTGCCCGTGGCCCCCTGCGCAATTCTCGTTGCGTGGCTGCTTACCCGCCAGGAGTAGACGCATGGATGTGCCATCGCGTACTATAAAAAATTACCAACCTTCAAGGAGCGTCCATGCGTTTCATCTCGAAACTATTAGTCTGTGCTGGAATGTTTATCTGTTTGAGCGCGCAGGCGCAAGATGCAAAGGATGTCGAAAAAGCTCAGGCTGTCGCCGAGCAATGGCTGGCCGCGACCGATGCAGGCAAACACCCAAGCGCCTGGACCGACTCGGCAGCGGCGTTTCGCAGCGCGGTATCGAGCAACGACTGGGAAAAAGCCATTGTCGGCGTCAGAACGCCCCTCGGTTCGCTCAAGAAGCGTACGCTCAAATCGGCTAAATTCACGCGCAGCCTGCCAGGCGCCCCTGACGGTGAATACGTGCTGATCCAGTACGACAGCGAGTTCGCCAATCGTCCAGCGGCGCTCGAAACAATCGTACCCATGCGCGAAAAAGACGGAAGCTGGAAAGTATCGGGGTACTTCATTCAGTAGCTCGTTTCAGCGCTGCATCGCAGCTCACCTTGTCGCTACTGATTGCGGACATAAAAAAAGCTGGCGCGAAGCCAGCTTTTTTGCATTCCGAGATCGAAAAAATTACAGGCCTTCAGCCTTCTTGAATGCCGCTACGCCGTTCATGATCTCTTCTTTTGCATCTTCCGGTCCGAACCAGCCTTCGATCTTGACCCACTTGCCCGGCTCCAGATCCTTGTAGTGCTCAAAGAAGTGCTGAATCTGCTGCAAACGCAGGTCCTGCAAGTCTTCCGGCTTTTGCCAGTGCTTGTAGATCGGCAGGATCTTGTCGACCGGTACCGCCAGAATCTTGGCGTCGCCGCCGGCTTCATCGGTCATCTTGAGCACGCCGATGGCGCGGCAGCGCACAACGACGCCTGGAATCAGCGGGAACGGGGTAATCACCAGCACATCGCACGGGTCGCCGTCGTCCGAAACGGTGTTCGGGATATAGCCATAGTTGCACGGATAGTGCATGGCGGTGCCCATGAAACGGTCGACAAAAATCGCGCCCGATTCCTTGTCCACTTCATACTTGATCGGATCGGCGTTCATCGGGATTTCGATAATCACATTGAAATCGTTCGGCAAATCGCGGCCGGAAGGGACTTTATTCAAACTCATGGGAATTCCTTGGATGGCTAAATGGAAGAGATAGCGTGATTATAACGAAAATTCGGGGAGATTTGGTGCGCCGCAGCAACGGCGCACCGTCTTTAGAGGATGGTCGCTAAAGCGCACTGCCGATAATGGCTGTTGGCTTCTTCGGCCTGGCCCAGCGCTTCGTGCATCTGCGCCAGTTTCAGATGGGCTTCGCGCACCATGCGTGGCTCGCTGGCGTCAGACAGCGCCTGCTCCAGGTAACGCTGGGCCTTGCCCCACAGTTTCTGCTTCAGGCACAGCGAGCCCAGCGTGAGCGCCAGTTCGGCATCGTTGGGGCGCTGCTTGATCCAGGTTTCGCAATTTTCGATCTGCGCCAGCAGCGCCGCCGAGCCGGGGGCCGCTGCATCGCGGTAGGCGCGCACCACGCGCCCGTCCCACTCCACGCGCAAGGCTTCCTCGGCGGTCGCGCGGGCTTCATCGTGCAAGCCGCGCGCATTCAACGCAGTCACGGCGCGGGCGGCGATGTAGGGCTTGACGCGGTCGGCGCTCGGAATGGTCGACCAGACGCGCTGGATCGACTCGGCGTCGTGCGCACTGTCCGACAGCAGCGCATCGTAGGCCAGTTCGCGCAGGCGCGCCGAGAGGGCCGGATGCAGCGCCTTGTGCTTGTCGAGCGAACGCACCAGGCGCAACACCTCGGGCCAGTTCTTGGCTTGCTGATGCGCCTTCATGGACCACTGCAGCGCGTGGATGTGACGCTGGCCGCTGGCATTGAGTTCGGCCACGGCGTCGAGCGCAGCTTCCGGACGGTGGTCGTCGACCAGCAGTTCGGTCACCGTCATCAGGCGTGCGGTCTTGAGCGAATTGTCGTTGACGACGCCGGCCAGCCAGTTGTCGCGACGGTCGCCCTGGCGCATGCGGTGCGCTGCGCGCGCGCCGATCAGCGCCGCCAGGCCGGCGTTTTCGGGCAGTTCTGCGGCGCGCATGGCGGCTTTTTCGGCATGCCCAAAGCGCCCTTCAAACAGGGCCTTGAGCGCATCGCGCAGGCCCTTGTTGCCATCGCGTTCGCGCTTGCGCTGACGGTAGGCTGTCACCTTGGCCGGCATGGCCACGGTGGCGCGCAGCGCGCGCAGCAGCCCGTAGAGCGCGATGAACAGCATTACCATCGCCAGCACGAACAGATTGAGCGACATGTCGATGCGGTGCGGCGGATAGAAAAACACCACATTGCCGGGATTGAAGCGGGCCGTCACCGCCACGCCGATAGCCACGGCCATCAGGGCCACCAACCAGAGGAGTAGGCGCATGGCTTAAGGCTTCGTTTTGTAGTTACGCACAGCGTTCAGGCTGTCCGACAGCGACGGCATTTCAATCGCCAGGTTATTGGCCTGCGCCTGACGCAACTGGGCCTGCGCGCTCTGGGTGGCAGCGGCGCGCGTGTCGAAATACTTCACCAAGGCTTCCTGTGCGGCCACCAGGTCGCCCCGGAATGCGGTCTCGTTGCGCGACATGAGCGCCAGACGCGCGTTGAGCAGGCGCAGTTTGAGGTTCTCGCGCAGGAAATAAGCCTGATTGGGCGCCAGCATGAGCGCGGCCGGCTCGTCAACGCGGCGCACGCGAATCAACTCACGCACGTCGGTCCACATCTCGTTGCTCCAGGCGCGCCAGGTGTCCTGGGCGCGGGTCCACAGCGAATCGTCCAGCGGTGCGGTTTCGGCTACTGCGGCGCTGCCAGCCTTGGCCTTGGCTTTCGCGGCGCGCGTCACGCGGGCCGGTGGCGCGGCGCGCGCCGGTGTTTCGTCGGACAGCATCGGCAGCGTGTCGACCTGCGCAATCACGTTATCGATACGCACCGCCACACCGGCCAGGTCAAGCCCAGGCAGGGCCTTGAGGCGGTCGATGTCCTTGGCGATGGCGCGCCGAATGGTGATGAACTGCGGCTTGTCGGAGCGCGACAGCGAACGGTCGGCGTTTTGCAGCGCGATCAGCGCGCCCTGCACATTACCGGCCAGCTGCAGCTGCTGGCTGGCCGTCGACAATACCTGTTCGATTTCGGCCAATGCCCATTCGTCGCGGTTCTTCGACAGATCCTGGTAGAGCTGCTCGAGCGCGAGCTGCTGGCCCTGGGTTTCGATCTGGCGGTTCTCCAGCAGCGTGACCTTGGCTTGCAGGTCGCGCGCAATGTCCTGCAGCGAGCGCGCCATGTTCGACGTCTCGGTGTTGATCATTTCGCCCTTTTGCAGGCTCTTGGCCATTTCCACCCGCAGGCGCTGGATATTGTTGCGGGTATAAATGGCATGCATGGCCAGCAGCACGGCAAGCACCAGCACCACGACGTTCACCGGCTTTTGCAGGATGTCGAAAATCGTGCTCTGGGGTGGGGACGGAGGCGCGGCGACGGCCGGGGTGGCAACCGGAGGCGTGGCGGAATGGTCGGGTAAGGTAGGCAAATCGTTCATGGTCGTGATTGTAACGCGGCAAGCAGTCGTTCGTCGCCTGATCCACACAGCGTCAGGCGGGTAAGTCCCAGCGATTCAGCCGTTTCGGCAATCCTGGCATGCGGCACGATCACGTGCTGCTGTTGCATTTTTGCTACAAGGTCGGGTTTCCCCGTTTCGCCAAGCAGCGCCAGCAGGCCGCGCAGGGCTTCGGAACTGGTAATGATCCAGTCATTGTCCGATTCGAGCAAGCGCGACAGGCGCTGTTCGAGTTGTGGCGTCAAGTGCGGTGTAGTACGCCGGTAGGCAGCCACCGTGGTGACCATGGCGCCGGCTGCACGCAGCCCGTCCGCCATCAACTCGCGCCCGCTTTCACCGCGCACGATCAGTACTTCCTTGCCGGCCAACTCAGCCAGGTCGAGCGACTGCAGCAGGTTTTCCGAGTCGCTGCGTGCTGGGTCCTTGGGACTGAAAATCGTGGCCTGGTCGCTGGTGACCCCATGCAGCGCCAGCGCAGCGCGGCTGCCCTCGCCCAGCACGGCGATATGCACGGCGCGAGGCCACTTTCCTACATGGGCAAACGCTGCATCGATAGCGTTGGGCGAGACAAACGCCACCAGCGCGTAGCGCTCCAGCAGGGCCAGGGTGGCGATCAGGGCCGACTGGTCCGGCAGCGGGTGAATCTCGAGCAGAGGCAGCACCACGGCTTCGCGCCCCAGTGCCGCAACCTGGCGCGCCAGGCCGTCGGCCTGGGCTGCGGGGCGGGTAATGACGACCGCGTCAGGCATCCGGCTGGTTTGCCTCGGCAGCCTTGCACGCGGCCAGGATGGCGCTGGCGTCCTGCTCGGCGAGCAGGGCCGAGACCTGCTCGCCCAGCTTTTCGGGCTGGCTGGCAGGGCCGCTCAGGGCCGCCTTGGCCATGCGGCTGCCGTCGGGCATGGCGACCATGGCGCGCAGGTGCATGGTATCGCCGTCGACTGTGGCGTAGGCCGCCAGCGGCACCTGGCAACTGCCGCCAAACACCTTCGACACCTTGCGCTCGGCGGCGACCGCTTGCGCCGTGGCAGTGTGATTGAGCGGCGCCAGGAGCGCGCGCAGGTCGATCCCGTCGCTGCGGTCGGTGACGATTTCAATCGCCATGGCCCCTTGTCCGGCAGCCGGGAGACTGTATTCAGGTTCGAGCAGCGCGCGGATGCGCTGCGGCAGGCCGAGTCGCTTGAGACCGGCGGCGGCCAGAATGATGGCGGCGTAGTCGCCACGGTCAAGCTTGCCAAGGCGGGTGTCAAGGTTGCCGCGCAGCGGCTGGATCACCAGATGTGGGTAGCGCGCTGCGATCAGCGACTGGCGGCGCAAGCTGCTGGTACCGACCACGGCGCCGGCCGGCAGCGCATCGAGGTTGTCGTACTGGTTCGACACGAAGGCGTCGCGCGGATCTTCGCGTTCGAGTACGGCCGCCAGTTCAAAGCCTTGCGGCAAGTCCATCGGCACGTCCTTGAGCGAATGCACGGCCAGGTCGGCGCGGCCCTCGGCCATCGCCACTTCCAGTTCCTTGACGAACAGGCCCTTGCCGCCCACTTTGGAGAGGGCACGGTCGAGGATCTGGTCGCCCCGGGTCGTCATGCCGAGAATCTCGATGCTGCACTGCGGATATAATAAAGATAATTGCGCGCGAACGTGCTCAGCCTGCCACATGGCGAGGCGGCTTTCCCGCGATGCAATAATTAGCTTGGAAGGCAGCTGTGCTGTTGGCTTACCGGTCGATTCAGTTGCGTTCAAAACGGATTCTTTCACTGTCGTTAAACCTTAACCGGCGCGCGCCAGTTGTCGGCTCTTGTATAAGATCACAAATTTTATCATGCGCCCCCCTTGCAGAACCTGGCCACAAGCCTGTGCACCTACTCACCACTCTGGTCCAACATGGTAACGATATGGTAAATACAGCTGCTGCCCCCGAAAATTCGACCGTCCAGGATAAGGACGCGCCACTGAAAGAAGACATCCGCCTGCTCGGCCGCCTGCTCGGCGACGTGCTGCGCGAGCAGGAGGGCGACGCTGTGTTCGACGTGGTCGAGACAATCCGCCAGACCGCCGTGCGCTTCCGCCGCGAAGCCGACGTTCAGGCCGGCGAAGACCTCACCACCCTGCTCCACAAGCTCACGCGCAACCAGACCATTTCGGTGGTGCGCGCCTTCTCGTATTTTTCGCACCTGGCCAACATCGCCGAGGATCAGCACCACATCCGGCGCCGCCGCGCCCACCTGCTGGCCGGCTCCGCGCCGCAGCAAGGCAGCGTCGGCTTCGCCCTGAAAAAACTCAAGGCGGCCGGTGTCGAGGGCGACACCGTGCGCACCTTCTTCAACGATGCCCTGATCGCGCCGGTGCTCACGGCCCACCCGACCGAAGTGCAGCGCAAGAGTATCCTCGACGCCGAGCACGATATCGCGCGCCTGCTGGCCGAACGCGACCTGCCGCTCACGCCGCGCGAACGGGTAGCCAATACCCAGCTGCTGCAGGCCCGCATCGCCACGCTGTGGCAAACGCGCATGCTGCGCTACTCCAAGCTGACCGTGGCCGACGAAATCGACAACGCCCTGTCCTACTATCGCATCACTTTTCTGCGCGAACTGCCTGGCCTGTACGACGACATCGAGGAAGAGATCGGCGCCCAGTTCCCCGGCCAGCCGGCCTTGCAGAGCGAGGCGGCGTACGTCCAGATGGGTAGCTGGATCGGCGGCGACCGCGATGGCAATCCCAACGTCAATGCCGGCACCATGCAGCATGCGCTAGTGCGCCAGTCGACCACGATTCTCGACTTCTACCTCGACGAGGTGCACGCGCTGGGCGCCGAGCTATCAATTTCCACGCTGATGGTAGGCGCCAGCCCGGCGCTGCAGGCCCTGGCGGAGATGTCGCCCGACCATTCGCCACACCGCAGTGATGAGCCGTACCGGCGCGCCCTGATCGGCATCTACGCGCGGCTCGCAGCCACTGCGCGCGCTCTGGGCGCGACTAATATCCTGCGCAAGGAAGTCGGCCACGCGGCTCCGTACGCGGCCGCGCCCGAATTTTCGGCCGATCTGGACGTACTGGCCGCCTCGCTGCGCGAAAACCACGGCAGCCTGCTGGTCAAGCCGCGCCTGGCCACGCTGCAGCGCGCTGCGAAGATCTTCGGCTTCCATCTGGCATCGCTCGACATGCGCCAGACCTCCGACGTGCACGAACGCGTGCTGGGCGAACTGTTCGCCGGCGCCGGTGTGGAACAAGCTTACGTGGGCATGGACGAAGAGCGCAAGGTGGCGCTCCTGCTGGCCGAACTGGATCAGCCACGCCTGCTGTACTCGCCCTATGCCGAGTACAGCGACGAGACCGGGACCGAGCTGGCCATCCTGCGCGCCGCAAAGGAGATTCGCCAGCGCTACGGCGCGCGCGCCATCCGCAACTACATCATCTCGCACACCGAGACGGTGTCGGACCTGCTCGAAGTGCTGCTGCTGCAAAAGGAGACCGGCCTGCTGCACCCGAAGAGCGCGCAGCTCGATGCCATGGTCATTCCCCTGTTTGAAACCATTCCCGACCTGCAGCGTGCAGCCGGCATCATGGAAGCGTGGATGGCCCTGCCGCTGGTAAAGCAGCTGATCACCAAACAAGGGCAGCTGCAGGAAGTCATGCTCGGCTACTCCGACTCGAACAAGGACGGCGGCTTTCTTACCTCCAACTGGGAGCTGTACAAGGCCGAAATCCACCTCGTGAAAGTATTCGAAAGCGCGGGCGTGAAGCTGCGCCTTTTCCACGGCCGCGGCGGCACCGTCGGGCGCGGCGGAGGACCGAGCTACGAAGCGATCCTGGCGCAGCCGCCCGGCACCGTGAACGGCCAGATCCGCCTCACCGAGCAAGGCGAAATCATCGCCTCCAAGTTCTCGAACGCGGAAATCGGCCGGCGCAATCTGGAGCTGCTGGTGGCGGCCACGCTGGAAGCGAGCCTGATGCCGCATGCGGCCGAAGGCGACCGTGCCGAACGCCTGGCGCAGTTCGAAGCCATCATGGCGGCGCTGTCCGAGCGCGCATACAAGGCCTACCGCAACCTGGTCTACGAGACGCCTGGCTTTACCGACTACTTCTTCGCCGCCACCCCAATCGCGGAAATCGCCGAGCTCAATCTCGGATCGCGGCCGGCCTCGCGCAAATCGACCAAGCGGATCGAAGACCTGCGCGCAATTCCCTGGGGCTTCTCGTGGGGCCAGTGCCGCCTGCTGCTGCCGGGCTGGTACGGCTTCGGTTCGGCCATCAGCGCGTGGCTGGAGGAAGGCGGACGCGATGAAAAAATCGCCACGCTGCAGGCCATGTTCAAGGAGTGGCCATTCTTTGCCACGCTGCTGTCGAACATGGACATGGTGCTGGCCAAGACCGACCTGGCGATCGCTTCTCGTTACGCCGGCCTGGTGGCCGATGCGGCACTGCGCGAGCGCATCTTCAAGCGCATCGCTGCCGAGCACGCCAGCACGCTGCAGTGCCTGGAAACGATCACTGGCGCCACCGAGCGCCTCGCTGGCAATCCACTGCTGGCCCGTTCGATCCAGAATCGCTTTGCGTACCTTGACCCGCTCAATCACTTGCAGGTCGAGCTGATTCATCGTCACCGCGCGGTGGCGGGCGATCCGGCCCAGATCGACGAGCGGGTGCACCGCGGGATTCACCTGTCCATCAATGGCGTGGCGGCAGGCTTGCGCAACACCGGCTGATCGACATTAATAAAACGTAAAAATTATGCTGAATGTAACAATTGGAGAGACTTGTCAGGAATCGGCTCGGTAAAATTGGTGCTGGATAGTACAGGGCGCGACGATCTCGCGTCCTTCTCCTGACTACCCCTGTTCGCGCGCTTGAAGCAATTCAAGTGCGCTTTTTTTTGATCGAAACGCTGAACGCAGAACCGTCGCGCTTGCGAAGGCGAGCGCCCATTGTATCAATGTGCAAAGTTGCTATGGGCCCTCGCCTGCGCGAGGGAGACGGTTTTGAGGGCATCCGCAGGGCGCGGCTTCGTTGGGTACGTAAACGCCACACCGTCTCGCTTGCGCAGGGCTTGGCTTCGCTGGGTACGTAAAAGGGAAACCGTCGCGCTTGCGAGGGCGAGCGCCCATTGCATTAATGTGCATAGTTGCTATGGGTCCTCGCCTGCGCGAGGGAGACGGTTTTGAGGGCATCCGCGGGGCGCGGCTTCGTTGGGTACGTAAACGCTCCACCGTCTCGCTTGCGCAGGGCTTGGCGTCGCTGGGTACGTAAAGGGGAAACCGTCTCGCTTGCGAAGGCGAGCGCCTATAGCATCGATGTGCATAGTTTCCATGGGCGCTCGCCTGCGCAAGGGACACGATTTTGAGGATATACGCCGCCCGCGCCACAAAACAAAACACCCCACCGAGTTTGAAATCGGCGGGGTGTTTGGGAACTAATCAGCAACGCCCCGAAAGGCGTGTCATCAGTGGTTGTGCAAAAAGCTCTTGAGCTTGTCCGAGCGCGAAGGCTGGCGCAGCTTGCTCATCGCTTTCGCTTCAATCTGGCGAATCCGCTCGCGCGTCACGTCGAACTGCTTGCCCACTTCTTCCAGCGTGTGGTCATTCGACATTTCCACGCCGTAGCGCATGCGCAGCACTTTCGCTTCGCGCGGGGTCAGCGAGTCCAGCACTTCCTTGATGACATTGCGCATCGAGGCGTGCAGGGCCGCATCGAGCGGCGCCAGCGTGGTGTTGTCTTCAATGAAGTCACCCAGCTGCGAATCACCATCCTCGCCCATCGGCGTTTCCATCGAAATCGGCTCTTTGGCGATCTTCATGATCTCCCGAACCTTGTTCTCTGGCATTTCCATCTTGAGGGCCAGGGTCGCCAGGTCCGGCTCGCTGCCGGTTTCCTGCATGATCTGGCGCGAGATGCGGTTCATCTTGTTGATCGTCTCGATCATGTGCACCGGCACGCGGATGGTGCGGGCCATGTCGGCGATCGAACGCGTGATGGCCTGGCGAATCCACCAGGTGGCGTACGTCGAAAACTTGTAGCCGCGACGATATTCAAACTTGTCCACCGCCTTCAGCAGGCCGATGTTGCCTTCCTGGATCAGGTCGAGGAATTGCAGGCCGCGGTTGATGTACTTCTTGGCGATCGAAATTACCAGGCGCAGGTTGGCGACCGTCATTTCACGCTTGGCGTGACGGGCACGCTTTTCGCCGGCGGCCATCTGCTTGTTAATTTTGCGCAGGTCGGCCAGCGGCAGCGCCACGCGCGCCTGCAGGTCGATCATACGCTGCTGCAGTTCCTTGATGGCCGGGACATTGCGCGCCAGGACCACGCTGTACGGATAGGCGCAGTCGACTTCGCGGTCGACCCAGCCCAGGTCCGTCTCGTTGCCCGGGAATACCTTGATGAAGTGGGCGCGCGGCATGCCGCAGCGGTCCACGCAGATCGCCAGCACGGCTTTTTCGATGTGGCGCACTTCGTCCATCTGGCCGCGCAGGGTGTCGCACAGCTTTTCAACTACCTTGGCGGTGAAGCGGATGCCCAGCAGCTCGTTGGAGATGACTTCCTGCGCCTTGACGTACTTGGGCGAGCCATAGCCGTCCTTGGTGAAGGCGGCCGCCATCTTGTCGAATTCAGCTTCGATCAGCGCAAACTTTTCCAGCGCGCCGGTGCGCAGCTGGTTGAGCTGCTCGGTCGAAAAGCCGGCTGCACCGCCATTGGCGTCACCGTCTTCTTCTTCGTGCTCTTCTTCCTCGTCTTCATCGTCCGAAGCTACGTGCGGCGCCGGCGCGACCGGAGCGCTGGTCTCGTTCAGGTCCACGAAACCATCAACCACTTCATCCACCTTCATGGTGTCGGCGGCGATCTTGTGCGACAGCGCGATGATTTCGGCGATCGTGGTCGGGCAGGCCGAAATGGCTTGCACCATGTCTTTCAAACCGCCCTCGATGCGCTTGGCGATTTCGATCTCGCCTTCGCGCGTGAGCAGCGCCACTGCGCCCATTTCACGCATGTACATACGGACCGGGTCAGTGGTGCGGCCAAAGTCAGAATCGACCGTCGACAGCGCTGTCGCTGCGGCGGCTTCAACTTCGTCGTCGCTGGTGGCGGTGGCCACCGTATCGGTCAGCAGCATCATTTCGGCGTCAGGGGCGCGCTCGTAGACGGCGATGCCCATGTCGTTGAAGGTGGCGATGATGCCTTCGACAGCTTCCGGATCGATGATATTTTCAGGCAGCTGGTCGTTGATCTCCGCATAGGTAAGGTAGCCGCGCTCCTTGCCCATATTGATCAGGTTCTTGATCTGGTTGCGGCGACGCTCCATGTCCGCTTCCGACGCCTTCGGGTCGACCGGCAGTACCACGCCGCCCTTGGCTTTGCGCTCCTTGGCTTTCGAGACAGCTTTCAGTTCGGCGCGTTCAACCGCGTTCAGCGCCGCCACTTCGTCGTTCTCGGGCGTGAACTCGCTCGGCTTGCGGCCGCGCCGGCCCGGTACCTTCACGGAAGGCAGCAGGTAGCCAGAGGTGTCGATCGCTGCCAGCGCTGCAGCGTCGGTGGTCTGGCTGACCGATTGGCCCGCGGTCTGAATCACCAGCGGCTCGGCGTCAGCGACTTTTTTGACGGCGCGCGGCTTGACTGCCTTGGGCGCCACATCGACCACGGCTTCGTCAACCACCAGGTCTTCGCGCGCGGCCAGCTTGGAGCGCTTGCGCACCACGAGCGGCGCTGCCATGTCGTCACTGGCGGCGGACAGATCGGCATTGGCCGCAGCGGCGGCCAGACGCGAGCCCTTCTTGACCACTGCCACCGTTGCCGCAGCTTCCGTTTCGAGGAAATAGGAAGTGGCGGTTTTAGGAACGGCTAACTGGGCGCTGCTCTTGCGAGGCGCTTTGGCGGCGGTCAGGGTAAGGGTCTTGGCGCTGTTCTTCATTAAAACTCCGGTCAATAATCCACCCGAACCCCAAAACGGGCACGATGGAAGGTGTTCAGGATCTTGCTTTGCGAGCGAAACGCTGCTTGGTATGGCGAACGAAAAAAAGCCCGTTAGCTAAAACGGGCTTGAATCTATTGTTCAGAAGAAGAATAGAGGAGACAAACCCATTATGCCCCATGCCAAGTTATCGCGATAATTGATATTTTCCATACCGCATATAACCAAAACGTATAGTAGGGGTGCTGGTGCCCTCTTTCATCTAGCCGTCACATCTGCGCTGCCGCAAACCGTGCGCAGAGCAAGGGGCGGATCATACACGATTTCGCGCTGCGCGGCTCACGCCGGTGCTTGTTCAAAGTGAATAAATCCGCGCACGGGCAATTGTGCTCATGCTATCCTTCCGGTTCCAGCTCTTATAATGAAGTCAATGAACACACCTAGTCTTGTCGCCGAGTCGGCCGACGTTCCAGCTGCCGCCGCCCCGGCGCCAGCAGGCGCCCAGACCCCGCGATCCCTGCTCAAGCAGTTCCAGCAGCAGTTCCCAGCCTTCCGCGATTGCCTACCGCTTGCCATTGGCATCGACAAACAAATTCTTGCGCGCATGCCTGACCTGGACCGCAAGACCATGCGCACCGCGCTCGGCATCCACACCGGTTCGCTGCGTTATCTGCGCGCCATGGAAAAAGCCACCGTGCGCTTCGACCTCGACGGCACCGCAGGGGCCGAAGTGACCGATACTCACCGCACTCACGCCAAGGACACCCTGCAGCAGCGCTTCAAAAAAGAAGCCGAGCGCAAAAAAGCTGAACGCGATCTGGCCCAGGCCGAAGAAGCGAACCGCCTGCGTCAGGAAAAACTGCTTCAGCTCGCCTCCAAATTCTCGCGCAACGGCTGAACCGGGTCATGCTGACCGATCCGGAAGAATTGCTGCCGCCTTATGACGGCATCAAGATGGCCGATGTACGCCTGGTCAAGTCGGAGCAGGATGCGGCCGAGGCACTGAAGGAACTGTTGGCGATGGACGTGATCGGCTTCGATACTGAATCAAAGCCTACTTTTCTCAAGGGCGAAGTGTCGACCGGTCCGCACCTGGTGCAACTGGCTACCGACGAGCGCGCTTATCTGTTCCAGATTGGCGCCGTGCCTTCGCTTGAGGTGCTCAAACCGGTGCTTGAATCGGCCAGCATCCTCAAGGTCGGCTTTGGCCTGCAGGACGACATCAAGCGTTTGCGCGCCAAGCTAGGCATCGAGACCAGCAATGTGCTCGACCTCTCGACGGCGCTGCGCAAGAACGAGCGCAACACGCTGGGCGCCAAAACCGCCGTGGCGCGCTTTTTCGGCCAAAAGATGCAAAAGTCGAAGAAGATCACGACCACCAACTGGGCTTTGCCGCGCCTGTCCGAGAAGCAGATTTTGTACGCGGCCGATGATGCCCACGTTGCCCTGCGCATTTACCGGCGCTGGCGCAGCGACACGACAGGCGCCACCCCTGCAAGCGATCCTGCTGCATGAGACAATCGGGCACATGAACCTGCCCGCGCTTTTCCTCCTGCTGATCGTCAGCGCCCTGCCCCTGCAGGCCGCCGAACGCCCTGCCGTGCTGCCCGACACCATGGCCCAACGCGTGCTTGCCTGCACCTCCTGCCACGCCAAGAAAGACGTCAATGACCAATTCTTCCCGCGCATCTCCGGCAAGCCTGCAGGCTACCTGTACAACCAACTGATCAATTTTCGCGACGGGCGCCGTCAGTATCCGCTCATGACCTATATGGTCGAGCATCTGCCCGAAGCCTACTTGCTCGAAATCGCGACCCATTTCGCCGCCCAGCACCTGCCGGCCCCGCCCATCCAGCCGACCGACGCCAGCGCGGCTGTGCTCGAGCGCGGGCGCGTACTGGTCATGCAGGGCGATACCTCGCTCAAGGTGCCGGCCTGTATCGCCTGCCACGGCGACAAGCTCACTGGGGTGGCGCCTGGCATCCCCGGTCTGGCCGGCCTGCCGCGCGACTACGTCAATGCCCAGTTCGGAGCGTGGCGCAACAAAGTGCGGCGCGCCCATGCGCCCGACTGCATGGCCGATATCGCCAATCGTCTGAGCCTGGCCGACGTATCGGCCGTGTCCAGCTGGCTGGGCTTGCAGGCGGTGGCGCCGGACGCGCGCCCGGCCAGCGCTATCGCACGCCCACTACCGCTCAAGTGCGGCAGCGCACCGGACTAATACAATGAAAAAAATTCTGCTCCCGGTCCTGGCTACCGTCATCGCACTGCTGCTCCTGTCGCTAGTCATCGCCTGGCCGCGCGAGCAGTTCGTGCCGGCCAGCTCGCCGGCTGCATTCGCCCCGACCGCCGCCAACATCGAACGCGGCGCCTATCTGGCGAAAGCGGGCGATTGCATGGCCTGCCACACTGCGCGTGGCGGCGCGCCGTACGCCGGTGGACGTGCGCTGGAAACCCCATTCGGACGCGTGGTGGCGCCCAACATCACGGCCGACCGCAGCCACGGCATCGGCGCATGGAGCGCAGACGACTTCTGGCGCGCCCTCCACAACGGCAAGTCGCGCGACGGTCGGCTGCTGTATCCGGCCTTCCCCTATACCAGTTACACCAAAGTCACGCGCAGCGATTCGGACGCGTTGTTCGCCTTTATGCAAACCGTGCCGGCGCAAGCCACCCCCAGCCAGCCTCACGCGCTGCGCTTCCCTTACAACCAGCAGTTCATGCTGGCCGGGTGGCGCCTGCTGTATTTCAAGCCGGAGGTCTACCTCGAACGCAGGACCGAGAATGTGCAATGGAACCGTGGCGCCTACCTGGTCGAGGGGCTGGGTCACTGCGCTGCTTGCCATGCCAGCCGGGATAGCCTGGGTGGCAGTGCCGACGGCCTGTCGGGCGGCATGATCCAGACCCTGGGCTGGTATGCCCCTTCGCTCACGTCCGACGCCGAAGCGGGCCTGGGCAGCTGGAGCGTGCCCGAGATCGTCGCGCTGCTCAAAACCGGCATTTCCGCACGCGCCACCGTGTTCGGCCCGATGGCCGAAGTGGTGCAGAAAAGCCTGCAGCACCTGTCCGCCGAGGACGTGACGGCCATGGCGGTGTATCTCAAATCGCTGCCGGCCACGCCGGCGCGTGCGCTCGACATGCCGCCCAGCCGCTTGGTCGAACAAGTCATGGAACAAGGCAAACAGGTCTACGAGAAGCAATGCCTCGAATGCCACGGCAGCGACGGCAAGGGCCTGCCGCCACACTATCCGCCACTGGCGGGCAACCGCGCCCTGACCATGGCCGAAGCAGTCAATCCGATTCGCATTGTGCTCAATGGCGGCTTCGCGCCCGGTACGGCGGGCAATCCGCGGCCTTACAGCATGCCGCCCTACAGCCACCTGCTCAACGACACCGAAGTAGCTGCCGTGGTGACCTATCTGCGCGCCAGCTGGGGCAACAAGGCGCCGCCCGTGACGCCATCCGACGTCAATCGCTACCGCAGTGTGCCGCTCGACTAGTTGGGTTGCGCGGGGCCGAAGTCGATCACCTGGGCGTTCCCCCAAGGGAAGTCCGCGCGCCGCAGCTGCCAGCTGCCGTCAGCCAGCTTGAGTCGATAGCGATCCAGCCTAAACGGCAACCCTTCGCCGGCCAGTACCGATGGCACGCTGGTGAGCTGGAAGTGCAGGTGCGGCCAGCGCGAGTCGCCCGAGTTGCCGATCCTGCCCAGCACCTGGCCGCGCTTCACGCGTTGTCCGGCCTTCGCCTGCACGCTGCCGGGCTGCAGGTGTGAATACGATGCGAAGCGCCCGTTGCCAAGATCGAGCAGGACCATGTTGCCGGCAATCGAGTCGCGCGTGACCGGTACTGCAGTCTCGAACCCCGCCTCGGTGCGCGGAATATTGTCCGGATAGCCGTCACGCACCGCCACGACCACCGCATCGGCCACCGCCAGCACGTTTTGACCGTAGGTGTGATACGAACGCACGTCGCGCGCGTCGCCTTCGAACAGGGCGCCATTGCGCATCTTGCGCCAGTCGATCGCGTAGCGCCGCGAAATGCTGGCCACGCCCTCCTCGACCAGCAAGCCGCTGCGATGGTGCGATCCCAAATGCGGCCCGTTTTGCGGATGCCAGTCGGCGCCGGTCAGCGGCCGGCCAAGTAGCGGCAAGGGTGCGCGATCCACCACGACCAGCGGGCCGTCCACACGGGCCGCGTTGGTCATCACATGGTGGCGCAGAGCGCGCGGCAGGGTAGCGCTTTGCTCGAAGGCCAGGCACAGAAACGCCACCGCAGCGCGCCCACCCTCCAGGCGGCGCGGGTCCGCGGCCTGCTCGGCGCCGACGTGGCGCAGGACCGCTTCCAGAGCTTCCTGCTCGAGGCGCGCGACAGTCGTGCCATCAGCGCTGATCTCGATCGCGTTCAGATTCAGCGCCTGCACTGCGTGGTTTTGGAGGTGCAGCTCGTAAATCAGATACTTGCGCGCGCCGCTGGCGAGCACTGGCGGCGCCACCGGTGTGCGGATCGCAAGCTGCACGCCGGGGAATGGCAGCTCTTCGCTCCGGACATGCGAGGAGGTGCGACTGGCGGCCGGTTCGCAGCCATTGGGCAGCGCTTCGGCGGCGCCGGCGGCCAGCGGAATGCAGAGCAAGGTGGCTAGCATGGGCCTGAATAACAACATGGTTGGATCCTGTTCAACTAGACGGGGCGCCATTTTACGAGAGGTCGACTTGACACGGCTGACAAGCATGATTGAATATCTGCCACCATGCGAAAAACTGACAATGCCAGCCCGATCGATGTCTGGATTCTTGTATTCCCCAACTTTGTGCTACTCGACGCCACCGGACCGGCGCAGGTGTTCTCCACCGCGAACGACGAAGCGCGCGACGCGGGCTTGCCGCTGCCCTACCGGATCCATGTAATCGCGCGCGGCGGCGGCCAGCTCGCCTCGTCGTCGGGGGTCAGCTTGCTGGCCTCGCCGATTCCCCGACGCGAGCTTGGCGGCGCCACCCTGATCGTGTCGGGCGGACGGGTTGGCGATGTCCCGGCCGACCTGCCAACGCTGCGCTGGGTGGCAAAGGCGAGCACGCAGGTGGCGCGCTGCTGCGCGGTGTGCACCGGCGCCTTTGTGCTGGCGCGCGCTGGATTGCTCGACGGCCGCCGTGCAGTGACCCATTGGCAGGAAAGCGCGCAGCTGGGACGGGAGCATCCGCAGGTTGTGGTGCAGGACGATGCGATCTACATGAAGGATGGCAGCTTCTACACCTCGGCCGGGATTTGCGCCGGCATGGACCTGGCTTTGAGCCTGGTCGAGGAAGACCTGGGGCGCGCTGCGGCGCTGGCTGTAGCCAAGCGCCTGGTCATGTTCCTCAAGCGCCCCGGCGGGCAGCGCCAGTTCAGCTCCGATCTGCTCGCGCAAGCCCGGCCCGAAGGCGTCACCGGGCAGCTCGCCGCATGGCTGCGTCCGCGCTTGAAACAGGATATCGATATCGAGCAGATGGCGCTCGCCTGCGCGCTCTCGGTGCGCACCTTGCACCGCAGGCTGCGTAGCGAGGCCGACCTGACACCCGCCCAATTGCTGGCGCGCCTGCGCATGGAGGCAGCCTGCGGACTGCTCGAGCAACCCGGCATGAGCGTCAAGCAGGCAGCACGCCAATGCGGCTACGGCAGCGAATACAACCTGCGGCGCGCCTTTTCGCAGCAACTGGGGGTACTGCCCAGCGACTACCAGGCGCGCTTTGCCTGATCAGGCGGCCGGCACCAGGCCGCTATAGCAGGCGTCGGCAAAGCCGATGCGGTCGGTGGTGGCATTGCGGGCGTCGTCGATGCCGATCTTTTTTTCCTTGAGCAGATTGACCAGCGCCGCGTTCATCGAATGGCAGCCGGCGTTGAACTTGCCGGTACCGCCATCCATCAGCGTACGCACCTCGGCCACGTGGCCCGATTCGATCATGCGCACCACTTCCGGATTCGAGGTCAGGCACTCGGTGGCCAGGTAGTAGCGCTCGCCCGCGATCGACGGCAGCAAGGCCTGGCACAGCACGCCGCGCAGGGCATGCGCCAGCGCCTGCGACTGCGCTTCCGAGTTGCCCAGCAGGCGCAGCATTTTCTGCAATCCCAACTCGGTCGAGCGTGCGTGCAGCGACGCCAGCACCAGAGGACCCGATTCGGCCAGCGCCAGCGCTTCGCGCGCGGTCTCGGAATCGCGGATCTCGCCGATTACGATCACGTCGGGACGTTCGCGCAGCGCGTCGAGGGCGCCAAGATAAAAACTGTCGACGTCACCGTCACGCCCTACTTCGCGCTGGGTGATGATGCAGTGGCGCTGCGGGATCAGGGTTTCGACCGGGTCTTCAATCGTGATGATGTGGCCCGAGCGGGTCTTGTTGATCTGGTCGAGCATCGACGCGATCGTGGTCGACTTGCCCTGGCAGGTATCGCCAATGATGAGCACCAGGCCACTGGTGAGATTGGCGAAATCCTGTTCCGCGGCGCGCAGTCCCAGGGTGCCCAGTTCGAGCGGCTCCTTGGGGAAGCGGCGTACCACGCAGCCCAGGCGCTTTTTGCCCTGAAAGCTGAAGCAATTGGCGCGGATACGCGCCGTGTGCAGGTCGATCGAACGGTCGAAGGCGCGCTCCTCGATGCGTTCGGGCCAGTTCGGCTCGATCACCTCGAAAAACTCTTCCAGCTCCTCGCGCGTGATGGGTGAATCGCTCACCGCCACCAGTCCCTTGGGCTGGCGCAGCATCAAGGGGCTGTTCTGGTGAATGATGATGTCGCTGAAAATCAGGCGCGTGTTCAGCAAATGCAGGATTTGTTCGACCAGGGTGCCGAACACCGGATGGTCTTCATTCTCAATGTAGGTGAGCGTGCGGATCTGCGACGACTGGTGATTTTCCATCTGGCGGTGCTCTCTATAAACCGGCGAAATTGTGCGAGCAATTATAGTGGGACCGAGCACATGCGTTAAGGAAAGATTGCGCTTATGTGGTTCTGAACGGCCGGCGAAAGCCGGTTTTCAGGTCGACCGATACCTTGCGGCCATCTTCGTTGATCCACACTTCGTTAGGGGGTGCTTCGCCGGCCAGGGCGCGCCAAATGACGGGCAGACCTTCGCCCTTGCGCACCAGCTCGTCGGCACGTTCATACACGTTCGGGCAGCCCGTTTCGGCAATCAGGCTTTGCACGATCGCGATCTTCCACAGATCGGCACCGGCGCTTTCGAACTGGCAGATCAGGTAGCCGTCCTTGCCGCCAAACTGCTCCACGATCAGGCCCGGCAGCAAGTCCGCTTCGGCATTCACCCGCCGCACCAGGTCGCCAGGGCGCGCCTTGGCCGCCGCCGGCGCGCTCTTGGCCAGCGCCGCTTTGACGCGCCGCTTGATCAACGCGTGGTCGACCGGCTCGTTCTCGTCGAAGGTCCAGACCCGCGCCCGAATCTGCGACTTGGGATTGTGGGCCGCACGGGCAATGAACTTTTGCGAAGAACTCTGGACGATGGCTGTCCCGCCCATCTTCGATTTTTCGTTGGGCTTGCCGTCGACGCGTTCAACCGCGGAGGCGTAAATCCAGGGTTCGCCGGCGAGAAGGCTCTTTTCCTTGCCTTGCTTGATGGTGATGGTCAGCATGTAATTCCTTAAATAATTGGGCACATGATACCGCCTAGCGCCCGATTAGAGGCAGGACTCTAACTCGCACCACAAGCTCTTGCTAATAGACCGACCGGTCTATAGACTAGATTGCATGAAACCTCCCGATACCCGCCAACGCCTGATCAACGCCATGACCGAAGCCCTGCAGCGGCGCGGCTTTCACGGCAGCGGCCTGACCGAGTTGCTGGCTGCCGCCCAGGCCCCGAAAGGCGTGCTCTACCACCACTTCCCCGGGGGCAAAACCGAGCTGGCCGTGGCCGCCGTCCACGCCACAGTCGAGCGCCTGTGCGCCCTGCTCGACCATCGCATGAGCGGCGACGACCCGGCGGCGGCACTGATGCTCTGGATCGAGGGCGCCCAGAAGCACCTCGACAGCAGCGGCTATGAGCGCGGCTGTCCGCTCGCCACCATCGCCCTCGAAACCACGGCTGCCGACGTCGAGATCCGCGCCGCGCTGGCAGCCGGCTTCGCCTCAGTGCGCGCGCGCATCGGCGCTGGACTCGAACGCGCTGGCTATCCCGCCGCCAGCGCCAACGCCCTGGCCGCCCTGCTGCTGGCTGCCTACGAAGGCGGACTGCTGCAGGCACGCGCGGCCTGCACGCCCGAACCCATGACCCTGGTGGGCCAAGCCCTGCTCACCATCCTCGATCTGCACCGCCCCAAGGAGCCCACATGAGCACCGCCCCCACCATTGAGAACCTGACCCTGACCACTGCCGACGGCTACCCCATCGCCGCCACCCTGTACCCGGCTGAGGGCAGCGTGCGCGCCCACCTGGTCATGGCCGGCGCCACCGGCGTGCCGCAGGGCTTCTACCGCCGCTTCGCCCAATTCGCCAGCCGTCAGGGTTACGCCGTGATGACGCTCGACTACCGCGGCATCGGCCGCTCCAAGCCGGCCAGCCTGAAGGGTTTTCGCATGGATTACCTGGACTGGGGCCGCCAGGACCTCGCCGCCGCGGTCGAAGCCATGAGCCAGCCCGGCCTGCCCCTGTACGTGGTCGGCCACTCCTACGGCGGCCACGCCTTTGGCCTGCTGCCCAATCACCACAAGGTCGATGGCTTGTACACTTTTGCCACCGGCGCCGGCTGGCATGGCTGGATGCCGCTGCTCGAGCGCCTGCGCGTGCTGTTCATGTGGCGCCTGCTCGGTCCCGTGATCGTGCGCGTGAAGGGCTACATGGCGTGGAACTGGATGGGCATGGGCGAGGACTTGCCGATCGATGTCTATCACCAGTGGAAGCGCTGGTGCACCTATCCGCGCTACTTTTTCCAGGATCCCGAGATGAGCCACCTGGCCGCCGCTTTCGATAGCGTGCGCAGTCCCATCATGGCCTGCAACGCGCTCGACGACCTGTGGGCGCGGCCAAAGTCGCGCGACGCCTTCATGGCCGGCTACCGCAACGTGGCGTGGCAAGCCACCGACATTGATCCGCGCCAGGCCGGCATGGGCCCGATCGGCCATATGGGCTACTTCAAGGCCAGTTGCCAGCCGCTGTGGCAGGGAGCGCTTGAGTGGCTCGAGAATAACGGCCGCGCGCGCCCGGCCTGAGCGCGTGTCAGCCATCCGCGCCAGATGCATTCTGTCCGGCGCGCCCTGCAGTCTGTCGCAATCGGCGCGCCCGTCCCCGGGCCCTGTCCTATGATGAATTACTTCAACAGACTCGGGAGACACCCATGCATACACCATCCATTTTCAGCACCGGCCTGCGCCAGGTAGTGCTGGCCGCTGCCGCGCTCACCGCTGTCGTTCCTGCCGGCCTGGCGCTCGCTTCGCCCATGGACTGGGTCGCGGGCGAACGCGTGCAAGGCTCGGGCAACATCAAGAAAGTCAGCCGCGAACTGGCCCATTTCACCGGCGTGGGTCTGAGCCTGCCGGCCACGGTCGAACTGCGCATCGGGAACACCGAGAGCATCACCATCGAGACCGATGACAATCTGCTGCCGCTGATCGACACCGTGATCGAGAACGGCGTGCTCAAAGTGCGCCCCGCCAAAAAGAATATGAACCTGCAGACAAGAACCATGAAAATCGTGATCCAGGCTAGGACCATCGACAGCATCGCGCTGGGTGGCTCCGGCTCGATCGAATCGGATGCCCTGCGCGGTGCGAATATGGAATTCGTACTGGGCGGCTCCGGCTCCATCTCCGTCAAGGGCGTGGACGCAGAATCGGTCAAGATCACCGTGGGCGGCAGCGGTAACTTCAAGAGCGGCAGCGGCGTGATCGACCGGCTGGCGGTCTCCATAGGCGGCTCGGGCGATGTCGATGCCGGCCAGCTCAAGGCGCGTGAGGCCAGTGTGAGCGTGGCAGGTTCGGGCGAGGCGACGGTGTGGGCCAGCGACACGCTGAGCATGCGGGTGGCCGGTTCGGGCGACGTCAATTATTACGGCGACCCGAAACTGAGCAAGTCAGTGGCCGGCTCCGGCTCGGCAAAACGGCTGGGCGCGGCGCCGCGCTGAGCACTGCCTAGTGATGCATCGGCGCTGCGGCGCCATGGGGGCTGGTGAAGCCGAGCGGCTTGACCGGCACCTTGAGCGTGAGGCTTTCGCGCTTGGCCGGCTTGCCCTTGTGCTCAATCTCGAGCGTGATCGGGACCACGTCGCCGTGCTTGAGCTGCTGCTTGAGGCCGATGAGCATGATGTGGTAGCCCCCTGACGCTAGGTTGACACCGCGCCCTGCCGGCAAATCGATGCCGTCGACCTGGCGCATGCGCATGGTGCTGCCATCCATCTGGCTCTGGTGCAGTTCGATCGACTTGGCCAGTGGCGTGCTCACGCCCACCAGGCGCGCATCGCCCATCGCTTGCAAATGCATGAAGGCGCCAGTGCTTTTTTGCGCCGGCACTGTCGCGCGTACCCACGGCGCCGTCACGCTGACCTGGGCATTGGCCGCTGCCGCACATGTCATCAGGGCGGCGGCGATTAAGTGTTTTTTCATTCTAGATCTCAGCATCATGTGGTTTGCATACCCGCTTGTTCAGCGCCGCTCATTATAGCCCGGCGCCTGCGGCGCCTTAGCGCTCGGCCTTGAAATCCATGCGTTCGACCAGGACCGTCGACACGCTATCGGTCAGATAGATCTGGCCATCCTGGATCGTGCACTGCAGCTGCATATTGCGGTTGGCCAGGGCCTCGAGCTGGGCGCTGGCCTCGGCCGGGATATTGATCACGGTGAGGTTCTTGGCCCGTTCGAGCTTGTTGGCGACCTGCTTGTACCAGATATGGCTGGTGGCACTGTAGCTGTACACCACGACGCGCGCGCTGCGTCCGCACGCTTTCATGAGGCGCTTCTCGTCGGGCTGCCCCACTTCGATCCACAGCTCGATGGCGCCGGTCAGATCCTTTTGCCACAGGTCCGGTTCGTCCGTATCGAACAGCCCCTTGGTGAATGTCAGCGCTTCGTTGGCGTGAATGGCAAAAGCCAGCAGCCGGATCATCATGCGCTCGTCGGTTTCCGACGGGTGGCGCGCCAGGGTCAGGATGTGCTCCTGGTAGTAATTGCGGTCCATGTCCGCAATCTGCAGTTCTGCCTTGTAGATGGTAGCTTTGAGAGCCATTGATGCAATGCCTTTAATAGTGCTTATTTGAAGACGACAGTCTTGTCGCCGTTTTGCAAAATGCGGTGTTCGACAAACCATTTCACGGCGCGCGCGAGCACCACGCACTCGACGTCGCGCCCGATCGCCGAGAGCATCTCGGCATCCATCGCATGATCGACCCGCTCCACGTCCTGCTCGATGATCGGTCCTTCATCGAGGTCGCCCGTGACGAAGTGCGCAGTGGCGCCGATCAGCTTGACGCCGCGGTGGTGGGCCTGGGCGTACGGTTTGGCGCCCTTGAAACTGGGCAGGAAGGAATGGTGGATATTGATGGCCTTGCCGCGCATCGCCTCGCACAATCCCGGCGAGAGGATCTGCATGTAACGCGCCAGCACCACCAGGTCGATCTTATGGGTTTCCATCAGGTCCAGCACGCGCGCCTCCTGGGCCAGCTTGGCGCCGGGATCAGCGCCGGCAGCCAGCGGCAGATGGTGAAACGGGATGTTATAGCTGGCCGCCAGCTGATAGAAGTCCATGTGATTCGAGACGATGGCCGGAATCTCGACCGGCAGCAGACCGCTCTTGTAGCGAAACAGCAGATCGTTCAGGCAGTGGCCGATTTTCGACACCATCAGCATCACGCGCGGTTTGTAGTGGGCGTCGTGCAGCTGCCCGTTCATGCCCATCTGCTCGCACAGCGCGGCAAAATCGGCGCGCAGCACGGAGTCCCCCACCGCCCCGTCTTCCAGCGCGAAATGCACGCGCATGAAAAACAGGCGCGATTCGGCGTCGCCAAACTGGGCCGAGTCGATGATATTGCAGCCATGGTCGGCCAAAAAGCCCGAAACGCGGTGCACGATGCCGCGCTGGTCCAGGCAGGACAGGGTCAGGATATATTCGGGATGCGTCATGGTCGAAGGATGGCGGAGCGTTAGGTATACGAACCTTGTATTGTCGCATGCGCTGGCGAAACAGGCGATAAACACAAAAAAGCACGACCGTTCAAATTTACGGTATAGTGAGCGCATCCCATTTTCTAAAAGGAACTCCGCCATGTCGACCACCGCCCTGATGAACCAGCAGTTCCGCCTCGCGGCGCGCCCTGTCGGCATGCCCAAGCGCAGTGACTGGGAGCAGCTCACCGAGCCGGTGCGCGAGATCGCCGATGGCGAAATCGTGGTCAAGGCGCTCTACCTCTCGCTCGATCCGGCCATGCGCGGCTGGATGAATGAAGGTAAATCGTATATCCGCCCGGTGGCCATTGGCGAGACCATGCGCGCCGGCGGTGTCGGTGTGGTGGTAGCCAGCAAGTCGGACAAATTTGCCGTGGGCGACTATGTATCGGGCGGCATGGGCGTGCAAAACTATTGGGTCGGCGCAGCCAGTGACAAGGCAGCCGCGTTCTACAAGATCGACCCACGCATGGCGCCGCTGACCACCTGGCTGAACACGCTCGGCATGCCCGGCATGACCGGCTACTTCGGCCTGATCGAATCGGGCATGCCCAAAGCCGGCGAGACGGTGGTGGTGTCGGGCGCAGCCGGCGCGGTGGGCATGACGGTGGGCCAGGTTGCCAAGCACCTGGGTTGCCGCGTGGTCGGCATTGCCGGCGGCGCCGAAAAATGCGATTTCGTGGTGAAGGAACTGGGCTTCGACGCCTGCATCGACTATAAAAACGGCAGCGTCAAGGATGGCCTGAAGCAGCATTGCCCGCAAGGCGTGGACGTCTACTTCGATAACGTCGGCGGCGAGATTCTCGATACCGTCCTTACCCGCATCAACCTGAAAGCGCGCATCGTCATCTGCGGCGCCATTTCGCAATACAACAATACCAGCGCGGTCAAAGGGCCGGCCAACTACCTGTCGCTGCTGGTCAACCGGGCCCGCATGGAAGGCATCGTCGTCTTCGACTATGCCGACCGTTACCATATAGGCGTGGCCGCCATGGCCAAGTGGATGCAGGAAGGCACCTTCAAGAGCAAGGAAGATGTCGTCGACGGCATCGAGAATTTCCCTGAAGCGCTGCTGATGCTGTTTGAAGGCAAAAACTTTGGCAAGCTGTGTCTGAAAGTCGGCACCGAATAAACCGTACTTTCGCCATGAACAAGGGGGGCCGCGTTGCGGCCCCCTTTGCATTTGCGCGTGCGCTTGACCGAATCCGCCTCGCGTCGCAATCGCCGGAACTTGGCATTGTAATCAACGTCTACCTCATGCTCGTTTCGAAGCACGCTCACCATTGTCGCGGCAATGGTGTCTCTTCCTATACCTTTCCACAGAGGTTGCCCATGCCAAGTTATACCAGCAATAACGCTATGCGCTCGGGCCTTGAGGCCCAGGTCAATTTCATGACCGAACTTACCCGCCGCACCTATGATTCGGTACGCAAGTTAAGCGAATTAAATATGAATTTTGCGCAGCAACTCATGCAAGATTCCGTCGAAGCCAGCCGCAAAATGATGAGCTGCTCCGATCCGTTTCAAATGGCCGCCGCTGGCGCAGCCGCCGCCCAGCCGGCGGCCGAGCACCTGCGCCATTACCAGCAACAACTCACGGGTCTGCTCAGCGGTTCCCAGCTCGACCTCATGAGCCGCGCCGAGCAGACCATGCAGCAGGCCGGCCGCAGCAGCTACAGCGCTGCCCAGGAGGCTGCACGCACCATGGCCCAGGCCGGCGACAGCGTGGCCAGCGCCGGCCGTCCCGAAGACCGCACCGCTGCCGACAGCCACGGTGGCAATGGCCACGCCGCGCCGCACTGAACCTTTCATCAAAATTGATTACGGAGTCACTATGTCCAACCAGGGTAAGCAGAAAAGCGGGTCGAGTATCGACGCGCTCGACCTGCTGAAGGCCGATCACGACAAGGTCAAGAGCCTGTTTCGTGAATTCGAAAGTTTGAAAGGCAATGACGACGAGGACGAACGCAAGTCCGAACTGGTCGACGAGATTTGCTACGAGCTCACGTTGCACACCATGCTCGAAGAAGAAATCTTCTACCCCATCCTGCGCTCGGCCATCGACGAGGAAGACATGATGGACGAAGCCGACGTCGAACACGCCGGTGCTCGGGAACTCATCAGCCAGCTCGAAGTCATGTATCCGGGCGACGACCATTACGACGCCACAGTGACGGTGCTCGGCGAGGAAGTTGCCCACCACATCGACAAGGAAGAAAGCGATATGTTCGCCGCAGCGCGTCAGGCTGGCATCGACCTCGACGACCTGGGCGAGCAGCTCACGGCTCGCAAGGAGGAACTCGACGAAGACCTGTCGGCGCCGCCGGCCACGCTTGACGACATGGACCGTCACGATGGCTCGCGCCGTTCGCTGCGTCCACCGAACTAGTCGGAACTATTGAAATTGGGGCGTCTCTAATTTGCGAGCGCGGCTTGAACAGCAGCGTGCCCGACACCGACAACACACCAGGAGATCGACATGGCGACAAGCAAAGATAGTGGCAACAAGGCCGGCGGGTCGGCCGGCAGTTCGCAAAAAAGTGGCAGCGGCAGCAGTCAGGGGCCGGCCAAGCGCGGTTTTGCGGCAATGGATCAAAATCAGCAGCGCGAAATCGCCAGCAAGGGTGGCCAGGCTGCACATCAAAAAGGCACGGCGCACGAATTCGATTCCGAGGAGGCGCGCCGCGCTGGGCAAAAAGGCGGCGAAGCCGTTAGCCGCGACCGTGAACACATGGCCGACATTGGCCGCAAAGGTGGCGAAAGCCGCCAGTCCGCAGCGCGCAGCAACAAGGAGGCTGCAGCAGCCAAGGCAGGGGGACGGGCAAGCGGCAAGAGCTAAGTCCTGATCCTTAGCCGACCCCCAGTGTGTTGACCGGCCCGGCGAGCGTGCTCGCTCCGGGCCGGCTTTCTTTCCGGGCCGGGGTTGTATCCTCGGCGGGCCTAGTGAATGGCGCGCAGAACCTGGAACCGGGGTTTCAATTTCACGTAGACGCGCTCGAGGTCTTCGCGGCTGTATGGATCGCAGCTTTGTGCCAGCAGGTCGAGCCAATCGCCGATGGCGCCCCATTGGGCGGCGGTGTACGCGGTGGCCGGGCTCCAGCGGTGATCGGAGCGAAACTCCATCAACAAGGCATCGGTAGCATCGGAACAGGGATCGTCGATGGACGAACAGATCCAGGCCGGTAAAAAGTACTGTTTAGCCTCGTCCGACAACAGGGGCAAATTCCACACATGCTTTTGTAGCACTGCTGGGGGCAAGCTGGCGGCGGAGTGGAGCGCCAGATCGTCGGCCAGTGCATTGCACTCGCAGCAGGAATGGACAACCAGCGATGGGCGGTCGGGGCGGTCGATGGCGGCAAACGCCGCGCGCACGTCGAGCTTGAGATTGGCAGAATTCATGAGGGCCCGACGTAGGAGGATGATTGAAAGCGTCAACAGAGTGTACGTACCGTTCTCACTGATGTCCACGGGCAAGCTTAATTACCGTGCGCCTGAGCAACACTCCTTTATCGAAGCAGCAAGTTCGAGCCTCCCGACCGAGCAAAAACGGGCCGCGACAGGCCCTTTACACGGGTGCATGTTAAGATTGTCGACCCGGACAAGCCAGCGAAGTGCGCGTCCGGTCTTTACACAATCATGACGGTTTCGCGGAAAACGACGACTTGCCTACTCCAGATATCAGCGCTTCCACCGCGAGCATGCCAGCCGACGAAGCAGTGCAGGCCCACCTCCTGTCTTTGTACAAGGGTCGCAAGCCGCGTCACTTCGCCACCATCCATTCGTCCGATCAGGCCGGGCCCGATCCGCTCACCGGGATCAGCGTCTGGAAGCGCGCGCAACCACAGTCGCACTGGCACTATGTAACCCACGGCCTGTCGCTCGCCCATGCCGGCACTGCCAGGCCCGCAGGCGGCAGCGGCTTCGGATTTGAACTGACGTTTCGCCTGCTGGCCGGGCGCGACGAGGCCGAGCCGCCGCTCTGGCCACTTGAATTCATGCACAACTTGGCATGCTACGTGGCGCGCACCGGCAACAGCCTGGAAAACGGCCACCGCATGAACGCCAACGGCCCGATCGCCCCCGGCAGCGGCAGCCAGTTATGCGCAGTCGGTTTCGCCGACGACCCGGAAGTGCTTGCCGTCGAGTGCGCAACGGGCAAGATAGCATTCTTGCAGCTGGTCGCCCTGAGCGCGGACGAAGAGCGCGCCGCCGAGCGTTGGGACACGCGCAAATTGCTGGACGTTTTGCTCACCCGCATGCCGCTCTGGATCACTGTCCTGCACCGCGAGTCGATGCTCAACATCGATACCATCAAGCACAGCGTGGCGCAGGGCACGGCGCGCGATGGGTCCTCGACCGGCGTGCTCTACACCGATGTGCTCAATATCGATGTGCAAAAGCGCGTGCTGCGCAAGAGTATCATCGACATTACGCTCGGCGCCCAGCACATAGCCAAATTGATCGAACTGCTGCCATTGCGCCTGCCTTTCGAGCGGCCCTTTGTATTGTGGGGCCCCACATGGCAGTTGCACTTCAAGCTGGCCAGCCGCAATGCTGTCAAGGTGCACGGCAGCACCCTCACCCTGCACTTCACTCCCGGCATGATTGACGCCTTTGCCATCATTTTCCGCGAGGGCGAAGGCAACCATGTGCTGCCCGCGTTCGAAGAAATCACCTGGCACATCAAGCGCACCGTGATTCGTAATGCCCAGGGCGACATCGTTACCGTAATCGCCTGACGCCATACCGGCAGCACGCTACGGCTGCACCCAGCCATCCCACCCCGTATTTTCTCGCCCGCGCCATACAAATGAGATGCGTCCGTGCACGCCTTTCTGTTTTCTTCTATAATTTCAGTAATTCCTGAAAATTCAAAACTTAAAGGCGCGCTGACATGGTCAATCTGACACCTTTGGCACAGAAATTCATCCTCCACTTCGGCGAGATGGGCAGCCGCTGGGGCATCAACCGCACCGTGGGTCAGATGTACGCGCTGCTCTATGTGCTGGGCAAACCGCTCAATGCCGACGAAATTGCCGAGCACTTGCAGTTCTCGCGTTCGAACGTATCGATGGGCCTCAAGGAGCTGCAGTCGTGGCGCCTGGTCAAACTGCTGCACCAGCCGGGCGACCGCCGCGAATACTTCGAGCCGCCCAAGGACATCTGGGACATCTTCAAGGCCCTGCTGGAAGAACGCCGCCGGCGCGAGGTCGAACCTACCCTGTCGATGCTGCGCGACGCCCTGCTCGAAACACCGAGCAACGACAGCGACCGCGTGGCCCAGCAGCGCATGCGCGAGATGTACGAGCTGATCGAACTGTCCAGCTCCTGGTTCGACGATGTGCAGCGCCTCTCGCCCGAGACCCTCACTTCGCTGATGAAAATGGGCTCCACCGTCGGCAAGCTGCTCGACGTGAGCGAGAGCGTGCGCGGCGGTTTTCGCAAAAAGCGCGATCCGGCCAGTGCGCCCGCCGGCGGGGACAAGGAGGCATGACATGTTCCCGCGCCGCCGTGGCTGGCCTTTCTGGCTGACGATCACCCTCGCGCTGGTCGTTAAAGTCATCGTCCTGATGGCCATGCACAAGGCCTTCTTTTCAGCGCCCCAGGTGAAGAAAATGCGCATGCCGACCGAGAAAGTCGAGCGCCACCTGCTCGGGCCTGCATCCGTTCCCGCCCTCCCAACCAAGGCCACCCCATGATCCCGATCGATGACGTTGTCAGCCTGTCGCGCCTGCAGTTTGCAGCGACGGCCATGTATCACTTCCTGTTCGTCCCGCTCACGCTCGGCCTGTCCTGGATCCTGGTGATCATGGAGTCGGTCTACGTGATGACCGGGCGCGAAATCTACCGCGACATGACCAAATTCTGGGGCAAGCTGTTCGGGATTAATTTCGCCATGGGCGTGACCACCGGGATCACCCTCGAATTCCAGTTCGGGACCAACTGGGCCTACTACTCGCACTATGTGGGCGACATCTTCGGCACCCCGCTGGCGATCGAAGGCATGATGGCCTTCTTCCTCGAGTCCACCTTCGTCGGCCTGTTCTTTTTTGGCTGGAACCGCCTGTCGCGGGTGCAGCACCTGGCCGTGACCTTCCTGGTGGCGCTGGGCTCGAGCCTGTCGGCGCTGTGGATCCTGATTGCCAACGGCTGGATGAACAATCCGGTCGGCGCCGAATTCAACTTCGAGACCATGCGCATGGAACTGGTCAGCATATCGGACGTGATCTTCAATCCGGTAGCGCAGGTGAAGTTCGTGCACACCGTCGCCGCCGGCTACGTGACGGCCTCCATGTTCGTGCTGGGCGTGTCAGCCTTTTACCTGCTCAAGGCGCGCGACATTCCGTTCGCGCTGCGCTCGTTCGCCATTGCCGCCGGCTTCGGCCTGGCCTCGACCCTGTCGGTTATCGTGCTGGGTGACGAATCGGGCTATACCGCCGGGGAAGTCAACAAGGTCAAGCTGGCCGCCATCGAAGCCGAATGGGAGACCGAGCCTGCGCCGGCCGCGCTGACCTTGTTCGGCCTGCCCAATGATGAAAAGGAGCGCACCGACTACGCCGTCAAGCTGCCCTATGTGCTCGGCCTGATCGCCACCCGCTCGACCGACACGCCAGTGATCGGCATCAAGGACCTCAAGCGCCAGCACGAAGCGCGCATCCGCAATGGCATGCACTCGTACGCGGCGCTGATGCGCCTCAAGCGCGGCGACAAGTCGCCAGAGGCCAAAGCTGCATTTCTGCGCCTGAAGGACGATCTGGGCTACGGCCTGCTGCTCAAGAAGTACACGCCCAATGTAGTCGACGCCACCGAGGAGCAGATCCGCAAGGCGGTCAACGACACGGTGCCGAAAGTGGCGCCGCTGTTCTGGTCGTTCCGCATCATGGTGGGACTGGGCCTGCTGTTCCTGTTCATCTTCAGCGCCGCCTTCTATTATCTGATCCGCCAGCGCCTGGCGCAGCAGCGCTGGCTGCTCAAACTGGCCGTGGTCTCGATTCCGCTGCCCTGGGTGGCCGCCGAACTCGGATGGATCGTGGCCGAATACGGGCGCCAGCCCTGGACCATCGCCGGTATCCTGCCCACCCATTTGTCGGCCTCGACCCTGCAGGCCTCGAGCCTGTATTTCAGCCTGGCCGGCTTCATCGCCTTCTACACCCTGCTGCTGGTGGTCGAGATGGGGCTCATGATCAAGTACACGCGCCTGGGTCCGAGCAGCCTGCACACCGGCAGGTATCACTGGGAAAAGCTGGAGGCAGCATGATCTTCGACTATCTGACCCTGAAAGTGATCTGGTGGTGCTTTGTCGGCGTGCTGCTGATCGGCTTTGCGCTCACCAACGGCTTTGACTTCGGCATCGGCATGTGGCTGCCCTTTCTGGGCCGGGATGACATCGAACGGCGCGTAATCATCAACGTCATCGGCCCCACCTGGGAAGGCAACCAGACCTGGTTCATCGCTGCCGGCGGCGCCATGTTCGCGGCCTGGCCGCTGGTGTATGCTGCCGCGTTTTCCGGTTTCTACGTGGCCCTGATGCTGCTGCTGTTCGCGCTGTTCTTCCGTCCCGTTGGATTCGATTACCGCAGCAAGCTGGCCGATCCGCGCTGGCGCAGCTTCTGGGACTGGGGCCTGTTCATCGGCGGCTTTGTGCCGCCCCTGATCTTCGGCATCGCCTTTGGCAATCTGCTGCAGGGCGTGCCGTTCCATTACGACGAAACCATGCGCATGGAGTACACCGGCAGCTTTGTCGGCCTGCTCAATCCCTTCGGCCTGCTGGCCGGGGTGCTGGGCGTGGCCATGCTAGCCATGCACGGCGCGACCTATCTGTACCAGAAGACCGAGACCGAGATCGCCGAGCGCGCGCGCAAGGGCGCCATCGCAGCCGGGGCCGTCACCATCGCCGCTTTTGCGCTGGCCGGCCTGTGGGTCGCCACCGGGCTGGAAGGCTACCGCATTGTCAGCGCGCCGCCAGCGGGCAGTGCCTTTATGCCGACCGCAAAAACTGTCGCGCGCGCGGCCGGCGCGTGGCTGGACAATTATGAACTTTATCCGCTCACCCTCGCCTTTCCGGCCATGGGCCTGCTGGGCGCCGCGCTGGCCATGGGCTGCTGCGCCATGCGCCGCAGCCTGCCCGCCTTTCTCGCCAGCGGCATCTCCGTGGCCGGGATCGTGCTCACGGCAGGCGCGGCCATGTTCCCCTTCATCATGCCGTCCTCGCTTAACCCCGGCAGCGGCCTGACAGCCTGGGATGCGGTGGCCAGCCACAAGAGCCTGGGTGTGATGTTCTGGGTGGTCGTGGTCATGCTTCCCATCGTCGCCCTGTACACCTCCTGGGTGTACGGGATCATGAGCGGTAAAGTGACCGCGGCGCATATTCGCGAAAACGAACACGAAGCCTATTAGGAGAAACGTATGTGGTACTTCGCATGGATACTGGGTGTCGGCCTGGCGCTGGCGGCGGCCATCATCAACGTCATGTGGCTGGAAGCGAACTATGCGTTCGGCCTGCGCGACGAAGACACCACCCGCGAGCGCTTTGAACGGGCCAGCAAGGCTTGAGGCCTGCAGGCGATGGCGCGGCGTGGTACAGTGCGCGCCATGCATGAGCTCAAATATCTCGGCGCCTACTCGAGCCAGACCATCGACCAGGTGCGCAGCCTGATCGCGCAAAACCGCCTGGGCGAGGTGCTGCGCCAGCGCTATCCCGAGGTGCATTCGATCCGCACCGACCGCGCGCTGTACGACTACGTCCAGGATCTGAAGTCGGAATATCTGCGCAACGCAGATCCGATCAACAAGGTCGCCTTCGACAGCAAGATTCACGTGATCCAGCATGCGCTCGGCCTGCACACCTCGATCTCGCGGGTGCAGGGCAACAAGCTCAAGGCCAAGCACGAGATCCGCGTGGCCACGGTGTTCAAGGATGTGCCGCTGCCTTTTCTGCGCATGATCGCGGTGCATGAGCTGGCCCACGTCAAGGAAAAACAGCACGACAAAGCCTTCTACAAATTGTGCACCTACATGGAGCCCAATTATCACCAGTACGAATTCGACCTGCGGCTCTACCTGACCCAGCTCGAACTCTCCGCCGAGCCGCTGTGGCCTGCGGCGAGCGCCCGCGCGGCTATCTAGGCTGTGTATAAACTTCCTGATAACAGCAGCCCCGGCCAAATGTTGCTTTCGCGCACCAATCGTTGCCAGTGCACGCTCACGACGGGATAACTGTCGACAAGCGCACTGCGGATCTATACAGTCATCCATGTGCCTTTCCTATCAGCAAGCCGTCGTTCGCCCTCATGCGTATTATCGTTGCTATAAAGGTATTTTGACCGGATATCAGCAATGAGACATAGTACCCAAGCCTTTTCAACGACCGCCTGCTTGCTGCGCCCCTGCGCGATGGCCGCAGCCTTCGTGTGCAGCAGCGCCGCCCTGGCCCAGTCGACAACTTCCACGCAGAGCGGGCCTGCTTTCAGCTTCGGCGGCTACGGCACGCTGAGCGCGACCCATTCCAATCACGATTTCGCCGATTTCACCTCGACCATCCTGAAACCGGATGGCGTTGGCTACACCCGCGCCACCAGCTTGAGCAACGACAGCCGCCTGGCCGCCCAGCTGGGCGTGGCCATCGACAATCAATGGTCGGCCGTGCTGCAGGTGACAACGGAGCGCCGCTACGACTACAGCTACGCCACCCAGGTCGAGTGGTTGAACCTGAAGTACCAGGCCACGCCCGACCTGTCGATCCGCGTGGGCCGCATCGCGCTGCCGATTTTCGTGGCGGCCGACTACCGCAAGGTGGGCTATGCCTACCCCTGGGTGCGTCCGCCGATCGAAGTCTACGGCGGCATCCCGATCACCAACAGCGACGGCGCCGACGTGAGCTACCGCTGGCAGCGGGGCAGCATGAAGCACGTGACCCAAGTGTTCTACGGCGGCACCGACATCGAACTGACCGACACCACCTCGGTGAAAGCGCGCGGGCTGTTCGGGCTCACCCATAGCGCCGACATTGGCGCCCTGAGCGTGCGCGCCAGCCTGTTCACCGCCACCATCAACGTCAACATCGCGCGCCCCCTGTTCGATGGCTTTCGCCAGTTCGGAGCGGCCGGCATCGCCATCGCCAACAAGTACGACGTCATCGACAAGCGGGTCGACGCATTTACCATCGGTTTCAATTACGACCCGGGCCAGTGGTTTCTCATGTCCGAGTACGGCATCATGGACGGACACTCCTTCCTGGCCAAATCCAACTCGGCCTACCTGAGTGCAGGTTATCGTTTTGGCAGTTTGACACCCTACGCCACCTATTCGCAGGCCAAGGCACTGCGCCCGAACAGCGACCCGGGTCTGCCCCAAGCCGGCCTGCCGCCACCGCTGGCCGCCGCTGCCGGCCAGTTGAACGCCGGGCTCAATCACCTGCTCAATGCTATCGCCACCCAGGACACGCTCAGCGCGGGGCTGCGCTGGGATTTCCGGCCCAACTTCGCGCTCAAGCTCCAGCATGACCGCATCACCCCGCGCGCCGGTTCGCGCGGCACGCTGATCAATCCCCAGCCGGGTTTTCGCTCGGGCCGGGCCGTCCACGTCACGAGCGTCGCGCTCGATTTCGTGTTCTGAGGAGGCGGCCATGCGAACAGCCCTGCTCTCCTCCTGCTGCGCCCTGGCGCTGGCGCTCAGCATGCCAAGCGCCGCCGCCGGCGAACTGGTGATCATCGTCTCGGCCAAGAGCGCCGTGTCTTCGCTGCGCGCCGACCAGGTGGCCGACATCTTCCTGGGCCAGATCGGGCGCTTCCCGGGCGGGGCCGAAGCGGTCGCGCTCGACCAGCGCATCGGCTCGTCCGAACGCGACGAGTTCTACGCCAAGGTGACGTCCAAGACGCCGCCCCTGCTCAAGGCTTACTGGAGCAAGATGATTTTCACCGGCCGCGGCCAGCCCCCGCGCGAAGCGCCCGACAGCCAGGCGGTCCGCCGTCTGGTCGCCGACAATCCGGCCCTGATCGGCTATATCGACCGCGCGGCGCTCGATCCGACCGTCAAGGCCGTCCTCGTGGTGCGCTGACGATGCGCGCCCGGCTTCCATGATGCGCGCGGCGCAAGCGCCCAGGAGCCTGCGCGCGCGCCTGCGCCGCCTGCTCGGGCACGGGCTCGAAACGCATATTTCGCTGCCCCTGTTTTCGGCCCTGCTGCTGGTGCTGATCGCGGCGGCCACCGGCCACTTCATCGAGATCGAACGCGCCGCCGCCCATGCCGCTGCGCGCGAATCGAGCCTCGAACTGATCGACACCTACGAGGCGCAGGTGCAGCGCAACCTGGGCGGCATCGACCAGACCCTCAAGGTGCTCAAGTATGCGGTCGAACTCAAGGGTGCCGACGGCGCCCTGCCGGCGCTCGATGCACAGGGCCTGCTGCCATCAGGACTGGTGTTCGTGGTCAGCATCGCCGATCGCAGCGGCCGCATCGTGGCCAGCAATCCCAAGGCGACCTCCATCAACGTCGCCGCCAAGGATTATTTTGCGCATCACCGCGAGGCCGATACCGGCGCGCCTTTCGTCAGCCACACCGAAAATGACGCCGCCAATCCGGACTGGCACCTGCATTTTTCGCGCCGCCTGAACGACGCTGCCGGCGCTTTTGCAGGCGTGGCCATCGTCGAAGTCGACCCGGCCTACTTCACCAGCGGCTACGAACGCCTGCGCCAGGGCGAAGCCGGCGCGCTGGGCCTGTACGGCGCCGACGGCGTGTTCCGCGCGCTGCGCATCGGCGACAAGGTATCGTGGGGCCAGCACATGCGCGCCCCGGCAGCCGACGCCGAGCCTGGCGCGGCGCTGGCCAGTTCATGGGACGGCGTGCGCCGCTACACCAGCGTGCGCAAGCTGCACGGCTCCGACCTGACCGCCATGGTGGGCCTGGCCGAACACGAACAGCTGGCCCAGTTCGAACAGCAGCGCCGCAACTACCTGTGGGTGGCCGGCAGCGGCAGCGCCCTGCTGGTCATCATCGTGGCGCTGGTGGGCGTCTGGTCCTACCAGCTCACCCGCACCCGGCGCCGCATCCGACGCGCCCAGGAGACCTATGCCGCCGCCTCCGAGGCCAGCCTGGACGCCTTTTTCGTCATGCGCAGCGTGACCGCCGACAGCGGGGCCATCACCGATTTCGTGATCGAAGCGACCAACACGCGCGCCGAAAAACTGGCGGGACTGAGCAAGCGCGAGCTGCGCGGGCGCAGCCTGGGCGATGTGCTGCCGGCCTACATCAGCAACGGCATCTTCGACGACCTGGTCAAGGCGACCCTGGTGGGCGGCGTGCACGAAGCCGAGTGGCAGGCCGGCGCCCTGCCGCACCAGGAGCAGTGGCTGCACCGCCAGGTGGTGGCGGTGGAAGGCGGCGTGGTGGCGATCGTGCGCGATATCACCGAACGCAAGCTCACCGAGCAGCACATCCGCCACATCGCCCATCATGATGATCTCACCGGCCTGCCCAACCGCAGCCTGATTCGCGAGCGTCTGGATCAGGCCATCCTGCACGCGCAGCGCCGCAGCCGCAGCGTGGCGGTGGCCTTTATCGACCTGGATGGCTTCAAGCTGGTCAACGACGGCCTGGGCCACAACGCTGGCGACGAACTGCTCAAGGTGGTCGGCGCGCGCATGCAGGAATGCGTGCGCCGCGAAGACACCCTGGGCCGCTTCGGCGGCGACGAATTCGTCATCATCCTGGCCGACCAGTCGGATAATCCGCTCAGCATCGCGCCGGTGCTCGAGAAGATCCGCCAGGCGGTGCACGAGCCGGTACTGCTCGAGGGCCAGGAAGTCCAGGTCAGCTGCAGCATGGGCGTGGTGATCTATCCGCGCGACGGCGGCGACCCCAATACCTTGATGATGAATGCCGACGCGGCCATGTACCGCGCCAAGGAAATGGGCAAGAACGTGTTCCAGTTCTACACCCGCGAAATGAACGCCAGCGTGGAACAGAAACTGGTGCTGCTCGAAGGCTTGCGCAGCGCGCTCGACGAACACCAGTTCCACCTGCTGTACCAGCCCAAGGTCGATCTGCGCTCCGGTCTGATCATCGGGGTCGAGGCGCTGATCCGCTGGCAGCATCCGGAACACGGCATGATCTCGCCGCTGCGCTTCATTGGCCTGGCCGAGGAGAGCGGCTTGATCGTGGCCATCGGCGACTGGGTGCTGCAGACCGCCTGCCGCCAGAACAAGGCCTGGCAGGACGCCGGCCTGGCCCCGATCACGATGTCGGTCAACGTCTCGCCGCGCCAGTTCGAGGACAAGCGACTGGTCGAGCGCGTGGCCCAGGCCATGCAGGACAGCGGCCTGGATGCAGCATCGCTGGAACTGGAAGTGACGGAAAGCCTGATCATGCGCGACCTGGCCCAGTCGGTGGGCAAGATGCGCGAGCTCGAGGCGATGGGCGTAGCCCTCTCCATCGACGACTTCGGCACCGGTTATTCGAGCCTGTCGGCGCTCAAGTCGTTTCCGATCGCCAGCCTGAAAATCGACAAGTCCTTTGTGCGCGAACTGGCCGACAATGCCGACGACCAGGCCATTGCCATGGCCGTCATCTCGCTCGGCCACAAACTGAACCTGCGCGTGATCGCCGAAGGGGTGGAGACCGAGCAGCAGTGCAGCTTCCTGCGCGATAACGAGTGCGACGAGATGCAGGGCTACCTGTTCAGTCCTCCGGTGGCGGCCAGTCGCATCCATTCCCTGCTCGAGGAGCAGGCCCGCATCCTGCTCGAATGCGGCGCAGTGATTGAATCCGAAGTGATGGCAGCGAGGCCGTATGCTGCCTGACATCGGCCGCTTTCTGCTCAGCGACAATCCCAGGCTGCGCCTGCTGATGGGCTACTGGTCCGGTTCGGCCCTGCTCTACATGCTCAGCATGGGTCTGCTGTACCTGCAGGTACGGGCCGGCACCGCGGCTGCCGAAGGATCGGCGGCGCTGTGCTGGTTTGCCATGTGCGGCGTACTGTTCTTCTTCGTCCTGGTGCGGGTCAGCACCCTGCTGCGCATTACGCCGCGTCAGCTGGCCGTGATGCAGGCGGTGTTCGCGATCCTGTGTACGGTGGGCGCTTACGCGGTGACCGGTCCGATTCGCGGCGCCACCTTGATGGTGCTGCTGGTGGTGATCGTGTTCTGCGCGTTCTCGCTGCGCCCGCGCGACACGCTCGGCCTGACCGCATTCGCGCTCACTACCCTGGGCCTGAGCATGGCCGCGCTGGTGCAGCGCGCGCCGGCCATGCACCCGGTCCACGATGAGCTCATGCACTTTGCCATCTGCGGCGCGACCCTGCTGGCGGTCGCCATCCTGACCGGCGAGATGAGCAAGCTGCGCGCCAAGATGAATCGCCAGAAGGAAGAGCTGCTCGCGGCAATGGGCCAGATCCAGACCCTGGCCACCATCGACGAACTGACCTCGCTGGCCAACCGGCGCCACATGAACGAAGTGCTCACCAGCGTCGAGCGGCGCCAGAGCGACAGCGGTGAAACCATCTGCCTGGCCTTGCTCGATATCGACTTTTTCAAAAGCGTCAACGACAGTTGCGGCCATGCCGGCGGCGACGCCGTGTTGCGCAATTTTGCACTGGCGGCCAGCGCTCAGTTGCGCGCGGATGACATGCTGGCGCGCTGGGGCGGCGAGGAATTCTTGATGCTGCTGCCTAATGCGGGCCTGGAAGAAGCCGCTCAGGTGCTTGCGCGCATGGCCGCGGCGGTGGGCAATATCGCTATGCCCGAGCTGCAGCAGCGCGGCGTCACCTTCTCGGCCGGTCTGGTGCAGCGCGCGCCGGGCGAGGCCTTTGCCGAGACCATCTCGCGCGCCGACAAGGCCCTGTACGAGGCCAAGGCGGCGGGACGCAACAGGGTGGTGACGGCCTAGCCGCCCATCAGGCGCCGCAACAGCGCCTCCGGCTCGGACTCCACCATCATCAGCCCGGCATGCTGCGGACGGATGAAGCCCTGATCGTGGGCGTGCTCCATGAAGCCCACCAGCAGGTCGTAGAAGCCGCCGACATTGAGTACGCCCACCGGCTTGCGATGGATGTCGAGCTGCAGCCAGGTGAGCATTTCGAACAGCTCTTCAAGCGTGCCCATCCCGCCCGGCATGGCGATAAAACCGTCGGACAGCTCGGCCATCATGGCTTTACGCTCATGCATGTCCTTGACCACGAACAGGCGCGTCAAGCCGGCGTGGGCCAGCTCGCGCTCGACCAGCTGGCGCGGAATTACGCCGCTCACTTCACCGCCCAGACGCAGCACCTCGTCGGCAATGGTGCCCATCAGGCCGACATTGCCGCCGCCGTAGACCAGGCCGATATTGTGCGCGACCATGGCCCGGCCCAGCGCGCGCGCGGCCTCGGCATACACCGGCGACAATCCGGGATTGGCGCCGCAGTAGACTGCCAGTGCTTTCATTCGTCTTCGAGTTCCTCTTTCGCCGCTTCCACGTCGAGGCGCTCCATCGCGTCGCGCGGATCGACCGCCGCCGCTTCCTCGTACAGCTTGACCGCCTCGTCCATTTTCTTCTTGCCGTCCAGGCTGACCAACGCATTGGCGTATTCGATGCGGCCGATGGCGGTGTCGGGATTGAGATCGATGGCCTTCTTGAACAGCTTGTAGCCCTCTTCCTTCTTGACCTGGTAGGTCAGGCTGCCAATCATGGCGCCCACGCTGCCGATGATCTCGGCGTGAAAGGCGCCCAACGCGATGTGGGCGTCCGCATGCTTGGGGGCCAGCGCGATGGTCTTGTCAAGGCTGCTGCGCACTTTAGGCGCAATGCCCTGGGCCAGCGCCTTGACGATCGAGATGCCCTGGGCGTAGCGTCCCAGCGCATAGGCGTGCCAGTAGTAGCCGGCCGGGTTGTCGGGCTGCTCGGCCTGCTGACGCTCGCAGCGTTCCGCCACTTCTTCGAACATGGCGATTTTTTTCTTGTCGTTTTTTTCCAGATAGGTCGCGTAGATGCAGCTGGCCTTGTGCGCGACCGAATAGCCGTCCACTCCGGCGGCCAGGCCCATCTTGGTGGCAGCTTCGAAGTCGCCCGCATGAAAGGCGATCCAGGCGTCGACCAGCGCCGCCTTTTTAGGAAAGGGCTCGGCGTCGCCCACGTGCAGGCGGGCCCAGGCCTTCTTCAAGCTCGCCGCGCTGTACACATACGCCTCGTCCGGGTGCGGGAATGCGGTCCATGCCATGTGACTCTCCTTATTTGAGTTGTTTGAGATATTCTTCGGACAGTTTTTCGAACAGCAGATGGGTGTCGCCGCGCAGGTAGGGCCCGATCAGCGAAAGCACCTGGTAGCAGCCGCGCGCGAGCGCATCGGACATGGCCTGCTGTTCGGTATATTTGCGCGGGTTGCGCACGTATTCGTATGACAGCCAGTAGGTCGCCACCACCACCATATTGGTGGCCATGGCGGCGATGTCGGCGTCGGACGCCTCCAGCGAGCGCTCGGTGCGCAAGTCTTCGCACAACTGGGTGGCTACCTTGATCTTGTGGGCCAGGATTTGCTTGAAGTGCAGTTCGAGCTTGCGATTGCGCGAGAGCAGATCGTTGAGGTCGCGGTAAAAGAAACGGTAGCGCCACACCAGTTCGAACATCAGGTGCAGGTACAGCCACACGTCCTCGATGTTGGAGCGGCGCCCTTCCGGCACGGTGAGGATGCGTTCGATCTCGGCCTCGAACTGCACGAAGATCGAATTGACGATGTCGTCCTTGTTGCGGAAGTGGTAGTACAGGTTGCCGGGCGAGATGTTCATCTCTTCGGCGATCACCGTGGTGGTGATGTTCGGCTCGCCGAACTCGTTAAACAGGCGCAAAGACAACTCAAGGATGCGTTCGCGGGTGCGGCGTGGAGCTTTCTGTAGCATGGCGGGCGGTCTCTGTTTTTCTCACGCAAGCATAACACCGAAACCGGCGGCTGGAACAGTGCCAGGCGCCGACAGCGCACTTAAGAGTGGGTCACCTTGAGATAGCGTTCCAGATCGTCCAGGCTTTGACGCAGCCGCGCCAGGGCCTGGCGCGACGGCGCCTGCTGCACCAGCGTCAGGCTGGTATCGCGCAGCACCCCCAGCTTGAGCTTGAGGCCGTGGCGCTCGAGCTTGGGCGCGATCTCGGCGCGCCGCTCGAGCAGCATCAGGCGCGTGTTCTGGTAGGCCTGCTCGCACATGCGGCGCCGGTTGGAATAGCTGAAGATATTGGTGAAGAACAGTTCGGCGTCATCCTGGTTTGGCTGAAACAGCAGGATGTCGACCTTGGGATGGCTCTTTTCGTAGCTGGCCATGCCCGAGGCTATGCGCGAATGCAGGATCGAGCGCAGGGTTTGCGAGAGCACGTCGAGCAGCCCGCCGCTCGACAGTTTGCCGGGCGTGTTCTGCAGCGCCTTGCCGCGCGAGTTGTAGGGCACGATGGCGTTCACGCAGAACAGCATCTCGACCCCGGCCTCGAGCGCGATCGAGGCGTGCATGCTCTTGCGCAGCGCACCATCGACGAAATGGTGGCCGTTGATTTCGACCGGCGGGAACAGACCGGGGACGGCGGCGCTGGCTTCGACCGCCTTGGAGATAGGCGTGCTGTCCCAACCGACGTCGCCGAAGCGCACAGCTTCGCCGGTATCGAGGTCGGTGGCAACGATGACCAGCTTGCTGCGCAGTTTGCGAAAGTCGTTGCTGCGGCCCGGGCGCGCGAAGGTGGCCTTGAGGTAGTGATGGATGCCCTCGCCCGACAGGATCCCGGCCGGCAGGGCTTCCTTGAAGCGCTCGAAGGAAGCGAACACGCTCTTGCGGTGGCGCGCGTAGTGGAACAGCGACGAGAGCAGCAGGCCGGGCACCATGGCGGCCCGCTTGCGCAGTTCGGCGCCCGCCGGACGCAGCAGAATTTCGGGCTTGAACAGGGTGGCGCCGTCGTTTGCCTCGACATCGCTCTCGATGAACAGGCGGCACATCTGGTGCGGCGTGATACCGTTGGCCAGCGCCGCAGCCACGATGCCGCCGGCGCTGATGCCAACGTAAAAGTCGGCAGCGGTGAGGTCCAGTCCCTCGATCGACTCTTGCAATGCTGCCAGCACGCCGATCTCGTAGACGGCGGCCAAAGGGCCGCCGCCGGCCAGGGCCAGGCCGATCTTGCCGGTGCGCTTGTTTTCAGTAGTCGACATAGTAGCTTCTTTATAGCGTCATTCACGTAAAAAGGGCCTGCGCAAGCACAGGCCCTTTCTCCACTTCCCCCCGCGCCCGGCCTGCAGGCCAGGGATGAAGAGCGGGGGATCAGTGAGCCAGATTACGCGGCGCTGGTGTCGCTCGCGGCCGGGGCGCTGCTCGCCTTGGGCGCTGCGGCCTTTTTGGCTGCTGCTTTTTTCGGGGCAGGCTTGGCGGCCGCCTTCTTGGCTACCGGCTTGGCGGCGGCCTTTTTGGCGGCCGGCTTGGCGGCAGCCTTGCTGGTGGCAGGACGGGCTGCGGCTTTTTTAGGCGCTGGCTTGGCGGCTGGCTTGGCCGGGGCCTTGGTGGCGCTGGCCGATTTGCCGGTGGCGGCGGCCACTGCGCGGCTGAGCTGCTCGACGCGCTTGGTCAGTTCCTGGATGTCCTTCTGGGTCGGCACGCCGATGGTCGACAGAGCGCGCGCAACGCGGTCTTCGAACACCTGCTCGAGCTTGTCCCACGAACCGGAAGCCTGCTTGCTCACGCCGTCGGCAACCTTGGTCACGGTGTCGGTGACTTCGGAGACCTTGTCTTCGGCCATCGAGCGGGTGCGGCGCTGCAGGTTGGTGCCTTCTTCGACCAGCTTGTTGAATACGCGGCCGCCTTCTTCCTGGGCCTTGGCGAATGCGCCCAGGCCGGCTTGCCAGATCTGGTGCGCGGAGGTGCGTACCGCGCTAGCCAACTGCTTGTCGTCCGATTTTGCCAGGGTCTTGAGTTTCTTTACCATTGTGTGCTCCCAGAGAGTGTGGTGATTCGAAGGTGCTTACCTTTTTTGATGAGACCATTTTAGTGATCAAAACTAGAAGCCGGGTACTAAACGGATAGAGAGCAGCTTCTAAAGCGGCGCAATCCACCACAAGAATGCGCAAGACTTCTTGCCAATCGAGCATTCCCCTGTAATGATTGACACATCAATTTCGAACAACCAGAAGAGGGAGACCACGATGCAGTATTTTGTCACGGGAGCGACAGGGTTTATCGGCAAGCGTTTAGTCAGGAAGCTGTTGTCTCGAAAAGGGAGCGTGGTCTACTTCCTGATGCGCGAGGAGAGCCGTGACAAGCTGCCTGCGCTGCTTGATTACTGGGGCGCCACCAAGGCCCGCGCCATTCCCGTGTACGGCGACCTGCGCTCGGCCAAGCTGGGGGTGTCCAAGGATGACACCAAAAAGCTCGCCAAGACCATCGACCACTTCTTCCACCTGGCCGCCATCTATGACATGAGCGCCGACGCCGAAGACCAGATGGCCGTGAACGTGGACGGCACCCGTCACACCGTCGAATTCGCCAATGCAATTGGCGCCGGCTGCCTGCACCATGTCAGCTCGATCGCCGCCGCCGGCATGTTCGAAGGGATCTTCCGCGAAGACATGTTCGACGAAGCCGAAGGCCTGGACCACCCTTACTTCATCACCAAGCACGACTCCGAAAAAATCGTGCGCAACGAGACCAAGGGCCCCTTCCGCGTCTATCGTCCCGGCATGGTGGTAGGCGACTCGGTGACGGGCGAAATGGACAAGATCGACGGCCCTTATTATTTCTTCAAGCTGATCCAGCGTATTCGCCAGCTACTGCCGCCATGGATGCCGACCATCGGCATCGAGGGCGGACGCATCAACATAGTCCCGGTCGACTTCGTGGTCAACGCCATGGACCACATCGCCCACCAGCCCAAGCTCGACGGCCAGTGCTTCCACTTGACCGACCCCGAGCCGATGCGTGTGGGCGAGGTGCTCAATGTGTTCTGCCGCGCCGCCCATGCGCCGACCATGAGCATCCGCATCAACGCAGCGCTGCTGGGCTTCATTCCCAAGTCGGTCAAGAAGGGCATCATGTCGCTCACCCCGGTGCGCCGGGTACGCGACGCCCTGATGAAGGACCTCGGCCTGCCGGCCGACATGATGGGCTTCGTGAACTACCCTACCCGCTTCGACAGCCGGGAAACCCAGCGCGCCCTCAAAGGCAGCGGCATCGCCTGTCCGCCGCTCGAATCCTACGCCGCACCGATCTGGGACTACTGGGAGCGCAATCTGGATCCGTCGCTGTTCATCGACCATACCCTGCGCGGCACGGTCGAAGGCAAGGTGGTGCTGATCACGGGCGGCTCGTCCGGTATTGGCCTGGCGGCGGCGCATAAGATGGCCGAAGCCGGCGCCATCACCATCATCTGCGGACGCGACGAAGACAAGCTGGCCGAAGCGAAGAAGGAAATCCAGGATCGCGGCTTCGACGTCGTCACCTATACCGCCGACGTGGCCGACATGGCCGACTGCGACCGTTTCGTCCAGGTGCTCATCGAAAACCACGGTGGCGTGGACGTGCTGGTCAATAACGCTGGACGCTCGATCCGGCGCGCCATCGAGGCCAGCTACGACCGCTTCCACGACTTTGAACGCACCATGCAGCTGAACTATTTCGGCTGCCTGCGCCTGACCATGGGCCTGCTGCCGAAAATGATCGCGCAAAAACGCGGCCATATCATCAATATCTCCTCGATCGGCGTATTGACCAACGCCCCGCGCTTCTCGGCCTATGTGGCTTCCAAGGCCGCGCTCGAAGCCTGGACCCGCTGCGCCTCGTCCGAACTGTCCGACGTCGGCATCAAGTTCACGACCATCAATATGCCGCTGGTGCGCACTCCGATGATCGCGCCGACCAAGATCTACCAGAACGTGCCGACGCTGGCGCCCGAAGAAGCTGCCGACATGATCGCCGAGGCGGTGGTCTACAAGCCGGTGCGCATCGCCACCCGGGTCGGCGTGTTCGGCCAGGTGCTGCATGCCCTGATGCCGCGCGTGGCCCAGATCGTGCTCAACACGACCTTCCGCATGTTCCCGGATTCGGACGCAGCCAAGGGCGGCGACAAGAAGGCGCCGCAGATGAGCTCCGAGCAGATCGCCATGCAGCAGCTGCTGCGCGGGGTGCACTTCTAAAGGCGGGCTGTCCGCATCGGGAGCCGCAGCGCCATCCGGCGCAGCGGCTTTTTTTTCGCCCGCTCAGGGCGGCGGCGCCAGCGGCGCGCAGGCCACGTACCACACGTCATAGCCGACGCCGTTCTTGCGCGCCCAGACCCGCGCGGTGCTCTTGCGGTCGCTCTCGAAACCCCACTCCACCATTTCTTCGGACTGGCGACCGGCTGCGCTCACGCCCAGCGACACCAGGGTGAAGTTGAAGGAGCGCTGGCTGGCGCACGAGCTGTTCCCGGCAAACAGCAGGCGCGCCTGGGCTAGCACTTTGGCATGCTGTTCCAGTGCGCTGATGAGTTCAGTATCGGGCAGGCGCTGGGCCAGCCGAATCGGGCGCGCCGGGGCCTGGCAGTTCGGCCGCCCCAGCCAGGCACTCTGGGCCTCGCCGGACTGGCTGCGGCACAGGGCGCCAAGGGTGCGCCTTGCAGCGCCTTGATCGCTGGCCTGGGCCTGCGCGGCCAGCAAAGGCAGCAGGCCGGCCAGCAGCAGAACTAGCCGCATCAACTGGACAGGGCCGGCCTGGCGAGCGCGCCATTGCCGTGCAATTGGGCGTGCAGGCGAAAGCCCTCGCGGATATTGTCGCGCAGGACGGCGCCCTTCCACGGCTTGGTGTAGAAGCGATCGATGGCGCCGTGATTGATGGCAGCGATGATGGGCGTCAGGTCCGCGTACGCCGAGAGCATGATGCGGAAGGTATCCGGGAACAGGTCCTTGACCCGCTCCATGAACTCGGTGCCGCTCATCTGGGGCATGCACTGATCGCACAGAATCACGTGCACCTTGTAGTTCGCCAGAATATCGAAGCCCTCGGCCGCGGTCTGCGCGGTCAAAATGCGGTAGCCGTCCTGCGCCAGGAAATCGGTGAGCATCTCGAGCATGAACACATCGTCGTCGACGATGAGCAGGGTCTGCTGGGGGGCCTCATTGTCGTCGGCCGGCGCGGCCAGCGCTTTGCCCTCGGCCAGCAGCTGTTCGAATTCGAGCTCCGGCAGCGGCTTGCTGAAATAGTAGCCCTGCATCTCGTCGCAGCCATGGCGGCGCAGGTAGGCCAGCTGGGCGTCGCGCTCGACGCCCTCGGCCACCACCTGCAGCTTCAGGCTGTGCGCCATATTGATAATGGCCAGCACGATGGCGGCGTCGTCCGGGTTGCTGGTCACTTCGCGCACAAAGGCAATGTCGATCTTGAGCTTGTCGATCGGGAAGCGCTTGAGGTAGGCCAGGCTCGAATAGCCGGTGCCGAAATCGTCGATCGATATCTGGATCCCCAGCGCCTTCAGGTTGCGCAGGGCAGTAATGGTCTCTTCGGCGTTGGACATGAGCGAGCTTTCGGTCAGCTCCAGCTCCAGCAGCTCGGGCGCGATCTGGTGCAGTTCGATTGCATCGAGCACGACCTCCTGCAGGCCGCCGACGAAAAACTGCACGCCCGAGACGTTGACCGACAAATGCACCGGACCGATCCTGGACTTGCCCCATTTGCTGATCAGGCGGCAGGCCTCGTTGACCACCCAGGTGCCTACCTTGACAATCAAGCCGGTCTCCTCGAGCACCGGGATGAACAGGGCCGGCGAGACCATGCCATGGCCCGGACGCATCCAGCGTATCAGGGCTTCGGCCCCGCTGATGCGGCCCGAGGCGATATTCACTTTGGGCTGCAGGTACAGCACGAACTCGTGATTGTCAATGGCGCGCCGCAGCGCGCTTTCCAGGTCCAGCCGCGCCAGTGACTGGGCATTCATTTCCGCTGTAAAGAAGCGGAAGGTATCGCGTCCGGCCTCCTTGGCGCGGTACATGGCGGTGTCGGCGAACTTGATCAGGTCGTCGGCGTCGAGCCCATCGTCCGGGTACACCGTCACGCCGATGCTGGCAGTAACCGTTACCTCGTGGCCGTCGAGCACAAAAGAGCGGCGCAAGGCTTCGCGGATTTTTTCGATCACCGTGAGCGCAGTTTGCGGCCCTTCAGGCAGCATTAAAATGGCCGCGAACTCGTCGCCCCCAAAGCGGCCGATGGTGTCGCGCACGCGCAGGCTGTCGACCAGGCGCGCCGAAAACTGGCGCAGCAGGTCGTCGCCGCAGGGATGGCCAAGCGTATCGTTAACGTTCTTGAAGCGGTCGATATCGAGAAACAGCAGTCCCACCGACCAGCCATGTTCGGCCGCCTGTTCGAGCGCGCGCGTGAGCGAAACGTAGAACTGGCTGCGGTTGGGCAGCCCGGTCAGGGTATCGAAATGGGACAGTTTGAGCAGGCGCAGTTCAGTGTCCTTGCGCTCGGTGATGTCGCGCGCCACCGCCACCAGGATCCAGCCGCTGCCCGAGCGCAGGGTGCGGCGCTGGACCTCAACCGCCACCGGGCTGCCATCCTTGCGCTGCAACTGCAGTTCGGCCATGGCGCCGCTCTGGTCGCCCGCCAACAGCTTGTCGTACAAATCCTGCAGACGCGTGCCGACCATGCCCATCACGACCGGGGTGCCGAGCGCCAGGAAGTCTTCGCGTTCGAAACCGAGCATGCTGCATGCGGTTGCGTTGACGTCGACGAAGCTCATGCCCGAGCGGTCGATGAGAAAGATAGCATCGGCAGTGGCGTCCATGGCGGTGCGAAAACGCCGCAAATCTTCATCGAGGCGGATGCGCGCCGTCATGTCGGCCGTGAGCTGGGCGTGGTGGCGCCTGATTTCGTCATACAGCTGCAGGTTCTCGTAGGCCACCGCGATCTGGGCCGCCACCGTCACGGCCACCCGCTCGTCGACTTCTGAAAAGCCATGGGCGCCGAGTTTGTCGACCAGGTACAGCCACCCGAGCGTGCGCTCGCGCGAAACGATCGGCACGCACAACAGGGAATGCACCGGCGGATGGCTGGGCGGCAGTCCCACCGCGCGCGGGTCGCCCGAAGCGCCGTCGATGCGCACCGGCTGCCCCTGGCGCAGCACGGTGGCGATGACGCCATCACGCGGCGCGGTCATCATCAGGCGGGCCTGGCCGCTTTCGCCCCAGGAGGAGAAATAGCGCAGCTCGTCCTCGGACTCGCCGAGCATGCCCATGCAGGCGTATTTGGCCACGCAGATGTTCTGCGCCACACGGCAGCCGATGTCGACCAGGGCGGCCGGATCGCGCTCGGCGCCCAGTTCGATCCCCAGCTCGATCAGGGAAGTCAGGCGCAGACTCACCGCCTGCAGGCTGGACAGGGAGCTGGCCAGGCGCTCCGTCATGTCCGCCAGGTCCAGACTCGGCTGCGGTGAACCACTGTCGTTGGCAATGCGCGACAGGCTCTGGCTGCTCGACTCGACTTCATCGAGGTAGCCGGCCACGGTATTGTCAATCAGTGACAGGTTGCTAGGTGCGGCCAGGCCCGGCGAAGGGACGGCGCGCGGGTCCGCATCCAGTCCAAGCGCCTGGTTCACTGTCCGCAAAATGATCTCGGGATCGGACGGTTTGGGCAGCACCCAGCGCACCCCGCATGCCACCGCCATCTGGTTGGCCTCGCGCTCGCGATAGGTGGCCGTATAGAAGATGACCGGTACGTCACGGGTCAGCGGGTCGGCGCGCACACGGCTGACAAACTCGTAGCCGTCCATATTGGGCATGAGGATGTCGGAGATGATCAGGTCGGGCTTTTCGGCCGCCACCATTTTCAGCCCCTCCACGCCATCGGCCGCCTCGATCAGGCGATAGCCACCGAAGCCGAGTAGCGCCAGCAGAAACTCGCGGTTGAGCACATGGTCGTCGACGATCAGAATGGTTGGCTGGGCCGCGCCCTGCGCATCCGGCGCGGGGGCCGCTGGCGCGTTGTCGACGATGGCGGGCAGGTAGGATTCGAGTTCGGCGATGAAGGTGTCGGGCTCGATCGGTTTGCCGATATAGCCATCGAAGCCGGCTTCGAGCAGCCGTTCGCGGTCGCCCACCATGGCCAGCGCCGTCACCGCCAGTACCGGAATGGCGCGCAGATCGGGATCGCTCTTGAGCGCCGCCACCACGCCGTAACCGTCCAGTTTGGGGAGATGCACATCGGAGATAATGAGGTCGGGCCGGCTAACGCGCGCCGCCTCCACCCCGGCCATTCCATCGAAGGCCGACAGCGGCGTGTAGCCGAATGCTGTCAGCAAATACACCATCAACTCCATGTTGGTGGGATTGTCTTCGATGATGAGAATACGTGCCGACACTCGTGTGCTCCCGTGCTCGGTCGCGCCAGGTCCGAATCGACCGGCGCGCCCTATCCCGCTTGGGGATTGCACTTAAATAAGTAACCGAAAGTTTTTATATCAATATGGCAAAAAGTCTGCCACGACTGCGGTTTCAGAACGACTGTATCACGCCTGATCTGATTGTTGGGGAACAATATTTAGCGGATGCACATCATTGCAATTTCTTGCATGAGGCGCGTGAGAATGCGTGAATTTCTACCCATCGCCACGTGGCCTACGCCACCGAATTCGATGCTGCGCGCGCCGGGCAGCACGCTGGAGGTCTGGGGCGCAACGATATTGTCGTGATGGGTGAACATGGAGGTGATGAGCGAGCGCGTATGGGCACTTTCGGAGGCTGCGAGCTCGCGCAGCCAGGCGCTCTCGGCAGCGTCAGCGTTGTTTCTGCGCATCTGTACAGCATTGCGCCCGACCCCAAGATTGGCCAAGCTGGTGCCGTGGTGGGGAGTGCCGAGAGTAAATACATGGCGCACGCGCTCGCTGCCGCAGGCGCGCATGTATGCACGCGCCACCAGGCCGCCCATGCTGTGGGCGACGATGATCACGCCGGCGCAGCCGGTCCTGTCGCACAGCCCATCGACGGCGCGCTGCACCATCGGCACATAGTCGTCGATAGCGCCCATCATGGGTTCGAGGTCGAGCGCGGCGTGGCTGATGGCGGCGGCGTCGAGGCGCGGAATCAGGTGCGCCCAGTAGCCGCTGTTGCAACCATAGCCATGCAGCAGCAGCACCGGAGGGTAGTCGCTGTCAGGATAGATGCGTTCGCAGGCCCGCGCGCGCGCCATGAACCACGAGGTATGTGTGAGCGTGGCGATGAATTCGTCGAGATACAGGCGCAGCCCGCCTTGCAGGCCAAGCTGCAGATCGTCGGGGGTGGCGCTCGAATAGCGCGCGGTCAGCACGAAGTTATTGGCGGTGATGGCCATGCGCACCAGCAGCACGAACAGTGCCGCCAGCGCGGCCGCCGCCCACGGCGAAGACAGCACGCCGAACCACAGCAAGGCGCCGGCCAGCGCCACGCCGCAGCAGGCCTGCACCAGCAGGATCAGTTGCAGCAGGCGGCGCGCGCTCATCGGAGTCAGGCTACCGGGCGCGGCGCCGGTCTGCCCGTCAGATCCTGCGCCAGCCCGCTGGCCAGGCGCGCGCTGATGCCGTAGATCGAGAGCTGGGGATTGGCGCCGATCGAAGTCGGAAACAGCGAACCGTCATGCACCGACAGGTTGGTGACGCCGTGGTAGCGGCCGGCCGGACTGACCACGGCTTTGCCGGCGTCGCCCGACATGGCGCAGCCGCCCATGACGTGGGCCGACACCACGCGCGTGATGTGTTCCTTGTAGTCGAGCGCGCCGATGGCCGCTTTGGCCGCGCTCCAGCTGCGATATTCGGCGGCGTGTTCGTGCACCGGCTGCACCGATTTGGCGCCCGCCGCAAACTGGATTTCGGCCATCGACAGCAAGGCGCGCCTGACACCATCCCACACAAAGGAGCTGATCGGATAATCGAGCACCGGCGAGCCGTCGCCCGCCAGCAGCACGCGTCCGCCCTGCGACTGCTCATGGAAACCGTCGCGCAGCAGCGCCAGCAGGCCGTGCACGTGCGGGAACTGGCTCATGGTTTTGGCGTGCGCCTGGCCAAAGCCGGCCATGGTGGTCGACAGCAGCAGCGGGTGCAGGGGCGGCGCTTCGAGCTTGTAGCCCATCGGCCCGTCGATCGCCTGGGTGTCGAGGAAGTGGTCGGAATAAATGGTTTGGGGTGCGCCCGCAAACCCGTCGACGCGCTGCTCGAAAATACCGGCCGAGATGACTGTCGGGTGCAGGAAGGTGCGCTTGCCCAGCATGCCGCTGGGGTCCGTGGCGCCCGAACGCAGCAGCAGCGCCGGCGAATTGATGGCGCCGCCGGCCACCACGAAATGGCGCGCCCGCAAAGTGACAATGCGGCCAGTTGGCGCGATGCCGGTCGCGTCAAGCGCCTGGCACACCAGGCTGTCGACCTTGTCGCCCTTGAACACGAATTGCTGCGCGCGGGTGCGGGTAAGCAGGGTCGCCTTGTTGTTGAGTGCCGAGGGGATGGTGGTCACCAGCATCGACTGCTTGGCATTGGTGGGGCAGCCCATACCGCAATAACCCAGATTCCAGCAGCCCTTCACATTGCGCATGATGGCTGCTGCCGGGATGCCCAGCTTGGCCGCGCCGCGCTTGAGCAGGTCGTTGTTTTCGTTGGGCGGGGTCAGCCAGGTGCTCACGTTGAGGCGCTGCTCCATCATCAGGAACCACGGCGCCAGCGCCTCCGCGCTGTAGCCGCTCAGGCCGAACTGTTTTTGCCAGTAGTCGAGGGTGGGCGTGGGCGTGCGAAAGCTCGAGGTCCAGTTCACGGTGGTGGAGCCGCCCACGGTGCGCCCCTGCAGGATGTTGATGGACTTGTCGCGCGTCTTGCGCGCCGCCGACTCCTGGTACAGCGTGGGATAGGCATCGGCCTCGCGCATCTTGAAGTCTTTCGAAGACTTGAGCGCGCCCTCCTCCACGATCAGCACATTCAAGCCAGCCAGGGCGAGGATTTCGGCAGTGACGCCGCCTCCCGCGCCGCTACCGACGATGACCACGTCGGCCTCGATGGTGCGGTCCTGTTCCATGCTGGCGCCGTCGAATACCTTCCAGCCGCCGGCAAGGCCGGCCTGGATAGGATCGGGTATGGCTGGATTGCTCATGACAGTTCCTTCATGGGGCCGGGATAGCCGATCGAAGCCCAGCTGGACGGGTCGGCATACCAGGAGCCGATGATCAGATCGTGCAGCGCGTGATAAGCCGTTTGCAGCATGCCGAGGCGGTGGAAGCGCCAGTCCTGCAAAAACGCGCCAACCTGCTCGGTGCTGGCGCTGGCCCAGCCATCGGAAACCCCGGTCAGCACGCGCCGCGCCGGGCCCAGCGCCAGCAGGCCAAACAAGTCCTGCACTTCCTTCTGGGCGCCAAGAGGAAGGCCCAGAATGGCGTGGTGCACGCGCGCGGTGGTGGCGCTTACCGCTGCTGCGCGCGCGCCGGCATCAAGCGGCAGTGCGCCGGCCAGCATGGCCGGCACCATGGCATCGATCGCGGCCCTGGCCTCGCCGTCGAGCACAAAGCGCGCGGACGACGCGGGCTGCAGGTAGCGGTAAATACCGCCGCCGGCGGCCAGTGCCAGCGCACCCAGCGCGCCCACTTTCAAGAAAGTCCGTCGATTTGTTGCCATGTCCCTGATTCCACGTTATTTTTTGGTAGTGTACGCCAAAGGCGATAACGAAAAACGCCCGAAAGTAGAGTGATCCATCTACTCCTTTCTGGTAAAACGTCAATCATGAAGAAAGAAATCCTCGTCCAAAAGCTGCAGGAGCAACTCACGCTGGTGGCGCGCGAACGCCAGGCCGCCAAGCGCGAGCCGGCCCTGCTCGCGGCGCGCACCGCGCTCAAGCGCTACCAGTCGGGCCGCCTGGCCGAAACCCATGCCGACCTGCTGGCCAACCCGAATACGCACGACGCCGCGCTGTTTTTTCTCGATGAGCTCTATGGCGACCATGACCTGAGCCAGCGCGACATCGACCTCGAACGCATCATCCCCACCTTGCAAAAGATGCTGTCCTACGAGTCGCTGCATACGATTACCGAGGCGATCGTGCTCGACGCTCTGTCCGAAAAGCTCGACACCGCCATGGCGCGCGTGCTGGGCGTGAATTTCACCGAAGGGATGTACCTGGCCGCCTACCGCACCGCCACCACCCGCGAGGAACGCAGCCGCCAGCTCGACCTGGTGCAGGAGCTGGGCGACTCCCTGTGCGAACTGGTGAAAATCCCGCTGCTGTCCATGACGCTGACGATCATGAGCGGACCGGCAAAGCTGGCTGGCCTGTCGGACCTGCACCGCTTCCTGGACCGGGGTTTCAGCACCTTCAAGAAAATGAAGAAGCCGGCGGCCTTTGTCGAGACTATCGTCGGGCGCGAGCGGCGCGTGATGGACAAGATCTACGAAGGCAACCGCGATCCCTTCGACGTCTGGTAAGCAGGGCTAGCGCCGCGTCTTGAGGATCTGGCGCGCGATCCCGCGCAGGATATTGACCTCCTCGGTTTCCAGCTGGGTCCTGGAAAACAGGCGTTTCAAGCGCGGCATGAGTTTTTTAGGATTGTCGGCGTCGAGAAAATCGATGGCCACCAGAGCTTCTTCGAGGTGGCGGTACATGCCGTCGATCTGCTCGACCCCTGCAGCTTCGCCGTGAAAACCGATCATCGACGGCGCGGTTTCTGCGCCCTGCCCCATGCGGCACTCGTAAGCAAGCACCTGCAGGGCCTGGGCCAGATTGAGCGAGGAATAATCGGGGTTGGCCGGGATATTGATGAGCACATTGCACTGCTCGACAATCTGGTTGGGCAGGCCAAAGCGCTCATTGCCGAACACCAGCGCGGCATTGAGCTGGGGCTGGCCGTTCACATGGGCCGAGAACTCGCGCGGCGTCCATACCGGCGGCGAAAATTCGCGCAGACGGGCCGAGACGGCGGCGGCGAAATTGCAGCCCTCGAGCGCCTCGCCGATGCTCGCCACGATGCGCGCGCCCTCGAGCACATCCTGGGCCCCGCTGGCAAAGGCCACCGCCTCGGGATCGCTCAATGCGTCGGCAAAGCGCGGGGCGACCAGCACCAGCTCGGAGAAGCCCATGGTCTTCATGGCACGCGCAGCGGCGCCGATGTTACCGGCCCGGCTGGTTTCAACGAGAACGAAGCGCAGGCGGCTGAAAACGGAAGTTGGGGATGCGGTCATGGTAAGATAGCGGTATCGCTGGGTCGAAGGATGGGAACGGGGCGCTTGCAAAAGCGCCGATTTTACCTCTTTGGCGCACACCGCTCTTTAATTCATTCTTGTTCACTACCGTTCGCTGGGCCGTTTGGAGGCACCGTGGGCGTTAGCGTTCTTTTAACGGAAGCTCACCATGCACCCAATGCTCAATACGGCGATCAAAGCTGCTCGCCGCGCCGCCACCGTGATCCAGCGCGCCTCGTTCGATGTCGACCGCGTCAGCATCACTGAAAAACAGCACAACGACTTCGTCACCGATGTCGACCAGGCTGCCGAACAGGCAATCATTGAAACGCTGCTCAAGGCCTACCCGGATCACGCGATCCTGGCCGAAGAGTCGGGTGCATCGGCCAATCTGAACGACGAGAGCGAATTCGCCTGGATCATCGATCCAATCGACGGCACCACCAATTTCATGCACGGCTATCCCAACTACTGCGTCTCGATCGCGCTGTCCCAACGCGGCGTGATAACGCAAGCGGTAGTGTACGACCCGGTGCGCAACGACCTGTTCACCGCCACCAAGGGCGCCGGCGCCTACCTCAACGACAAGCGCATTCGCGTCACCAAGCATGACCGCATCGCCAACGCCCTGCTCAGCTCCGGCCACGGCGCAGGACCGCGCGCGCTGGACGACTACCTCAAGATGTACCAGGTCATGTCCGAGCGCTGCCAGGGCATCCGCACCGCTGGCGCGGCCGCGCTCGACCTGGCCAATGTGGCCGCCGGACGCAGCGACGGCTTCTACGAAAAAGGCTTGAAAGCCTGGGACATCGCCGCCGGCTCGCTCCTGGTCACCGAAGCGGGCGGCATCGTGGGCGAGTTCACGGGCGAGTCCGAGTACCTGTACAAGGGCGACGTGATCGCCGCCAGCCCGAAGGTATTCGGGCAGATGGTCACGCTGTTGTCGCCATTCGCGTAAAATAGGCGCAACCGGCCGTTCTTCACGAGGAAGGACGGCAGCTTTCCTGCAACCGAATATCACCGCACTGCCCGGTGGCCCTGTTCCCAGTGCCTGCGCCACCATGGATTTTTCTAATACCGATTGCCTGCGACTGGCGCTCCGAGGAGCGACGGGCCGATCTCCACCATAAAGTTACCATGTCCTTTTCCAAACTCGGCCTGTCCGATGCAATCGTACGTGCCGTCACCGAGCACGGCTACACCGTCCCGACCCCGATCCAGTCGCAGGCCATTCCGGCCGTGCTGGCCGGCGGCGACCTGCTGGCCGGCGCCCAGACCGGCACCGGCAAAACGGCAGGCTTCACGCTGCCGATCCTGAACCGCCTCTCGACCGACGCCGTGGGCGCGGCGCTGACCAGCAAGACCGCGCCGCGCAAGCTGCGCTGCCTGATCCTGACCCCGACGCGCGAACTGGCGGCCCAGGTCGAGGAAAGCGTGCGTGTGTACGGCAAATACACCCAGCTCAATTCGGCCGTGATTTTCGGCGGTGTGGGCATCAACCCGCAGATCAAGCAGCTCAAGCACGGCGTCGACATCCTGGTGGCCACGCCTGGCCGCCTGCTCGACCACATGGAGCAGCGCACGGTCGACCTGTCGAAGGTAGAGATTCTGATTCTGGACGAAGCCGACCGCATGCTCGACATGGGCTTCATCCGCGACATCAAGAAAGTGCTGGCGGCGCTGCCTGCCAAGCGCCAGAACCTGCTGTTTTCGGCCACCTTCTCCGACGAGATCAAGGCCCTGGCCGATGGCCTGCTCAACAAGCCGGCCATGATCGAAGTCGCGCGCCGCAATTCGGCGGTCGAAGTAATCGCCCAGAAGATCCACCCGGTGGACCGCGACAAGAAGCACCCGATGCTGTCCTACCTGATCAAGACCAATAGCTGGAGCCAGGTGCTGGTGTTCACCCGCACCAAGCACGGCGCCAACAAGCTGGTCGAGCAGCTGATCGCCGACGGCATTGGCGCCATGGCCATCCACGGCAACAAGAGCCAGTCGGCGCGCACCAAGGCGCTGTCCGAGTTCAAGGATGGCGCCCTGCAGGTGCTGGTGGCGACCGACATCGCCGCGCGCGGCATCGATATCGACCAGTTGCCGCACGTGGTCAACTACGACCTGCCGAACATTCCGGAAGATTATGTGCACCGTATCGGCCGTACCGGCCGCGCCGGCGCCACCGGTGAAGCCGTCTCGCTGGTGTGCGTGGACGAGCACGACATGCTCAAGGACATCGAAAAGCTCATCAAGCAGACGCTGCCGCGGGAAGTGGTTCCCGGCTTCACGCCCGATCCAAACGCACGCGCCCAGGCGATCCAGCTGCGCAGCGGCGCGCCTGGCCATGGCGGCCGTGGCGGTCGTTCGGGTGGCGGCCAGGTGGTGAAGGTAGGCGGCGGCGGGCGCAACACGGCCAAGCCGCGCAGCGCTGGCGGCGGCAACGGTGGTGGCGGTGGCGGTGGCGCCAACAGCCGCGGCCCGCGCCCAGCGCCGGCCCACCGTTCGGGCGGCCGCGGCCGTTAAGTCTCACCCTGCATCTCAAAAAAACGCGGCTCGTCCGCGTTTTTTTTCGTCCCGTCGATGCATTTTTTCGAAATCCGATATATACTTGCACAATCAAGTAAATATCAATGATTTCTAAAGGACTTATCATGGACCGAACACTCACTACCTCCACTGACTTCTGCCTGCGCCTGGCGCGCGCTACCGCTGTACTGGTGCGCCGTCTCGACAATGCGCTGGGCAGCCATCACGGCATCAGCTTTAGCGATTACCAGCTGCTCAACCACCTTGCACGCGCGCCTGCAGGCCGCCTGCGCCGGGTTGATCTGGCCGAACGCGTCGGCCTGACAGCATCGGGCGTCACGCGCACCCTGCTGCCGCTTGAAAAAATCGGCCTGGTCACGCGCCAGCCGGATCCGCGCGATGCCCGCGTCGGGTTCGCCGTCATTACCCCTGCGGGCGAAGAAATGGTGCTCAATGCAAGCGATGTCGTGGACCGCATCAGCAGCGAAATCGTGCGCGCGATCGATCCGGCGCAGGTCGACAGCATGGCGGCAGTCCTGGGCGGTATCGCCGGCATGAACTCGACTAACAGCTAGGAAAACGCATGAGCGACGCCACCACTTTGCGTGCCAGCCTGCTGCGCGAGCCTAACTTCCGCTGGATGATCGGCGGCGGCTTCCTGTCCGCCCTGGGCGACCAGTTCACCATGATCGCCCTGCCCTGGCTGGTGCTGGCAATCACCCGCGATCCGCTCAGCATGGGGCTGGTGATCGCCGTGATGAGCGTTCCGCGCGCAATCTTCATCCTGCTCGGCGGCGCCGTGGTCGATCGTTATTCGCCCAAGCTGGTGCTGATGCTGACCAAGGCGGTCAATGCGGTCCTGCTCGCGCTGCTGGCCGCGATGGTGCTCACCGATACCGTATCGATGCCGGCCGTGTACGCGGTAGCGCTGGCACTGGGCGTCTCCTCGGCTTTTACCTTCCCTTCCGGTACCTCGCTGGTGGCGCAGGTGGTGGCGCCGCCGCAGCTGCAACTGGCCAACGGCCTGCTGATGGGATCGCGCCAGCTCAGCGTGCTATCCGGGCCACTGCTGGCCGCGCTGGTGTTTGCCGTCTACGGCGACGGCAGCGGCGGCGCACCGGATGCCGCGCGCGGGATCGGCTATGCCTTTGCTTTCGATTGCTTCACCTTCCTGGTCTCGGCCTATACCCTGCACCGGGTGCAGCTGCTGCATGCAGGTCCCCGCAACGCGCCCGAACCGATTTTTCGCGCCATCGGCGCGGGCATCGCGATGGTCTGGAACGATGTGCCGCTGCGCGTGTGCATCCTGTACTGGGCGCTGGTGTCCTTTGTGGTGGGCGGGGCGATGCAGGTGGCCCTGCCAGTGCTGGCCGATACACGCCTGGGCGGCGCCTCCGCGCTGGGCATGATGGTGGGCGCGCATGGCGCCGGACTGCTGGGCGGCATGGCGCTGGTGGGCGTGTTCGGCAAACTGCGCGTGGGCGGCAGCTTCGGCAGCACCATCCTGTTCGTCGATGCAGTCGCCGGGCTGCTGCTCATTCCCCTGGCGGTGGTCACCAGCACCTGGCAGGCCGTAGCGTGCATCGTACTCCTCGGCTTGCTCAACGGTTTTATCCAGGTCGCGGTTTTTAGTTGGATCCAGCGGCGCGTGCCGCGTCCCATGCTGGGGCGCGCCATGAGCATCTTCATGTTCGTGATCATGGGGCTGGCGCCGCTGGGCGCCGGCGCTACCGGTGCGCTGCTACAGTATCTGAGCCTGGGCCAGATGTTTGCGGGCGCCGGCCTGTTCTTGATGCTGTCGGTGGCGCTGGCCTGGCTATTCACGCCCATGCGCTCGGTGAGCGACGCGCCCGTCGCCCACCCGACTCACGCTGAAGCAGGATAGCTCCATGCCAAAATTTGCCGCCAACCTGAGCCTGATGTTTACCGAACTGAGCTTCCTTGAGCGCTTTGCAGCCGCGCGCGCCAACGGTTTTGATGCCGTCGAGTTCCTGTTCCCCTACGCCTACCAGCCCACTGTCATTGCCAACGAGCTCGAGCGACATGGCCTGCAACTGGTGCTGCACAATCTGCCGGCAGGGAACTGGGAGGCTGGCGATCGGGGTATGGCCTGCGATCCCGCGCGGGTTGCCGAGTTCGAGGACAGCGTGGCGCTGGCGCTCGACTATGCAGCCGTGCTGGGCGTGCGTCAGCTGCATTGCCTGGCCGGGATCCGCCAGCCGGACGTGGCGCCCGAGCTGGCCCATGCCACCTATGTGGCCAACTTGCGCTTCGCCGCGCGGCGCCTGGCCGCCGCCGGCCTGACGCTGCTGATCGAACCGATTAACACCTTCGATATGCCCGGCTACTTTCTGACCGGCAGCGCCCAGGCTGCGGCCATCATCGCCGAGTGCGCACCAGAGAAGGTGATGCTGCAATTCGATCTGTACCACCTGCAGCGCATGGAAGGCCATCTGGCGCAGAGCATCGCGAGCTGCCTGCCCCTGATCGCCCACATGCAAGTGGCCGACACGCCCGGCCGCCACGAGCCATTGAGCGGCGAGATCGATTACCGCCATCTGTTCAGCCTCATCGACCAGCTCGGCTACCAGGGCTGGATCGGCTGCGAATATCATCCGCGCGGCGACACCGTGGCTGGCCTGTCTTGGCGAACTCAGCTACAGGCTTGACCTTGAGCAAAATGAGCGCACCCTAGTGGCGCAAGAATGGGAACTTCTGGCCAGCTTTTCCATCGCGCTGCTCCAAAGGATCCCATGAACGCCCTCCGCTCACTCGCCGCCCTTGCCCTGCTCGCGCTCAGCCTGCTAAGCAGCGGCTGCGCTACCTCCCACGTCAGCCTGTACGAAGTGCGTGAATTCGCCGATGAGTCCGCAAAGCTGGGCGGCTACGGCGAGCTGTCCAAGCGCTACCGCGACACCTACGCGCGCGAGCTACCCTATCTTTCGGTAGTGGCCGACCGCGTGGCCAAGGAAAATGATGCCAAGCGCAAGGCTGTGCACGACGACTTCATGGCCCTGCAAAAATCGCTGGTGCTCTACATGCAGACCCTGAGCATGCTGGCCGGCGACACCCGCTTCGATCTGACGCCCCAGCTCGATGATCTGGGCAATGGCGTCAAGGCGCTGGCCGGCTCCGGCCTGGAACAAAAGCACGCTACCGCCTACACCGGACTAACGCGCCTGCTCACGCGCGCGATTGCGTCGGGCTATCAGAAACGCAGCGTGGAGACCATGGTGCGCGATGGCGACGCCCATGTACGCGTGCTGCTCGAGGGCATGATCACGCTTACACGCCTCTACAACAAGACCCACCAGAACGAAAAGAAAACTGTGCTGGGCATTTTCGACGTCGAGATTCCCTTCTCCGGCAAGCCGACCGACCGCATGCTGGTCACCATGGCCAAGGCCCACTACCAGGAAAAGGCCCAGGAATACAAGCTGCTCGACCGTCGCTACGACATTGCGCTGCAGGGCTTGACCAAGGTCTCGCTGGGTCACCAGAAAATGCGCGAGCGCCTCGATCACCTCGACAGCGAAGAAGTGCGCCACACGCTGGCCGACTACGCGCGTGACCTGCGCCTGATCCGCGACGGCCTGGCCGATTAACCTGGGAGCATCGTCATGACTACCGACACCACCGCCGTACCAGCCGCCGACTCCGGCCTGTCCTCCGTCGCACAGATCGAAGCGCTGGCCGACCAGCTCTCGCAATGCGCAGACGAGCTGCACGCGCGCATCATGCGCGACATGAACGCCAACCAGAGCGCAGGCTTTAGCGAAGAACAGCAAGCGCTTGCGCGCAGCCTGCTCGATGAGGCCGCCGTGCTGCGCCAGCGCGCCAACGGCTTGTACGCCGATGCCGCCGCGCTGGTCGTCAAATCGCTGGGCGCTTCGCAGGCGCAGCTGATGCAGCTGACCGCCGATGCTGGCGAAAAAATCCGCAAGATCGCCAAGATCGGCCACGTGGTGGGGCTGGTGAGCGGGCTGGTGATGCTGGCCGGCGCGGCCGCCACCGGGCAGGCCGTGCCGATTATTGTTGCGATAGAAAAAATTCGGCGCCAGTCCAAACGCATTGAAGCCTTGACGCCCAAAAAACCGGCTTGAATCATGCTCGCACGCATGCACCGATTCGCCTGCGTGCGCCCATGTTCAGGGCTGGCGGAACGCGCTACACTTTAGTCAGCCGGTGCTTGCCGGCGCTTCTTGCCAACGCGCAGCATCAGCCCATGACGCCACTTGACCCCGGACAACTCGCGCAGTTACGCGCCATGCTCGAACAGCGCTTCGCGGCGCTGGCGAGCCATAGCGAAGCAGTGCCGGCGGGCTCGCGTGATCTTCCCGTGCAAGAAGTGGAAACCTCGCCGGCCGACAAGGCCACGGTGCGCCTGCTCAACGACCTGGCGCTCGAAGCTGCCGGCATGCACATCGCGCAACTACGCAGTATCCGCGCGGCGCTGCTCAAGTTCGACGAGGGTAGTTATGGTCTGTGCGAATCATGCGGCAACGATATCGGCTTTTCGCGCCTGCAGGCGCGCCCCGAAGCGCGTCTGTGCATTGCCTGCCAGACGCGCGCCGAGAAGCGCTAGCGCGAGGTTCAACTCATGTGCTGGCCGCCATTGATGGCCACGTTGGCGCCCGTGATGAAGGCAGCTTCCTCCGAGCACAGGTAGGCAATGAGGCCGGCCACCTCCTCGGGTTCGCCCAGCCGGCCCACGGGAATTTGCGGAAGGATTTTGGTGTCGAGAATGTCGCTGGGAACCTGGGTCACCATTGCAGTTTTGAGGTAACCGGGCGAGACGGTGTTGACCGTGATACCGTAGCGCGCCAGTTCCAGCGCGGCCGATTTGGTAAAGCCATGCATGCCGGCCTTGGCGGCGGCATAGTTGCACTGCCCGAAAGCGCCTTTTTGGCCATTGACGGAAGCAATGTTGATGATGCGTCCCCAGTGCTGGTTCATCATGGGTTCGATGGCCTGCTTGCTGACGTTAAACACGCTGTCGAGGTTGACGTTGATGACCTCCTGCCATTGATCGGGCTGCATCTTGGCCAGCCTGACGTCGCGCGTGATGCCGGCATTATTGACCAGCACATCGAGCCGCCCGTGGTCGGACAGCAGTTTTTGCACCATCCACTCAGTGTCGGCGTAGTCACCGACATTGCACTTATAGGCGCTGAAGCGGTAGCCTTCGTCGCGCTCGGCTGCCAGCCAGCCTTCGGGCGCCTTGTTGCTCGGCGAATAGGTGGTGGCGACCTTGAAACCTGCTGCGTGCAAACGGCGGCAGATTGCCGTTCCCAGACCTCCCATGCCCCCGGTGACGAGGGCAACTCTCTTATTTTCCATGGTGACATCCTGTCAGTGTGTTGGTCCGAGCACCGAGTCTAGGTGGCCGGCCACACACAACATTGAGGAAAATCAAAGTCAGCACCAAACGGTTTAAGATGATGTCCAACAACCTCACAAAGGCGGCGCCATGGCTTACCAGACTATGCTTGTGCACGTGGACAACGACCCCGGTAATGCCATCCGGGTAAGCCTCGCTGCAACCCTGGCAGCAAACGCGCGCGCCCATCTGGTGGGCGCGGCCTTCACCGGCGTGTCGCGCCATCTCTATCACAGCATGCCGCCGGAACAGGACGATCCCACCCTGGCCCTGCATCTGGCCATGCTGCGCGAACAAGCGCAGTCAGCGCTGGCGGACTTTGCCGGCCAGTGCGCCAGCGCAGGCCTGAACGCGTACGCAGCAAAACTCATCGACGACGAGGCAGGCGATGGTCTGAGCCTGCACGCGCGCGCGGCCGACCTGGTGCTGCTCAGCCAAGCCGATCCCGACGCCAGGGCCACGGCCGCCGGCTTGCCAGTGCACGTGGTCACCCATTCAGGGCGTCCGGTGCTGCTGCTGCCGTTTGGTTTTTCGGGACGCGCGTGCGGGCAGCACGTCCTGGTGTCGTGGAATGCCAGCCGCGAGGCGGCGCGCGCGCTGCAACTGTCCCTGCCGATGCTGCAGGCTGCGCAACGGGTCGAGATCGCCGTGTTCGATACGGGCGCCAGCGAGCAGGCCCTGGCTGACGCCTTTGCTGCCGATCCACGCCCTTGGCTGGCGCGCCACGGCGTCAACGCCAGCCTGGCGGTGCATACGGTGGAGAAGCGGCGCGTGCCGCACCGGCGCCACGAAGTGGGCGAAGCCTTGCTGGCGCACGCGGGCGCGTCGGGCGCGGACTTACTGGTGATGGGGGCCTATGGCCACTCGCGCTTTCGCGAATCGATTCTGGGTGGCGTTACGCGCACGGTGCTCGACGCCATGGCGCTGCCGGTCTTGATGGCGCATTAAACGCCACCATCAGGCTTGCCAGGGCAGCGCGCGGATGCGCGACACCTGGCGCCGCGCCATCAGGTCCCACAGCACCAGCGCTTCGTCGTAGCCGGCCAGCATGGTGCGCGGGGCGGCCAGGGCCAGTTCACAGTCGCTGTCGGACCATTCCTCAAAGCGCAAGGTGCCGTCGCTGCTGATCTCGGCGACATACATGAGCCCGTCGTCATAGCCAAAACGCAAAGAGGCCGTGGCAGTGTCATTGCCATCGGCCTCTTCAAACACTGCATCGAGCTCGGTGTCGAGCTGCTCCTCGCTGGGCGCAGCAATGGTGCGCCCATCCCTGCCGGTGAGGGTGACCCAGGCCTGTGTCATTGACGCATCCTCCTGTCGGGACTTGTGAGCGCGCACTTGTTGCAGCTGACTAGTACGGCGCGCAAATTTCTAACAAGCATACCACCGAAAAACGCTGCTTCGAAAAGTGCGTCGACAGGAGGGGCGTCGGGCCCGACTGCTTAGTGAATGATCACCGGCAGGCTGTTGGGATCGAAATCGGTCCAGTCGCCGTTCTGGATGGTGCCTTCGGCGCGCTCGATATGATGCGAGCCCAGACGATGCAGCACGTCGAGCGCGCGTTCTTCGTCATCGGGCTGGTCCAGCGCCACCGCCAGCACCATGCCGGCCTTGCGCGGTTCGAACTGGTTGGCCGACAGCCCGCCCTCTTCGCCTTCGCCCTTGTCCTTCATTTTGGACAGGCTGAACAGCGAACCTACGTGCGCCCCGACCAGGCCGCCCACGATGGGCCCGGCAGGACCGGTGACCACCGAGGTCGCCAGGCCGATCGCTGCGCCAACGGCGCCACCGGTGGCGGCACCCTCGACCAGGCCTTCTGGCGATTCCTTGGCTCCCGGGGAAATCATGTGATCGCCGCCGATGGGGGTCTGGTCGTGCTGCCCCGGCTGGTTCAGAAAGAACGCGCTGATACGGTCTTCGGGAAAGCCGGCGCGCATCAGCTCTTCACGAGCGTGATCGACTTCGGTCTGTAGTTGAAAATGTCCCGCAACAATTGTAGACATGCTAATTCCTCCTGCTTGATCAAGACTCCAGCATGCGCCGTCCAGCGGCCTTATTCTGTACGCCAGCGCACTGAGTGCCTTGCTTATTGCCATTGCCCATAGCCGGCGCCAAAAGGCGCGGCCTCGGGCGGCGCCGGGGCTGGCAGCCAGGCGCGCGGATCGACCCGGTAGTATTTGAAGAACTCGGCAAACAGATCTGGATGGCGCTCGGCCAGTTCCCACGGCTTTTCGAAAAAAGTCTCGGTCGCCACGGCAAAAAATTCGGCCGGGTTGGTCGCGCCGTAATGGTCCATCACGCTCTGCTGGCGATACATGGCATCGGTCTGGAGACTGGCGAAGTCGCGCGAGAGCACTTCCGACCATTGCCGGTAGCTGTTCGGATTGCCCAGATACGGCGCGCCGTTGTTGCTGCCCGATTCGCTATCGAGCTGGTGCGCGAACTCGTGCAGTACCACATTCTGGCCGTCGGTCCAGTCGCGCGCGCCGCGCCGCACATGGTCCCACGACAGCACCACGCGCCCGTCGCCCCAGGATTCGCCCAGCAGGTCCTGGCGCGCCTCGGTCACCACGCCGGCAGCGTCGATGTGGTTGCGCGGCACCAGAAATGCTGTCGGATAGACCAGGATCGCATGCAAGGCCGGATAGACTTTGCTGGGACGGTTAAGCAGCAGCAAGCAGGCCTGACCGGCAATGGTGACGCGCATTTCATCGTCGATCTCGAGGCCGGCGCAGCCAATGAATTTCTTTTGATACAAAAATTGCTGCACCAGGCGCTGCAACTGGTGCTGCAACTCGCCGGACATGGCGCCGTAAATTGGAATGTTACGCTCCAGGATGGCCAGCCAGTGCGCAGGGACCGGCTTGCCCAGCGCACGCTTGAGGCGCCACTTGGGCGCGGCCAGCGCGGCGGCCAGCGCAGCGAGCAGCACGGCGCCCCACAATAATGATTCCATGTCAGGATTCCGTCGGCAGGTTGAAGGCTTGGGCCAGCAGCGCATACGAATGGCGCCGCACGGCGGGATCGAAAGCCCAGGTATTGACCACGATATGGTCGAGCTCAAGGCTGGCGGCCAGCGCCTCGATCTTGGCCGCGACCTGCGCGCCGGTCCCGACCAGCGCCTTGTCGCGCAACTGGCCGATACGCGCCAGTTCCGGCGCACTGAAAGGATAGGCTGCAGCCTCCTCGGGCGATACCAGCGGTCCGAGCAAGCCTTGCTCGAAGCGCACACGCCAGTGTTCGCGCGTCATCAACTGGCGCTGCGCCTCTTGCTCGGTGTCGGCCGCCAGCGCCCACACGCAAATGGTCGGCTGCGGACGTGGGAAGCGTTCACTTGGCACATAGTTTTGGCGGTACAGGGCAAGCGCTTGCTCCACACCCATGCCGTCGCTGAAGAAATAGGCAAAGGCGTAGGGCAGGCCCAGATGCGCCGCCAGCTGGGCGCCATAGCCGGAGCTACCCAGTATCCACATTTCCGGACTGCTAGGTCCTTGCGGCTGGGCCGTGATGGCGCGGTAGGGATGGCCTTCGGGCAAGCGGCGCCCGTCCAGCCAGTGCTGCAGATCGACAATCTGTTGCGGGAAATCGTCCGCCCCCGGCAAGGCATGCGGATTGAGGGCGCGCGCGGTGAGGCGGTCGGAACCGGGCGCGCGGCCCAGCCCGAGATCGATGCGCCCAGGCGCGATAGCTTCCAGCACGCGGAACTGTTCGGCCACCTTGAGGGCCGCATAATGCGGCAGCATGACGCCGGCGCTGCCGACCCGGATCCGGCTGGTGGTGGCGCCAATCGCGGCCATCAGCACCTCGGGCGCGGAGCCGACAATGCTGCTGCTGTTGTGGTGTTCGGACAGCCAGTAGCGCGCATAGCCCAGCGTTTCGCAGTGCTGCGCCAGCGCCAGCGAGGCGGCGATGGCGTCGGCCGGCGTGGCGCCCTTGGTGGCGGGCGACTGATCGAGGACGGACAGTTGCATGGTAGCCGGATCAGGCCGCGCGCTGGGCGGCAAAATAGGCGTCGACGGCGTCGGCGTTGCCGATTAGCTTGCCGCCGATGAAGACTTGTGGCCAGGTCGACTGCCCCGATACCGCGCGCAGGGCGCTCGAATTGATGCGCTGGTCCTGGGAAATTTCGGTGTAGCGGATATTGTTGCGTTCCAGGGTAGCCTTGGCGCGCGCGCAATGCGGGCAGCCCGGCTTGGAAAACACCACGACCGGCTCGGGCACCTTGGCGTCAGGATTTATATGGCGCAGCATAGTTTCGGCATCGGAGACTTCGAAGGGATCGCCCTCCTTGTCGGGTTCGATGAAGATCTTGTCAATAATGCCATCCTTGACCAGCATGGAATAGCGCCAAGAGCGCATGCCGAAACCGATGTCGCGCTTGTCGACCAGCATGCCCATGCCCTGGCTGAAATCGCCATTCCCGTCGGGGATCACGGTAATGTTCTCGGCATCCTGGCCCACTTTCCACTCGTTCATGACGAAGGCGTCATTGACCGAAATGCAGACAATCTCGTCGACGCCGTTTTGCTTGAACACGGGCGCCAGTTCGTTATAGCGCGGCAAATGGGTCGATGAACAGGTCGGGGTGTAGGCGCCCGGGAGGGAAAACACGACCACCGTGCGTCCTTTGAACAGCTCGTCGGTACTGATGTCCTGCCACTGATTGTTCGGCCTGGCTTTGAAGATGACCTTCGGTACTGGCTTGCCTTCGAGGGATTGCGGAGTCGGTAGCATGGCGGTTCCTTTCCTGGTGCGTTGGGATGGGCTGGCGCAAGCGCGCCGCACTGGCACAAGTGGGGACCGTTATTGACTTTTCAATTGGGGGAGCAGGCAGAAACTTGCAAACCTCGCCAGACTGGCTGGCTCGGGGATGAGGCTTAACTCACACAAGCAAAGGGCCGGACTGCGCCGGCCCCTGTTGATAGCGTTTCAGTGCCGATCAGGACTGTTCTTTGCTGGCCGATGGCGCAGGGCCAAACAGGGCCGACACCAGCGGATCGCGCGCCACAGGGCTGCGGTTGACACGGATGGCGTAGTGGGTGTCATCGGCCAGGATGTGGAAATGACGGCCGGTGCCTGCCATGCTCTGCTCGCGCAGGCCTGGACGCTCCTTGCGTGGCGCCGCACCTTCGCGTTTTGGCTGCACAATGGCGGCCAGGAAGGCTTTGACGCGCTCCGGATCGGGCGAAATCTGGTACACGGCCTTGCCCAGGTAGGTGGCAGTGCCTTCGATGTAGCGGGCCAGTTCGATGACACCGGCTTCGCGCAGATCGCGGATGTATTTGCGGGCGCCGGAAGGCGAGAATTTGAGGAACCAGGCAATTTCGTCGGCCAGCATTTCATGCGTCGACAGCTCGCCGATCAGCTTTTGCATGTTTTCGATGCGGCGCTGGGTAGCCGAGGTAGAGCGCACGCGCTCGATTGGCGCCATGGAAATCGGTGGGCGCTCAGCTGGCTGCGGCGCGACTCGCTCGATCAGGGAGGAGTTCGCAGAGGAATGAACGGAAGTCATTTCGCCCTGTGCGTTGCGCTGTTGTGTGGTTGCTTGCATGTTGAGTACTCCATGAGAGATAGTCATTTGTTCGGACCGGTGCTGTCGTTTGACACCCTGACAACTCACCAGTTCCGTTTATCTGGACTCAAGGTTGCCTGCGCTAGATCAACTGGTCTGTGCGCCATCGAACATTTCCCAGAAAAATTGATTTAGCTCATCACGATTTTCCAAAACGGCCTGATCTGTGTGCGTTGGCGTACAGATACTGCGAGCGATCTTGTTTAATCTGTAAATGTTCGCGCGATAGTCGCGTGTGCATCGACTTCACTGTCCAGTCTGCCTGCCTCGCGGCTCGCGACACCATATAAAGGAAAACCACCATGAAAATCACGACTTTGTTGGCAGCACTGCTGGC
>JAZKGU010000012.1:0-248217 GCA_040385745.1 Pseudomonadota bacterium
CGGCAGCATTCATGCTGCCAGCACTCCATAAATTCGCTGTCGCCGAGCAATCGCCTGCAGCCAAAACCGCTGCCCAGGAAGCGCAGTCGGCGCGCGCCCGCGGCGAGCGTCCACGTTTCAAGGCAGCCCAGCCAAAAATGCTGGTCCTGACCCCAACCCGCGAACTGGCACTGCAAGTGACCACCGCGACCGAGAAATACGGTACCCAGATCCGCCGCATCAAGGCCGTGTCGATCCTGGGCGGTATGCCTTACCCTAAGCAGATGCAACTGCTGTCGCGCAATCCTGAAATCCTGGTTGCCACCCCAGGCCGCCTGATTGACCACATGGAATCGGGCAAGATCGATTTCTCGCAGCTGGAAATCCTGGTCCTGGACGAAGCCGACCGCATGCTCGACATGGGCTTCATCGACGATATCGAAAAGATCATCGCCGCTACCCCATCGACCCGCCAGACCATGCTGTTCTCGGCAACCCTGGACGGCATGGTAGGCAATATGGCACGCCGCATCACGACCAACCCGTCGATCATCCAGATCGCCAGTTCGTCGTCCAAGCACGAGAACATCTCGCAGCGCGTGCACTTCGTCGACGACCTGTCGCACAAGAATCGCCTGCTGGACCACCTGCTGCGCGACGAAACGCTCGACCAGGCTGTTGTGTTCACCGCCACCAAGCGTGACGCCGACACCATCGCCGACCGTCTGAACATCGCCGGTTTCTCGGCTGCCGCACTGCATGGCGACATGCACCAGGGCGCCCGTAACCGTACCCTGGACGGCCTGCGCCGCGGCCAGGTCAAGGTATTGGTAGCAACCGACGTTGCAGCACGCGGTATCGATGTCCCGAACATCACCCACGTGTTCAACTACGATCTGCCGAAGTTCCCTGAGGACTATGTGCACCGCATCGGCCGTACCGGCCGTGCCGGCCGAAATGGCCTGGCGATCTCGCTGGTCAATCACGCCGAAGGCATGAACGTCAAGCGCATCGAGCGCTTCACCAAGCAGCTCATTCCGGTCAATGTCATCGAAGGCTTCGAGCCTAAGCGCAGCGCTTCGGCACCGCGTTCGGCGGCGCGTCCAGGCAGCTGGAAGCCGGGCGACAACCGTTCGGCAGCAGCCAAGCCGGGCCAGCGTACCTTCAGCAAGCCTAGCGCTCCGCGCAAGGATGGCGTCAGCACTGGCGGCTACAAGGGTTCGAACCCGCGTACCCCAAGCGACCGCGCTCCGCGCTCGTACGGCGACCGTTAATCGTTCGCTGTCATCTTCAAGAAAGGCTGCCTCGGCAGCCTTTTTTTTGCGCTCAACAATCTTGTTGATTGGATACGCCAAGAATGCGAAGATTCCGGACCGGCGCACGAATGCGCCCTCACCTCCGGAGCCACAATGAGCTTGCGTCTTACCGCCATGCGTCCCAGTTTCGTCCTCACTCCGCTTGCCGCTGCCATCGCCGTGCTGGCCTGCGCCGCGCCCGCGCTGGCGCAACCCAACACCGCCGACACCCGCATGGTCAGCGAGCCTGCCATCTCGGCGCGCCATATTGCCTTTGCCTATGGCGGCGACCTGTGGATCGCCGAGCGCGATGGCAGCAACGTGCGCCGCCTGACCTCCGATAGCGGCGAAGAGACCTCTCCCGTGTTTTCCCCGGACGGTAAGACCATCGCCTTTAACGGCCAGTACGAACGCAATATCGACGTCTACACAGTACCGATCGAAGGCGGCGCGCCCAAGCGGCTGACCTATCACCCTGGGCCCGACCAGGTGCAGTCGTTCACGCGCGACGGCAAATCGCTCATGTTCACATCGGCGCGCGCTGCCTCCAACACCCGCAATCGTCACCTGTACACCATCTCCATCGATGGCGGCTTTGCCACTCAGCTGGCCGTGCCCTACGCCTGGGCGGCGACCTATTCACCCGATGGTTCACAGCTGGTCTACAACCCCCATGCCCAAGCTTTCCTTCAGTGGAAACGCTATCGCGGCGGCACCTTCTCCGAACTGGTGATGTACAACGCGTCCAACCACGCGGTATCGAAAATCCCTCAGCCCAAGGGAAACTCCAATGACGTCGATGCGATGTGGGCCGGCGACACTATCTACTTCCGCTCCGACCGCAACGGCGAATTTAACTTGTATGCCTTCCACACCAAGACCGGTGCGATTCGCCAGCTGACAAGCCACACCGATTTTCCAGTGCTGGGCGCTGACCTCGATCCATCGGGCAGCACCATCATCTACGAACAGGCCGGCTATTTGCATACGCTCGACGTGGCCAGCGGCGCGGCGCGCAGACTGCAACTGGCGGTCAATGCCGATCTGCCAATGACGCGCCCACGTTTTGTCAGTGGCGCAAAATACATCCGCGGTGCTTCGGTTTCGCCGTCTGGCGCACGCATCGCGCTCGAGTTTCGCGGCGAGATCGTCACCGTACCGGCCGAAAAGGGCGACGCGCGCAACCTGACGCAGAGCGCCGGAGCCCACGAGCGCTCGCCTGTGTGGTCGCCGGACGGCGCCTCGGTAGCTTATTTTTCGGACGAATCGGGCGAGTACGAGCTGCATGTGCGCGCGCTCGATAGCCGGCTGCCTGTCAAAAAATTCAAGCTTGGCGGGGCCGGCTTCTACGATGCGCCGGCCTGGGCGCCGGACAACAAGAAAATCCTGTTCATCGATAACAGCTACAGCCTGTTCTACATCGACGTCGGCAGCGGCGCGGTGACGAAAGTCGCCTCCGAACCGCTCTACAGCCCGCAGCGCACGATCAGCGCCTCCTGGTCGCCCGATTCGCAAAGCATCGCCTACGCGCTCAATTCGATGACCTATACCAGCAGCGTGTTCATTTATTCGCTCGCGCAGGCCAAGTCGATGCCGGTGACCGACGGCTTGTCGGATGTGACAAATCCGCGCTTTGACCAGAGCGGCAAGTACCTGTACTTCATGGCCTCGACCAATGCAGGACCGAGCAAGCACTGGTTCTCCCAGCAAAACCTGGACAACCGCCCGACCCAGACCCTGTGGATGGCTGTGCTCAACCGCGACCTGCCTTCGCCGCTCGGCCACGAAAGTGACGAAGAAAACAGCAAGCCGAAAGAGCCGGAAAAGGAAGCCGTGGCGGCGGACACCTCGGCGGCCAAGGATCCAGCCGCGGCCAAGGACGCCAACGCGGCCAAGGCCATGGCCAAGGCCAAGCCGGCCATGCGCATCGACTTCGACAATATCGCCACGCGCATCGTCGAACTGCCAGTGCCGGTGGGCGTCATGTCGGACCTGCACGCAGGCGCCGCCGGCCAGATTTTCTTCCTGCGCGAGACCGATACCAACAAGCGCGCATTGCAGCGTTTTGACTTGAAGGACCGCAAGACCGAAACCATGGCAGCCGAAGCCGATGGCTACGCCCTGAGCGGCGACGGCAAGAAGCTGGTCGTCAGGAACAAGGACATCTGGCAGATTGGCTCGGCCACCGGCAAGACCTTTACGCCGACCGAGACCAAGCTCAAAGTGGACGCGGTCGAGGTGCGCGCGGATCCGCGCGCCGAGTGGACCCAGATTTACAACGAGGCCTGGCGCATCAATCGCGACTTCTTCTACGACCCCGGCATGCACGGGGTGAACTGGAAGGCCATGAAAGCAAAGTATGACCAGTTCCTCCCTGCCCTGGCCTCGCGCGCGGACCTGAACCGCCTGCTGCAGTGGCTCCACAGCGAGCTGTCGGTGGGCCACCATCGGGGCGGCGGCGGCGACACCTTTGTCGACACCAAGGCCACCCCCGGCGGCTTGCTGGGCGCCGATTACGAAATCGCCAATGGCCGCTACCGCTTCAAGAAGGTGTTTGGAGGCCTGAACTGGAACCCTAGCTTGCGCGCCCCGCTGACCGAGCCGGGCCTGAACGTCAAGGCCGGCGAATATTTGCTCGCAGTGGGCGGCAAGGCCTTGCTCCCCCCGGCCAACCTGTACAGCTTTTTCGAAAACACGGCCGGCAAGGCGATCGAACTGACAGTGGGACCCAGCCCGGATGGCCGCGGCTCGCGCACCGTGACGGCAGTGCCAGTGGCCACCGAAGACGCACTGCGCAATCGCGACTGGATCGAAGGGAACATCCGCAAGGTGCACGCAGCCACCAACGGTCGCGTCGCCTACGTCTACGTGCCAAATACCGCGGCGCTGGGACACGTGTACTTCAAGCGCTACTTCTACCCGCAATCGGACAAGGAGGCGATCATCGTCGACGAGCGCTTCAACGGCGGGGGCAGCGTAGCCGACTACTATATGGAAATCCTGGAGAAGAAGGAAATCGCCTGGTGGACCATGCGCTATGGCGCCGACATGAAGACGCCGTCGGCCTCAATTCAGGGTCCCAAGGCCATGTTGATTGACGAGACGGCCGGCTCCGGCGGCGACCTGCTTCCATGGATGTTCCGCAAGGCGGGCGCCGGTCCGCTGATCGGCAAGCGCACCTGGGGCGGCCTGGTGGGCGTGCTCGGATTTCCGGTGCTGATGGATGGCGGAACGATCACCGCGCCCAATCTCGCGTTCCGCACCCGCGATGGCGGCTGGGGCGTGGAGAACGAGGGCGTGGCGCCGGATATCGAAGTGGACCAGACTCCGGCCGATGTCGTCGCCGGGCGCGATCCGCAACTGGAAAAAGCCATTGAGGTGATTCTGGCGGAGCTGAAGAAGAATCCGCCGCAAAAGTCGGTGCGTCCGCCGTTTCCGGACAAGAGCAAGTAAGCGTAAAGTCGGCGCCGGGGAATGCCTGCTCATTCCCCGGCGCTGGCGTGAACCTTACAATTCACAGGTTCTGAAGCCGCAAAAAATATCATCGCGCTCGGGCAGATAAAAATTCCTGAAGCGTGCCGATCGAAACCTGGCCGGTGTAGCAAACGAAGCCCCGCGCAGCACCTGATGGGTCGAAAACCACGGTTCCGAGTATTCAAGGTAGCGGTCGGCCACGAAGCCCGGATAGGGCTCGAACGGGCTGCAAGTCCACTCCCACAACTGGCCCCAGCCAAAACCGGCCTGCCCCGACAGCGCCGCATACTCCCATTCAGCTTCGGTCGGCAAGCGCCGCCCGGCCCAGGCGCAGTAGGCCTGCGCCTCGTACAGCGTGACGTGGCGCACCGGTTCGGCCAGCCCCAGCGTGGACAGGCGGCCGAATCGCATGGTGCGCCACTGGCGCTCCTCGCGCTGCCAGTAACGCGGCGACGAGCGCTCCTGACGCATCAGCCACGCGCTGCCCGCCACACTCCAGAACTGGCGCTTCTGGTAGCCGCCATCTTCCATGAATTCAGCGTACTGGCCATTGGTCACCAGGCCGGCGTCGATCCGGAACGGCGCCACATAGACCTTGCTGGCCTGTTTCTCGTTATCGAATACGAAGCCCTCGTTCTGCCCTGCGCCCAGCACCAGGGTGCCGCCCGGGTAGCCGATGTCCGAGCCGGGCGCAGACACCACTTCATCGTGTGACAGCGCGTGCGGCAGCGGCACGCCCAGCGTCTGCATGGTGTATAGCGAAGCCTCGGCGTGCATGTCCTCATGCGCCAGGACCAGCCGATACGGGTACAACGCCTCGTCGGTGCCAGCCTCGCGCGAGAGCTTGTCGAGCGTGCGGTCGAGCACTTCATGGCAGTAGGTCTTGAGCGCGCCGGGACTGGGCAGGTCGAGCGTCCAGCGCGCGCGGTGCGGCACCAGGTTTGAATCGAACCAGTCGTCGCCGCGCGTGAGCAGCGCATGGCGCTGGGCCGCGGCCGGATGGCTCGACATGGCTTCGCGCAGCACGAACCATTCGGCGAACCAGGCCGTGTGGCCAAGCTCCCACAGCGGCGGATTAATCGTGGCAAGATGGGGCACGCGGGCCGGCTGATCGTAGCCTGCGGCAGCCAAACACTCGAACAGGCCCAGCGTATAATTTCGGGCATCCTGCAAGGCCTCGGCCAGTTGCTGGGGCCGGGCATGGCGAAAGGACGATGTGATTGAATTCATCGGTCGATTGTAGAACTTTTTAAGGACAACGGTGCAAGACAAGCATGTTCTCATTGTCAGTCCCGCCACGGCGCGCGAAAACAATGGCAACTGGCAGACCGCCAGCCGCTGGTGCCATTTTCTGCGCCAGCGCTACCTGGTGTCGATAGTATCTGGCTGGGACGGGCAGCACAACGCGCCGGACCTGATGATCGCGCTGCATGCGCGCCGTTCCGCCGCCGCTCTTGCAGCCTTTGCGCGCCTGTGCCCCGAGCGTCCGAGCGCGCTGGTATTAACCGGCACCGATCTGTACCGCGACATCGACGTGGCGCCGGAAGCGAAGGCCTCGCTGCTGCATGCACGCCGCCTGGTGCTGCTGCAAAACGCCGGGCTCGAGCTGCTGGCGCCCGAGCTGCGCGCCAAGGCCCGTGTCATCTACCAGTCGGCGCATACAGTGCATCCGCCGCCGCGCGCCAGCACCCGGCGCCACTTCGATGTGTGCATGATTGGCCATCTGCGCGCTGAAAAAGACCCGTACACTTTTATGCGCGCCAGCTCGCTGGTGAGCGCGCCCAGGGTGCGCCTGCTGCATATCGGCGGCGCGCTCGAATCAGCCCTCGGCCAGGCCGCCAGCGCCACCCAAGCCGTCAATACAAATTACCTCTGGCTGGGCAATCTGCCGCACCACCAGGCGCGCCAGCGCCTGTCGCGCAGTGACCTGATGGTGATTACCTCGCTGATGGAAGGCGGGGCGAACGTGATCATCGAGGCCGTCACCAGCGGGGTGCCGGTGCTGGCGAGCGACATCAACGGCAACCGTGGCATGCTGGGCCACGACTACGCCGGCTATTTCGAGCCGGGCAATGCGGCCCAGCTGGCGGCGCTGATCGAGCGCTGCGCCAGCGACAAGTCCTTTTACGCCGAGCTGTGCCTACAATGCAAGGCGCGCGCCCCGCTCTTTGCGCCGGAAACGGAACGCGCGGCTGTGCTCGATCTGGTGGATAATCTGTTTCATCCCCACTAAATTTAATAAGGCAACAGCAATGGACAACACCACCGGCACCCTGGCCCCGATCAAACTGACCGCGTTTTCGCACGGTGGTGGCTGCGGCTGCAAGATCGCGCCTGGCGTGCTGGCCGAGATCCTGAAAAATTCAAGCGGCTTCCCGGTCCCCAAGGAACTCATGGTGGGCATCGAAACGGCCGACGACGCCGCCGTCTACAAGCTCAATGACGAGCAAGCGCTGATCGCCACGACCGATTTCTTTATGCCGATCGTGGACGACCCGTTCGATTTCGGCCGCATCGCCGCCACCAACGCCATCTCCGACGTGTACGCCATGGGCGGCACTCCGATCATGGCGCTGGCCCTGGTGGGCATGCCGATCAATAAACTGCCGCTCGAGACCATCGGCCAGATCATCAGCGGCGGCGAATCGATCTGCGCCGAGGCGGGTATCCCCATCGCCGGCGGCCACACTATCGACTCGGTCGAGCCGATTTACGGCCTGGTGGTACTGGGGCTGGTGCATCCATCCAGGGTCAAGCGCAACGCCGACGCCAAAGCCGGCGACGTGCTCATACTGGGCAAGCCGCTGGGCGTGGGCGTGCTCTCGGCCGCGCTCAAAAAGGAGGTGCTGGGCCCCGAGGGCTACGCCGCCATGATCGCCAATACAACCAAATTGAACAAGCCGGGCAAGGCGCTGGCCGAGATGGAAGGCGTGCATGCGCTGACCGACGTCACCGGCTTCGGTCTGCTGGGCCACCTGCTCGAACTGGCGCGCGGCGCCGGGCTCACCGCCCAGCTGGACATGGCCGACATTCCCCTGCTGCCCGGGGTCGAGCAGCTGGCGCGCGACGGCTACTTCACCGGCGCGTCTGGCCGCAACTGGGACGCTTATGGCAAGGACGTGAGCCTGGCCGCCGCCGTCACCCCGGCCCAGCAAGCCTTGCTGACCGATCCGCAAACCTCGGGCGGGCTGCTGGTCTCGTGCGATGCTGCCAGTGTCGACGCGGTGCTGGCCCTGTTTGCCGCCGGTGGTTTCGAGCACGCGGCCGTCATCGGACGCATGGCCGCCGGCCCCGCGCGGGTCGAAGTCCAGGCCTGATCAGGCGCCTCCATGGTCCAGCTGCCCGCCCGCCCCGATCCGTCCGCGCGCGGCGCATTGGCCTGGCTGGGCGACCTGGTATTTAGTACCGACCCGGCGCAGCGGCGCTGCCTGACAGTGTTGACCCTGACAGCGATCGTGTATGGCGTCTCGATTGCCATCATGGCCTACGGCGCGGCCGAAGGCATCTTCGCCCTGCACCAGGTGCAACTGCTGGGCGCTGCCTGTGCACTGGCAGCGCTGGTGTTCTACGGCTTGATTCGTAGTGGCTGGAACCGGCGCTGCGCCGAACCCACCCTGGCTTTTCCGCAGGCGCTCACGGCCCAGACGCTGGTGGCCGGCGCCTATGCAATCACGGGCCCGGTCCATGCGGGCGTGATGATACTGCTGCCATTGGTGATGACCTTCGCCATGTTCGACATGGCGGCGCGCCACGCGCGCATCCTGATGGTCTACACAGTTGCCCTGATGGGCGCGGTGATGTGGGAGCGCTCGCACGCGCTTCCGCAGGTCTACGTCCCGACACTGGAGGCGATTTATTTCGTGCTGGTGGCTACCGTCATGCCGGCCGTGTCACAACTGTCGGCGATGATCCGAACCATGCGGCACCGCGTCAAGACCCAAAAGGTCGAACTGGAACGGGCACTGGCGCATATTCAGCAAATGGCCACCCACGATGACCTGACCGGGCTGGCCAACCGGCGCCACATGCTCACGCTCCTGAACGACCACGCGCTGCGCCATGCCCGGGGCGGACCGGCCTTTTACGTGGCCATGGCCGACCTTGACCATTTCAAGCAAGTCAACGACACCTATGGCCACGCCGTGGGCGACGAGGCTCTTTGCACCTTTGCCAGGCAGGCCCTGCTCCAGCTGCGCAATACCGACATCATCGGGCGCTGGGGTGGTGAGGAATTTCTGATCATGATGCCCGAAACCCCGCCGGGCGATCCGAATGTGGGGGTGGAGCGCCTGCGCCTGGCCCTGGGGGCGGCCATCGTCAACGCACAGCATCCGGACCTGCGCGTGGCGTTTTCCACTGGCCTGTCGCGCTACCGCAGCGGCGAAGCCGTGGGCGACACTATCGAACGCGCCGACCGCGCCCTGTATGCAGCCAAAAGCGCGGGCCGCAACCGCACAGTAGCGTTATGACAAGTGGCGAAGCATGGCGTAGACTCTGAGATCCGCCACTGTTGAGGAGTTTTGCCATGTCCTATGTCGATGGTTTTATAGTTCCTGTACCAAAAAGCAAGTTGGACGCCTATCGCGACATGTCGGTCAAATGCGGCAACATCTGGCGCGAACTGGGCGCGCTCGACTATCGTGAATACGTCGCCGACGACGTCAAGACCGGCAAATTCACCTCCTTCCCCCAGAGCGTCGACCTGAAGGAAGATGAAGTGGTGGTGTTTTCCTATATCGTCTACACCTCGCGCGAAGAGCGTGACCGCATCAACGAGGCAGTCATGCAGGACCCGCGCATGAAAGACATGATGGATCCGGAATCGATGCCCTTTGACGGCAAGCGCCTCATTTACGGCGGCTTCGACAAGCTGGTCGAACTGTAAGACTTGACAGAACCCGGAAGACTGGCTTACAGTAAAGCCATGTCTTCCTCCCTGCACCTGTCGTCTTTTCTCCCGCTCGCTGGCGTTCTATCGCTAACGACGCTACTAGCACGCGCTTAATTTGCCGCGTTCTGGTCGCCAGCTCCCCGCCGGCGAATTGTTTTACCCCCCCTGAAAAGACCGACCCGATGTTTGCTGCCACCACCATCACCACCTTGCACCTACTGCTAAAGCTACCGATCGGTTGCCTGGCCTAGCGTTCCCGTGGCCGCCTTGCAGCCTAGCGCCACACCCCGAGCAGCCTTCCCCAGCAATCCCAGGAGTTTCGTCATGATGATGCACAATCCAGCCGCCAAATACCGCGCCTTCCCTCCCGTCGACCTGCCCGACCGCCAGTGGCCCGGCAAGACCATCAGCGCCGCCCCGATCTGGATGAGCACCGATCTGCGCGACGGTAACCAGGCCTTGATCGAGCCGATGAGCCCCGAAAAAAAGCTGCGCTTTTTCGAGATGCTGGTCACGATCGGCCTCAAGGAAATCGAAGTGGGCTTCCCTTCGGCCTCGCAGACCGACTTCGATTTTGTGCGCAAACTGGTGGAGGAAAACCGCATTCCCGACGACGTCACGATCATCGTGCTCTCGCAGTGCCGCGATGAGCTGATCCGGCGCACGGTCGACTCGGTGCTCGGCGCCAAACGCGCCATCATCCACATTTACAATTCGGTGGCGCCGGTATTCCGGCGTGTGGTGTTTGGCATGTCGCGCGAAGAAATCGTGCAGATCGCGGTCGGCGGCACCCGCCTGGTGCGCGAACTGACCGACGCCCATCCCGAAACCGACTGGGGCTTCGAATACAGCCCCGAGTCGTTCTCCACCACGGAGCTGGATTTTTCCAAGCAGATTTGCGACGCCGTCAGTGCCGTCTGGGAGCCGACCCCGCAGCGGCGCATGATCTTCAATTTGCCTTCGACGGTCGAGTGCAGCACGCCCAATGTGTATGCCGACCAGATCGAATGGATGTCGCGCCACCTCGAACGGCGCGACAGCATCATCATCAGCGTGCATCCGCATAACGATCGCGGCACCGCGGTGGCCTCGGCCGAACTGGCGGTCATGGCCGGCGCCGACCGCGTCGAAGGCTGCTTGTTCGGCAATGGCGAGCGCACCGGCAATGTCGACCTGGTGACGCTGGCGATGAACCTCTACACCCAGGGTGTGCATCCCGGCCTGGATTTTTCCGACATTGACGCTGTGCGCCAGACTGTTGAGGAATGCAACCAGCTGCCGGTGCATCCACGCCACCCTTACGCGGGCGACCTGGTGTTCACCGCCTTTTCCGGTTCGCACCAGGATGCAATCAAGAAGGGCTTCGCCAAACAGGAAGCCGGCGCGCTGTGGGAAGTGCCGTATTTGCCGATCGATCCGGCCGACCTCGGTCGCAGCTACGACGCCGTCATCCGCGTCAACAGCCAGTCCGGCAAAGGCGGCATGGCGTACCTGCTCGAGCAGGAATTCGGCCTGCAGCTGCCGCGCCGCCTGCAGATCGAGTTCTCGCGCTCGGTGCAGGCAGTGGCCGACGCCAGCGGACGCGAAATCGCCGCCGCCGGCATCTATGAACTGTTCTGCAAGGAGTACCTCGAGCAGGCCAGCCCCTACGCCTATGCCTCGCACCGCATGGTGGAAGACACCAGCTGCGACGAGCCAGTGCAGATCGACGTCACGCTGGCGCAGCGCCAGGCCACCATGCACCTGCAAGGTGGCGGCAACGGGCCGATCGACGCTTTCGTCAACGCGCTGGGACTGGACATTCGCCTGATGGACTATCACGAGCATGCGATCGGCTCGGGCGCCAACGCCAAGGCGGCCTGCTATGTGGAGTTGCGTCTGAATGACGGACCGACCCTGTTTGGCGCCGGCATCGACAGCAATATCGTCACGGCCTCGTTCAAGGCCGTACTCAGCGCCGTCAATCGCCAGCTGGCGCGCTCTGACACCAGCGCGCAGGTGGCCGAAGCTGCGACCTGATTACTGCACCGGGCCCGTGGTCATCGGTTTGGGGTCGTCAATCTGTTCCTTGCGCCCCACCCGCTCGTAATCGGCAATCACCTGGGCGCCAAACAGCAGCAGAATGGCGCCGATCTCCAGGCTGAACATGACCACGATGGCCGTGGTCATGGAGCCGTACACCACGTTCACCTGCGACAGGGTCGAGAAGTACCAGACCAGCACATGGCGCGCGATCTCCCATAGCAGCGCGGCAGTCACGCCGCCAATCAATGCATGTGACACCGACAAGCGCCCCACCGGCATGACCAGGTAGATCGAGGTGAGCACCAGGATTTCGCCGGTCAGACCCAGCATGTAGAGCAGCACGCCCGAGACCCCGCCCAGCGACCATTCATAGCCAAGAAACTGCACGCTTTCTTCGCCCATCACCTGCAAGGTGCCGGCCACCAGGGTAACGATCATGATGCCGGCACCCAGCGCCACGATATAGCAGTAAGGCAGGATGGCCGAGATGAGGAACTTGCGGCGCTTGATCGCCACGCGGTGATGAAAGATCACGCACATTGCGTTTTCCAGCGCGGTAAAGGCCAGTGAACTGAAAAACAGCATGACGGCAAACAGCACCCAGGTGACCAGTTCGCGGTTTTCGAGGAACTTGCCCATCTCGGTGACCACGGACTTGGACTGGCCGGGCATGAGCCACTCCAGGTAGCGCGACAGCGTCGCAATGAGCTCGGCCTGGTCGATAAAGTGCGACAGCGCCACCACCACCAGCATCAGGAACGGCACGATCGAGAGCAGCGCGTAATAGGCCACCGCGCCGGCCAGCAGCAAGCCCTGGTTAGCGCGAAAGCCCTTGAGCGTCTGCCACACAAACGCGAGCGGATGGGCCAGGATATACGCATTGGCGCGCCGGTTAAGTAGTTGAATCTGTCGCAATCTCCTGCCTTTCACTGTGCCAGCCTCAGACCGGTCAACTGCCAGCGTGCCGCAGCTGGAAAAAAATTTCGATAACTGGCGCGCGCGTGAGCGGGCGCCGTCGCGCTGGACGAGCCGCGCAGGACATACTGGTTCAGCATGAATTTGCCATTGTATTCCCCCAGCGCCCCGGGTGCGCACGCGTAGCCGGGGTAAGGCGCGTAGCTGCTGCTGGTCCACTGCCAGCAGTGGCCGAACAGCTGCTGCAGCCCGGGGCTGGCCGCAGCCAGCTCCCACTCGGCCTCGGTCGGCAGGCGCGCGCCCATGAAGCGCGCGCAGGCGTCGGCCTCGTACAGCGACAGATGCATCACGGGTGCGTCCGGATCGAGGGCGCGCAAGCCGTGCAAGGTGAATTCCTGCCAGCCCTGCCCGCGCTCCGGGGCCACCCAGTACAGCGGATGGCGCCAGGCACCAGTCGTTACGTTGTCCCAGCCTTCGGCCAGCCACAAGGCGGGCGTGGTGTAGCCGCCCGCTTCGATGAAGGCCAGGTATTCGGCATTGGTGACCAGGCGCCGTGCCAGCTTGAAGGGCGCCACGAACTGGCGGTGACGCGGCTGTTCATTATCGAAGCAAAAATCTGCGCCGGCATGGCCTATCTCGACCAGGCCGCCGTCGAAGCCGGCGAAGCTCAGCGCCGCTGCCGCTGCTGCGCCGGGCCCTGCGCCTTCCAGGTAGGCCGGAAACAGCGGGCTTTGCGCGAGCATGTGCTTGATGTCCGTGAGGATCAGTTCCTGGTGCTGCTGCTCGTGGTGCAGGCCCAGCACCACCAGCTGCGCCAGCGCGTCATCGTTGCCATGTGCCGCCAGCAGGCGCCGCATGCGCTCGTCCACATCCGCGCGGTAGGCGCGCACCTGGCGCATCGACGGGCGCGTGAGCAGGCCGCGCTGGGCGCGCGGGTGGCGCTCGCCGATGCCGTTGTAGTAGGAGTTGAACAGGATCCGGAAGGCCGGATGGAAGGGCGCGAATGCCTGCTCGTAGCGCTCGAGCACAAAGGTTTCGAAAAACCAGGTGGTGTGCGCCAGGTGCCACTTGACGGGACTGGCGTCGGGCATGGACTGGGCTCCGCAATCCTCGTCGGAGAGCGGCTCGGCCAGCATCAGGGAACGCTTGCGTACCAGCTCGTACTGCTGCTGCGGGGAGCCGTCCATGTCAGGTGTCCATCGCGCGCGCGTAGATCAGCGCGAACCAGCCGTTCGGGTCGACCCAGGTGTTCACGGTGCGAAAACCGCTTTGCTCAAGCAGCCCGGCCGCGCCGGCCTGGGTATATTTGTAGCTGTTTTCGGTATGGATGCGTTCGCCGGCAGCAAAACGGCGGGTGGCCCCGTTCCAGGTCACGCTCAGCTCGGCGCGCGCTTCCAGGTGCATCTCGATGCGGCTTTCCTCGGCATTGAAAAAGCCCAGGTGGCGCCACTGGCGCGGGTCGAAGTCGGCGCCGATGAGCCGATTCAGGTGAAGCAGCAGATTGAGGTTGAAGGCCGCCGTGACGCCGAGCGCGTCGTCGTAGGCGGCGTCGAGTACGGCTGTGTCCTTGACCAGGTCGATCCCGATCAGCAGGCCGCCATCGCGCTCGCACCCGGCGTGCACCCGGCGCAAGAACGCGCGCGCCTGCTCCGGGCTGAAGTTGCCGATCGACGAGCCGGGATAGAAGAACAGGCGCTTTTCTGCCCGCACCTCGCAGGGCAGTTCGAGCGAGCCGGAAAAATCTATGCCCAGGGCCGTCATTTCAATATGCGCGAAGCGCTGCTGCAGGCGCTCGATCGACTCGCGCAGGAAGTCGATCGAAATGTCGATGGCCACATACTGCGCCGGATGCAAAAGCGGAAACAGCCTGGCCGCCTTGGCGCAGTTGCCCGCGCCCAGATCGACCAGCGTGGTGCCCGGCCCGATAGCACGCGCAATTTCGGCGCCATGGCGCTCGATGATCGCAGCTTCGGTGCGGGTCGGGTAATATTCGGGAAGCTCGCAGATGGCCTCGAACAGTTTGGAGCCGAGCGCATCATAAAAATACTTGGGCGAGACCGCCGCCGACGCGGCGCGCAGGCCTGCGTCGATGTCGAGCAATGCTGCGGCACTGGCGAGGCGCTGCGGGAGTTCCAGCTTGCGGGGATTGGACATGTTCTTGTTCTCGGGGTCTGGCGCTTCAAAGTTCGGTGCTTTTTGTTATGATAGCTGATTATCTTTTTTCCAACGGTAGCTGCACGCGCTTGCGTGCAGCCAACCACTTCCAAAGGCCGCCATGACCCACTTCTCACCCTTGCGCTCCCTCAAAACCCTGTTCGCTGCCGGCCTGCTGCTGGCTGGCGCCAGTGCTCTGGCCCAGGTCACGCCTGGCGTGCTGCGTGTTTCGGCCATTCCTGACGAAAACCCGACCGAGCTGCAGCGCAAGTTCAAGCCGCTGGGCGACTACCTGGCCAAGTCGACCGGCCTGAAGGTCGAGTTCACCCCGGTCACCGATTACGCCGCCTCGGTCGAGGGTCTGGTCACCAAAAAGCTCGACATGGTCTGGTTCGGCGGCTTCACTTTTGTTCAGGCCAATGTGCGCAGCAAGGGCCAGGTCACGCCTTTGGTGCAGCGTGTGGAAGACGAGAAATTCCGTTCGGTGTTCATCACCACCGACAAGGGCATCAACAAGCTCGAAGACCTCAAGGGGAAAACCCTGTCTTTCGGTTCCGAGTCGTCCACCTCGGGCCACCTGATGCCGCGCTCCTATCTGCTCGCTGCCAAGGTCAATCCGGACACTGATCTCAAGCGCATAGCTTTCTCGGGCGCGCACGACGCCACCGTGGCGGCGGTCGCAGGCGGCAAGGTCGACGCCGGCGCGCTCAATATCTCGGTATGGGAAAAACTGGTCAACGAAAAGAAGGTCGATCCAGCTGCGGTGCGCGTGTTCTACACCACCCCGGGCTACTTCGATTACAACTGGACAGTTCGTTCGGATATGGACCCGGCGCTGAAGAAAAAAATCACCGCCGCCTTCCTGGCGCTGGACAAGTCCACTGCCGAAGGCAAGGAAATCCTGGAACTGCAGCGCGCGACCAAGTTCATTGAAACCAAGACCGCCAACTACAGCGCCATCGAAACCGCGGCCCAAAGCGCCGGATTGCTGAAGTAAGCTGATGCACACCTACCGTCTCGGGCAGCTCGACGTGCGCCATCTCGGCGGCGCCGGGGCGCCCGCCTTGCATGCAATTGAACTGACGGTAGCGCAAGGTGAACAACTGGCAGTCATTGGACCGTCCGGGGCCGGCAAGACCACCCTGCTGGCCACCCTGGCCTGCGCGCACCGGCCGGCTGGCGGCAGCTTCGAAGCCTTCGGGCTTGATCCCTGGCGCCTGTCCGACGCCGAGCGCCACCAGTTGCGCAAGCGCCTGCTGCTGGCGCCGCAGACCCCGCCGCTGCCGCCGCGCCAGCGCGTAGTCAACGCGGTGCTGGCGGCCCGGCTGCCGCACTGGACGCTGTGGCAGGCCATGCGTTCCCTGTTCAAGCCGTCCGACCCCGACGCCGCCTACGATGCGCTGGCGCGCTTCGGGCTGGGCGACAAACTTTATGCTCGGGTTGACCGCCTTTCGGGCGGCGAGCGCCAGCGCTGCGGCCTGGCGCGCCTGTTGCTCTCCTCGGCCGAGGTGTTCCTGGTCGACGAGCCGCTGTCGGCGCTGGATCCGACCCTGTCCCAGATTACCCTCGACACCGTGCAGCAGGCGGCGGCAGCGCGCAACGCCACCCTGATTTGCAGCCTGCACCAGGTCGATATGGCACGCTCCAATTTTGCGCGCATCGTCGGCCTGCGCGACGGGCGCGTGGTGTTCGACTGCGCGCGCGAGAAAGTCAGCGACGCCATGATCGCCGCGCTGTACCAGAACGAAACGGCGGTGCAGTCACCGGCGGTGCATCATGAAACGCCGGAGCGCCTGGCCGTGGGCGCCTGCTTCTAGCGCCATGTCCGCCGTCCTGCCCCGACATCCCGATCCGGCCTGGCGCCGGCGCGTCACTGTGAGCATCATCTGCCTGGCCCTGCTGTGGCCGGCGCTGGTGTTCAGCGAATTCAAGCCCTGGATCCTGTTCGACCTGCAAAGCCTGGGGGCGGCGGGGCGCTTCCTGCGCGATTTCCTCACGCCTGCCAATGAGCGCGAATTCCTGCTCATGGTGCTGCGCGAAACCTGGACCACGGTGGCGATTGCCACCGCCGGCCTGTCGCTGGCGCTGCTGGCGGCAATTCCCGCCACGCTGATCGTCACCGAGCGGCTGTCGATCTCGCGCCTGGGCACCGGACGCATGCGCCCGGCCGCCAAAGCGCTGCGCCAGCTGGTGCGCTGGGTGCTGGTGCTGCTGCGCAGCGTGCCCGAACTGGTGTGGGCGCTGCTGCTGGTGCGCGTGGTGGGGCTGGGACCGACCGCCGGCGTGCTGGCCATCGCCCTGACCTATAGCGGCATGCTGGGCAAGGTGTACGCCGAAATTCTTGAGTCGTCCGACGCTCATGCCACCGACACCCTGCTCGTCAATGGCAATTCGCGCATGGCGGCTCTGGTCTATGGCGCCCTGCCCGAGTCGGCCTCTGAACTGGTGTCGTACACGGTCTACCGCTGGGAATGCGCGATCCGCGGCTCGGCCGTGATGGGCTTTGTGGGCGCCGGCGGCCTGGGCCAGCGCATGGACGAGTCGATGCGCATGATGGCCGGCGGCGAAGTGTCGGCCATGCTGATCATGTTCGTGCTGCTCGTCGCGCTGGCCGACCTGGTCTCGCGCATGCTGCGCCGGAGGCTGGGATGAAGCGCGCACTGCCACCTGCGCCGGCGCGCGCGCTCTCGTCATGGATCCTGTTGCTGGCGCTGGTGGCGCTGGTGGTGGCCAGCTTTGCTTCGCTTGACTTGAAATGGGCCGAATTTCTGAGCCCGGAAGCACGCAGCACCACGGCGGAATTCCTGGCAGGTTTCGCGCCACCCGAAGCGGCCCCGGCCTTTTTGCGCAAGGTGGCGTTTGCCACCGCCGAGACCCTCTCGATGTCCGCCCTGGGCACCTTGCTCGCGGTGGGCGGCGGCCTGCTGCTGGCGCTGCCAGCGGCGGGACGCGGCGGGGCTTGGGCGCGCATCGCCACGCGCGGCCTGCTTAATGTACTGCGCTCGATTCCGGAACTGGTGTGGGCCTCGCTGCTGCTGGTTGCCGCCGGCCTGGGCCCGTTCGCCGGCACCCTGGCGCTGGCCGCGCACACCAGCGGCGTGCTGGGACGCCTGTTCGCGGAGGCGCTGGAAAATGCCGAGCCGCTGCCCGAGCGCACCTTGCGCACCAACGGCGCCAGCGCCAGTGTCGCCTTCCTGTACGCGACGCTGCCGCAAACACTGCCACAGATGCTGTCGTACACCCTGTACCGCTGGGAGAATAATATCCGCGCCGCCGCCGTGCTGGGCGTGGTCGGCGCCGGTGGCCTTGGCCAGATGCTCAAGTATCACTTGTCGCTATTCCAGATGCAAAACGCGGCCACCGTGGTGATCGCCATGCTGCTGCTGGTCGCGCTGGTCGACGCCCTCAGCTTCGCGCTGCGGCGCGCGCTTACTCGCTAGCCTAACCCTACGTCCAGGAATCCATGCTCGAACTGCGCGCGCTGCACAAAACCTATGCCGGCCGGCCGGTCCTGAACGGCCTGTCGCACCTGTTCGTGCCCGGTGAATTCATCGCCATCATGGGTGAATCGGGAGTGGGCAAATCGACCCTGCTCAACCTGATCGCGGGCCTGGACAGCGCCGACAGCGGCGAGATCGTGATCGACGGGCAGCCCATGTCCGCGCTGGACGACAACGCGGCCACCCGCCTGCGGCGCACTCGCATGGGCTTCATCTTTCAGGCTTTCCACGTGCTGCCGCACCTGACGCTGACCCAGAACATCGCCCTGCCCCTGCTGCTGAACGGGCTCGAACGCGATCGCGCCGACACCATGCTCGAGGCAGTGGGACTGGGTGGACGGGGCGCCGATTTTCCGCGCCAGCTCTCGGGCGGGGAGATGCAGCGAGTGGCGATCGCGCGGGCGCTGGTGCACAGGCCGGCGCTGGTGCTGGCCGACGAGCCGACCGGTAATTTGGATCCTGACACGGCCGAGAGCGTGCTGGCCCTGCTGCGCCGGGAAATTAAGGCCAGCGCAGCGACGGCCATCATGGTCACGCACTCCCATGCCGCCGCCGAAAAGGCAGACAAAACGCTCATATTGACGCGCTCAGGCCTCAGTTTAATATCCTAATTGCATTAAAATTTGACGTAGTGAAAAATTTTTTGTTAACTTTGCTGCGAAAGTATTCTTATCGTAGTACTATCAAATCTAACCTTTGTTCGACCGGAAATAACAAAATCGTTCGAACAGGTTGATTTGGATCAATAATCGATCAGTTCCGACCCATGAAAGGCACACTTTTGGAGGAGTACGATGAACGTACGGCAAAAGAAACTAGAAATGATCGAAGCAATGAATCGCGCACGCGCGCTCGAGCCATCGAGCTTTGTGCCGAATAAACTGCTCGATACCTTGATTGAAAAGATGAAGCTGAAAAACGATGCGGAGTTGTGCCGCGTGCTGGAAGTTCAGCCGCCAATCATCAGCAAGATCCGTCATCGCAAATTGGCTGTCGGCGCAACGATTCTGCTGCGCATGCATGAAAAGTCCGACCTGAGCATCAAGGACTTGAAGGAATTATCCAACGCCTCAATGCACTAAACACGGCACCCTTCCAGGCGCCATATAGCGTTCCCACCCAGCCCCCGTGCGGAATCGCCTTTCTACGCAGCACCCAGCACTTCCCTTCGCAGCACCACCCGTTTTATCCACTCCTTGCCCGATCCCGCCCAGCCCGCGGCTAAGCCTGTGCTCGTGTGACATTTCTGGAGCTGACCCCGGCCGCCTGTTGCATCGCGCAACAGCGGCCGGGGTCAGCTCCAGAAATGCTACACGACCTGTGCTGTAGCAGGCTCAGACGTTTTTAGGGCGTCCGGTCTTGAGCTGCGGAAGGCTGTCGAGCACCTTTTGCAGCGTCGCCATATCGAGCTCGCTGATCAGGGCCACGCCGATGCGCAGCAGCTCGCTTTTCTTGATTTCAAAGCCAGCTTTGAGGCAGGCCTTTTTTACCTGGCCCAGCACCGCGTATTCCTGCTCGGGCATGGTGAAGCTGTCGCGCACCAGCTTGGCCTTGCGCTCCTTCTCGAGCGCCGGTGCGGCTGCCACGGCTGCGGGCTTGGCGGCGGCTTTGGGCGCCGCCTTGACTGGCGGTTTGACTGCTGTCTTGCTGGCTGGTTTGGCGGCTGGCTTGGCCGCCGATTTGGCTGCTGGCTTGGCGGCGGATTTGGCGGCCGGCTTGGCGGCAGCCTTGGCCGCAGGTTTTGGCGCAGCGGCCTTGGTGGCGCCGGCGGGAGCAGGGTTCGCCGCAGGCGCTTTTTTGGCCGGGGCTTTGGCCGCCGCTTTCACGGGCGCCTTGGCAGCGGGCTTGGCCGGAGCCTTGGCAGCAGGCTTTTTCGGCGCTGCCGGCTTGAGTTCTGCCACCGTGTGTCCATTGGTTTTCGGGCTGGTACTTTTGGCCATGCTAGACTCCCTTGAGAAATAATGGAAACAATATATACGATTTACCCATTTTTACAAAGTGCCCCGGCCAGTACCGCCCTGGCCGCCTGAAATTCATAGCGTTCGATATGGCCAGCCAGGTCCTGCATGGCGGACGCCGTGAGTAATTGCGCCAGGCTGGGACGCACCTGCTCGAAGAAGTCCGGGACATCCCCGCTGAAGTCGTCCAACAATACGACAAGTTGAGCTTGCGCGGCCATTGCTTCGGCCTTGTTCAGCAACAAGACTTGATCAGGATCATGCCGTCCCGCAAAGAATTGCTCCAGTCCCTGCACGACTGTGTCCAGCGCAGGCAACAAGGCCGCCAGCGCCACGGGCACATCGGCCTGCCGGCTGGCCGCCAGTTCAAGTGCTTCGGCCGCCTCGCGCAAGGCTTGGGCGCCTACACTGGCCGCGCTGCCGCGTAGCGAATGGGCGCGGTGCGCCAGCGCCGGCCAGTCGCCGGCCGCCGCCTCCGCGGAACAGGCTTGCGCCGTGCCCTGGTGGGAACGCCAGAAACGCTCCAGCAGTTTCAGGTAAAACGCGCCGTCGCCGCCCACCAGGTGCAGGCCCTGGGCCGTGTCGACACCCGGCAGCTGGACCTCAGCCGGCGCGCTGGGCATCGGTGGTGCCGGGGGCATCGGAAAATTCAGCGGCAATCTCGGCAAAGCGCTGTTCGATTTTTAAAAAGGCGTCCAGGATAGCGGGGTCGGGCTGGCTGGCGCGGCTCTGCTCCATGATCAGCAGTGCTTCCCGGATCAGCTGCGCGGTGCGCTCGGATACCATGCGCTCCAGGTTCTCTTTCTGGTGCTGCAGCTGCTGGCGCGCGCGCGCCAGCGTGAGCTGGGTGGCCACGCGCGCGAACAAGATGGGGGGGCTGATCGGCTTGGTCAGGTAGTCGACCGCGCCCATGGTCAGGCCCATGGCTTCGTCCTCGATCTGGCTTTTGGCGGTCAGGAAAATCACCGGGATGTTGGCCGTGCGCGGGTCGGCCTTGAGCTGGCGGCAGGTTTCGTAGCCATCCACACCGGGCATCATCACGTCGAGCAGGATCAGGTCGAGGTCGGGGCTGGCGTGGGCGATCTGCAGCGCGGTGCTGCCATTGGTGGCCACCTTGGTGTGGTACTTGTCTTTCAAAAGGCGCGACAGCAGCATGATGTTGTCGGGGGTGTCGTCAACAATCAGGATGGTCTGGCGCTCGCTGCTCTGTACATTCATGGGGGTTCCGCTGGTGATCATCAGATGTGGTTGGCCAGGTCGCTGAGCAGCACCCGAGCTTCCTCGAATTCGTACTTCGACAGGTGGCTGGCCAGGCGTTCGAGCGTGGCCGCGTCCAACACCGAGGCCAGGCGCACGCGCACTGCATCGAAATAGTCGGTGGTGTCGCCCGAAAATTCGTCGAGCAGCACCTGCAGGCGGGCCAGCGCGGCCTGCGCGCTTTCCTGCGGGGCGGCGGGATCAAGCGCGCTGCGGGTGGCGGCGGCGGCCTGGCCGCTGGCGAAGAAACGGTCCAGCGCGCTGAGCGCCTTGCCCAGCGTGCTGTCGAGCGTGGCGATGCGCTGCACTAGCTGCATGTGATCGCCGCCAGGTACGCGCAGGCCGTCTTCGAGCACCTGGGCGATGGCCTGCAGGTCGCGCGCGCCGATATTGCCAGCCACCCCGCGCAGTGTGTGGGCGCGTTTGCTGGCGGCGTCGAAACGCCCGGCGTCGAAGTCGGCGCGGATATCTTCTGCCGCGCTGCGCTGCGAGGTTCGGAAACGCTCGAGCAGTTGCAGGTAGAGCGCGCTGTTACCCGCCACGTGGCGCAGGCCGAGCGCCGAATCGATTCCCGTCAGTCCCGGCAAGGCGCCCTGATCGCGCACCGGCGCGGCCACCCGCGGCGGCATGGCGTGGCCCAGCCAGCGCGCCAGGGTGCTGTAGAGCTTCTCCGGATCGACCGGCTTGGTGATGTAATCCTGCATGCCTTCACGCAGGCAGCGCTCGCGAATCTCCGACAGCGCATGCGCGGTCATGGCGATGATGGGCACCTTGTCGAAGCGCTCGTCCTTGCGCAGTTCAATGGTGGCCTCGTGCCCGTCAAGCTGGGGCATTTCAAGGTCCATCAAAATGGCGCTGTAGGCATCCGGGCCTCCCTGGCGCAGCTTGTCCAGGGCCTGGTGTCCGGTGCTGGCGATGTCGGCGCTGATGCCCTGCACCGCCATCAGCTCGACCGCGATCTGCTGGTTGACCTGGTTGTCCTCGACCAGCAGCACCCGCACCGCGTAGTCGCGCTGGCTCTGGGGCGCGGCAGCGGCATGCGGATCGCCCTCCGGCGCGAACATTGCGACCAGGGTGTCGACCAGCACCGACTGGCCGATCGGCTTGAACAGGAAACCGGTGATGCCGGCCGCCTCGGCCTGATGCTGCACTTCCTCGCGCCCGAAGGCGGTCACCAGCACGGTCGAAGGCGCGCGCGCCAGGCTGGCGTTGGCGCCGATGCGGCGCGCCAGTTCGATCCCGTCCATGCCCGGCATCTGCCAGTCGGTCAGCACCAGGCGGTAGGGATCGCCGTCGGCATCGGCGCGCGCTACCGCGGTCTCGGCCTCGGCCCCGCTGGCAGCGGTATCGACCCGCAGCGGCAGCGCCTGCAGCGCTTCGACCAGGATATCGAGCGCCATGGCACTGTCGTCGACCAGCAGCACGCGCGCTCCATTGAGCGCCTCGGGCATCACGGTTTCGCGTTCAGGCATGCCCGAAAGGGCGAATTCCAGATCGAAATGGAAGGTCGAGCCGCGTCCGGGCGCGGTGGCCACTTCGATGCTGCCGCCCATCAGTTCAACCAGCTGCTGCGAAATCGACAGGCCCAGGCCGGTGCCGCCGTATTCACGGGTGGTCGAGCCGTTGGCCTGGCTGAAAGCGCGGAACAGCTTGGCCTTTTGCTGCTCGCTCATGCCGATGCCGGTGTCGCGCACCGAAAAGCGCAGCCCCACTTTGCCAGGGGTCGGGCTGTCGATATGGGCGCAGGACAGTTCCAGTTCGCCAGTTTCGGTGAACTTGACGGCGTTGTTGACCAGGTTGATCAAGACCTGGCCAAGACGCAGCGGGTCACCCACCAGGTGGCGCGGAATCGTGTGCGGCACATGGAACAGGTATTCGAGCTGCTTGTCGGCCGCCTTCTGCCCCGTCACACTTGACACATTCGACAGCACGTCGTCCAGGAAGAAAGGAATCTCCTCTACATCGAGCTTGCCCGCTTCGATCTTGGAAAAATCGAGAATGTCGTTGATGATGCCCAGCAGCGACAAGGCGGCGCGGTGGATCTTGCCCACGTAGTCGTGCTGCTTGGGATTGAGGTCGGTGCGCAGGGCCAGGTAGGCCATGCCGATGATCGCGCTCATCGGAGTGCGGATCTCGTGGCTCATATTGGCCAGAAATTCTGACTTGGCCACATTGGCCGCCTCGGCTCGCACATTGGCCGCCATCAGCGACTGCTCGCGCTCGCGGCGCTCTGAAATGTCGCGGATGAAGGAGCAGAATTCGTAGGTGCTCTGGTCGGCCATGCGCACCTGGGTGATGGCCAGCTCGATCGGAAACTCTTCGCCGCCGCGGCGCAGCCCGAAGATTTCAATCCGGGTGTCGAGCACTGCCCCACTGCCGCTGCCGATGAAGCGCTGCATGCCGTGGCGGTGCGCCTCGCGATAGCGCTGCGGGATGATGGTACTGGCCAACTCCTGGCCCAGCACTTCCTCGCGGGTCCAGCCAAAGGTCTTTTCAGCCTGCCGGTTCCAGCCCACGATGCGCCCGTTCAGGTCCATGCGCACCACCGCGTCAAGCGCCGTGTCAACGATAGCCTGCAGCTTTTCCTGGCTGTCGCGTGCCAGGCGCATGGAGCTGGTCAGTTCCTGGGTGCGCGCGGCGATCTTCTGTTCCAGGTCGTCGTTCAGGTGCAGCAGCTGCTTTTCGATTTCCTTGCGCGCTGTGATGTCGCGCACAGTGGCCTGCAGCACCTGGCGGCCGCCGTAGTCGAAGGCCGACAGCAGCACCTCGGCCGGAAAATCGCTGCCGTCGGCGCGCCGGTGGATCCATTCGAACCTGGCCTGACCGCGCGCCAGCGCCTGGGCGATCTTCTCATTGGATGAATGGAAGGAGTCGCGCCCGTCGGCCTGGAATGGCGGCGACAGGGTCGACGGATGGCACTGCACGAAGGCTTCCTTGCTGGCCATGCCGAACATTTGCAGGGTATGCCGGTTGCAGTCGAAAAAGCCTTCCTCGGTCAGCAGCATGAGGGCGTCGTTGGTGCCCTCGAAAATGGCGTTGAGGCGGTCGACCATGCGGCTTTTCTCGTCCAGCAGACCGGTGGTGGCCTGCTCGGCCTTGCGCAGGCGCGTCAAGGTATCGCGAAAGCTGCGCACCGCCAGCGACAAGCGCCCTACCTGATCGCGCCGCGCGATGCCCGACAGGGCGATATCGGTTTCGCCGCGCGCCAGCTTTTCCAGCGCGTCCTGGATGTCCTCGAAGGGCCGCGCCACCTTGCGCCCCACCAGGAAAATGCACACCACGATGGCCAGCGTGAGCAGCAGGTTGGCCGCGGCCGTGTGCAAAATCTGGCGCCGCAGGTCCTGGTCGATCTGCTGGCGCGAAAAGGCAAGTTCGATCGAGCCGACCGGGTAATTGCGGTTGCCGTCGGTGTAGCTGATGGCGCGCTCGACCCGGATCGCCGTGCCCCCATCGCGCTCGAGCGTGCCGAGCGTTGCCAGCACCGCGCCGTTGGGGGCGATCACGCGCAGCATCATCACTTCCGGGGTGGCGCCGAGGGCATCGACTACGGACGACACGGCCGCGCTGTTGATGTCGAACAGGGGCCGCGCCAGCGCGTGCGAGAGCACAGAGGCGAAGCGCTCGACCCGCTCCTCCAGGCGCGCCGACGCTTCGGCGCGCAGCGACTGCATCACGTAGGTGGTATACACGCCGGTGGCCAGCGCCACCGCCAGGATGATGCCGGCGCCGAGCCGGAACACGATGTCGCGGTTCCAATGGTCGACGATGCGGCCCCAGAAACCGGGCATCACGCGCTGGCCTTTTTGCCCACTTTGGCCGATGGTATCAATGGTGCGCTCCTTCGGCGTCGCGCAGCAGCTTGCGGTAGGCCGGACTGTTGCGCGCCTCTTCCACGCCCTTCCAGATGCGCGCGGCCAGCTGCGGATTGGAGGCCACCAGCGCATGCGAGAGCACCAGGTAATAGGGTTTCTCGATCAGCGGCAGCGGCAGCACATCGAGCTGGGACGCCAGCGGACCGCTCATCAGGCTCACTGCATCGCCGCCGCCCACCGCCGCTCCGGCCAGGCGCCCGGCGATCAGTTTCTGGGCCAGCTCGCTGGCGCGCTGGCTGCCTTCGTCGACCTGCACGCCCTGGCTGCGTAAAAATTCACCCACCGAGTAACCCAGCTGGACCCCGATGGCGCCCTCCACGTTCTTGAGCGCCTTGCCGTCCCAGTCGATGCGCGCGCCTTTTTTGCGAACCAGGTTGTAGCGATCCACGTGCATGCGCTTGGCCGGATCGGGGCGCGCGCCGCCGGGATACTCGAACAGGGCCAGGCGGCTGGGCGCGAAGCTGACTGCAAAGGCGCCGCCCACCTCGTTGGCCTTGAGCTGCTCGAGGCAACGCTTCCACGGCATGCTCTGGTAATCGAACACAATACCGAGCTTGCTGGCTACCTGGCCCAGTAGCTCGAAGTTGAGGCCAGCGCCGGCCGGAGTGCGCCATGGCAGCACTTCCTGGCGTTCGAAGCACAGGGTGATTGTTTCCTTGGCAAACGCAGGCGTGCACGCCAGCGCACACAGCGCGGCAAATGCAGCGCGGCGCCAAACGCCCCCTCGACCCCTCGACAGACCCATCCCTTCCCTTCCCCTCATCCATTCACACTACACCGGCCCCTAGTGTATGAAAAAACTACTGACCTGTGGCAAGTTTTTGGCCTTTTTGTCAGGCATGCAACGCCAGCAGGCGGCGCGCTTCTTCGAACTGGTAGTTGGCGATGTGGCTGGACAGTTTTTCCAGCGCCGCCGGGGCCATCAGCGCGGCCAGCACCGGCCGCACCGAGGCGAAATAATCATTGGTTTCACCGTTGTAGTCTTCCATCAGCGCCATCAGATGGGCGCAGCCGGCGCGCGCCTCGGCCGGATCGCAGCCCGACTGCAGCGCTGCGTGCGAGGCCGCCACCTCCAGCGGCACCTGGGTGCGCACCGCCGCCGTGCCGGGACTGGGGTCGGGCACGCAGGCCAGATCGAGCTGAAAGCGAAACTCGGAGCCGCGACCCGGTGTGCTTTCCAGTTCGATCATGCCGCCCATGCGCTGCACCAGGTCCTGCGAAATGGACAGGCCCAGACCGGAGCCGCCATGCTTGCGCGCGGTACCGTCTTCGGCCTGGGTGAAGGGATTGAACAGGGCGCGCGCTTGCTGCTCCGAGATGCCCACCCCGCTATCACGCACCGCGAAGCGCAGCCCGGCCACCCCGGCGTCGCGCCCGACCAGCTGCAGCGACAGGCGCACTTCGCCGCTGTCGGTGAAGGTGATGGCGTTGTTGACCAGGTTGATCAGGACCTGGCCCAGGCGCAGCGGATCGCCCACCAGGTGGCGCGGTAGTTCCGGATCGAGCTCGATGCGGTAATCCAGGCCCTTGCCGCTGGCACGCTGCGCCGTGACAGCGTGCACGTCGGCCACAAGTTCGTCGAGTGCAAACACGATGGCTTCCAGACCCATCTTGCCGGCCTCGATCTTGGTGAAGTCGAGCACCTCGTTAATGATCTGCATCAGCGCCTGCGAGGCACGGTGGATCTTTGCCACATAGTCGCGCTGCTCGGGGGTGAGCGTGGTGCGCAGCGCCAGGTACGACATGCCGGTAATGGCCCCCATGGGCGTGCGGATCTCGTGGCTGATATCGGCCAGAAAGCGCGACTTGGCCAGATTGGCTTCGTCGGCGCGGCGGCGCTCCAGGTTTTCTGCACGCACCGCGGCGCCCAGGCGCGCATTGTCCAGCGCCAGCACCGCCTGCGAGGCCACCAGTTCGAGTACCAGCAGGCGTTCACGCGTGAACAGGCCCGCCGCCAGCGCATTGTCCAGGTACAGGGCGCCGGCCAGCACTCCCTGATTCATCAGGCGCATGCACAGCACGGAGCGTGGACGGGTAGCCAGCACGTAAGGATCGGCGGCAAAGTCGCTGGCGCTGGCGGCGTCGTCGAGCAGCACGGTCTGGCCGGTGCGCAGCACGAACTGGAGCAGCGTCTCGGGCAGACCTGCGGCCTGCGCGCTGCACTCCATGTCCTCCACCTGAACCCCGCCCTGGGCCAGGTAGCCCAGCGCCACGCAGCGCATTTCGCCATCGGCGTCGGGCAGCAGCAGCACGCCGCGCCCGGCGCCGGCGGTTTCCATCACGATGCGCAGCAGCGTTTCGACCAGCGGCGCGGCCTCGCTTGCAGTGGCCACGGCCTGCGAGGTGCGCAGCAAGGCTTCCAGGTCGAGCGCAGCGGCGGCCGGCGCTGCATGCAGCGCGCGTTCAGGGCTGCCGGCCAGGGCCGGATAGCGCCGCTCGAGGTCGCGCACCTTGCCGTGCGCGCCCCAGCGCGCATGGGCTTGCAGCGCGTCGCCAGCATATGCCAGCGCGATCCGGGCAAAGCCGCGCCCGGCCTGAAAGGCAGCTGCCAGCTCGCAGGCCAGCGCCTCGTGCTGCACGAAGCCGCCCGCGCGCGCCGCGCCAATGGCCGCGTCGTAGGCGCGCATGGCGTCGGCGTCGGCGCCGGCCAGGCGCGCCATTTCGGCCGTCAGCAGCAGGTAGCGGTTCTCGAAGTTGAGCGGACATTGCGTGGCCCAGCGGCGCAGCCGCTCCTGCTTGTCCTGCAGCGTGGCCAGATAGGCTTGCTGGTCTGCCGGCGCGGCCGCGGGATACAGGGCGCACAGGGTCAGCGCGTGATAAAAATGGTGGGTCGATTCGTTGATCGAGGCCAGAAAAAAGCTCTGCTCGGCCGCAGCCAGCTCGGCCATCGCCAGCGCCTCCGCGTGCTGGCCGAAGGTGTAGGCAGCAATCTGGCGCATCAGGTGATAGCGCGCGCGCGCCGCGCCGAAGCTGGCCTTGTCCATCAGCGCCAGCGCGTCGGCCGAACTGAAGTTGGCATCGTCGAAACTGCCGGCCGCTCCCGTTTCGCCCTGCAGGCACAGCGTAAGCTGTTCGTAGCAGCGCAGCAGCTGCAGCAGCGGCGCGTTGTTCTGCTGGCGCGCAAAGCCCTGGTACAGGCGCGCGCGCTGCTGCACCTCGCCCAGCACGAAGCCGGACTCGAAGGCATTCCAGGTGGCGATGTGGGCCGCATAGCCGGCGTGCGGCAGGTCGCCCGCCTCGAGACAGGCACGATAGGCGCGCTCGAGCACCTCAACGCTGCCGGCCATGGGCAGGCGCCAGGCATGCACATAGGCCCCGTGCACATAGGTCAGGCGTCCGCTGCGCCGGGTCGGCGCACTGCCGCTGTCGACCATGCGCAAGGCCAGCTCGGAAAACGCAAATGCGTCGGCAATGGCTCCGCCCGAGACCAGCAGAATGGCATAGCGCGAGTAGGTCATGCAGCTGGTTTCGGTGCTGCCCGAGCGCAGCGTGAAATTGAGCGCCTTGACCGCCAGTAGCGCGTACAGCTCGGGGCGTGCGGAAAACACCGAGGAGCCCATGTCGGCCAGCAGGTGGCCGACGATCACGATCTCGGGGTCGGTGCTGGCTGGCTCGTGCTCCAGGTCGGCGATGGCGCGCCCGGCCATATTGCGCTCGACCGCGGCCTGCTCCTCGGCCAATGCGGCGGCAATCGCCGCCTCGCCCTCGGGAAAGTGCACCCCGAACAGCGCCAGCGCTTCCATGGCGGCGCTCACGGCGCGGTCGAAATAACCCGACACCTGGCACAGCGCCATGCGCATCAGGGCCACCCGCGCCGAGTCCAGGCGCGAGCGCGCGCGCGATGCCAGCAGGTCGAACAAGCCGTTGGCGCGTTCCAGGTTACCGCACAGGTATTCGCATTCGGCCAGGCCGGCATGCAGGGCGAAGCAGTCCTCGGGCTGGTCGTGCCATGCGCTGGCGGGCGTGAGCGCGACGGCGCGGTCGAAATAATGGCGCGCCGCGTCATACGCGATGGCGCTGCGCGCGCGGCTGCCAGCCAGGGCGTTCAGGCCGGCCAGCACCAGCAGTTCGGCCGGATCGGCGATGGCGTCCTCGGCCCGGTTCAGGTGGCTCACCACCCCGAACACCTGCTTGTCGGAGGCCTCCGCACCGAGCGCGCCATGCAGCAGGCGCCCGATGTGCAGATGGCGCTCGGGCAGGCTGGCCAGCGCGATCAGCGAATAGGCGGCTTCCTGCACGCGGTCGTGCGCGAAGCGGTAGGCGCCCGGTTCGCGCATCACCAAGCCAAGGCGCGCAGCCGGCCACAGGCACTCGTCGGTCTCGAGCGGGGTCATGCCGGCAACGCGCGCAATGGTCTCGAGCGGGGCGTCATGGCCGAGGCAGGCCAGCAGCTTGATCAGGTCGAGCGAATGATAGGGCAGCTGCTGCAGGCGGGCCACCATCAGGTCAACCACGTTGGCCGAAAATTCCTTGGCGCCGATGGCCTCGGCGTCCCAATGCCAGCGCGCCGCCGCGCGCTCGAAGCGCAGCAGGCCGCTCTCGGCAAGGCGGGTCAAAAACTGCAGCGTGAAAAATGGATTGCCGGCGGTCTTGGCGTACACCAGCTCGGCCAGCGGCGCGGCTTCGGCCAAGGGGCAGTCGAGCGCTGCGGCGACCAGTTCAGCGGCGCAGGCGGGGTCGAGTGCTTCGAGCTGCACCTGGCGCAGGCCCGCGCCCTGGTGCGCCATGGCGGCGCTGGTCACGGCCAGCGGATGATCGGGGCCGACTTCGCTGGCGCGGTAGGCGCCCACGATCATCAGCCGGCGCACGCCCGGATGACCGACCAGGTGCGCCAGCAGGTTCAGGCTGGCCGGGTCGATCCATTGCAAGTCGTCCAGGCACAGCAGCAGGACCGCGCCGTCGGCGCTGAGGGCTTCAAGGAATTGGCGAAATACCGCGTGCAGGCGGCCCTGGGCTTCGAGCGGCGAGAGAGCCGGCGGCGGCGCGGCCTCGCCGATCACGAATTTCAGGTCCGGGATCAGGTTGAGCATCAGGCCGGCGTTCGGTCCCAGCGCGGCCAGCAGCGCGCTGCGCCAGGCCGCCAGTTGGGCTTCGCTCTGGCCCAGCTTCTGGCGCACCATTTTCTGGAACGCGTGCGCCAGCGCGGCGTAGGGAATGTCGCGCCGCTGCTGTTCAAATTTTCCGGCTACCACCAGCGCCCCGCCCAGCAGCGGGGAGCGCTGCAGTGCGCCGATCAGGGCCGATTTGCCAGTGCCCGCGTTGCCGGCCACGGTCACCAGTTCCGGCGCGCCGCCGGCCAGCACATGGCGCGCGCCTTCTTCGAGCAGCTGCAACTGGGCTGCGCGCCCTACCAGGGTCCCGGGCATCTGCAGGCGCGCGGCGCCGTCATGGCTGCCCAGCGCGAACGGGGCGATGGCGCCGTCGCGGTCGAGCGCCGCCTGGCAATGCTGCAGGTCGGCCAGCAACCCGGCCGCGGTCTGGTAGCGCTGCTCGGCGCTCTTGGCCAGCAGCTTGAGCACGATCTGGGAACAGACGGGATCAGCGCCGGCGCAGCGCTCGGTGGGCGGCGCCGGCGCGCGCGCCACGTGGCAGTGGATCCACTGCATCGGATCCGAGGCCGTGAAGGGCAATTCGCCGGTGAGCATCTGGTACATCACCACACCGAGCGAATACAGGTCGCTGCGGGCGTCGATCGCGCGATTCATGCGCCCGGTCTGTTCGGGCGCCATCCACGGCAAGCTGCCGCTGATCTGGTCTTCCGGCGCGTGCGGCAACGGGCGCAGGCGCGCGGCGATGCCAAAGCCGGTCAGGCGCGCACTCACGGCGTCGCGGCCGGGATCGATCAGGATGTGTTCGGGTCGCAGGTCCTTGTGCACCAGGTCGTGGCGGTGCAGCTGCACCAAAGCCTGGGTCACCGCCACCGCGTTGCGCAGCACAGCGGGCAAGGCCAGCGCCACCCCCGCTTCGATGCGCAGGGGCGCGCCGCCGCAGTCGCCCAGCACCAGCGCCATCTGGCGCTCGCCATGCAGCAGCGCCAGCGGCGGGGCGGCCCAGGCGCCGTCCAGCTCGGTCCGCAGCGCATACTCGCGCTCGAGCCGCGCCAGGCAGGCCTGGCGTTCCTGGCGCGCCGAGAGCATGAGCACACGGGCGCCGTCGGCATCGCGCACCGCCCGCGCCAGCACGAATTCCTCGTCCTCGCGCAGGGTCTGCGCCACGGTATAGCCGGCGAAAGCCTGGATCAATGGGTCCCCTGTGACATGACGTTTACCTGGCGCGCGCAGGGTGTGCACTGCAGCGCAATGATGGCTCAAGCAAATGAAGTATGCCACCAGACAAGAGCTATTGACAGGAAAAAATCAGCTCACTGATGCGCCCCGGTCACACCGGCTCAGGCGAAAGTGCGCACGCTCAAGTCCACGCCGACCTCGTCCCACCACTCCTGCTCCTTCTCGATCCAGTAGGCCAGGGTCGGATGGCTGGCCATCCAGTCGCGCCGGATTTCAAGCTCGATGCGGTTCTTCATGCGCAGCCTGAGGGCTCCGGCATCGGTCTCTATGCGCCCGTGCATCATCAGAATGGCGATGCGCAGGGCCAGCACGGCCTTGGCAAAATCGGGGTCGGCCAAAGCCTCGGCCACCTTGCGCAAATTGCCCTTCTGGGCCAGCACCAGGCGCCCCATCAGCTTTTGCTCGCGCGTGGTAAAGCCCGGCAGATCGGCGTTTTCGATCATGTAGGCGGCGTGCTTGTGGTAGCCCGTTTGCGACACCACCATCCCTACTTCGTGCAGCATGGCGCTCCACTGCAGGGGCCGGATGAAATGGTCGGCGCCCGGCTTGAGCTGGGCGTACAGGGCCCCGGCCAGCTGCGCCACGCGCGCCGCCCGGGCCTGGTCGACATGGAATTTGCGGGCAGCTTCAGCCACCGACTGCTCGCGCCGGTCGCGCTGCATGGAGCGCAGGTACAAGTCCCACATCACGCCCATGCGCAGGCCGGCCTCGATCGGCGCCACCACTTCGATATCCAGCTCGCGCACCAGCGCGATCAGAATGGCCAGGCCGCCGATGATGGTGCCGGCGCGGTCAGGGCGCAGGCCCGGCATGTCGATTTTCGCTACCTGGCCGAAGGCGATGAAGCGCTGCTTGAGCGCATCCAGGCTGGCCGCAGTGATGCGCCCGTCGCCCAGCTTGTTGCGCTCGATGATGTCGCCAATCGCGCGCGCGGTGCCGGACGAGCCGTAGGCAGCGCTCCAGTGCTCTCGATGGTAGGGCGGCGCGGCGTCCTCGAAGTGGCTGCGCGCCGACAGGATGGCCGCTTCGTAGGAGATCGCGTCGACCCGTCCGTCGACGAAAAACGACAGGCTTTGCTTGACCGTGCCGATGCTGAACGATTCAACCCGCAAGATATCGCTGCCCTGCCCCAGTATCAGCTCGGTCGAGCCGCCGCCGATGTCGATCACCAGGCGCCGCTCGGCCGGCGCGCCCAGGGCGTTGGCCACGCCCATGTAGATAAGTCGCCCCTCTTCCTCGCCCGAGATGATTTCGATCGGGTAGCCGATGGCCTGCTCGGCGGCCGGCAGAAAGGCGCCGCCATTGCGCGCCACGCGCAGGGTCGAAGTGGCCACCACGCGCACCGCTTCCAGGCGATAGCCCTCGATGGCAGCGCGAAAATTGCGCAGGCAGGCCAGCGCCGCCTGCATGGCGGCCTCGGTCAGATTGCCGTGCTGGTCGAGGCCCGCGGCCAGCCGGATCGGCTCGCGCAGGCTCTTGATGACGCGGATCGCCTCGCCGTCATGTTTGCCGATGTGAAGGCGAAAACTATTGGAACCCAGATCGACTGCTGCGTACATCAAAGCCTCTTTTTCAATTGTGTCCAACAAGGCTGGTCTCCGGTATCGGTCAAATCCGCTACCTTAGCCGCTCTCCATGACAAGCTGATGACCGCTTCACTCGGGCACGCCGGGCAAAGGCGCCTCGACCACGCGATTGCGCCCGCCCTGCTTGGCCGCCTGCAGCGCAGCATCGGCGCGCTGGAACAGGCTGACGGTGCTGTCCTCGGGCGCGATGGTGGTGACGCCGAAACTGGCCGTCATCGACACCACCGCGCGCTCGGTCTTGACCGGGGTGGCAGCGATGGCGGCGCGGATCCGCTCGGCCACCAGCAGCGCCTCTGCGCTGCCGGTGCGCGGCAGCAGCAGGGCGAATTCCACCCCCACCATGCGTCCCAGCTGGTCGCTGTCGCGCAGCTGGCCGGCGCACACCTCGAGCATGGCGCGCAGGACGCTGTCGCCGGCGGGATGGCCGTAACTGTCGTTGACGCGCTTGAACTGGTCGAAGTCGAGCAGCACCAGCGCGGTGGGCAGGCCGGGCCGGCGTGCCAGCGCCAGCCAGGGTGCCAGGATCTGAAAAAAGCCGCGCCGGTTGGGCAAATCGGTCTGCGGATCGACGGTCTCGAGGCGGGCCAGTTCGGCCTGCAGCTGTTCGCGCGTGAGCAGCAGGTAGCCGAAGCCGCCGACCAGCATCAGCAGGTAAAAGGCGCCCGAGGACAGCGACTGCAGCAGGCTGTTCGAAAGCCAGCCCCAGCCCGTCGGCGTCAACAGCACCAGCGCCCCGCGCGCGGCCACCAGCAGCGCCAGCAGGCCAATGGCGATCACGAGAAAGCGCCGCAGCATGCTGGCGCGGCCCCAGTCGCGCCCCAGCGCGGCCGCGCCCGACAGGTAAAAGCCGCCCAGGATCAGGGCCCCGGCCACCACCCGCAAGGCCGCCTCGTCGATGAAGTAGCAGGCGAAAAACAGCACGATGGACAGCGCCAGCAGCACGTAGGTGGGGCGGCGCCAACCGCTGCGCCCGGCCGCCTCCCACAGCGCGCCCGACTCGAGCGCGACGCCGGCGAACAGCACCGCGTAGCCGACCGGGATCGAAACCGGATCGGGCACCACCCCGCTGCCGCGAAAATACAGCAGTAGCCAGGCCGCGGCCTGGCACTGCCTGGCGATGTTCCAGGTCGACAGCGTCAGCGATTTTTGCTTGTCGTATTCAAAAAAGAACAGCGCCGCGCACAGGGTCAGGTTGCCCAGCGCCAGCGCCAGCACCATGGTGGTGATATCCATTGGCTGCGCCGGGTCAGAGTTCGTGTTCGACGTTGGAACTGCCGTCGCCCATCTTGCTTTCCCAGGCCCGCACGAACAGCTGCTTTTCGTCCTCGGAGGGCGCCTCATTCCAGAACACGATCAGGGTGCCCTTGTGGTCGTGCAGCTGGCTGAATTTTTCGATGAAGCCGGCGCTGCGCCCACCCAGGTCGGCCAGCGCGACGACGTAGCCGTAGACCCGCTGCAGCCGCTCGATCCGGTCCGGCTCGCTCATGCTGTTGGTGGCGGTGATGCTGGGGTGATCTAGAAACATGGCGTTCTCCGTGTCGTCGCGGTCAGCTTATCAGAAACCCATGCAGCGCAACAAGGTATGCGTGCCGTGCCGCCGCTGCCCGGGTGCCGCTATACTTGGCGTGCTCTCCTCCCTGACCAGCCCGCCACCATGCCACTGCCGACCGTCCTCGCGCCGCCTTCTGCCGATCCCGGCGACGCCCCGCTTGTGCGCACCTGCGGCAACCATCGCACGCTCGAATTTAGCCCCGGCCACGTGCAGAGCGATATGCTGCTGTCGGACCCGACCGCGCTGGTGCTGGCCTACTGCCGCGCCATCATGTGCTTTGCCCTGTTCGTGCCGCGGCCCCGTCATATCGTCATGGTCGGCTTGGGCGGCGGCTCGCTGGCCAAATTCTGCCACCGTCATTTTGGCGCCAGCCGCATCAGCGTGCTGGAATTGCGCGCCGACGTCATCGCCCTGCGCGAGGCGTTCGCCGTGCCCCCGGACGACGCGCGCTTCCAGGTAATCCACGCCGATGCACGGCACTGGCTGGCCGAGCATCCGGACTGCGCCGATGTGCTGCTGCTCGATGGCTTCGACGCCGCTGGCCTGCCCGCCACGCTGGGCAGCGCGCGCTTTTACAGCGACTGCCGGCGCGCCCTGTGCGAAGGCGGCGTGATGGTGGCCAATATCTTCAGCTACGATCCGCACTATCCCGCCATGCTGGCGCGCCTGCGCCTGCAGTTCGAGCAGCGCGTGTGCTGGCTCGACAAGGTGGCCGGCAACAACTGCATCCTGTTCGCCCTCAAGGCCGCGCCCGGCAAGGAGGCCCAGCATGGACGCGCGCTACGCGTGCAGCGCTGGATGGAACGCCGCAACGGGCTCGGGCTGGGACTGCTCAACCGCATTCTGGTCGAGCTCGTGATTGCATGGCTCAAACGACAATAAGCCTCAAAATGGCAACGATTTTCCTTCTTTTCTTATTGCCAATCCGCAATCTATTTGCTGAGTTTCACGTTTATATGACACACTGATGGAGCACTCGCACGGCGCCGTCGTTCCTGCGAGCCATCATAAGGATCAGAATGCAGCGTCGCCGTTTGCCGTTTTCCCTGACCGTTGCGGCAACTCTCACCTTGCTGGGCGGCGTGGCGGCCAGCGCCTTGCTCGGCTTGCTACTCGGCAGACTGGAATACGAAAAGCTCACCCTCTCCTTCCAGCAGCGCGCCGGCATGCGGGTCGAAGCTATCCGGCGCGGCCTGGACCAGGCGGTCGAGGTGGTGGCAGTCACCAACCAGCTGTATACGACGATCCATCCCGTCACCCGGCAACAGTTCCGCGAATTTACCACCCCGCTGCTGCAGCGCTACCCGTTCATCCAGGCCTTCAATTACCACCGCATGGTGCCGCATGCCGAACGGGCCGCGGTCGAGGCCGAGCTTGCGGCCGTGGTGCCCGGTACCGTGTTCACGCGCATGCACGGCGGCGCGCGCATTGCCGCCCCGGTGCAGGATCTGTACAGCGTGGTCGATTTTCTCGAGCCCATGGCCGGCAACGAAGCCGCCTTCGGTCTGGATGTCAGCAACAACAGCGCCGTCATGCAGGCCCTGGCCCAGTCCGTCAGCAGCGGGCGCGCGGTCGCCACCGGACTGCTCAGCCTGGCGCAGGACAAGCAGGCCAACAGCGGCTTCGAGGTAATCATGCCGGTGTACCGGCCTGGCATGCCGCTTGACACTGCGGCCCAGCGCCAGGCCGCGCTAGTGGGCGATACTGCCGCCATCATCAAGGCCGCCGCGCTGGTCCAGAAAATTCTCGAGGGCGACGCGCTGCAGGATGACAGCGGCGTGATCCTGGCCGTGTACGTGAGCGACCGCAGCGACCGCGCGCGCCTGGTCTATGCCAGCAGCAACGCGGCCCAGGCGGCCCCGCCGCGCACCACATTGACGCGCGGCCAGTTGCTGGCGCAGCGCCTCGGACTGACCATTGGCGATCGCCAGTTCACTACCCTGCGCGTGGCCGGACAGCCCTGGCATGTGGTGGTCAGCGCCGCGCCGCGGCCCTATCTGCTCGATCACCTCGGTTCGCTCTCGACCCTGATCGGCGGGATCCTGTTCACCTTCCTCATGACCGCCTTTGTCCAGACCCTGGTGCAGCGTTCGCGCCGGGTCCAGCTGCTCGTGACCGAACGCACGGCCGACCTGAAACTGTCGAACCAGCGCCTGATCGACGACGTCGCGGTGCGCCGCCAGACCGAAATGGCGCTGCAGGAAAGCGAGCAGCGCTTCCGCCAGCTGGTGTCGATGTCATCGGACTGGTACTGGGAACAGGACCGCGAGCTGCGCTTTGTCAATTTCACCGGCGGCGTGGGCGAAAAGGCCGGCCTGCTGCCAGAACAATTGATCGGGCGCACGCGCTGGGAAGTTGTCGAGGGCATGGCCGAGTCGCCTGCGGGGCGCGCCCACATGGAAGCGCTGGCCGCGCGCGAAACGTTCGAGAACTTTGAGTACGCCGCCCGCGACCGCCATGGCGAACAGCGCTGGTTCAGCGTGAGCGGCGAGCCGGTGTATGACCAGCAGGGCGAGTTCAAGGGCTATCGCGGCACCGGCAACGACATAACGGCGCGCAAGATCAGCGAGCAGCGCATCCACCATATCGCCCAGCACGATGTGCTCACCGGCCTGCCCAACCGCAGCCTGCTACAGGACCGCCTGGGCCAGGCCGTCCATTATTCGGTGCGCAGCGGCCACCCGGTGTGGGTGATGCTGCTCGACCTTGACCGCTTCAAGTTCGTCAACGATAGCATGGGCCACAAGGCCGGCGACGTGCTGCTCATGACCATCGGCGCGCGCCTGCGCTCGGCCTTGCGCGACACCGACACCGTGGCGCGCTTGTCGGGCGACGAATTCGTGGTGGTGCTGACCGAACACGACGACGAACATCTTTCCTCCGACATCGTGCAGCGCCTGATGGACGCGGTGGCCCAGCCGGTCCTCCTGGGCAGCAAGGAATTCTTCGTCACCAGCAGCATCGGCATTGCAGTGTTCCCCACCGATGGCAATGCTGCCGACAGCCTGATCGAGCATGCCGACATCGCCATGTACCGCGCCAAGAAACTGGGGCGCAACAACTTCCAGTTCTATACCCCGGCCATGAACGAGGAAGCCATGGAACGGGTGCGCATCGAGAGCGCCTTGCGCAATGCGCTGGCGCGCGACCAGTTCGTGCTGCACTACCAGCCCCAGGTCAACCTGGCCAGCGGCAAGATTGTCGGCATGGAAGCGCTGATCCGCTGGCAGCATCCGGAACTGGGCATGGTCGCGCCCAACCGTTTCATTTCCGTGGCCGAGGAAACCGGCATGATCGTGCCGATCGGGGCCTGGGTCATGCACACGGCGTGCGCCCAGACCCGCGCCTGGCAGGATGCCGGGCTGGGCACGCTGCGGGTGGCGGTCAACCTGTCGGCGCGTCAGTTCGCCGCGCCCAATCTGCTGGCGGGCATTACGGCGGTGCTGGAACAGACCGGGCTGCCGGCCTCGAGCCTGGAAATCGAACTGACCGAAAGCCTGTTCATGAACGACGTGACTATGGCCGTCGACCTCATGCATGGCATGAAGGCGCTCGGGGTGAGCCTGTCGATCGACGATTTCGGAACCGGCTATTCGAGCCTGTCCTACCTGACCAGTTTCCCGATCGACGTGCTCAAGATCGACCGTTCCTTCGTCAACGATATTTCCAACGATGCCAAGGACGCGGCGATCGTGGCCTCCATCATCGCGCTGGCGCACAACCTCAAGCTCGACGTGATTGCCGAAGGAGTCGAGACGGAAGAACAGCTCGACTACTTGCGGCGCCACGACTGCGACGAAATGCAGGGCTACTACTTCAGCGCCCCCTTGCCGGCGGCCCAGTTCGAGCAACTGCTGTTGTCTCGCAAGAGCCTGGCCGTCCCGGCCACGGTCGCGGCATAAATAAAATCCCGAAAAATCTGGTGTTAAAACTGCATCTTCGATGCAAATGGGCTATAATATTGCCAACAAAACACATTTAAGGGATCGCCAATGACCACGCAGCCGCCCACGCAGCGCCCGGAGCGCACCGATTTCTTTACCCGTGATGTAGTCAACCAGGCCATCGCCGCCGTCCCGACCCTGGGACTGCAGCAGGTCGCCGAGTATCTGTCGGCCATGAATGTGCCGCCTGAAGTGGCAGTGCGCGCGCTGGTCTACCCGGAGCGGCGCCGCAGCTGATTGCGACGGCGCAGGCGCTGCCTGCAGCTTGTTTCACGCAGCCTTGTGCTGCGACTCGATATCGGCCAGCGATTCGCGGCCCTTGTCGGTGATCTGGTGCCGGCCCTCGGCATCGCTCACGATGTGTGATTTTTTCCCGAGGAACATGGCGACGTCGGCATCGAGCCGGGCCGCCGGATCGGCCACCAGCGCGCGCAAGCCCATGATGGCACGGCGCAAAAACAGCACCTGGATTCCCTTCTCCGTCAGCGCCAGCGTGCCATCCTTGGCATAGCTGATCATTTTCAGTCCGGACAGGCGCTTGGCGTTACGGCCGACGCAGGCATTGACACGGTCGTGTTTGGCCCCGCGCTGGATGTGGCCCAGCGCGTCATATTCGTCGGTCGTCAGTGTTTCATTCTTCATTCATGCATCCATCATCAGCAATTGCGGCCCCCATGGTAACCGCCCGCGCCCGTCGCGGCAACCGCCAATCATGGGGTGGGCGGCTTGGCGATGCGGGCGTCGAACAGCACGCGGCCGGCCAGAAAGCGTCCCAGGGGCTTGAGCAGCATCATCAGCACGCGGTCGACCTTGGCCATGAAGACGTAGCGGTCAGGCACCAGCCTGGTCACAATAAAATTGTAATAGCGAATGGTGCGCACCGAATGCAGGGGTGCGAACACCTGCGCAAGGTCGCGCTCTGTGAGCTTGCGCTCATCCTCGGTGATATAGGGCTTGCCGGGCCCGTAGATCAGGCGCTGCATCTGCGGATAGATAAACTTTTCCACCAGCGCCGAGCGGCGGATAGTTTCGGTCAGTGAATGCGAGTAAATCTCGTTGACCACGAAACGGGCGTCCGGCTTTGCCACCCGCACGATTTCGCGCATGGTCGCGTCGATGTCCACATGGTGCAAAATGTCGCGCGCCAGTATGCAGTCGAAACTATTGTCGGCGTACTGCATTTGCTCGGCCGGCATTTCATCGAAGGCGATCTGCAGGCCTTCGCGGCGCGCCAGTTCGCGTGCAATCTGCAGCGAATCGGGGCTGAGGTCAAAGGCGCTCACCGTCGCCCCCAGCTTGGCCAGGCGCAGCGCGTCGTCGCCGAAACCGCAGCCCACCACCAGTACCTGCTTGCCGCGCAGATCGTCGCCCGGCATGATCGCGTACATCGACCAGTAGGCGTTCCACCAGCGCTGGCGTGGATTGTTGATGACGTCCCAGGAGAAAGGCCGCTCCAGCACGCGCGCATTGTCGCGCGCATGTTCGCGGTGATAGTCGAGTTCCCTTTGCTGGCGCTCGGTCAGTTGAGAATCGGAAGAAATTGCCATAGATAACTTTCGTGATGTCACTCACGACTATTATGACGGCTGTTGCTCTGGAGTTGACGAAATACGCGGAAAAACTATCCTCACCTGCCCGCAGGCAGACAAATCATGGCGCCGGGACCGCTCCCGGCGTGCCTGCTTGCGAATGCTTACTGCATGAAGCGGATGGCCGACCACACCAGGCCCATGGTCGCAAACGCGCCCGCGAATAGTGCCGCCTGAATCCGCTTGGAAGGCAGCACGGAGTTGCGGCCAAGGTGGATTTTGTTGTGAAGAGTCCTGCCCATGATGTTCTCCAAGGAACGTAAAAACCTGTTGATGAGTTGATTATAGGAATCGACAAGATTTCATGTTGTGACGGAGCGCACATTTGGCCGCGTTGTAGGCATAAAGCAACAGGTATTTCTGATATGTATGCGCGCCAAACGCGCGCCGGGCCCTTATTGGCACTGCTAGGATCGGCCTGCGAGTCGCCAGACCCAATCCCACCCACTTCCAGGAGCAGCAGCATGCCAAGCAAACCGCCCACGCCCGATCCGGCGCATCCGCCGTCAATGATCAACGAAGCCGACATCGGCAGTGGCGAAATAAATCCTGGTCAGCAGGAGACCGACGAAATCATTCGCCAGATTCCGCCCTTGCCCGACGACGACAAAGCGCCGTCCGAGCAGGCGCAAGCCAGCTCCGACGGTGCCGCGCAGGGCCAGCCGGGAACCGCGCCCGCCGGACCACCCTGACTGCTTGGTTCAGGCCTTGATGGGCGGCTCGGGAAAGCGCGGTTCTTCCACCGGCGCGTTGACCGGGGAAGGCACGTCGTCCGGGAGCGGACTAGGCTTAGGCGGCACAGCGTCCGGATCGGGCGTGGAATGGGCCCGCACCGGGCAGTTGCCCGGCGCCTGACTGGCTTGCAGGTTCATCATTAGCGGTGGTTCTGCTTCTGTTTTGCACCGCCGCCCGCGCCTTCGTCCTTGCCGGCCTTGATGCGCGATTTGGCATCATGGCTGCTCTTGTCGGGCACGCCCGCGTTGCGCTTGGCGACATCGGCTTCGGACTCGTGGGCCGACTGCTTATTCGGGGTGGTGTCTTTCGATTGCGATTGGGTCATGCTGTTCTCCATGGTGGTTGATCAAACTGGGGCACTGCCGGACGCGAGCGCCAGCAGGTTGTCGACTTCGATGCGTGCTACCTGTATGCCGGACAAGCAGGCGATTTCGGGAGTGGCATGGCCGCCCGCCGTGCCGCTGCGGGTGATGGCCGCGGCCGGGTCGCCGTCCTGCCCACCCTGGTCGCTCTTGGTAATGCGGTATTCGTAGTCCCACAGGTCGCCGTTATCCTTGAGCGGGGTGACGGCGATGGTGAAACCTTTGTACTGCTCGGTTGCCGCCGTGGCGGGCGTTGCATTTTCCATCATTTTTCCTCACTGTTTGTCGCAGACTAGCACGCACCAGCCGCGATTGTTTGTTCGCCAGGTCACCTCTGGGACGCATTGGTGCAAGCGCTTTGCTTTCCCTTGACCCCGCAAACTCGGTATAGTTCGGCTACCTTACGTTCCCGGACCGACCTCTCATGACTTTCTCCCTGCGCACCTTGTTTTCCGCCCTGTTCGTCTCTTCCGGCGCCGCTGCGGCAGCGCCGATGACCTTGAACGATTATCTGGCGCTGAGCGGTCCGGCGCCCAGCGCTACCATCGCCTACGGCAGCGCGCCGTCGCAATTTGCCGAACTGTTTCGTCCGGAGGGCAAGGGCCCGTTTCCCGTGGTGGTACTGGTTCATGGCGGCTGCTGGACCGTAAAATTCGGGGGTATCACCCAGATGCACAATGTTGCAGGCGCGCTGGCCGCGCGCGGCATCGCCGTGTGGAACGTGGAATACCGGCGCGTGGATGAAGAAGGCGGCGGCTACCCCGGCACCTATCTGGACATCAATGCCGCGCTCGAGCGCTTGCGCGCCGAGGCGCCCAACTACCAGCTCGACACCAGCCGCATCGTGGCCATGGGCCACTCGGCCGGCGGCCAGCTGGTGCAGTGGATCGCTGGGCGCAGCCGAATTCCCGCCAGCAGCCCGCTATTCCAGCCGCGTCCGCTCAAGGTCGCCAACATCATCAGCCTGGGCGGCCTGGCCGACCTGCGCCGCGAAGCCGGCCTGATCAAGACCAGCTGTGGACGCGACACGGTGCAGCTTGCTGGCAGCCCGAGCCCGGAGCGTCCCGATGTGTTTGCCGACACCAATGCCGCCGATCTTGTTCCGAATGGCAGCAAAACAGTCCTGATCACGGGCGCGCTCGATACCATTTCGCCGCCGCGCGCAGCCTATGCGTACGCGGCGCGGGTGCAGAGCGCGGGTGATGGCGCGCGCGTGGTGATTTTGCCCAACGCCAGCCACTACGACGAGGTCGCGGCTAGTTCGCCGGCCTGGCCGCTGGTATTGGCCGAGATAGAAATTGCGCTAGGCATTCGGTCGAAATAGGCAATCAAGCCATAAGTACGCTGCCGCACAGACGGTGATTCTGGCAGGAACTAATCTGGTCCCATTCTTTGACTCACTGGGGCCCGAATTGAAAACTACAACATTGTGTATGCTTGCCGCCTGCATCGCCGGCGCCGCTATTGCCCCTGCCCAGGCTGCCCCCAAGGCGCCGGCCAAGAGCCCCGCGCTGACCGTCGAGGCTGTCAACGACGCCGCCAGCACTGCCGCCGCCAGCGCCAAGCCTAACCGCGCGGCCATCCTGCGCGCCCAGATCCTGCTTGACCGCGCGCACTTTTCGCCCGGTGAAATCGACGGGGCCAGCGGCTCGAACATGAAAATGGCGCTGATGGGCTTTCAAAAGAAAAACGGCATTACGCCGAGCGGCATGCTCGACGACGCCACCTGGAAAGCACTGAACGCCGATGCCTCGCCGGCCCTCGTCACCTACACGCTGGCCGACGCCGATGTGAGCGGTCCCTTTGAAAAAATCCCCGAAGAGATGGCCGACAAAGCCAAGCTCACTGCCCTCAACTACGAGAGCGCCGTGGAAGGCCTGGGCGAAAAATTCCACGCCAGCACCAGCCTGCTGCAAAAGCTCAATCCAGGCAAGGATCTGAGCCGCGCCGGCGAGCAAATCGTGGTGCCCAACGTGATGGACGCCGAGCCACTGCCGAAAGCGGGCAAAGTGGTAGTGGACAAGACCGACCGCACCCTGACTGTGCTCGATACGGCAGGCAAGATCATCGCTCAATATCCGTCCTCCAGCGGTACCGAAAAAGATCCGCTGCCGATCGGCACCTGGAAAGTGAACGGCATCTCCAAAAATCCGACCTTCCACTACAACCCGAAATTGTTCTGGGATGCTAAGGCCACCGACACCAAGGCCAAGATTCCACCCGGCCCGAACAATCCGGTTGGCCTGGCCTGGATTGACCTGTCGAAAGACCACTACGGCATCCACGGCACCCCCGTGCCCGGTTCGATCGGCAAGACCCAGTCGCACGGCTGCATCCGCATGACTAACTGGGACGTCATGGCGCTGACCACCTCGGTCGGCCCAGGCACCGAAGTGATTCTTCAAGAATAACAACAAGCGAAAAAAGGAACTTCTATGAAAGTCATACTTGCCTTTGTGATCGGCGCCGTACTGGGCGCAGTGTCCCTGTTCTTCTACCTGCGCCAGATCGGCCACGATCCTTATGTAGCGGCGGCCCCGGCGCCAGCGCCGGTGATGGTCACTGCTCAGGCGCCGCTCAATCCGGCCGCCCCCGTCATCACGACCGACCTGAGCGAAGCGAACCTGCCGATTCGCCCTGCCCCGACCACCGAAGTGGCCGTGGTCGAAGCCAATAACGCAGCTCTGAACGAAGCCAAGGCCGCCATGGGCGTGCCAGGCAGCAGCGCCCCGGCCTCGCCGACGGATGCGGCTGCGGCAGCCAGCGGCGCCAAGCTGATGGTGCCGGTCGAAGGGATCAAGGCAGCCCAGCTGAGCGACACCTTCGATCAGCCGCGCGGCACCGAGCGCCACCATGAAGCGATGGACATCATGGCGCCCACCGGCACCAAGGTGGTCGCAGTGGCTGACGGCAAGGTAGTCAAGCTGTTCAACAGCAAGCCGGGCGGCCTTACGGTCTACCAGTTCGATCCGACCGAGAAATACGCCTACTATTACGCCCACCTGGACCGCTATGCGGACGGCCTCAAGGAAGGCGCTATGATCAAGCGCGGTGAACTGATCGGCTATGTCGGCGCGACCGGCAATGCCAACCCGGCGGCACCCCACCTGCACTTTGCCGTAGTCGAACTGACCCCGGAAAAGCAGTGGTGGAAAGGCACCCCGGTCAACCCGTATCCGCTGCTGGCTGACTAAGCGCGCTGACCACATATCCACCTATTACAACAACAAAGGAAACACCATGAACAGCGCAAAAATTATCGGCATCATCCTCATCGTCGGCGGCGTGCTCGGCCTGGTCTTCGGCGGCTTCAGCTTCACCAAGAAAACCGAAACCGCCAGCCTGGGCCCGATTTCCCTGACCGTTCAGGAAAAGGAAACCGTCAACGTGCCACTGTGGGCCAGCATTATCGCCATCGGCGCCGGTGTTGCCGTCATCGTGGTCGGCCTCAAGAAGAGCTGATTGCACGGCGCCGCGCCAGTCCCATCACCGCCAAGCCCAGCAGCAACAGGGCTGCGGCGCCGGGTTCCGGCACCGGGCTCAGCAGGAAGCCCTGGCACTGGCTCAGCGCATTACAGCCAAACGCGGCAAGCTGGCCGGCATCGTTGATGCCGGCCGCGTAGTTTAAAACCCACGGAAACGCCGGCCCGATCAGCGCGTTCAGATCCAGCATCACCCCTTCCGCATACAAGAAGGCATGGAGCGCATTGCTGCCGGCCACTTCGGAACTGCCCACCACCTGCCCCCGATTGTTAATGCCGTAGCCAAAGCTGTTGGCGCCGCCCAGCGTGCCCAGGTCGCGCAGCACGCCGCCGGCCAGCAGGAAGGCGTGCGCAAAGGTATTCCCGGCAAGGTAAGAAAATCCGCTGATCTCGGCGCTATCATTGATGGCGCTCGCTTCGCTGAACGTCCCGCCCAGGGTGCCAAGGTCGCGCATGACGCCACCGCTGTAATGGAAGGCGTGATAGGCGCCGCCAGCCGTGTCGGCCCGGCCCACGATATCGCCCTGCGCATTGATGCCGCTTGCAGCGCTATTGGCGCCACCCAGGGTACCGAGATCGAGCAGGGCCTGGCCCGGGGTGAAGCGAAATGCATGGCGCGCGGTGCTATTGGGCAGGTCGGAACTGCCCGCCACCTGCCCGTGCCGATTGATGGCCGCAGCAACGCTACTGCCAGGTCCCCGTGCGCCAAAAACGCCGATGTCGGCGAGCCCGCCAGCGCCAAAAGTCACGGCGCGGGTGCGTCCGCCACCTACATCGAGGTAACCGCTGACAGTCGCGGCATCGTTGACACCGGTAGCGAAGCTGCCCACGGCCCCTTCCGGATGGAAATTGCGCCAGCTGGCGCCCCGGCTGAGCACCGCATTGGGAATACTGCCGGCGGCCAGCACATGGCCGGCGATGTCGCCACGGTTGTTAATTGCACGCACCTCGCCACTGGCGGGAGCGCCGATCGGCGTTGCAAGGTACTGCGGGGCGGCGGCGCACAGCGCGGGCAAGGCCAGCGCCGCCAGGATCAGTGAGCGAGGGAAAGACGCCATGGTGTGCTCCGTTTGGAACGCGAGCACAGATCATAGCGCCATTCGGCCAAGGCGCTGTTGCCCTGCCCTATCGTAACGCCGGTGCGCCAGCGCTACTCGTCGACGTCGAGCCCGACATTGATGGCCGCGTAGGCGCGCTGCACGGCAATGGCTTCCTTGCTGCCAGCGCCATACAATTCCTGCGCAGCCAGCACCATCTTGTTGCGCGCATCCTTGTAGTTGGTAATCGCCGTAAACTTGGTGGTTGAGGCCTTGAACCAGATCCGATAGGCCTTGTCCATGCCGATGCCGCTCATGGCCAGCGGCTTCTTGTTGAGGTACTTGCTGAACGAGTCGCTCGCCTTGTCGTCTTTCGAGCCCTGCGCCAGGAAGTAGAACATGCGGTTGTTGGGGCCGCTGTTGTAGTGCACGTCGAGCTTTTTGATCGAGCTCGACCAAGCGTCCGGACTCTTGCCGTCCAGGCTGGGCTTGTTCATCCAGCGCAGCGGCGTATTGTCCTTGCTGATCTCCGTGCCCAGCGCCCAGTCGTTGCCCTTGTCCGGAATGCGCTCGCCCGTGCCGCCTGCCCTGGCATAGGCTTCCACCACCTCGCCTGCGATGTCCGAGCTCGACTCATTGAGTCCGCCCGACTCGCCGAAGTACAGCAGGTTCGAGGTGGAGGCCGTAATGCCATGCCCCATTTCATGGCCGACCACATCGATAGAACCCAGGCTGTTGAAGGACGAGCCGTCGCCGATGAACATGCACTTGCAGGTATCGCTGTAGTAGGCATTGTCGTAGGCGTTGTTGACATGGACCGCGATGTAGCTGGCGCTGTTCTGGCCGTCGAGCGACTGCCAGCCTAGCACATTCTTGTGCATGTCGTAGGTGTTCATTAGGCCCCACATGGCGTTGACCGCCGCGGTCTGGCCGTTGGCGTCGGTGGTGCTGCCACCGTCGATGTACTGCTTGCCGTCGCCCCATTCATTGGCGCTGTGCGAATACACCTCGCCGGCCTCGGTGCCATGGTCGGCATTGGTCACGGCCATGGCGCCAAACTGGCCGCCGGTGCCGCGCAGCGGATCGATCATCCTGAACTTGTCGCCCTCCTTGGTGGTGCTGAGCGGGACCACGCCGTTGTACTGGCTCTTGCCGCTGCCCAGCACCGTTTGCAGCATGCTCCACTGGTCGATGATGCGCCCGTCGTTGGCGCTGACGATGCTGTCGTGGTAGACCGGCTGCTGGCCCACGCGCAGGCGCGTCTTGACCAGGTAAGCCAGCTCGTAGCCCTGCACCACTTCGGTGACATCGAAGGCGTTGAGTTCCTCCTCCGGCTTGTTGGCCGCGGCCGAAACGCGCTCGGTGGTTACGATCGGATAGACGATCAGTTCTGCCTTGGGCGGCACCACCGCCACGCCGCCCTTGGCGACCGACTTGATGGCGGCGGCGATCGCCTCGGCGGGGGTGATGGCGGGCTTGACGCTGAAGTCGGCGGTGTTGATGCCCAGGCGGTTGGAGGCGCCCTTGCCGAGTGCACTGCGGCGGTCCGCCACGGTCTCGCTGATGATCTTGCTGCCGTTACTGACAATGACGGATTCGGAACCGAATACGCGCACTCCCTTGTAGGTATGGTCGGCGCGGATCACCTGAGTACCCTGCTCGCCCGGATGCTGGGCCGAAAACTGCACGCTGTGATCCTTGTCCAGCCCCAGCATGGGGCGGTGGCTGGCCAGTTCGGCCGCCAGCGCCGTCAGCTGGGCCGGGCTATAGCGGGCCGGCCCGTTCATGAGCGGCGCGGCCAGCGCCGCTGCGGACAGGGCGCCGAGCGACGCGGCCAGCAGGGTTTTGCGAATGTTCATGTTTTCTCCAGTAAAGGAAGGGGCAGCGATCAGACCGACTGAACACCTTCGATTATTGGACGAGTCAAACGCACTCTTCTTGGGGCAACGCAAACCGTTGCATCAGCGTATTAGGAGCGCATCATGCCTTGCGCTTGCGTTTGCTCAGCTTGTAGAAACCTTCGAGTTCGCGCTGCACCAGCGTCTGGCCCTGCTCGATGACGAAGTCCTGGAACGCCGCCGCCACCTTGGCAATGGGCTGCTCGGTCAGGTGCATGATGTGCCAGTCGGCTTCGACCGGATTGCCCTGCATCGGCAGCAGCTTGACCAGGCCCGCTTCGAATTCGAGCGCGCAGGCGTGCACCGACAGAAAGCCAAGGCCCAGCCCGGCCGCCACCATGCGCTTGATGGCCTCGTTGGACGAGACTTCCGAGCCGAAGTTGAGCGGGTGGCCGCCTTCCTTGAACAGTTTTTCGACTGCTGAGCGGGTTCCCGAGCCGCGCTCGCGCACCAGCAGGTTCGCTTCCACGACATCGGCAAGCGTGACTTTGCGTTTTTTCATCAAGGGGTGCTGGGGACTGGCAACAAAGCCCATGGGATGGCGCGCGAAGCGGGCCGCATTGGTGCGCAGTTCGCGCGGCGGCGTGCCCATGATGGCCAGGTCGATCTCGTGCCGCGCCAGCATGTTGACAATCTCGATGCGGTTGCCCACCTGGAGCTTGAGGATCACGTCGGGGCGCTCGAGCGTAAACGGTACCAGCAGTGGCGGCAGCAGGTGTTCGGCGGTGGTGACGGCGCCAATGCGCAAAGTGCCGCTGGTGACGCCATTGAGGGCGGCCAGTTCGTCCCCGGCCTGCTCCCACAGGCGCAGGATGCGCTCGGAGAACTGCACCATCACCGCGCCGGCAGCGGTCAGCTGAATCGAGCGCCCTACCTTGCGCGTTAAGGCAGTGCCGGTGATGTCTTCGAGGGTGCGCAATTGCAGCGAGACCGCCGGCTGTGTGACGTGCAGCGCATTGGCGGCCTTGGACACGCTTTCATGGCGGGCCACGAGAACGAGCGACTGGAGCTGGCGGAAACTGGCGTGATACATAAGGTTTTCCTTATCGATAATGGAATATGTTTAATTTTTGTTTTCCTGTAATGACATTTATATTAACAGTCATTGGAGGAACACTTATGCAAACCATCGTCATTGTCGGAGGCGGCGCGGGCGGCCTGGAACTGGCTACCCGGCTCGGAGACAGCGCAGGCAAGGCCGCTACGGCGCGCGTGATCCTGGTCGACCGCTGGCCGGCCCACTTCTGGAAGCCATTGCTGCACACGGTCGCCTCGGGCAAGCGCGATGCGCAGGCCAGCGAAGTCGATTACGCGGCGCAGGCGGCCGAACATGGCTTTGAATTTGCACGCGGCGAGCTGGTGGCGATCGAGCGCGCCGAGCGCCGCATCGCGCTGGCGCCGCTGCTGGCCGACGACGGCGCCGAGCTGCTGCCCGCGCGCAGCATCGGCTACGACAAGCTGGTGCTGGCCCTGGGCGCGGTGACCAATTTTTTCCAGGTGCCCGGCGCCGCCGAGCATGTCCTCACACTCGATAACGTGCCCCAGGCCGAGGCCTTCCGCCAGCGCTTCATCGACGGCTGCATCAAGGCCAGCGCCCTGCACGCGGCCGACCCGGGCGCTGCGGCAGGCATCGATATCGTGATTGTCGGCGGCGGCGCCACTGGCGTCGAGCTGGCGGCCGAACTCAGTCACAGCGCACGCCAGCTGGCGCGCTACCGGGTGCACGCGCTCGACCCGGTGCGCCACGTGCGCATCCGCATCCTCGATCGCGGTCCGCGCCTGCTGCCGCAGCTGCATGCGCGCCAGTCCAGGCGCGCCGCGCGCCACCTGCGCTCGCTCGGCATCGCCGTCTTTACCGACACCGTAGTGGCGCGGGTCGAACCCGACGCCGTGATCGATAGCGCGGGTTCGCGTTATCCATCTTCGATCACGCTGTGGGCAGCCGGGGTCGAGGCGCCGCCCATTTGCGCCACCCTCGGGCTGGCGGTCAACCGGCTGGGTCAAATCACCGTGCGGCCATCGCTGCAGGCCGAGAACGACGAACATATCTATGCTATCGGCGACTGCGCCAGCCTGAATTGCCCGACCCTGGGCCTGGTGCCGCCGCGAGCCCAGGCCGCGCATCAGCAGGCCATGTTCCTGGCGCAGGTGCTGGCCGACCCGGAGGCGCAAGGCGCCAGTGCATTTTCATATCGCGATTACGGCTCGCTGGTGTCGCTCGGGCCGTTCGCCGCAGTCGGCGCGGTGTCGGGCGCCATGGGCAGCGGCAAGCTGCAGGTGGGCGGGTTCGCTGCGCGCATGCTCTACGCGCTCATGTATCGCAAGCACCTGATGGCGCTGCATGGCTTCGTGCGCATGGCGGCGCGCACCGTGGCCGACTGGATCCTGGAAAAAATCTCGCCGTCGGTGCGCCTGCATTGACGGCAACGCCTGGCTAGGCGTCGGCGCCATTCAGGCGCAGTTGCTCCTGCGACCAGGCGCGCGCAGCATCGACATCGCTGAACATCTTGAACGGCACCACATCGTGATAGATGGCGGCGAAGGTCGGCGCCATTAGCTCGCGCCCCTCGACGGCCGGATCGGCCACGATGGCATAGCCGACGCAGCGCAGCTTGACGGCCGAGTACTGCACCGTGCGGCGGATGCTGTCGAGCGCGTCGGGAGTGCACATCATCGATTCAAGAAAAATTCCCAAGGCTACCCAGGGACCCGTTTCGGACAGCTTGAGCGCGTCGTGATAGGTATGCAGGGCCCAGTCGTCGACCAGCTCACGGTTCCACGGCCCGGTGATTTCGGACACGATCAGGCGCCCGTCGATCCGGGTCTGGATGCTGCCGTGGGCCCGAAAGCCGAAGCTGCCTTGAAGGCGCAAAGTAGGATTCATGAGTGATTCACTAGCGTTCCTGACCTGTTCAAGTGTGGATCAATTCGCTTATTAAAGCAATCATCCAGAGGCGTCATGACGGCGCCGCACCGACTTTTCACGGCACTTTTTCGTACGGCGGCAGTCTTAGCGTGGTTTAGCAACAGGATTTAGCCATGCAAGCAAGTACTCCACCGCAATCGTCTCCATCCGAGGAGCTCGCCACCATCATGGGCGGCCTGTATGGCGACGGCTTCATCGCCTGCCAGGGCGCGTTCAGCCGCGACTGGGTGGTGCGGCTCGGCGAAGACATCGCCGGGCTGTTCGCCGAGGCGCTGGCCCGCCCGGGCGGCGCGCTCGAGCGCGGACCGCATCGCCACTACGTTGAAATTCATCCTGAACGGCTGCGCGGCTTTGCCGACATACTCGCCCATCCGTGGGTCGGCGCCGTGTGCCGCGCGGTGCTGGGGCCGGATTATAAAGTGGTCGAAGTCGGCTTCGACGTGCCCGCTCCGGGCGCGCTGCGCCAGCCCTGGCACCGCGACTTCGCCAGCCCGGCGGCCACCCGCATCGGCCGCCGCCTCGATTCGCTGGCTTTCAATATCACCACCGTCGACGTCAGCGATGCCATGGGTCCGCTTGAAATCGCGCCCGGCACCCAGTGGGACGAGTGGGACGACGCCGATCCCATGTTCCCGCCTGCCCGGCTGCACCCGCGCTACGAGGCGCGCCTGCAGCGCAAGCGTCCGCGCATGGGCGACATCTCGGCGCGTTCGGCCTTGACCATCCACCGCGGCACGGCCAATGTGTCCGACCAGGCGCGCCCGGTATTCGTGCTGGGGGTCGACGCGCCCGACGCCCGCAACGCCGAGCGCCACGACCTGCAATGCAGCAGCGCCTACTACGCTGCGCTGGCGCCCGAGCTGCGGCGCCACCTGGCATGCCGGGTCGTCGATCGCCTCGAACCCATCACCCAGGCGCACACCATCGCAGGTCTGCTCATGGGAGCGCCTGACTAAGTGACGACATTGTATTGACGGGTGGGGCGCTACGGCGCCGGGCCGGGCTCAAGCCGGCCCGGCGCGGGGAATATCTCAGGCGGTCAGGCCGCGCAGGCGGGCGGCTGCGACCGAGCGGTCGAGCCGGTCCAGCGGCAGTGCGACCAGCTTTTTGACCGCGTCTTCGATCTGCTGGCAGACCTGATGCAGGCTGCTGCGCAGCTGCTTGTCGTCGCCGGCGGCGGGGGTGGGTATGTCCCACACCACCGTCAGTGGACTGCCGGGCCAGGCGGGTGCCTGCTCGCGTGGCAGGCTCTCGCCGACCGTCACCACGATATCGAGCGGCCGCGCGCCCGGGCGGGCAAATTCCTCGGCTGCCTTCACGCCCAGATCCAGCGTGGGATAACCGCGGCTCCACAGTTCGTCAATTGCAATCGGGTTGGCGTGCTCGCTGCGGCTGCTGCTGGCGCTGCGCGCTTCGAAGCGGTGTGACCCCACTTGCCCCAGAATGGACTCCGCCATCAGTCCGGCAGAAGAATTTCCAGAAACGAATAAAACGTTATAGACCTTGTCGCTCATGATGCACCTCTTAAACTAATTGCCCAACGAACATATGACTAGATAGTACGTTGCAGATAGGATTTGTCCCATAGGCAAAAGCTTTGCGTGCGCGTAAGATAATTCCTACCGAACATTTTCAATTCGACAATAATTTACGCCGTCCAGAAAGCACAACGCCGGCATGAAAGCCGGCGCGACAGGAAGAAAACACGCGATGGAATTAGCGGTAGAACGCTTCCACCGTACCTTTGAGTTTGATGAGCATGGGCCTGCCCTTGCGGTCGAGCGTTTTGCCGGCAGCAACCTTGATCCAGCCTTCGCTGATGCAATACTCTTCGACGTCAGAGCGCTCCTTGCCGTTGTGCTTGATGCCGATGTCATGCTGGAAAACCGCAGCGACGTGATGCGGGCTGCTCGGGTCGACCGACAGGCGGTCGGGAAGTGGGGGAAGTGTGGTGGTATCGTTCATGACGAGATTATCCGATAGAAACGCGCTTCCTACAACGCATGACGTGCAGAAAATCGCACTGCGCCGCACGCGCCCGGCGTGCGCGGCGAGCGTGCAACTCACCGAGCGGCTGGCGCCGACAGCAGATTGAGCGAGGCGATCTTGTCCAGATCGACCGGCTTGACCATGTGATGGTCAAAGCCAGCGTCGTGCGCGAGGTCGCGGTCGCGCTGCTGGCCGTAGCCGGTCAGGGCGATCAGGGTGGCCCGCTCCAGCCCTGGCAGCAGGCGCAGGCGGCGCGCCACTTCGTAACCGCTCATGTCAGGCAGACCGATGTCAAGGAACACGAACTGCGGCTGGAACGGCTCGGCCGCGGCCAGCGCCTGCGCGCCCGAATAGGCAACTTTCATGGTGTGGCCGCTGTAGCCGAGCAGTTCAGCCAGGGAATCAGCTGCGTCCTGGTTGTCATCCACTACCAGGATGCGCACCGCGAGCGGCAGCTGGCGCGCCTCGACGCTGGCCGGCGCGGCGGCCAGCGCATCGTGCGCCACCACCGGCAGGCGCACTTCGAAGGTGCTGCCCTGCCCCACGCCGCCGCTGTGCGCCGTCACCGAACCGCCATGCATGGTCACCAGCGTGCGCACCAGCGACAGGCCGATGCCCAGGCCGTCCTGCACGCGGTCGGTCACAAAGCCGTCCTGCGCGAACATGTCAAAAATGAGGTCGAGCTTTTCGGCGTCGATGCCAATGCCGTTGTCGCTCACGCGGATCGCCACTTCGGCGCCATCGAGTTCGGCCAGCAGCTTGATCTCGCCGCCGGCCGGGGTGAACTTGCCGGCGTTATGCAGCAAGTTGCCCACCACCTGGGCCAGGCGCACATGATCGCCATTGACCCATACTGGCTGCTCCGGCAGCGCATAGCTGATGTGCTGGTCTCGCTTGCTGACGGCGTCGGCCACCGACTCGCGCGCGCTGTCGATAAAGGTTTTCAGCTGCACCGGCTCCTGGTGCAAGGTGATCTTGCCTTTGGAGATACGGGCCACGTCGAGCAGATCGTCGACCAGGCGCACCAGGTGCCCGGTATGGCGCAGAATGGTTTTGCGCGCGTGGTCCTGGCGTTCCGGCACCTGCGGATCGAGCCTGCACAGCAGTTCGACCGAGCTGCGGATCGGACCGAGCGGATTGCGCAGTTCGTGCGCCAGGGTGGCGAGAAATTCGTCCTTGCGCCGGTCCATCTCGCGCAGCTCACGCTCGACCCTGCTCAAACGCAGCAGCGCCTTGACATTGGCCACCAGCTCTTCCGGTTCAATCGGCTCGAACAGGTAGTTGTCGGCCCCGCCCTCGAGCGCGCGGATCTTGTCGGTGACACCCACGTAGGACGCCGAAGTCTGCAAGACCAGGATGGTGCAAGTGATGTCGCCGGCCTTGAGGCGGCGGCACACTTCCATCCCATTGATGTCGGGCAGCTTGGTGTCGAGCAGGACCAGGTCGGGTGAATGGGCCTCGGCCTGGGTCAGCGCCTCGGCGCCGGTGGCAGCTTCAATCACCTTGAACCCGGCGCGGGTCAGGATGCGCGTCTTGGCATAGCGCGCGCCTTCACTGTCGTCGACATTAAGGATGACCGAATCGGAAAACGGCGAGCCGCTCATGCTGTACCTCGTACTGGTATTGATGGGATCCACCCGGGGGCGGCGGATTCGGTATATTCGAGCGGGATGGTCACGGTAAACACCGAACCGGCGCCCGGGGTGCTGCTGGCGCTGACGCTGCCGTTGAGCAGCGCGGCCAGCTTGCGGCATAAGGGCAGGCCAAGGCCGGTGCCCTTGCTGCGCGCTTGCAGATGGTTTTCTATCTGGTTGAATTCTTCAAAAATGAGCTCGAGATTGGCCGGGTCGATGCCCAGCCCCGTGTCGCTCACCGCAATGCTGACCAGCCCTTGCTGCTGCACCGTGGCGGTCACGCTGACCTGCCCCTGCTCGGTAAACTTGATGGCATTGGAGACGAAGTTGCGCAGGATCTGAGACAGTTTTCCCTGGTCGGTAAATAGCGTCGTGCCTGGCGCCGGCTCGATAAAGTTCAGCGCCAGCGCAGGGTTCGACAGCAACGGGCGCAGCATGGCGCGCAGGCTGCCGAACAACTCGCCCAGGTCGAATTTTTCGGGGCGTACATCGACCTTGCCGGCCTCGATCTTGGCCAGATCCAGCAAATCGTCGACCATGTCGCTCAGGGCAATGGTGCCCTTGAGGATAAAACCAACCTGCTTTTCCTGCTCGATCGAGAGATCGCCGTCGATGCGCGAGAGCAGCAGCTTGGCCAGCGCGCGGATGGAACTGAGCGGCGTGCGGAATTCGTGGCTCATATTGGACAGGAAGCGCGTCTTCATCTGATTCGCATGGCGCATCTGCTCGGCCTTGTCGTCGAGCTCCGCGTAGAGCGCGACCATGCCCCGATTGGTTTCTTCAAGCTCGCCGGTGAGCATGATCATCTGCTCCTGGCGCTCCTTCAGCTCGGCCAGGGTGCTGAGCAGCTCCTGATTCTGCTGCTGGACTTCGACCAGCATGCTGTCGGGGGTGGCGGTGGCAAGTTTGGCACACATTTCGCCCACCGCGCGTGCAGTAAAGCGCATATTGCGCGCGAGCATTTTCTGCATCACGATCTCGGTGCCCTGGGCCGCGCTGCGGATATCGAAGCGGTCCATCAGGCGCTGCGCGCCAATGATGCCCAGCCCCATTCCGGTCTGCGACTGGTAGCGGCCCGCCAGGATTTCATCGAGGTTGGCGATACCCGGCCCGGTATCGCTGATGGCGATCTGCAGGGCCTGGCCCTTGCCGGCTTCTTCGATCGAAAACACCACCTTGCCTTCGCGCGCGTAGTTGTAGACATTGCGCGCCAGTTCCGACACCGACGTGGCGATGCGCACCAGCTCGTGCTGGGTAAAGCCGCACAGCAGCGCGATTTCGCGCGCGCGCCGGCGCGCCGCGACGACATCGAGTTCGGATCCGATCGAGACGGTGAGGATGCGCAGCGCCACGTTAGCTTTCCGCCTCCCGCACCACCAGGATCATGGCGTCGTCGCGTCCACGCACGAAATCGCGATACAGCACCGCAGCCACCAGAGCCGGATGGCGCATGCGCAAGCCGGGATAGCTGTCCACGTCCCAGCGCGTCGCCAGGCCGTCCGAGTGCAGGATCAGCAGCGCGCCAGGGGACCACGGATGGACGAATTCCTGCACCTTGCGCAGGTTGCTGCCCACGATGCCGTTGTGCGACATGAGATGATTGCGGCCCGCGTCGTGCAAAATGCTGCCGGCGATATTGCCAACCCCGGCGAAGCACAGCGTACCCTTGTCGGCATCGATCACCGACACCGCCAGCGCGGCGCCGCGCGTGCCGCGCAGCTTTTCATGGGCCAGGGTGACTAGTGCGGCGGCGCTGGAGCCGGCATGGGCGGCAATGGCTTCCACCGCCCGCTCCGACGCCAAAGCCGCTTCCGGCCCGTGGCCCAAACCGTCGGCGGTGGCGATCGTCAGGCCGCCGGGCGACTGTCCGATGTCCCAGGCGTCGCCAGAGACGTCTTCGCCGCCAATTGGCAGACACACGGCGCCTAGCTGCCAGCGTGGTCGCGCGCTACCGGCGCCGGTGGCCCACAGCACCATCAGCAAGGCAGTGCCGCAGCCGGGGCTGGAGTAAATATCGAACTCGGACGACAGGCGCGAGATGGCGCCCATGCCCACGCCGTAGGTGCCGGCGGTGGAATGACCGTCCTGCATGCGCAGGGCCACATTCTCCATCCCGGGACCCTTGTCGATGGCCACGATCTCGATGCCGGCCTGGCCCTCGTGCTCGAGGGAGCGGATCAGGATCACACCTTCGACAGCATGCTTGACGATATTGGTGGCGGCTTCAGTGATGACGATGGCCAGTTGACCGGTTCGGGTTTCATCGAAACCGAGCTGGCGTGCAAGGTCGTTGCCTGCGCGTCGCGCCGAAGCAATTTCGCTCAATTCACCGATGTGGAATGCAGACTGTCGTCCAAGTTTATTCAAAACGGCTTCCATTTGGTGATCGTCACGGTGGTGCCTTTTCCGGGTGCGCTATCGATGGCGAATTCGTCGGCCAGGCGGCGTGCGCCGGACAGGCCCAGGCCCATCCCGCCGCCGCTGGTCCAGCCGTCCACCAGCGCCTGTTCGATGTCGGGAATGCCCGGACCCTGGTCGATGAAACTGATACACAAACCGTGCGAGCCGAATTTTTCCAGCCGTTCCAGCGTGGCATGCCCGCCCCCGCCGTAGCGCAGCGTATTGCGCGCCAGCTCGCTGGCTGCCGTGACCATCTTGGTTTGCTCGATCAGCGAGCATTTCAGGGCGATCAGTTCATCGCGTACCAGTTTGCGCAGGCGAACAACGTCTTCGTCCGTCACCAGCGGCGCAGTGGTGCAGTGCCCGGCGCCCGGGCTCATCGTCGGCCTCCATTGGCAACCGGCTCGATCACTGGGCGTCCTGTTGCAGGAGCGCCAGTCCGCGTTCGACGTTCAGGGCAGTGCGCACGCCTTCCAGCGTCAGGCCCAGTTCAACCAGCGTGATGGCGACTGCAGGCTGCATCCCCACCAGCACCGTGCGCGCATCGAGGATCTTGGCCATGGCCGCGGTATTGCTGATCATGCGGCCGATGAAGGAATCGACGATGTCGAGCGCCGAGATATCAATCAATACGCCGGTGGCGCGGTCCTTGACGATGCGGGTGGTCAAATCGTCCTGCAGCGTCATTGCCAGGCGGTCGTGCATGTCGACCTGGATGGTCACCAGCAGCAGGCGGCCCATCCTCAAAATAGGTATGCGTTCCATGATTTAGCGTTCGATTTGCGGTTTGGAGATGGTCGAGCCGGTGCGCTTGAGCGCGATGACGAAGGCATCGGCCAAGGTGGCCTTGGTGACCACGTCTTCCAGGTTCACGCCCAGGTGCACGATGGTTTGCGCGATCTGCGGGCGAATGCCGCTGATGATGCAATCGGCGCCCATCAGGCGCGCGGCTGCAATCGTCTTGAGCAAGTGCTGCGCCACCAGGGTATCGACGGTGGGTACGCCGGTGATGTCGATGATGGCGATCGAAGCGCTGGTGTCGACGATTTTTTGCAGCAGGTTTTCCATGACCACCTGGGTACGCGCGCTGTCGAGCGTGCCGATCAGCGGCAGCGCGAGCACGCCATCCCACAACTGGACCACGGGGGTCGACAGTTCGAGCAGCTCCTGCTGCTGGCGCAAGATGACCTGCTCGCGCGCTTTTTGATAAATCTCGATGGTGAACAAGCCAAGGCGGTCGAACAGCGTGCTAGTCAGGGTGGTTTCTTCCACCAGGCTGACTGGATCGGCTTCGAGCGACTGGCGCAGATAGGCAAACAAAGGATCCTTGAGCGCGAAGATGAAGCTGGCAGTCTCGATCGAGGAGAAGCCCTGGCGCACCCGCGACTGGGAAATATCGGCCAGCATGTGGCGCACATCATCCCAGGCGCTGCCTTCGATATCTGCCGTTGCGCCTTTTTTCAGCGCCTCGACCAGCAAGGGGAGAAAGCGCACAGCTTGCCCGCGCAGCTCGGCTTCAGCTGCCTTGTCGCGCCGGATCAGGCGCGCCATCAGGCCCTGCAACCACACTTCGACCAATTCGTCCTGATGATTGGCGATGATGGTGGCAAGTTGCAGGCTATCGTTGTGGCTCATGGTTCGGTCCTTAGTGGTGGGGCTCTGCTGTGGGCTGGAAATCCAGCATGTAATCATCCGATTATATAGATTGGTGGCAATTTGGCACGCACTGTTGGTTGTGTTGAAGTCGACCTGCAGCGTTGCGGCCGCGTGCATATCGGGCCGCAGGCGAAGTTGACGCGCCCATCCCGAAACCGGCAAGCCATACGGCCGTAGGGGCCGTTGACTAATTGCAAGTTTGAATCTGGCGTCATGCCTGCATGATTAAGGGTATCTTTCAACTAAGTGCTGTTGTTCACAGCGTCATTTTTTAACTCGGGGACGCTTTACCCCCTACAAGGACCGGAGGTTACAAGTGCGGAAAATGATCATGATGGCCCTCGCGGGCTTTATTTGGCGCAAAATTTCTGCGCGTCTGACGAAGCATGCAGTGCCGACGCGCAGCATGCGCCGCCACTAAACGCTGCGCCGTCAATACGTAGGCGCATGAAACCCGGCCCTTTGCACTGACAACAGTGCAACCGGGCCGGTTTTGTTTATGCGCGCAGTGAAGGTGGTTTTAAGCCCTGCCCCAAAGTGGTACAGTGCTCCCACTACGATTTCGCCACGAGAGAACGCCATGAACCATCCAGCCTCCCCCACGATTGCCACGCTGTCCGAGACCGAACTTGCAGCCTTTGCCGACCGCGTCTGGGACGAAGAAATTGTGCCGTCGCTCGTCAATTACATCGCCATCCCCGCCAAGAGCCCGGGTTTCGACGCCAAGTGGGATGAGCACGGCTACCTCGACAAGGTCGTGCGCGACGCGGCGAGCTGGGTCGAGAGCAAGAAAATCGCCGGCCTCAAGCTCGAAGTGCTGCGCCTGCCAAACCGCTCGCCCGTCATTTTCTTCGAGGTGCCGTCCACCAAATCAGGCTCGGACGACACCATTCTCATGTACGGCCACCTCGACAAGCAGCCCGAATTCGACGGCTGGCGCAGCGATCTCGGCCCCTGGACGCCCAAATACGAGGACGGCAAGCTGTACGGCCGCGGCGGCGCCGACGACGGCTACGCGGTGTACGCTTCGCTCACCGCGGTCATGGCGCTGGACCGCCAGAACATCCCGCGCCCGCGCTGCGTGGGTCTGATCGAAACCTGCGAAGAGAGCGGCTCCTACGACCTGCCGCCCTACCTCGGTCTGCTGGGCGAACGCCTGGGCCAGGTCTCGCTGGTGGTGTGCCTCGACTCGGGCGCCGGCAATTACGAGCAGCTGTGGCTGACCACCTCGCTGCGCGGTATGGTGTCGGGCACGCTGAAGGTGGAAGTGATCACCGAAGGCATCCATTCCGGCGCCCACTCCGGCGTGGTGCCGTCGAGCTTTCGCATCCTGCGCCACCTGCTCGACCGCCTCGAAGACTCCAAAACCGGACGCCTGCTGCCCGACAGTTTCCACTGCGAGATCCCCCATGTGCGCCTGGAAGAAGCCAGGGCCACGGCCGCTATCCTCAAGGAAGAAGTCTACAAGCGCATGCCATGGTCGTGCGGGGCCGACGGTGGCCCGGTACTGCCGGTGACGACCAACCCGCTCGAAGCCATTCTCAACCGTACGTGGCGCCCCACGCTGTCGGTGGTGGGTGCGGAAGGCTTTCCCGATTTTGCCAACGCCGGCAATGTATTGCGGCCTTACTCGGCGTTCAAGCTGTCGCTGCGCATCCCTCCTCTGCTAGACGGCAACGCGGCAGCCTTGCAGCTCAAGGGGCTGCTGGAAGATAACGCGCCTTATAACGCCAAGGTCACCTTCGTTCCGGACGGCACCCCCGGCTCCTACGGCGCTTCCGGCTGGAACACGCCGGAACTGAGCAGCTGGCTCTCGGCGGCGGTCGACCAGGCCAGCAAGAGCCAGTTCGGCACGCCGGTCGCCTATCTTGGCGAAGGGGGCACGATCCCATTGATGGGCCTGCTGCAAAAGAGCTTCCCCAAGGCTCAGATGATGGTGTGCGGCGTCCTCGGACCGAAAAGCAATGCGCACGGGCCCAACGAATTCCTGCATGTGCCCTACGGTAAAAAGCTCACTGCGGCGGTCGCCCAGGTCATTGCCGCCCACCCCTGATCGGTTTCAGGCGCCCTCGAGCAAGGCGAGGGCCTGGCCATGGGCCGCCGCGCGCAGCGACTGTCGCAGGACTGGATCGTCGGTGGTGCGCGCCAGCACCATGCCGCCGACGCACAGCGACACGATCACCTGCGCGCGCCGCTCGGCTTCAGGGCCTTCGCCGAGCGCGCGGCTGTAGACCCGCGTCAGATTGCTGATGAGCTGGGTATAAGCCTGCTGCGGCGCCAGGCCGGCGCGCGCAACGTCGCCCGGCAACGCATACAGCGGACAATGGGCATCGACATCTGCCAGCACCTCTTCGCTCAGGTACAGGTCCACCAGCATGCGCGCAAGTTGGCGCGGCTCGGTGGCAGGGTCGATGCGCTGGCGGAACGGGTTGCATGCGGAAAAGCTGGCCACCGCTTCGGCGTACAGCGCGTCCTTGCTCGGAAAGTGATTATAGAAGCCGCCGCGCGTTAGTCCAGCATCGTGCATGATGCGCTCGATTGATACCTGCTCGAAGCCGTGGCGGTTGAACAGGCGGCGTGCTGAATTGACGATACGGTCGCGCGTGCGGCTCTTGTGTTCGCAAGTGTATGGCATCGTTTGACTCTCCCCGGCGCCATTATCCGCCAAGTGACTATATGTTCTTGAACATATTATCGTTCTGCGTAAACTTGGCCGCTCCACTGCACACTCAAGGAGATCGACATGAGCAATACGACAGCAGCGAGCACGCGCACGCTTTTTACCCTGACCTGGGTACCCGAATTCGCGCGCGGGCTGGTGCGCGATATGCGGGTGCGCTGGGCGCTCGAGGAAGCCGGCCTCGACTACCAGGTCAAGCTGGTCGATTTCGATGAAAAGCAGCTGGCCCCCTACCGCAGCATGCAGCCCTTTGCCCAGGTGCCGGCCTACCAGGACGGCGCGCTGGTCCTGTTCGAGTCGGGCGCCATCGTGCACCATATTGCGGCGCGCACTGCAGCGCTGATGCCCGACGACGAGGCCGGCCGCGCCATGACCCTGAGCTGGATGTTCGCAGCCCTGAACAGCGTGGAACCGGCCGTGATGATGCTGTGCGACGTGGATCTGTTCAACGCCAGCGCCAGCTGGGCCGAGGCGCGCAGGCCTGCTCTGGTGCAGCAGGTGCAGACCCGCCTGGCCGATCTGGAGCGCGCACTGGGGCAACGTGATTACCTGTTGGATCGCTTCACGGCGGCCGACATTCTCATGGCAAGCGTGCTCAACAATCTGCGCCACACGCCGCTGGTGGCCGAGTATCCTTCCCTGCACGCCTATCACCAGCGCTGCGTCAAGCGGCCGGCTGCGCTCAGGGCGCTGGCCAGCCAGATGGCGCTCTATGAGCAGCCGGTAACGAGTGAATAATTGGCAGAATATGATACATATGGCAAGTAATAATTTGTTGCCATAATTCCACATTTTGGTCGGAAATTTCACGTTTTTACCGACAAGCATGTCGGGCGGCGGCGACAATGTGGGCGGCGTATGTGATGGACTCTGCTTCGGAGACCACGCCGCCCCCTCTTCCCGGAGCTGACATGTATTCGAAGATTGCGCCTGTTCGCCGCACCCGTTTCCACGCCTTGTCCATTGCCGGGGCATTAGCGGCATTGTGCGCGTTTCCCGCGCACGCCGACGACAAGGATCAAATCGTTACCGACCGTCCCGACTTCGTCGAGGGGAGCAATGTGGTGGGCGCCGGCCGGCTGCAGATTGAAACCGGCCTGGCCTGGGACCGCAACGCAGCACAAGGGGTCAAGGAGCGCGCCACGTACACGCCTACCCTGCTGCGCTACGGTATCAGCGACACGCTCGAGGTGCGTCTTGAAACGGACGGGCGCCTGCAGCGCACCACCAGCGAGGGGCCGCTGCGCCTGCGCGAGCGCGGCTACGGCGACGTCTCGCTCGGTGTGAAATGGCATGCGATGGACGCTGTCGGCAACAAGCCGTCGGTCGGGGTGCTGGTGCATGCCGACCTGGAATCGGGTTCGTCCGCGTTTCGCGGCGATGGCATTCGCCCTTCGGTGCGCGTGGCCGCCGAATGGGAGTTCGAGAACGGCATGTCGATGGGCATTATGCCCGGACTGGTCTACCAGCGCGGCGAACAGGGCGGCGTTTCAGGCATGTTCGGCATCACCTTCGGCAAACCGATCACTGAAACACTGACCAGTTTCTTCGAACTGTCCTCGCCGCAGATTGCGCGCTCGCGCCGTGGCGGCACCGAGGCCGTGTTCACCACCGGCCTGGCCTACCTGCTCACGAATACCGTGCAGCTCGACACTGCCCTGTCGCGCGGCCTGAACAGCCGCACGACCGACTACAGCTTCACTATCGGCATCTCGGTCAAGCTGTAACGCGTAGCGCTGGGTCGCTCATGCGGCGCTACGATTGAGCAGCGCGACGGCAGTCCCGAGCAGCATCAGGATGAGTCCGCCCACGTACTTGGTGGCGCGGATTTTCCAATACAGTTCCCGACTGTCGGCAAAGCCCCAACAGAACAGCGTGATCCCCGAGACGATCACCATGAATGGCATCCACAGCGGCAGCATACTTTCTCCTTTTCTTGTGTGAAGTTTGTTGGAGCTGCTATAAGCACAGCCCGTGCCAGCTGAAAATATGCAGTAAAAACAACTACTTGTAAAAACTAGATGGCGCATTGACTGTTTTTCTGTAAATGGCGCCGACATACCGATCAACTCGCCCACCCAGGATCCCGCCATGTACCGTCGAGTTCAGCGCCGATTATTCCTTTGTCTGTTTGCTGCCGCATGCGCCGCACCCGCGCTGGCCCAAAGCAGCGCGAGCGAAGCCGCCCTGCAAGCGCGCGTGGAGCGGGTGCTCAAACGCTCGCCGCTGATCGACGGCCACAACGACCTGGCCTGGGAACTGCGCGAACGCTACGCATCCGATTTGGGCAAGATCGACCTGGCTCGCGATACCTCCAGGCTGCCCCTGCCACCCCACCTGGCGCCCGATACGCCGCCCTTGATGACCGACATTCCCCGTCTGCGCAGCGGGCGCGTCGCGGCCCAGTTCTGGTCGGTATGGTCCCCGGCGACAGTGACCGGTCCGATCGCCTTGAAAACGGCCATTGAACAGATCGACCTGGTCAAGCGGATGGTGCAGCGCTACCCCGCCGATCTGGCGCTGGCCCTGGCCGCCGACGACATCGAGCGCCACTTCAAGGCAGGACGGATCGCCTCCCTGATCGGTGTCGAGGGCGGCCACATGATCGATAACTCGCTGCCGGCATTGCGCCAGCTGCATGCGCTGGGCGTGCGCTACCTGACGCTCACGCACAGCGCCCGGACTAACTGGGCCGATTCGGGCACCGCCGACCCCTTCCACAACGGTCTGAGCCCATTTGGCGTGGCCGTGGTCAGGGAAATGAACCGGCTGGGCATGCTGGTGGATCTGAGCCATGTGTCGCCGGCGGCCATGAAGGCAGCGCTGGCCACCAGCCGGGCGCCGGTCATGGTCTCGCACTCCAACGCCAGAGCGCTGGTCGATCACCCGCGCAATGTGCCTGACGATGTACTGGCGCTGATTGCCCGCAATGGCGGTGTGGTGATGGTCAATTTCTATCCGGGCTACGTGTCGCAGGCTACAGCTGTATGGGATGCCAATTTTGCTGCGCAAAAGGCGCGTGTGAACTCGCCGCCGTATTCTGGACTGTTCATCGGTCAGCCCGAACGCGCCAAGGCGGCGCTCGATGCCTGGGTCAAGGCCAATCCGGCTCCGCGCGCCACGCTGGCCATGGTGGCCGACCACCTCGGCCATATTCGCAAAGTGGCCGGCGCGGACAGCGTGGGCATTGGCGGCGACCTCGATGGCATCCCCACCACACCCGAGGGTCTGGAAGGGGTCGACGCCTATCCGAAACTGCTGGTGGAACTGGCGCGGCGCGGCTGGAGCGACGACGATCTGGCCAAGGTGGCCGGGCAGAATATCCTGCGCGTGCTGCGCAAGGCCGAAGAAGTAGCGCGCAGCCTGCAGGCGCGCGAATCACCTTCGATCGAGCAGGTCCAACCCGGCCAGTAAGTGGCGTTAGCGCGCCGGGCAGGAGCCGTAGTTCAGCATGTGTTTTAAAGACGTGGCGTAGACCGGGCCGAGCGCGTTGGTCACGTCACTGATGGAAATGCCCGACCAGTTGACCGATCTGAGCACCAGCGCCATTTCATCGGGACAAGGCGAGGAGCCGGGTTTGGGCACCTTGAGCACGATGCACGCCGATACCACGCCATATTTATCCGGCGTATAGGTAGCGGACACGGCCACGGTCTCCTTGATGGTAGTGTCCTGCCCCGGTGGACAATTGCCGCCACGGTTGCGGCATGCATAGGAAGCAGTGACGGTGCCTTTGGCTTAGATTGGCATCTGCAAGATCAGCAGAGAAAAAAAATCCCCGTGCTGCTATGGCCGCACGGGGCAAGGAGTGGATTGGAGAAATCCATGACACGGGTCGATTATGCGCGTCGCCCGTGACAGCATGATGACGCTGAAAAAATTCGCATCACGACACTGCTTCGGCCAGTGCGCCCCGCAGCGCGAACAGGAAACGCCGCGTCATCATCGCTCCCATATCGCGCGCCGGCATCGGGCGCGCCACAAAATAGCCCTGCACTTCATTGCAACCGAGTTGCTGCAAGACCGCCAGCTGGGCCGCGTTCTCCACGCCTTCCGCCACGACCGTCATCCCCAGCGCATGCGCCATCGACACGATGGCTTGAAAGAACACCTTGCCCTCGCGCGAAATGGCCAGCTCGCTGGTGAACGCACGGTCCACCTTGAGCACGTCCATCTTCAACTTCTGCAGCTGGGACAGGGAGGAATAGCCGGTGCCGAAATCGTCCACATGCAGCTTCACGCCCAGCTGCCGGATCGCGGCCAGCTGGGCGACGATATGGTCCTGGTTGCCCATCATGGCCGACTCGGTAATTTCCATCTCCAGCAGGGCTGGCGCAATCGCGTGGCGCGCCAGGCAGGCGGCCAGCTGCACATGCACCTGGCCGTGCGCGAACTGTTTGGGCGAGACGTTGATCGATACCGGCACCAGCGGCAAACCCGCACGGCGCCATGCAGCGATCTGGGCGCACGCCTTGTCCATCACCATGGCGCCGATGGGCAGTATCAGGCCGCTGCTCTCGGCCAGGGGAATGAACTCGGCCGGCGAAATCATTGCCTGCACCGGATGCACCCAGCGCAGCAGCGCCTCCATGCTGCACAGCTCACCGGTGTGGACGTCGACGCGGGGCTGGTAGTACAGCACGAACTGGTCGTCCTCGATCGCCTCGAGCAGGTCCTGCTTCATTCTGGCGCGGCCATGCACGCTGCGCGAAAGGGAGTCGCAATAATGCCGGTAGCAGCCCTTGCCATCGACCTTGGCCGACTCCATCGCCACCGCCCCATTCTTGATCAGGTCATCGGCGCCGATCCCGTCGCGCCGGACCACGCTGATGCCGACCGAAGCGCCGACCTGCGTCCGCCCGGCATCGAGCACGAACGGCGAGGTGAAGGCATCGACGATGCGCGTGGCCACGGTGCCTGCGTGCTGATCGCTTTCCGCCGGGATGAGCAGGGCCACGAATTCATCACCACCGAAGCGCACCAGTACATCGTCAGGGCGCAGCAGTGCACGCAAGCGCTTGGTGGCCGCTTTGAGCAGCTCGTCGCCTGCCGGATGCCCCAGCGTTTCGTTGATCTGCTTGAAGTCGTCGAGGTCGATGAACAGCAGCGCCACGTCCAGCCGCGCGTCGGCCAGCACGGTGGGCAGATAGGCCAGCAGCCATTGCCGGTTCGGCAGGCCGGTCAGCAGGTCCTCGTTCGACAGGCGCTTGAGTTCAGCCACGTGCGCCTTGCGTTCGCTGACATCCTGCAGTGTGATAGCCAGACCGTCGCCCACGCGCACGATGCGCCTTCGTCCCCATGCAATGGACAGGCGATTGTCGGCCGGCATCTGGCGTTCATCCTCGACCAGACCGGTTTCCATCGCTTTCAGATAAACGTCGAACAGGCGATCACCGAAGACGCGCGTGTCGATCGATGACAGGCGCTTGCCGATCATGGCTGGCCGGCTGATCCCGTAAAAGCGCGCGCCGCGTTCATTGCAGTCGACGATATCGAAGTCGATAATATCGCCGTGGGCATCGCGCACAGGCGCGGCCATGTAGAAACCGTCATTGGCGCCTTCCGTGGCGGCCCGGTAGGCGGTCCTGATATGCTCGCGCGCGGCGTGACGCTGGGCGGCGCGGCGCGAGTACAGCAGGCACACGGCGGCCAGTACCAGCACGGCGGCGCTGGCGCCAATGCACGCTTGCTGGCGTTGGCGCCAACGTGCGCTGTGCATTTGCAGTGACGGCGTGCGCGCCATCGCCACCAGCCCCACCAGGGGATAGCCGCTGGAGCGGCGCCACCCGAGCGCCCATGCAGCCTGGTCGGGAAAGCCCACGGCGCCGTCGACCAGGGTGGCGCCGGCGACGCTGTCCCACAGCGACACATTTGCCGGAAAGCTGGACGCCATGGCCGCGCCGGCGCCGCGTTCGGCCCGAAGGCTGCTCTCCGTGCCCGCCATGGCCACCATGCTGCCCTGCCTGTCGCCCGGAAGATAGAATTGGGTGAAGTATTCGGACCGCACGCTCACCAGAATGATGCCTGCAAACGCGCCGTCGGCGGCATCCAGGCGGCGGCTGAACAGCACCACCGCATGAGCGCTTCCGCGCGCGTCCGGGGCGGGACCGATGGCCAGGGCGCTGGTGTTGTTATTCCGGTGGTGCTGCAGCAAGGCCGATTGCGCCAGCGTAGCGGGACACGCGTCGGCACGAACCGCGCTGGTAATGGCGCCATGCGCATCCACCAGGGCCACGCAGCTGAACGCACCGTCCAGGAACATCCCGCTGCGGGCCAGGCGACGCAGGTCGAGCTGGCCGCCTGCCTGCTCCCAGCTCTGGCTAAGCTGCATGGAGATATGGTCGATCTGGGCTGTTGAACGCGTGATGTACTGTTCGTAGGCGTCCGCAGCAGCGGCCACGCTGGCTATCACTTCCTTGCGTATGCGCTGCCGGTCCTGGGAGTCGATCCGTAGCGCGTAGGCCCACATCAGACCGATGAGCAGCAGCGCCAGCGCACCCCACAAAGCCAGCCAGAGGTCAAGCGCAAACCACTTCCGGGGCCCCTGCTCGTCGATCATGTCGTGTTCCCGCACCGCTGTAAATAATCTGGACCCGATCCTATCAGCCTCGTGTGTCAATGTCGTGACAAGCTGCGCATGTCATGCACCTGTCATTTTCGCTTGCAATAATCGACTGGCTCGTCCATTTTTCCCAACGGAGTCTCATGAACACTATCGCCACCCTGCCGGCCCTTGCGGCCACGATGGATCACCCTGAAGCCAACCGCCCCGCGCCGCAGCCATCAAACGGCAAGGACACCAAGCCGGTCGCAGTGAGCGTCAAGCTCTCGGCCGCCGAGCATGCGCAGCTCACCGGATTGCGCGACACATTCCGTTCAGCCGGCCATCGCGTGACGAAAGCGAAGCTGCTGCGCGCGGCCGTGGCGCTCATCAACCAGCAATCGAGCTTCAAGATCGAAGAGCAGTTGCAGACCCTGGCAAACCTGAAGAAGGCGCCGAAGAAATCCGAGCGCAAACGCAAAAAATAGGCGGCGTGCGGACTGGCAGATGTCATACGCTCGTCATGCTTGATTGCCATACTTGAATTTTTCAACCAAGTTAAGGTGATCATGTTCGCTCGTAGCCAACGCCATTTTCTGTCCCTGGTTCTTCCCGTGTGCCTGCTCGCCTCCTGCGGAGGCGACAAGGCCGTGCCGGTAGCGCCGCCGATCGTCACGCCGACCCCGATTTCGCTGGCGCTGGAAAAAATCGGCGCCTACGATGGCGTCTCGCTCGGCGCGGCGGAAATCACGGCCTACGATGCGGCCAGCAAACGTCTTTTTGTAGTCAACGGGGCAAACGGCTCGGTCGATGTGCTCGACCTGGCCAATCCGGCGGCGCCAAAGCTGGTTGGCACGATCAGCGTGGCGGCCATCGGCGGCGGCGTGAACAGCGTCGCGGTTCACGATGGCCTGGTGGCCCTGGCGGTCGAGGCAAAGCTGAAGACCTCGCCCGGCGTCGTCGCTCTTTACAACGCCGCTGACCTCAAACTGCTCAACACCGTCGGCGTGGGCGCCCTGCCCGACATGCTGGTGTTTAGTGCCGACGGCAAGACGCTGCTGGTCGCCAACGAGGGCGAACCCAATAGCTACGGCCTGCCCGATTCGGTCGACCCGGAAGGCTCGGTCAGCGTCGTCACGGTCAATCGCGGCGGCACGCCAACGGTTGCCACGGCCGACTTCAAGCAGTTCATCGGCACAGAAGCGGCCCTGCGCAGCTCCGGCATCCGCATTTTTGGCCCTGGCGCCAATGCAGCGCAGGACATCGAACCTGAATACATCGCGCTGAGCGAGGACGGCAAAACCGCCTACGTCACGCTGCAGGAAAATAACGCGATCGCCATCGTCGACATTGCCAGCGCCAAGGTCAGCTCCCTCAAGCCGCTCGGCCTTAAAAACCACAACATCGCCGGATTCGGCATGGACGCCAGCGATGAAGACGGCGGCACCAACACCAATAGCGGCACGGCCGCCATCAAGATCGCCCCGCAGCCAGTCAAGGGCATGTACCTGCCCGACGCCATCGCCTCCTTCACCATCAACGGCGTGAGCTATCTGATCACCGCCAACGAAGGCGATGCGCGCGCCGACTGGCCCGGCTTCAACGAAGAAAAGCGCGTGCGCGAGCATTGCCCGCTGGGCCTGGACCCGGCCGTGTTTGGCGCCGATGCCGCCAACCTGACTTTCGATTCGAATCTGGGCCGCCTGCGCGTGACTTCGGCTCCCGACGGCAGCAAGACGGGCAAGAACGCGGCCGGCCTGTGCACCGAGCTGTATTCCTTTGGCGCGCGCTCGTTTTCGATCTGGTCTACTGGTATCACCCTGGTCTACGATTCGGGCGACGATCTGGAGCAGCGCACCAAGGCGCTGGCGCTGGCCAATTTCAATGCGGGACACGACAACAACACGCTCGACTCGCGCAGCCCGAACAAGGGGCCGGAGCCGGAAGGCGTGGCGATTGGCGTGTTTGGCTCGAAGACCTATGCCTTCATCGGCCTGGAGCGGGTGGGCGGGGTGATGGTGTATGACGTAAGCGTGCCGGCGGCGCCTACCTTCGTCACCTATCTCAACACCCGCAGCGGCATCACGGGCGATCGCGGTCCCGAAGGACTGGCATTGATCAGCGCTTCGAAGTCACCCAACGGCAAGCCACTGCTCATCGTGGGCAATGAAGTAAGCGGCACGACCGCGATCTATCAGCTCAACCTGACGTACTAAAGCGATTGTTTGACACCCGGGTTCAGCACCCGGGTGGTGCGCTACCCCAGAAAACGGGACTCGGGCAGGCCGCGCACTGATGTTTTCAGATGCATTAGAGACCCTTCCGCGTTGACGGGAACAGCAAGTCCGACCCTTGCGCTGGTGACGTACAAGGTGTCCAGGTACTGTCCGCCGAGCGTCACGCAGCTCGGTTGCAGTGCCGGGCACGCCACTGTGCGCTCGACCGTGCCGTCTGGAGCGTAGCGCACCAGCATCGAGGCGCCCCACTGCGCGTTCCACAAAAAGCCGTCGGCATCGATGCATGATCCGTCCGGCTCGCCCGTCGCACCTGGCACCTGCGCGAACACCCGGTCGTTGGCAAAGCTTGGATAATCGCAGCGGCGAATGGCACGGTCCGGGGAGTTGGCGTAATACATGGTCGCCCCGTCCGGACTGAAGCAAATGCTGTTGGCGATCGCGCATGCAGGCAAAGGCAAGCGCTCCAGAGACAGGTCGCCATTCAGGCGGTAGAACCCGCCAATCCGCTCGCGCGGCTCGTTCTCATGGAAGGTGCCGAACACGAAGCGCCCCTGGCGGTCGCAACGGCCGTCGTTGACGCGAGTGCTGAGCTCCGGCTCAACCGCGCAGATCGGCGTCACGTCGCCGCTGGAAAAATCGAAAAACGCCAGTTGCGAGGCCAGTCCCAGCAGCAACCGGTCGGCGCTGTCGGTCAAGGCAAACGAGGCCAGCCGTTCAGGCATGGGCCAGCTGCTGAGGGAACCCTGGGCCGTGCGCGAGTACAGCGTAGCGCCGAGTATATCGGTCCACAGCAAGCGTTCGCTACGCTCGCACCACAACACACATTCGCCTAATTGATTCCGAGCATCGACCAGTATTTCAAGCATCATTTCTCCACACTAAATTTAAACGCCGACACGGTGGCATATTCGCCCCCCGGGCGCAAGATGGTATCCGGAAAACCGGGCTGATTGGGCGAGTCGGGAAAATGCTGGGGTTCCAGACACAAACCGCTGCGAAAGCCATAGGTGCGCCCCTTGCCCGACAGGCTGCCATCAAGAAAGTTACCACTGTAGAACTGCACGCCCGGCTCCTCGGTATGCAGTTCCAGAACGCGGCCCGACGGCGCGTGGCGCAGGCGCGCAGCCAGCGCACGCGTCCTGGGCGCTTTCTTGAGTACGAAGTTGTGATCGTAGCCAGCTCCAAAACCCAGCTGCTCGTGCACCTCGTCGATGCGCTCGCCAATGCGGCGCGGCGTGCTGAAGTCGAACGGTGTGCCGCCCACGCGAGCAATCTCACCGGTGGGAATCAGGCCAGCATCCACGGGCGTGAAACCGTCAGCAACGATGGTGAGCTCATGGTCGAGGATGTCGCCCTCCCCGGCCAGGTTGAAATAAGCATGCTGGGTCAAGTTGATGGGGGTCGGCTTGTCGCTCACCGCGTCAAAAGTTACCACAAGCTCATTATCGCTGTTGAATTCGTAGACCACGGTGACGTCGAGATTTCCCGGGTAGCCCTGCTCACCGTCTACACTGCGCCGCGTTAGGGTCAGTCCCACAGCATCACCGTCCAGGTAGGGCAAGGCGGTCCACAGTACGCGGTGAAACCCATCCACGCCGCCGTGCAGGTGGTTGGCGCCGTTATTGACCGCAAGCTCGATCACTTGACCATCGAGCATGAAACGCCCCTTGTTCAGCCGGTTTCCATAGCGGCCGATCAGGGCCCCAAAATAGGTGCCATCGTCGAGGTAGGGTTCCACGCTGTCGTAGCCGAGTACCACATCGCCAAGGCGACCGTCCCGGTCAGGCACGTGCAGTTGCGTGATGATGCCACCAAAGTCGGTAATCCTGGCGATCAGGCCGTTGCGGTTGGTGAGGGTGTAGAGAGTGGCAGCGCGGCCGTCCGGCAAGTGGCCGAAGGGCGCGGAAGTGATACTGGGTCGCAATTAAATCCTCGTTCGTGAACGCTGGGCCAATAGGCCTTCTTGAGCCATACATGGACCATTCTCACAGTCGATAGTTCCGCAAAACCGTTGGCGAGTTGCAGCATTATCACATCGCTGCGCCTGTAGGCCCGGAATCAACCCGATAACTGCCGGCTCAGGTCAATCAGGTCCAGCCCGCGTCGACCACGAACTCCTGGGCGGTCAGCATACGACTGTCGTGGGCGCCGAGGAACAGGGCCATGCTGGCGACGTCGCTTCCTTGGATACGGCCCGGCAGACACTGGTTTTGCTCGATCTCGCGCTCAGCGGCGGCGTCCACCCACATGGCCAGCTGCTTGGCCGTCATCACCCACCCGGGCGTAAGTGTATTGACGCGGATATTTTGCTTGCCGTATTCACGCGCCAGACTGCGGGTAAGGCCGTTCACCGCTGATTTGCTCGTGGCGTACACGGGGTAGCCGGCCACCTTGTTCTTCCAACCGGTCGAACCCAGGTTGATGATCGAGCCGCCTCCGCGCCGCAACATGCCGGGCATGACGGCCTGCGCCGCGAAGAAAGCCACTTTCAGATTGATGGCCAGTTTGGCGTCAAAATAGTCGGGCGTGACCGCGAGGAAGTCATGGCGCTCGTCGTTGGCTGTATTGTTCACCAGAACATCGAAATCACCGCAGCCATCCTCCCCTTCGGCGACCGCCGCACGCAATGCATCCACGTCGCTCAGGTCGCAGGCGATAAACAGGGGCAGGTGTTCCACGCTTCCCTTGAGCCTTGCCAGCAGTTCGGCCGAGGCAGCGCGGTCGCGGTCGGCAAATGCCACTCTCGCACCCTGGCGCGCATATGCCGTGACGATATCGGCCCCGATGCCGGACCCGCCACCTGTGACGAACACGGCTTTCCCCGCCAGGCTGGGGTAGCTGGCAAAATCCATTTTTTGCATTTCTTTTTATTTGGTTGACATATGGAAACGCTATTTTATCGCAGACCACCAGGCACTGATGAACTCGCTTGCGCGCGCCGCGAGCGCAGCCGCCTCGACCCCTGGCGTGTAGAGCTGACCGCCAATGCCAAAGCCGGTAGCCCCGGCCAGCACCCAGTCGCGTAGAGTGTCCGGCGCCACCCCGCCCACCGGCCATAGCGGCGTGCCAGCCGGCAGCACCGTCTTGAACGCCTTCAGGCCGGCGTAACCGACCATCTCGGCCGGAAAAATCTTGAGCGCATTCGCGCCAGCCGCCAGCGCGGCAAATCCCTCTGTTGGGGTGGCAACACCGGGCGCACACCACATGCCCAGATGGGCCGCGCGCCTGATCACGGCGCTGTTGCAGTTTGGCGAAACCATGAGCCGACCTCCGGCGTCATGCACCGCGTCGACGTCGGCCACGCTGAGCATGGTGCCGCCACCGACGATGGCGTCTGACGGCGCCATGCGGGCAAGAATGGCAATCGATTCCAGCGCGCCAGGACGGTTGAGCGGAACTTCGAGCAGGCGCAAGCCGGCGCCAAACAAGGCGGCGCCAGCGGCCTCCGCGTCAGCCGGGGCCAGACCGCGCAAAATGGCGACCAGCGGCAAAGCGCCGGGCGAAAGTTCAGTCATGAAGTGCGCCGTTAAACAGTGCGTGCAGTGCCGCCAGGTAGACGGCATCGGGATCAAGCAGCGCCGGCGCCTTGCCGAACTGCTCGGCCGCGGCGCCATAGTGCGCTGCCAGAGCTAGCGAGCCGATGATGTTCAACTCGGTATCGGCGTCCACGCCCGAATGCACGAATTCGCTTCCGATCAGCAAACCGCTGACAAAGGAACGCGCTTGCGATGCCGCCATGGCGCGTGCCACCACCCGTGCGCGCACGCCAAACAGCGAGTTTGTCAGCGGCTGCCCCAAACGCGCCTGGGCGATGCCGGCGGCAAATGCAGGACCATCCTCTTCGCCCGGTGGCATAATCGCCGCCAGCGTTCCGCCAGCAGCGAGCATGGCGAACAACTCGCCGGTCATATACGTGGCAAAGCGCTCGATGCGCCCGTCGCGCAGGCGCGCCCATTTACTGTGTGTGCCGGGCAAAATCACGGTGCCGTCGCGCACGCCCATGGCAAGCGCGCCGAGCAGCTGGGTTTCTTCGCCGCGCATCACATCGACCCCGTCCACGCGACTGCAATAGCCCGGTACGATCAGACAATCGGCCTGGCCGGCAACGGGTACGAGGTGCGAGGCCAATTCGGTGAGCGGCATGGCGATGTCGAGGTAAGGCACCTCCTGCCAGCCGCTGGCCGAGCCGACCATCCCGGACATGACGACCGGCACTGCATCGTCGACTTGCATGCTACGCCGCAGCGCCGCCAGCGAGCCGGCGAAGGCGCCGCCCACCGCCAGCATGCCCTCCCCATCGGCGTGGCGCGCCAGGCAGCGCCCGCCGCGGTCGACCAGGTAGGCGCGCCGATTACTGGTTCCCCAGTCGACGCCGAGCACTTTGTCAGCGTGTTGCAGGATCATGATTTGCAGATATCTCCGTTGATGTTGCGATCAGTTTTCAACACAGAGAGGCTTACTACTTCGAGCATCTGCGCCACACGTCATGATACGGAAACCTCCAATGCCAAACAAATTGTTTATTTGACTAAATGTATGCTGAATTCGTATAGATCAGGTCGCTTGAGGATAGCGTTCGGCGCACACTTCGCGTAGCGTGGCCAGCATGGCCGCTGCGCCTGGCGAGAGCTCGTGGCCGCGCCGTGTGATGATGCCGTACACGTCCATGCGCAGGCCAAGTTCGAAGGGCAGCACCGCGAGCAGGCCGCTTTGCAGATAAGGCTGGATCAGCTCGCGTGGCAAGGCCACCATCATGTTCGATCCGATCAGCAAATTGACAACCACGGGAAGCGCCATGGTTTCCACGGTCTCGGCCGGCGGCTCCAGGCCGTTCGACAGGAACAAGGTGGTCAGGCGGTCGCGCAGGATCGAGCCGGTAGGCGGCAAAATCCAGCCCTGCTGCACCAAATCGGCCAGGCCGAGTTGGTCGTTGTCGAGCAAAGGGTGGCCGGCCCGAACTATCAAGCTGTGCGGTTCGTCGATGATGGGCTCGAAGTGCAGTTCGCCAGCGGCCTCCGTGTCGAGAATGCGGCCGACCACAATATCCAGCCCCCCCCTGCGCAGGCGCTGCACCAGCGGCTTGCTGGTATCGACGCTGATGGAGACGAGCACCCGCGGCTGGCGCGACTTTAGCAGTTTGACAGCGTCGGGAATCAAGCTTGCTGATGGCGTGAGGACGCAGCCCACAGCAACCCGGCCGCGCAGGCCTGACACCAGCTCCATTACCTCCTGGTGGGCCGCGTCCATTTCGGCCAGCGCCGCCCCGGCGCGCCGGATCATGACCTGGCCGAACCACGTAGGCGTGACGCCGCGTGGCAGCCGCTCGAACAATTGGACGCCCAGCGCGTGCTCCAGTTCGGCCAGCAGTTTGGAGGCGGCCGGCTGGGTCAGGTTGGCCGCCTCGGCCGCGTGCATGATGGAGCCATGCCGGCCCAGCTCGACTAGCAGGACCAGATGTCTGGTCTTAAGGTGGGAACGTACAAAACGGTCGGAACGCAGTTCATTCATGGAGGGCGATCATGCTGGTATGCCACATCATAGGCGGGCTCAGCACTAAGCGTCAATGCCGCTCGCCACGGCTTTTCAGCTGATCGAGCAACACCGCCGCCAGCAGGATCACGCCGCGCATCAGGTACTGGTAGAAGGCGTCCACGTCCATCAGGTTCATGACATTCTCCACCGTGCCCATGATCAGCACGCCGATCAGGACCCCGAAGATGCGCGCTTTACCACCCTGCAGCGATACGCCGCCCAGCACGCAGGCAGAAATCACGTCGAGCTCGAAACCCTGGGCCGCATTTGGCTGGCCGCTGGTGATACGCGCCGCCAGGATCAGACCGGCCAGACCGACCACCAGGCCTTGCAGCGCAAAGATACACACGCGCAGCTTTTCGACCTTGACCCCAGCCAGGCGCGCAGCTTCCGGATTGCCGCCGATGGCCAGCGTATTGCGGCCGAATACCGTGTGATTGAGCAGAATGCCAAACACAATGAAGCAGGCCGCAGCCACCAGCACTGGCATCGGAACGCCAAAGATGCGCGCATCGCCAAAGTCGATGAAGCTGTCGTCGTTGATGCCTACCGCCTGGCCATGCGAAGCGATGAAAGCCAGGCCGCGCACCATCAGCATGGTGGCCAGGGTGGCGATAAGGGCGTTGACGCGCAGGTAGGCAATGAGCACGCCATTGAGCGCGCCGATGGTCGCGCCAGCGCCCAGGCCGGCCAGCATCGCCAAGGGCACGCTGCCGCTGCGCTCAAGGACAAGCGCGCCCAGCACGCCGGCAAAGGCGATGGTCGATCCGACCGACAGATCGAAATCGCGCGAGGCCAGGCACAGCATCATGGTGCAGGCGACCATGCCGATCTGCGCCACCGACAGCATCAGGCCGACTACATTGGTCACCGAGAAGAAGTTCTCGACCGTGGCCGCCAGCACGGCGAACAGAATCACGAAGGCGATCGGCATGCTGTACTCCATCAGCATGGCGCGCTGACGTGCGCTTGCGCTGGCCGCCGCTGGAGTTGATGAAATGGTGGTGCTCATGCGCTTCTCCGGGGGGAGTTGGATAGGGAATCTGCATCGGGCAAAGCCAGTCGCAGCACTTCGGTTTCGCTGGCCTCGGACCGCGCCAGCTCGCCGACGATGCGGCCATCGCGCATCACGCACACGCGGTCGGAAATACCCAGCACTTCGGGCAGCTCGCTCGATACCACGACGACGCAGCAGCCGCGCGAGGCCACTTCGTGAATGATGCGATAAATGTCGTTCTTGGCGCCCACGTCGATGCCGCGTGTGGGTTCGTCGAGAATGAGCACCTTCAGATCGGGTTCGGCCAGCCAGCGCGCCAGAATGACTTTTTGCTGGTTGCCGCCCGAGAGCAGACGGATTTCCTGGTCGCGGCTGGGGGTTTTGATTTTCAGGCGCGCGATGAATTCATCGGCCAGCGCCGCTTCGCGTGCATGGCGCAAAAATACCCCGCCCAGCAGGCCATTGCGGCGGCAACTGATGTTGATGTTTTCCGACACCGAGGCATGGGCCAGAATGCCCTGCTCCTTGCGGTCCTCCGGACACAAGACGATGCCAGCGGCAATCGCTGCCGACGGACTGCCGGGCGCCACCTGCATGCCGTCCAGAGTCACGCTGCCTGCGGGGCGGCGCGAAGCGCCGAACAACTGCAGCATCAGTTCGCTGCGCCCTGCCCCCACCAGGCCGAAGAACCCCAGCACTTCGCCGGCGCGCACGGAAAAGTCGCAATCGGCGGCCATGGCGCGCACGGCCAGACGTTCGGCGCCGAGCGCTCGCTCCTTGTAATCGTAAATGTCGGACAGCTCGCGTCCCACCATGTCGCTGATCAGACGTTCGCGCGGCACCTCGGCCATCACCGGATGGGTGGCCACCTTGCGTCCGTCGCGGAAAATGGTGCAGGCGTCACACAAGGCATACAGTTCTTCGAGCCGGTGCGATATGTAGATCAGGGTGCGGCCGTCGGCACGCAGCTCGCGCACCAGCCGAAACAGAATCTCCGTTTCGCGGTGCGACAGGCTGCTGGTGGGCTCGTCGAAGGCGATGACCTGGGCGTCCTGCATGACCGCCTTGCAGATCTCGACCATCTGGCGCTGCGCGATCGACAGGTCGGCCAGGCGCGCCTGGGGATCGAGGTCGACGCCGATTTGTGCCAGCCGCTCCGACACCATGCGGTTGGCTCTGCTCTTGTCGACGATGCCGAAGCGGGTCGGCAGGCGTCCCAGCAGCACGTTCTCGGCCACCGTCAGTTCGGGCACGTATTGCAATTCCTGGTGAATCACGGCGATGCCAGCGGCGATGGCATCGCTGGCCGAGCCAAAGCGGCACTCCTGGCCGTCGAGCAGCAAGCGCCCTCCGTCGGGTCGATACTGGCCGCCCAGGATCTTGAGCAGGGTCGACTTGCCGGCTCCGTTCTCGCCTAGCAGGCCGTGCACCGCGCCCGCGTGCGCCTCGAAGCTGACCCCGCCCAGCGCGGTCACGCCGGGGAACAGCTTGGAGACGTTATCAAATTGCAGATAGGCCGGCATCACTTGTCCAGCTGGGCGCGCACCTGCGCAAAGTTAGTGCGCGTCATCAGGATGCCCGAAGTGAGCGTGAGTGGTGGCGGCGCCTTGCCGTTCTTGATCCATTCGTAGAGATTGACCGAGGTTTCATAACCGTGGCGCTTGGGGCTGAGCATCACGGTGCCGTAAAAGCCGGTCTGCTGCGGCTTGGCGAATTCGTTCAGAGCCGTCTTGCTGCCGCCGATACCAACGCCGATCATGGCGTCGCGCTTCATGCCGCGCCCTTCGGCCGCGCGCACCGCGCCCAGTACCGCCTCGTCGTTCAGGCCCACCGCCACCCATTTCTTGAAGCCCTGCTGCTTGGTGAAAGCGATGTTGGCCGCGTTGAATGCGGACTCGGTATCGGTTTTGGATTGCGGCGCATCGACCACATTGGCAGCAGGCAGGCCGGCCGCCTTGAGCGCGTCGACCGCTCCCATGGTGCGTTCGCGCCCGGTCGGCAGCTGGTCGAACGCGACCCGCAGCAGCCCGACTTCGGACAGCTTCCAGCCGCGCGCCTTGATCTCCTCGGCCAGCGCCTGGCCGACTTGCTTGCCAATTTCGTAGCCAGAGATGCCCATGTGCGGCACCGATTCCAGCGGCTTGCCGGCGCCATCGAGCAGGCGGTCATCGACCGAGATGACTTTCATGTTGTTGCGCTTGGCGGCGCGTTCGACCGCCTTGCCCAGCTTGACGTCGGGCGCGCAGATCACGAAGCCGGCAGCTTTTTGCGCCGCCAGGTTGTCGATCGCGGCGATCATTTTCTCGCCGTTCGGAATACCGATCTTGACCAGCACGAAGCCCTTGTCCTTGGCGGCCTGCTCGGCGTAGCGCCATTCGTCCTGGAACCATGGTTCCTCGGCTTGCTTGACCAGAAAGCCGATCTTGACCGGTTCGGCCGCGTGCGAGTAGCCAAAGGCGCCAAGCGCGAGGGCAGCGCCGGCCAGGGCTGCGAGGGTAGTTCTGCGAGTTGTCATTGGTGTCCCCAATCCTGCTGTGAGCGCCGCGAGGCCGATGTTGCGACGGCTTGGATTGCTGCTCTATGCGTGTCGGTTTGCTGCACTTGCTGAAGTGTGCCTACCACTCCGCCACGCTGCCATCGGCATGGCGCCAGAGCGGATTGCGCCAGTCGGGAGCGTTCAGGCTCGCCTCGATCACGCGTTCCTCGTCGATCTCCACGCCCAGGCCGGGTTTTGACAGCGCCGCGATATACCCGCCTTCCATGCGGAAGTCGTCGCGATTCTTGACGTAGTCGAGCAGCTCGGCCCCCTGATTGTAGTGGATGCCCATGCTCTGCTCCTGCAGCACCGCGTTGTGCGACACAAAGTCCACCTGCAGGCAGGCTGCCAGGGCTACAGGGCCGAGCGGGCAATGCGGCGCCAGCGCCACGTCGTAGGCTTCGGCCATGGCCGCGATCTTGACGCATTCGGTAATGCCGCCGGCATGCGACAGGTCCGGCTGCACGATGGCGATGCCGCCCTGCTCGAATACACGCTTGAACTCAAAGCGCGAGAACATGCGCTCGCCAGCCGCGAGCGGAATCGAGGTCATCTCCGCAAGGCGCAGGTAGTATTCGGCCTGCTCGGCCAGCACCGGCTCTTCAACGAACAGCGGTCGATACGGTTCCAGCGCGCGCAGCAGCACCTTGGCCATGGGTGCCGCCAAGCGCCCATGGAAGTCGATGCCGAATTCAATCTCGTTGCCAAAGGCTTCGCGGATCTCGGCGATGCGGCCGACTGCTTCATCGACAGCGCGCGCCGAATCGAGCATCTTGAATTCCTCGGTGCCGTTCATCTTGAAAGTATCGATGCCAATCTCGCGCAACTTGCGGATGCCCGCAATGACGTCGGAAGGACGATCCCCGCCCACCCAGCTGTAGACTTTCATCTTGTCGCGCACTTTGCCGCCCAATAGCTCGTACACCGGCACGCCGAGGGTCTTGCCCTTGATGTCCCACAGCGCCTGGTCGATTCCGGCGATCGCGCTCATGAGAATGGCGCCGCCGCGATAAAAACCACCGCGGTACATGACCTGCCACAGGTCGTTGATGCGGGCCGGGTCCTGGCCGATCAGGTAGGGCTCCATCTCGCGCACCGCCGCCTCCACCGTGCGGGCCCGCCCTTCGATCACAGGTTCACCCCAGCCAAACACGCCTTCGTCGGTTTCAATTTTCAGCAGCATCCAGCGCGGCGGTACCCGGTAGGTAGTCAGTTTTGTGATTTTCATGAGGTTGCAGTGTTCTGTGTCTTGGAATGAATGCACCAAGTGTACGGAATGCATGTAGATCGGAAATATGAATAATGTCTATAAAAGCATATCGATATCGCATACCTTACTATATGGGGAAACGGCGCCGGCCGACGAACCTGACATCTGCCTCGCGCGCTAAGTATCAATAAGTCAGCCGTGCGCACCTTACAGTGTGGCAAGATAGCAAATGCACATCCCTCCCGACCACAGCCTGTTGTTCCGTTCTTCCCCCTACCCTTACCTGGTGATGGCGACCGACCTCACCATCATTGACGCCAACGACGCTTACCTGCGCAGTGTCGCAAGGACAAAGGAAGAGATCGTCGGTCTCTACGTATTTCACGCATTTCCCGAAAACAAGAACGACACCGCCTCGACCAATATTTCTGAAGTGAAAGCTTCTCTCGAAACCGCAATCGCTACCAAACGGCCGCACAACACGCCGTTTCTGCGCTATTCGGTACCGGTTGATTGCGGGGCGGGCGTCGTCTTCGAGGAGCGCTTCTGGAACGCCGTGCATACGCCAGCCCTGCGCGACGACGGCAGCGTGGCCTTCGTCTACCAGAACGCCATCGACGTCACCGACCTGTATAAATTCGACCGGCGATCGCAAAGCGCGGCGCTTCAGTTGAATGCCGGCGTCACCAACCGCACCGAAGAATTCACCCGCGCCCAGATGCACGAAGCCATGGTGCGCATTCTCAAAGACGAACGCAGTCACCTGCGCAACCTGTTCAACCAAGCCCCGGGCTTTGTCGCCGTGCTGACCGGCCCCGAACACGTGTTTGAGATCGCCAACGAGGCCTACTACCAGCTGGTGGGCCACCGCGACATCATCGGCAAACGGGTATGGGACGCCCTGCCCGAAGTGCGCGGACAGGGTTTTGAAGAACTCCTGGGACAGGTCTACAAAACCGGCGAGGCCTGGAAAACCGACGGCATGCGTTTTAGCGTGCAGCGCCAGTCGGGCGGACCGATCGAGCAGCGCTTCATCGACCTTTCCTATCAGGCCTACCGCGCCGAAGATGGCAGCATCCTCGGCATTTTTGCGCAGGGATACGATGTGACCGAGGCCTACGACGCGCGCGAAGCGGAGCGCGAAAGCGCCGAGCGCCTGCGCGAAGGTCTGGTTGCGGCGAGCATGGTGGTGTGGGACTGGGATCTCCTGTCGGACCGCCTTTACCTGTCCGACAATGCCATGCAGGTGCTGGGAGTGCAGGTGCATGGCATCAACGAGTTCGACCAATGCATACATCTCGACGATCAGATCACGCTGACGGCGGCGCGCGCACAAGCCCTGACGGAAAAATCGGCCTACCAGGTCAAGGTGCGCTTTGTCCGGCCCGACAACATGGAGTTGGTCTGGCTCGACATTCTCGGCAAAGTGCGCTGTGACGAGCACGGACAAGCGCAGTCGGTGCGCGGCATTGCGCTCGACATCACCGAGCGCATGCGCGCCGAAGAAGAACTGCGCCAGGCCGACCGCCGCAAGGACGAATTTTTGGCCATGCTGGCCCATGAACTGCGCAATCCTCTCGCGCCCATCAGCACGGCGGCCGAAGTATTGCGCCTGGTCGGTGGGGACAATCAGCGCGTGCGCGACACCAGCGCGATCATTTCGCGTCAGGTGCGCCACATGACCGGTTTGATCGACGACCTGCTCGACGTCTCGCGCGTCACGCGCGGTTTGATCGACCTGGAACAGGAAAGTGTCGAAATCGGCGCCATCGTCAGCGGCGCGATCGAACAGGCTAACCCCTTGATCCAGCAACGGGGCCATAGCCTGTCGACCCATTTCACCGCGGCTGCCGTGCGTGTAAGGGGTGACCGTACTCGGCTAGTGCAGGTGGTGAGTAACCTCCTCAACAACGCGGCCAAATACACGCCTCAGGGCGGCACCATCGCCGTGTCGGTAGACGCCGACGACAAGCAGGTGCGCGTGACCATCAAGGACAATGGCATTGGCATCGAAGCGTCGCTGCTGCCGCATTTGTTTGATCTGTTCACCCAAGGCCACCGCACCTCGGACCGCGCCCAAGGCGGCCTTGGGCTTGGCCTGGCGCTGGTCAAGAGTCTGATGCTGCGGCACGAAGGCACGGTGGAGGCATTCAGTGACGGCCAAGGCCTCGGCGCCAGTTTCGTCATTTCGCTGCCACGCTCGGACTATCATGCCGCCGAGGCGCCCGGCGATCAGGACGCGCCGCTGACGCTGGCGGGACCGATGCGTATTCTGGTCGTCGACGATAACCGCGACGGCGGCCAGACCCTGGCCCTCCTGCTCGAAGCCTGCGGCCATGAAGTGCTGTTCGCGGCCGACGCGTTCGAGGCGCTGCAAGTCGCCGCCGACCATCCGCCGCAGGCCTGCATTCTCGATATCGGCCTGCCCGGAATGAATGGCTACGAACTGGCGCGCCATATCCGCAAGCTGCCCTCGGCCACCGATCCCCTGCTCATCGCGCTCACCGGCTACAGCCAGGAGCACGACCGGGTGCTGTCAAAAGCGGCCGGATTCGCGTATCACTTCGTCAAACCAGTCATTTTAGAGGACTTGGTAAAGGCGCTGGCTGAACGCTGACCCGGCAAATCCTTGCTCACTTCTCCTGCAACAGGATAGGTACCGCGCGCGAATATGCGGGCGCGGTCATCGTCAAGGTGGTAGCAATGCCGCCTACTGTCGTGTAATTCCCCTGGGCGCTGCCCTTGACCTGGCGCCCTTCGAACACCATGCCCTCAAAGTTGAGCGTCAGCGTGGGTTGCTGAAACGTCCCGGTGACGGTGATCGGCACGGCGGCCGCTGCGCTGTCCTCCTTCATCGTCCCAGTGCCGCTGACCTGGCCGTTGCTGCCCTCCTGCAGCCGGAAGTCCAGGCGCATCGCGGTCGGCGCGTTGACGATGCCGGTCCAGTCGCCAGCCACCGACGCTAAAGTATTCTGCAGTGAATTGTTGATGTCCTGGCCGGTAGGCCAGCCACCGCCGCCGCCGCCGCAGGACGTGGTCATGAGAGCAAGCAATAAGCCGGCTGCTATCGACATGGTGCGCATGGCAGTGCCTCCCCATAATTGATTTAGCTGAACTTTACCCCACAGCGGGCCCGCGCGCCATCGCTGCACGTTCAGCGGTGCGCCGGCCTGGTGCTACGGGGCCTCGTCCGTATGCGACTGCATGGTCAACCCAATCAGGCGCGCCACGACGCCGGCAAGATAGAGCAGACCGACGAACATTTCGACGCTGGCGACCGCCCGGGCATGCGGGGTGAGAGGGATCACATCGCCGATACCGGTGCTTGAGAGCAATGCGAAGCTCAGGTAATTGAGTTCGGTCCAGGTGCGCATGGCAGTGGCGTTGACGGCGGCGGCAAAGGTGCCGGGCTGCAGTTCCTGGATCAGCAGGAACACATGGGTGAAGCCCCAGGCCAGCAAAGTAAAGGTGGCGCCGGCGGCGAACAGTTCATCGGTGGTGGCGCGCCTGTCTTCCAGCATGTAGGCAATCAGGCTGCCCGCGGCGTAAAAATAGAAAATCGCCTCCAGGGCTGAACTCCAGGACAGCAGATGCTTCATTGCAAAAAACGTCTGCAACACCAGCAGGACAATGATGACGGTGGCCAGACTGACGCTGAACCAGGTCTGGCCGGGCGTGCGCCGCACCATGCGCGTGGTCAGCGCCAGCACCGTGATACCGAAAGCGTTGAACGCCACCAGTCCGGCCTGCGTACTTTCGATGAAGGGATACAGCAGCATGCCGATCAATTGGACAATCAGCAAAATCGCCGAGGGGTGGCGCGTGGTGAGGTGGAAAAATGGATGAGGTTTCATGGCGTCTTGGCATCGATTTGTTTGGTCAGCATCTTATCCGATTACTCCGCCTGGCCAAGCGTTCAAAGCGGTTTCACGAAGCGGCGCAGGCGCGCCAGCAATTCATTTGGCTGAAACGGTTTGACGATATCCGCGCGAGGCCCCAACCTGGTGCCGCTCGAGCAGTACTACCAACTGCTTCTATCGACCGGCTAGTGCCGCGCTGCCATCTCAGGGGCGGCGGTAGATGGTGCCACCTTTCATCACAAAGCTGACCTGGCGTAGGGCCGCGATCTCGGCAGTCGGGTCGCCCTCCACCGCCACGACATCGGCCAGCAGCCCGGCTTTCAGCTCCCCCATGTCGGCAGACCGGCCGAGAATGCGCGCAGCCGTCACCGTCGCCGAACGCAGCGCCTCGGTCGGGCTCATCCCCAGCCTGACCATCCACTCCAGTTCGCGCACATTGCTGCCGTGCTTGAACACACCCACATCGCTGCCATTGCCGATGATGACGCCAAGCCGGCGCGCCAGCTTGAAAGCGCTCGCCGCCTGCAGCATGGCGGGCGTGGCCGCTCCGCCGCGCACATGCTTGAGGAAATACTCGCCGATCGCCTCCGGAGCGGTCAGCGTCGGCACATAGGCGGTGCCGCGCTCGGCCATGAGCTTGAAGGTCGCCTCCGTGGCCCCGTAACCATGTTCGATCGTGTCGGCGCCGGCCAGCACCGCCATGCGGATCGCCGCGTCGCTGCTGGCATGCACCGCCACCTTGCGCCCGCTGACGTGGGTGGCCGCCGTCATCGCCTTCATTTCCTCCAGCGTAAAAGTGGGACGCGTGCTGCCGTCGATGCCGGTACGATAATCGGCATAGATCTTGATCCAGTCCGCGCCACGCGAGGCTTGTTCACGCACCGCCCTGGTGGCTTCGTCCACCCCAGTGGCTTGCTGGGCGCCGTACGGCAAGTGCATGTCGGGGCGGTAATTGCGCTCGGCGGGGCCATAGCTGGAGCTGGCCACGATGGCCTTGGTGGCGATGAACAGACGCGGGCCGGGTACGGCGCCCTCTTCGATCGCCCGCTTGATGCCGACATCGGCGTAGTCTGCGCCTTCGGTCCCGAGATCGCGCAGGGTGGTAAAGCCGGCCTGCAAAGTGTCTGCAGCATGTTTGACAGCGAGCACAGTTCGGTAAGACGGTGCTTCCTTGATGACCTGGTCGTCCCAGCTGGCCTCGTTGTAGGGATGCAGCAGGACATGGGCATGCAAGTCGATCAGGCCGGGGATCAAAGTGCGGCCCGGCAGGTTGATCCGCTCTGCGTCGGCGGGTACCTCTATCTTGTCGGCCGGGCCGACCGCCTGAATGCGCCCCTGGGCGACCAGCACCGCCCAGCCCATCTGCGTCCGGCCCTCTCCGGTCCAGACCCTGTCAGCTGTGAGAAATACTGGACGCTGGTCGGCCGCGTCCGCACTGACAGTGGCGAGCACGGTGAGTGCTATCAGCGCTAGTTTGGCGAGAGTTATCATGCAAATCCAATCGAGTTTGGTTGTGCAATCATAGCAAGCTCACATCGACGGGCGCTACTTGATACGGCAGCCGCCGCCTCGGACACGGCGGCACCTTAGCGCCAGGCATGGATGCCGCATATAATATTTTGAAACGTAATTGCGGCATAATCGATCCTAATTCGCGATAAAAACCGCTACTGGAAATCCCGATGCTCAAGTTTAGGCCACATGGTGAGTACAAACTGCGCCTCGAAGGCCGTGTGCTCGTGTCCGAATTGCTCGGCCCGTGGAACCTTGAGCTCGTCAATAACTGGATGAAGGCGGCCCATCCCATCGTCAAGGAACTGGCCGCCACCGGCCCACATGTGCACATGACGATCGTTACCGGTTCGCTGCTGTGCACTCCCGAGGCGCTCGACCGGCTGGCCGAAGTCATCGTCTACACAACCGCCAAGATGCAGTGCATCGGCAACCCGGTCGTCGCCGCCAAGAACGTCGAAGGGCGCGCCCTGTTCGAACCCATGTACGCGCGCATCTACGATGGCAGTCCGCCCCATGGACTTTTCCTCGATTACCCGAGCGCCAAAGCCTGGTCGCTGGCCTTATTGGCCGAAAAGGGCTTCTAGTCTGGCCTGAGCCACTGCGCTTGGCTGTGCGCTAGCGCGTTTCGTTACTGATGATCGAATCGAGTTCGAAACTGTCGAACATCGCGGCAGCCGCTGCGTCGCAAATTTTTCCTTGGTCTGCCCGGCGCACTTCGAAAGCATTGTACTATCACTTTGGGGTCGTTTTGGGAAAAACGGCGAATCTCGGCTCTCTTGATCGAATAAATCGAATGTTAAAAATCAGCCTGGATGCATTAGTCGCAGTCGATACCATCGCGCGTCGCGGTTCCTTTTCCGCCGCGGCCAAAGAGCTGTTTCGGGTGCCGTCCACGATCTCCTACACCATCAGCAAGCTGGAAGAGGATCTGGGGGTGCAGATTTTCGAACGCTTCGGCCCGCGCGTGACGCTCACCCAGGCCGGCGAAGAGCTGTTGAAGGAGGGGCGCTACCTGTTAAAGGCAGCCGGCGACCTTGAGTCGCGGGTGCGGCGCGTTGCCTCGGGCTGGGAAACGCAAATCACCATCGGCACCGATTCAATGCTCGACCCCGCCGGCCTGTTGCCGGACCTGGCCGATTTTTATGGCGTGGCCGACCAGACCCGGGTGCGACTGCTCAAGGAAGAACTGTCCGGCACCTGGGAGGCGCTGCTCGACCGGCGTGCCGACTTGCTGATCGGGGCAGCCGGCGACGGGCCATCAGGCGGGGGCTACACCGTGGAAGCAATTGGAAAAATATCCTTCGTGTTCGCCGTCGCGCCCAGCCATCCCCTCGCCGCCGTCGACCATGCTCTGCGACGCGGCGACTTGCTCGAGCATCGCGCAGTGTCGGTGGCCGATTCGGCGCGTACGCTCAACAGCCGCACGGTCGGTCTGCTGTTTGGCCAGGACACGCTGACAGTGCCCGACATGCTCACCAAATACCGCTTTCAACTGGCTGGAATGGGCTTTGGTTTTCTACCGACGCATTGGATTGCCGAGGACCTCAGGCGCGGCCTGCTGGTCGAAAAAACAGTGGAAGAACCGAAGCCGGACGAGATGCTCCATATGGCCTGGCGCACCGGCGACGACGGCGCAGCCCTGCAATGGTGGCGCAAGCGAGTAAGGGAAATGCAGACCTTCGAACGAATGAAGAAGGGCCCTGCGCAGCAGGTGTGAAATGATCGAGATTGAAAGCCAGGTCGCCCTTACTTGGGCGAACCTGGTCAAATGAAGCGGGCGGACTGAACGCGTCCGCCCTGCCCTTTACGCGCCCAAAGCCTGCAAGGCAGAATTGAAGGTTGCGCTAGGACGCATCACCGCAGACACTTTGGCTTCATCGAGCTTGTAGTAACCGCCCACGTCCGCAGCCTTGCCCTGCACTTCCAGCAACTCGGCAACGATCTTTTGCTCGTTCTCGGCCAGCGACTTGGCCAGTGGCGCAAAATGCGCGGCCAGTTCGGCGTCGTCGGTTTGCGCGGCCAGTTCCTGAGCCCAGTACAGCGACAGATAGAACTGGCTGCCCCGATTGTCGAGCTCACCGGTTTTGGGCGACGGCGACTTGCGGTTGTCGAGCAGCTTGCCAGTGGCCGCGTCGAGCGTATTGGCCAGAACGGTAGCCTTCTTGTTGCCGGTCTTGAGTCCCATATCTTCGAAGCTCACCGCCAGCGCCAGAAATTCGCCCAGCGAGTCCCAGCGCAGGTGGTTTTCTTCCACCAGCTGCTGGACATGCTTCGGTGCCGAGCCGCCGGCGCCAGTTTCGTACATGCCGCCGCCAGCCATCAGCGGAACAATCGACAGCATCTTGGCGCTGGTGCCCAGTTCCAGGATCGGGAACAGGTCGGTCAGGTAATCGCGCAAGATGTTACCGGTTACCGAGATGGTGTCGAGGCCGCGGCTGACGCGTTCGAGCGTGTAGCGCATGGCGCGCACTTGCGACATGATGCGGATTTCGAGGCCGCTGGTATCGTGATCTTTGAGGTAGGTCTCGACCTTCTTGATCAACTCATTCTCGTGCGGACGATACGGGTCGAGCCAGAACACGGCAGGCATGCCCGAATTGCGCGCGCGCGTGACGGCCAGCTTGACCCAGTCGCGGATCGGCGCATCCTTGACCTGGCACATGCGCCAGATGTCGCCCTGCTCCACGTTCTGGGTCAGCAGCACTTCGCCGGTGGCCAGATCGGTGATATTGGCAATGCCGTCTTCGGCGATTTCGAATGTCTTGTCGTGCGAGCCGTATTCTTCCGCCTTCTGGGCCATCAGGCCCACGTTGGGCACCGTGCCCATGGTGCTCGGGTCGAATGCGCCATGGGTTTTGCAGAAGTTGATGATTTCCTGGTAAATGCGGGCGAAGGTGCTCTCCGGGATCACGGCCTTCACTTCCTTGAGGCGTCCATCGGCGCCATACATCTTGCCGCCAGCACGGATCATGGCCGGCATCGATGCGTCGACGATCACGTCGTTAGGCGAATGGAAGTTGGTGATGCCCTTGGCCGAATCGACCATGGCCAGTGCCGGGCGGTGCTCCTGGCAGGCGTGCAGGTCGCGTACGACTTCTTCACGCTGCGAGGCCGGCAGGGTGGCGATCTTGCTGTACAAGTCGGCCATGCCGTTGTTGACGTTGACGTCGAGGCTGTCGAACAGCGCCTTGTGCTTTTCGAACGCCTCCTTGTAGAACATGCGCACGCAGTGACCGAACACGATCGGGTGCGACACCTTCATCATGGTGGCCTTGACGTGCAGCGAGAACAGCACGCCGGTCTTGTGCGCGTCTTCGATCTGCGCTTCGTAGAACGCCAGCAGCGCCTTGCGGCTCATGAACATCGAATCGATGATTTCGCCGTCCAGCAGCGACACCTTCGGTTTCAGCACCACCGTCTTGCCGCTCTTGGTGATCAGTTCCATCTTCACGTCGCGCGCGCCCTTGAGGGTGAGCGACTTTTCGCCGTGATAAAAATCACCGCCGGTCATGTGCGACACGTGGGTACGCGAGGCTTGCGACCATTCGCCCATCGAATGGGGCGTCTTCTTGGCTGCTTCCTTCACGGCGCGCGGGGCGCGGCGATCGGAGTTGCCCTCACGCAGAACCGGATTCACCGACGAGCCGATGCACGAGCCGTAGCGCACTTTGATGGCTTTCTGCTCTTCGGTTTCCGGATCGTCCGAGTAGTCGGGAATCGCATAGCCCTTGTCCTGCAGTTCCTTGATTGCGGCTTTCAACTGCGAGACGGAGGCGCTGATGTTCGGCAGCTTGATGATGTTCGCTTCCGGGCGCAGCGTTAGCTTGCCCAGTTCGATCATCGAATCGGTCACGCGCTGCTCGGCGGTGAGATTTTCCGGGAAGGCGGCCAGAATGCGCGCGGCGACCGAAATGTCACTGGCTTCGATATTAATGCCGGCCGGCTTGGCGAAGGCGGTGACAACCGGCAGGAAGGCGTGCGTCGCCAACAGTGGGGCTTCGTCGGTCAGCGTGTAGATAATGGTTTGATCACTGCTCATGGGCTTTGGCTCTGTTCTGGCGAATGCATAATTCGCAAAATTAGGAAATATCCGGCTGCCCGTCTTGCGGTCAGGCCGACTTGTAGGTCCGGCTAAGAACCTCTCTGGACCGCAATGATATCGCAGATAAGTGTGAACGGATTCACATCATGAAATTTCATTGCACGATATACAGTTTGCACCCGCACCAGGAAGCCTCTACAATAAGCAGTGATGCACTGCAACATTTCTTGTCCATACACAACAACCCCAGTAAAACTCTATGTCTTCATTTAAATTCGGCCGGCTGATTCGCCTACTTTCGCTCATCTATCTCAGCGCCGTGCTCAGCCAAACTGCATTTGCCCAGAGTGCTGGCAAAGGCGGCTTTTGCGTCAGCGATGCAGCAGAGCGCGCGCCCGGCACCATTCAGGGACGGATGGCCGACTGCCCCGCCGGCTACTTCAGTCAGGATGCTAGTTGCAAGCGCGAGGCTGAAAGCCGTCCAGCGCCATCGACGGCGCCGGAGTGTCCAATCGGATACAGCTTTACCGGCAAGACTTGCGAGCGCCCCGCGCTGTCGAAACCCAATCCGGCATCGCGCCCGGCGGACTGTCCGGACGGGTACACCAATTCGGGCAATGTCTGTTTCCGACTGTCGGCGCCGGAACCTTTGCCGGCCAGCCGCATGAGCTGCAAGCCGGGCGAAAACAAGGTCGATGGCCGCTGCTACAAGCCGTGTGAAGCAGGCTCCACCGGCACCGGCGCCAGCTGTGCGCGTGCGGCCAGCATACTGGGCGCCGACAAGATGAGCTGCAAAGCTGGATTCTTGAAAGACGAGAAAAAAATGCGCTGCGTGGCACAGTGCGCGGCTGGCTTCAACAATACTGGCGAGGCCTGCGTACGGGCAGCCGACAGCCTCGGCCCGGAAGCCATGAGCTGCAAAGCCGGCGAAACCCGCCAGGGTGGACGCTGCATGGCCGCCGTGGCCAGCTGCGCCAAAGGGGAAATCCTGCAAGGCGGCTCGTGCTTTGCCGCCTGCGCACCGGGTTACCAGGGGGTGGGCGGCGCATGCTGGCCGCAGGCGCCCAAGGCGTGGGTCAGCTGCGGAATCGGCGCGGCCAAAGACGGACTGAGCTGCGCCGCGGTCAAACTGCCTGCCGTGGCGATGGTCAAACACCACGCTGTAGCGCTGGGGCGCGAGGCTGGCGTTGCCGCTGCGCCGGGCCAGCAGGTGACCCGCCTGGTGTCCTTGCACGCGAAATTCCGTGAACTCGTTGCTGCATACAATGGCGCCAAGGATTCGGCCGAATTCAAGCGCGATCTGGCTGCATGGAGCCAAGCCAACCAGGGCAAGGAAGCATTCCTGCCCTTCGACGAGAGCGGCGCCCCCACCACGGAGCCAACCATGGTGCGCCATGCGGTTCAACTTGCAACAATCGCCGGTTTCAAGGGCAATGTCGACGCCGGCGCTTACCCGAAGTGCTCGTCAATTAACTAAGCTGAATGGGGCGCCACAGGCATCTGCTGGCGCCCTGACAAATAAGCCTTCCTCCTCGGTTGACGACGAAACCGGCCGTGTATTACGGCTGAGCTAGCAGATAGGCTGGCGAAAAAAGGCTTAACTTCCTTTGATTTCGTGATAAGCCAGGCCGGAGGTGCGCGGCCCAAATACCAGGGTCACACCAACGCTCACGGCGACCACCAGCGCGAGGCTCACGAACACGCCGTTCGCCCCAAAATTCAAAAGAATGTACGCAATCAGATAGCTGCTTAATGCGCTGGCGAGACGCGTGAATGAATACACAAATCCCACCGCAGTTCCGCGAATCTCGGTCGGAAAAAGCTCTGCCCGGTAGGCATGGGTGGCTGTCCCTTTCAACTCATTTCCGAACGTGATCAGCACGCCAAACAGTATCCACATCACCGCCGTCGACTGCTGCGCAAACAGTAAACCGGCGAGCGCCGTGATCAATCCCCCGGCAGCGATCTGCCATTTGCGCTCGATTCGATCAGCAAAAAATGAAGTGATGAGTGGGCTAAGCGGATACGCCATGCCAATGAACGCCGTGTAGAGCAGCGATTTCGTCACACTGACGCCTTGGCTGGCCAGCAAAGTCGGCGTCCAGTGCGCAAATCCATAATAGGCGATCGATGACGCCGAGGTGGAGATAATCAGCATGACGACGCGAGCGCGATGGGGCGCGTGGAATAGCTCCCGAAAACTCCCCTGCGCGTGGCGAACATCGGGCACCGGGACAGGATCGGCGAGCGCAATGTTCGTGTGTCTGACCACCGCCGCCTCCATGCGCTCGACGATTGCATTTGCTTCCTCCAGCCTTCCCTGCGAGGCAAGCCAGCGTGGCGACTCGGCGATATTGCGACGGATGAGGAGCACGATCAATGCACCCAGCACCGGGAAAAAAGCCATCCAGCGCCAGCCCGCCATGCCCAGATAATCGTGCGGCGCGATGATAAATGCGCCTATCGCCGCCACCGGCACTGCACACATCTGGACAAATTTACTGATCGCGAACACTCGTCCACGAACTGCTTTGGGCGTAACTTCCGCCAGATAGCAATCAATTACCACCAGTTCCACCCCGAGGCCGACACCAGCAATGAAGCGCCAGAAGCACACGCCAGCCGCGCCATCCTGCAAGCCCATCATCAAGGTGGCCACGGTGTACCAGACCATCGATGCGATGAACATGCTTTTGCGGCTGAATTTATCGGTATAGCGCGCAAATCCCAGCGCGCCAACGAACAATCCGAACAGTGTGACGAAGGCGAATGTGGCCTGGTCCGGCACGCCGAACATGCCGGCGCCATCGCTGCGAAACACGCCGCCTTGCACCAGCAGAGGGCTCATCAACGAAGTCAAAGCAAGGTCATAGACCTCGAAAAATCCGCCCAAGGACAGTTTGGCGACCAGGATCCATAAAGCTCCGGTGGCCGGCAAGCGATCGATCCTGGCCGAGATACTGGCCGGCGAAATCAGACTAGTCATCACGATCTCCCTCGCGTACGGGAGTATCCAGCAGTGGCACATACTGCTGGCCACCGTAACAGTCATTGTCGCCCAGATCGCACTGGAAAATAGGCCGGGGCATGGAGACCTTGATCGCCAGCGCACTGTCGTGATAGACCACCGTAATGCGCTCGGCCGGAACACCATAGAGTGTCGCCATCATGTCGGCATTGAGCGGTTTGACGCGCTTCACCAGCGCATAATTGGCATCGTTGGCCAGCATGAAGTCCAAGGTGAGAACGAATGGCCCCGCATTCTTGGATCGAATCAAACTGCATAGCTCGAATAGTGTTTTCATTTGGGCGCAATCTCGGAAAACTCGGTACGGAACATCTCGCATGGACTATCGGGCAGCACTACGTGGTTGACGCTGAAGCGATAGGCCGGCCCACGCTCTATTTCCGGTGGCGAGAATGGATAGGCGATACTGCTGATCAGTCCCTCATACGCGGAAACAGGCAAGTGCGCGCTGACGTGGGCAACCAGGCTGGCGATCTTTGTTGCGTAAGCCTGGGACGGGGCGGTAATGGTGATCAACACCCCCACTTCGCGGGCTTGCAAATGGCGCATTGGATCGAGCTCGCCCATGACCCCATCGCGACCGTAGATTCGGTAGTGGATGTCGTAATCCGACGGCTTTAGTACACCTGGGAATAGATCGGCGATGCGCCCGTCAAAATAAGCCTTCACCATGGGCAGTAGCCGCTCCAGGTCCTTGATAATATGCGGGTCGCGGATACCGCCAATGACCACGGTTTGATATCCAATCAGTTCGGCGCCTTCGAGCTTGATAGTGTACTCGCTGGCTGGCAGAAAACGCGATCCGCTGACCCGCACCGAACGATGGTCGATAGCCTGGTAGCGCGCATGCTCGGTATCGATAATACCGGATGGCTCGGTGAGCAGGAACGGGTTGGCATTCTCATACAGGGTATGGGCCGCAATACCGCGCGGGAGACATTGGGCATTCAAATCAAGCGCTTCGATGTCGAAATGATCGTCACGGATATAGGCAATCATGCCATCGGCGGCTGGGACCACAGCGCAGGCAGCGCCGCATTCCAGCGTTTTGGCAGCGTGCCATGCGAGCCCTGGATCGGCACCAAGCATGATCGGATAGACGGCGAACAGGGCCGAATCGCTGGCGCGGCCCGCCAGCACCACATCGGCGTGCTGCCTCAACGCCGCTTCGATTGGTTCAGTGCCCATCATGCCAACAATTTTGCTACCGGACCAAGTTGCCTCATCGACGACAGGTGCTGGATCGAGTGCGCGAATACGTCCGGCAGCCCATCGCTGCTCCAGATAAGCGCTTGGCTGGTCCGATTTAATGGTCGCGAGTCGGAAATGCAGCCCATCTTCGCTGGCGATTTCGCGCGCGATTTCCACCATCCAGTCGACGCCGGCGTCGCTGCCGCTGGTACCGCATGAGCCGATAATGAGCGGCACCTGCAGCTCATCGCGGGCCAGCAGCAGCAGGCGCAGGTCGCGCTTGCACGCCTCCCGCGAAAGCTTGGGCTTGCCGCTTCCCAATGACGCGGGGCCGGAGTCGGTCGAACCTGCATCGCATGCGATCACGTGGGGTTTGAGAGCCACTCCACGCTTCAATGACTCGGGCTTGAACCCCGATCCCAGACAACCATTGCCTGCCAAAACACGAATTTCCATTTGAATGCCTTGTACCTTGCTTGTTTGCAGATCGCTTACAGCGCGTAGCGGACGTTGAGACCGATCGTGCGCGGGCGGCCCCAGTTGTAATTTTTCTGGCCCGAGAAAATATCCGGACCGTCGCCATCTTCCCGCACCTGTATGCGGCGGTTGCTCGCGTTGTCCACAAACATATACACCTGCCATTTACTAGCTTCGACGCCCAGCCTAAAATCGATAGTCGTATTACCGGGCGTGGTGCTTTGGTAGTGCAGCAGCTCGGAAGTGAAGTCGCTGCGGTTCGCGATGCGGCCGCTGAAAAATCCCGATAGTCCCTCGCTCAATGGGCGGCGATAGGTCGCCCCTGCGCTCATGCTTATCTTGCTGGTACCGGGTACCCTGGTGCCTTTCGGGACCGTGATGCCACCGGCACTGGCTGGCAGAACCACGGCGTTATCGAGCACCGCATCCATGACCGATGCGGTGAAATTGACTTCCAGGCCCTTGAGCGGCAGCCATTTCGTTTCCAGATCTACCCCGCTGCTGTGGGCATCGCCCACATTGCCGATGGCGCTGCCGATCCCACTACTGCCCCTGGCGACGATCTGCTGCAGGTCTTTCCAGTTCATGTAATAGGCAGAGAGGTTGAGCGCCAGGGAATTCCCCAGCAGGACAGTCTTCAATCCAATTTCGTGATTGATCAGGCGCTCCGGCTTGAAATCGGCGGGCGAACCCGGGATATAAACCTGATAGTCGTTCTGCCCGCCGCTGCGGAATCCCTGGCTGTAGGTCCCATAAGCCATCACGTCGGGAGAAAACTTGTACGAGGCGGTCACCTTCGGATTGAATAGCGAGGTTTCATCCCGCGACTTGATGGTGCCGACAGCCGCGCCCCCGCTGATCAAAGCGAAGGCACTGCGCCAGGACGATACCGAAGAACGCGTTTCCTTGAATGCCCGGCCACCGGCCAGCAACTGAAACTGCTTGGTAAAGTCCTTCGAAACTTCGCCGAAGATGGCGCTTTGCTTGATGGCGGCAAACGACTCGGTGTGCAGCGATTCGCCCACGCTCACTGTCCCTTTCGTCAATGCGGAAGTGACGGCTGCCCAACTCGCCGGGGGGATACCCGGCGTGACCGCCACGTCGTCAGTGAAGCCGGTAGCGGTTTTTTTGTAGAACACGCCGCCGGTCCACTTCAGCGAGGTGTCGCCGCTGGATACCAGCCGCATCTCGAGCGTGTCCGACTTGGCGCGCATGTCGTGCGCGGTATTGATGCCAGTGGCGGCGTTCGGCCATGGCACATTCAATACTTTGGTAGCAAGGGGGCCCAGCGCGAGCAAACCGCCATTCACCGCGCCCAAAGCCTTGCCCTGATCTTCGTTGATGAAAAAGTTACGGTCAGTATGCGAGGCATTGGCGACAAAGTCGGCGAAGCTCAAGCTGTATTCAGCAGTAACGCCAAAGGCATCGAGCTTGTCGCGGGTGTTTTCGGCCGTGGAGAACGATCCGATCTCGGGACTGGCGCCACGGTTACGTGTCCCGTTCCTGGACGAATAATTGAGATAGGTCCCCGTCAAGACCAGATCCGTGATTGGCTGCAAGCGAAGGGCAATGCGGGCGCCATCGCTTTTTTGACTGTTGGCATTCCTGATCGTGGAAAAAATACTCTTCCCATCGGTGATACGTGCATCGAGGTAGCCGCCGTCCTGTTTCTGGTAGCCGCTGATGCGCAGGGCCGCCACGTCTTGGGCCAAAGGAATGTTCCCCATCACGTTGAACAAGTGGTTATCGCCACCGCCTTCGGTTTTTGAAAAACTGGCGTCGCTCGCCACCTCCCATTTGTTCATTTTGGGTTTGTTGGCGATAAAGCGCACGGTACCGGCGAGCGAACCCTCGCCAAACAGAGTCCCCTGTGGCCCTTTCAGCACCTCGATGCGCTGCATGTCAAACGCGCCCAGGCCAGGAAAGCGCCCGGCCGCCGTAAGCGGCATTTCATCGAGATACATCCCCGTTGCCGAACCGGTGCCGCCATACAGATTGCTCAGATTGAGCTCGGAAATCCCGCGAATCGCCACGCCGCCCTGGCCCGATTGCTCCTGCTTGAGCTCCACGCCCGCCATCGAGTTCAGGATTCCGCTAAAATCGGCTGCACCCACATCCTTGAGGTTTTTCTCGGAGAAGGCGGTAATGGTCTGCGGTACATCCTGCAGGATCTGTGCGCGCTTGGTTGCGGTAATAACGATGGTCTCGATGACCTCGCCCTGAGTCGACTGCGCCAAGGCCAAAGCCGGCGCAGCGCAACCAAGGCTGGCCAAAGTAAGTACACGATTCATAGTGGTCATGCATGTCTCCGTTGTTTTTGGATTATCTCGACCGGCACAGCCCTATCAGAGCAACAGTACACATTGACGAGTTTTAATCAACATTGAGTTGATGTAGCCAATTTACGGAGATGCGTTATCATTGTCAATCTGGACAATTTTCATCAACCTATCTAATACAACACATGGAAAACGATCTGTTTTTGTCCGCCGACGATGCCGCCGCACAGCTCGGGGTAAGCATTCCTACCTTGTACGCGTACGTGAGCCGCAAGATGATCAGGTCGGAACAGATCGAGGGCTCACGCAAGCGCAGGTACTGGAAAGCCGACATTGATCGCATCTCCGGTGTACATGCAGGGCCGCGTGCCGTCGAGGCTCCTGCGCATCTGGCCATCGAATCGTCCATTACGCTCATCACTGAACGCGGCCTGTTTTTCCGTGGCCAGGACGCGATCGCCCTCTCCGCGCACGCAAGTCTCGAGAGCGTTGCGGCGCTGCTCTGGCAAGCGGACGATGAAGCGCTATTCGGCGAAACATCACCGCGCCCCACCGAATTTTTGAAGGCCGTAACGTCATTGCAAACAATGACGAGCTCAGAGCGTGCCATTGCACTGCTTCCAATGCTCGAGCGTAGCAATCCCAAATCCTACGACCTGAGTCCGCGTGGCTTTGTCCGGACTGCGTCCGACGCCCTGCGCTGGTACGCGGCGATCATCGGCAATCAAAAAAAAGCGGCCGAAGAGCCTCTGCACATCTTTTTGGCCAAGTCCGTCAACGCACCGGCCGGCTTTGACGACATCATCCGGCGCCTGCTGGTCCTGTCGGCGGATCATGAATTCGATCCGGTCACCTATGCAGTCAGGGCTGTGGCCAACGTCGGCGTCACGGCATATCAGGCCATCACGACCGGCCTTATAGCATCGACCGGGCAGCGCTTTATGGCCGAGCGCTACGGCGCCGCCGTCAGAATGCTAGGGGAAATATTGTCCAGCGATGATGGAAGCGCCCCCATCCTGCAGCGCTTTAAAAATGGCGAGTCTTTGCCTGGTTTTACCGGCAACGCAGAGCAACCCGATCCGCGTACGGTCGCGATCATGGCCGCGCTCGAGCAAGCGCTGCATTCCGATGCGCAGTTCAAGAAACTGTCTCGGGCACAAGCGGCGGCCGCTGAGATTGCTGGAAAACCACTCGCCTTCATCATGCCGGCGATATTCGTCGGACATTTTTTGGGGATGCGCGGAGAAGAACTCGGCATTACCTCAGTCGGGCGCATCGTCGGCTGGCTCGCGCATGCAATGGAACAATTCCATGGGAGCGAACTTGTTCGTCCGCGCTCTGCGTACGTCGGCTTGTTGCCAAAAGCCGGATCGTTGTAAAGGCGGCCTGGCGATATCGACGAGACTCTTGAGCTTGCCAACTTCGCTGTAATACCGGAACCATCGGAATAGGTCGGCCGCCAGCGGGTTAAAACGGAACGTGGCCCTCCCGCCCCACTACCGTGCGCTTTAGCCCGCCCAAATGATTATCAAAAAATAAATCTTCCCACGTTCGGTAGCACACGGACGCTCGCCCAAGGAAAAGCGAGACTTGGATCGTGTCAACAAGTGACGCCACGCCGACGCCTCGGCAGAAACCCATGGCGACAGGAGCGGTGATGATTTTAATTGTTGATGACGACGAGGGCATGACGCAAAGTTGCACCATGCTGCTCGAGGCCCATGGCTACGACGTGCAAAGCGCTGCAAGCGGTCCGGAAGCGCTTTCGATGATGAAAGAATCGGCCCATGAATTGCTAATCTCCGACTGTGAAATGCCCGGCATGACAGGTGCCGAGTTGAGCGAGCAAGTCAGGGCGGATCCATCGACAACCCACATGCCAGTGTTGCTGATGAGTGCTTCGCGACGCTGCGACGTGACGAATGGGGCCACTTACAATGCTTTCTTGCGCAAACCTTTTCTGGCCGCCGCTTTGCTGGCTGAAGTAAGCAAGCTGGTGCAAAAAATCGCTCCGCTCGCACCGCTCACCGCCAAGGTTTAAATGCGCCTCGCTCGCTTCATCCTCGGCAATCTCGATCCCATCCTCCAGGAGTGGGAAGAATTCGCCGAAACGCTTCTTCCACTGCGCGATGCCGACAGAATCGAACTACGCGATCATGCCAAAGAAGTACTCAATGTAATTGCAAACGACCTCGACTCGCCGCAATGCGAGAGCGAAAGCGTCGCCAAATCGAAGGGGCTCGCTCCAGCCGCGGGCGCCGACACGGCAGCCGAAGTACATGCGGTAGCGCGGATGGCATCAGGGCTCAATAGCGACCAGGTCATGGCCGAATTCAGAGCCTTGAGGTCAAGCGTGCTGCGGCTCTGGACCAGCAATGTCGCCATCACCAGTGCCGAGCAAATCGAAGATATGGTGCGCTTCAACGAGGCCATCGACCAGGCGCAAAGCGAATCGATGGCCCGCTATTCGAAACTGCTGCGTGACTCACAGAGCTTGTTTCTGGCCATTCTGGGCCATGACGTGCGCTCGCCCCTGGGTGCGATCAGCATGGGCGCGCAGGTGCTCCTCCAAGATCAAACCTTACCTGCCAAAGTACTGAAAGTCTCCCTCGCAATCTTCAACAGTGCAACTCGCATGGACGAGATCGTTCGCGACTTGCTCGATTTTTCGACTTCGCACCTCGGTGACGGCATTCCGGTCGACCCTTTCACCGTGAACCTGGAGGAGCTGTGCTTTAACGTCGTTGAGGAAGCCCGAACCTTTCATCCGACTCGCCAGATCAATCTGGCCACCCGCGGCGCATTGATCGGCGCATGGGACGGGCCCAGGCTGTCCCAGGCATTCTCGAATCTCATATCGAACGCGATCCAGCACGGCAAACCTGATTCTGCAATCGACATTGCCATTGACGGAACCGGACCCGATGTTGTGTTCGAGGTGGCCAATGACGCCGACGAGATTTCGCCAGCGCGTCTGCGCGCACTGTTCGATCCGGTCAAAAGCTTTGCGATTCGTCCACCCGAAGAACGGACCAAACAGCGTGCCCAGAATCTGGGCTTGGGTCTGTACGTCGTGAAGGAAATCGCAAAGGCGCACGGCGGAGCAGTTGCCGTCACGTCCAGCCAGGAAACAGGAGTGAAATTCTCCTTCAACCTGCCCCGCTTGTCGCCAAAAAGACGAGAAGGTGACATCCACGGCAATCTATCTTGATCTGACAGCCCGACGACACGCTTCTCCCGGGTGCGTTTATGCCAGCCGGCTGTAGCGGAACACAATCTCGTAGCGGCTGTCCTCATCGTCGCTAATGTACTCACGCCGTTCACGGTACTGGCCAGGAATTTTGCCAAGCGGTGTTACCTTCACCTTGATTCCTTGCGGCGTGATATGTTCGCTCGCTGCCGGCAGCGCAAATTCCGTGCTGGTCAGCTCCACCAAATCCTGCGTGCTGGGCCCGATCACATCCTCGATAATCGGATCGGCCGGCGCCCACAGCGCAACAAACACATCGATCGCGACGACCACTGCTGCGGCTATCGCGCCAGCAATCAATCCTTGCAGGCCATAGGCTGCCAGCTTGCTGGCGATGGCGCCCGCCTCCTTGAGGTGCTCGAGCACAAACGCGAGTTGGTCTTTCAGGATCGCGATGAAGACATCGAGGGTACTCTCGATCTGCTGTTCGAATGCCTCTTCTCCATCGATCTCGAAGCCCCGGATCGACAGCGCCACCCCGGCAATCGGCTGCTGGTGCGCGAACAGCACGTGGTCCATTGCGCGCGTCTCGCCGCTGTCGACATCGCCGAAGCGGATCGCCGCACCGCCGTTGGGCAACTGCGCATCGCCGGACGACAGGTCGGGAAACAGCGGCACCGCAAGGATGCGGATGCCCACTTCATCCGAGCCGAAGGACGCGGGCGACGTTTCCGCGCGAGCGTGCAAGGTCTCGCTTCTGATCTCGAAGCGGGCGGTGGACGGCGTGGCCACGCTGATGTACTCCTGGTTCGACAGCAGAACGGCGCCGTGGCCGGGAAAAGTGCTGACATTGGGAACGGCAACCTGGAACGAATAGATCCCGGGAGGCAAGTCGGCGGGTATCTGGAAGGTCAGACGGTCGTGCACGCGGCAATCGAGAATCAAGCGCTCCTGTTCCTGAATGCGTTCAGTGAGCGGGGTCTCGTCGTCGCCGCATACCTGGGCGGCAACCTCGCGCAGCACTGTCTCCGGTGCTGCCCTGCTCGCGATGCGCACAGTTGCATTGACACTTGAAAAATTCACGCCCTCGACCACGACGCCCTGGCCCGCTTCAATGTCCAGCACGCGCTGGCACACGCCGCCACTCATTATGTTGCCGGGGCAGTCGTCAGTCTGTACGTCGCACACTTGCCTGGCTTCGTTGCCTTCCACAATCACGCGGCAGCGCTGCTGCAGTTCCTCCGGCGAGAAGTCGCCCTGCGCCGGTGGCGGGGTAAAGGAACTGGTGCGCAGCCCATTGACGCTGCAAATCCTCACTAGCGGATCGAAATTTTCTTCCCCTGGCACATAGGGCCGCACACGCACCCGCCCGGGATGTTCATTTGTAGCACAAGCAGGGTTGTCGAAAGCCTGCAGACCAACGCGATCAGCAATTTCCTGGGCGAAGGCACTTGCTAATTGCGCCAGCTCGATGGGCTGCTCGATCGATGGCAGGAGACCTGTGGCAAACAGGCGGTTGCGCTCACCACTGCTGAGGCTGGCGAGCGAATCGCTGGCGCAGGACAGCACACGTTTCAATTCCTTGGGAATCGTGCGTAGCGTGGCAAAGCCGCGTTCCTCAAGCGCATTGGCGGGCGTTTTTCCTGCCAGGTAACGCCGCGCCATGTGCACCAGCGAAGCGCCCAGTGTGCTCGGTACGCGGTTGTTTGCCAGCAGCCTGTCGAGCTTGTTGCGCCGGCTTTGCTTCGGCTTGGCGCCAAGCGACGCTGGCACGCAGGCGCCAGGAACGATGGGCGGGCAGGCATCGTCTACTGGCGGCGGCGAACACGTGGGCTCGGCCGCAGGCTGGGCGGCACAGTTGTAGATATTCACATCGCCATTGCTGTTGATACTAATGTTGATGGTGCAAGCGCTTGCGTGCACGGGTCCACCGTGGCCCTGGCCGCTGCTAGAGGCTCCGCCATTTTTGCTCGTTTTCATGATTTGATCCCCAGAATTAAGTCGACAGCCGCATCCCGTGCTTACATCGAACAGACTCGGCAGTACTGACCGTAGCGCGGAAAGCAGGGACCACATTGGACGCGGCGCAATGTGGGCGAAGATGCTGCTGTGCTCGCCTTGCGGGAAGCGCGCGTTTGGATGGTTGCCGGGGCCCGCCGGCCCGACACAGGTCCGAATCACTCGCGCTTTTGCCGACTGCGCGCTGCTGCCGCCTTGTGCACGACCTTCCAGCGTGCTCTGTCGGCAATGCGTTCGAGTGGCGTTTGCCCGTTGCGGCGCGCTTCCTTCAATAGCTTGTTGTAGTTGAGCAGGCGGTCGGCGTCGATGGACTCGCGCACTGCGCATCCCGGTTCAGCCTCATGCCGACAGTCGCGGAACTGGCATTGGGTCGCCAGCGCGGCAATATCGTCGAACGCGGCGCCAAGCTGCTCGGCATCAGCGTCGATGCTCCAGCTGCGCAGTCCCGGCGTGTCGATGATGCAGGCGCCGCTGGCGCACTGGTGCAGCGAGCGCGCCGTTGTCGTGTGACGGCCGCGGCTATCCCCCAAACGCACGCCCCCGGTTTCCTGGCTGCTCTCGCACAAGGTGTTCGTGAGTGTCGACTTGCCCGCGCCCGACGTTCCGAGCAGGATCAAGGTCTGGCCTGGCTCCAGCCAGGGCGCCAGTGCGGCAGCGGCATGCTGACTGCGGGCGTCGGTAGCGATGATGTCGATACCCAAGGGCAGGCGCTCGCGTAGCAGAGCGATACGCGCGCTCGCGTCGAGGCCGGCGTCGGCCTTGGTCAGCACGATCACTGGCTGCACGCCTGCCGCGCGTACCAGTGCGATCGAGCGTTCCACGCGGCGCGGGTTGAAGTCGTGGTCCAGTCCCATCACCAGCAGCGCCGTGTCGACATTGTTCGCCAACACTTGGCGCCGTCCATCCGGGCTGCGCCGGGCCAGACTAGTCACCGGCGGCAGGCGCGCCGCGATCAGTTCACTGGCATCGACTAGCACCCAGTCGCCTACCGCCAGCGTGGTGTCCTCCTGCGCCAATTCATCGAGCAGTCGGGTCGGCGCATGCGCACTGCCCTGTTGTTGGCCGTCGTGCACAGCGAGGCGGTCGCGGTGGACAGCAGTGATACGCACCAGACGCTGGCCCGGGTGCTGGGTGGAGAAGGAAGCTAGCTGACTGGCGATGGCCTGATGCAGGCCGATAAGACGAAGTGATGCGAAATCGAAGTCGATCATGATGTAGTGTGGTCCGGATTCGTGACGCTTGCGGCGCGCGCAAGCACAGCCGGCGCACACGGCGCAGGCAATGTGGAAAGCGGAAGTCGGCGCGCCCTCAGGCGCAGCAGCACACTACAACAACAGGAGTGGAATGCGGGTCAGGCGGCCGACAGGAGGGCAAAGGCGTTGGCGTGCATGATTTCTCTCCTGTCTTTTTTGGAATGGCGTCCAGTGTGCCAGCTGGCGCCATGCGCGTCAACCGGCAGCACGGCTCTGGTTGCGCAGCGGGCAGTCGTGAGAGTGCCTGAATCAGAGCAGTGGCGAAGCACGGTTGAGGACTGTTTTCAGCGCGAAGCTGGACTTGATATGTGCGACGCCATCGATACGGGTGAGTGTACGCGTCAAAAAATTATTGTAGGCATCCAGATCGGGCACCACCACCCGCAAGTTGTAATCGGCGTCGCCAGTCATCAGAAAACAGCTCATCACTTCGGGCGCCAGCGCGATGCGCTCCTCGAAGCGCGCAATGACCTCCTCGGACTGACTCGCAAGGGTGACAGCAACGAACACGCTGATCCGCCCTGCCAGCCGACCTTCATCCAGCTTGGCGGCGTACCCCTGAATGAAGCCGTCGTCCTCCAGCCGCCGCACGCGCCGCAGCGTGGGCGTCAGCGACAGGCCTACCTTGTCGCCAAGCGCGCTCCAGGCCATACGGCCGTCACGCGCCAGCTCCTTCAAAATTTTCAGGTCAACTTTATCGCACTTTTCTTCGCTAGGCATTTTTAACTAATAAAAACATAAATCGTAGTTCATTCTACCAATAATAGGCAGCCACGTACGCGTTTTTAGCGCCATTCACTCCGATCCTGAGCGTAACATTTCATACCTTGCCTACCCCTTTTCGGATCATTGCCATGTCTTCCACCACCCCGCCCGCAGTCTCCAGCATCTACGCGCCTACCGAAGGACGCGTTTTCCTCACCGGGATTCAGGCACTGGTGCTCCTGCCCATGCTGCAGCGTCGCCTCGACCGCGCCCATGGCCTTTCCACTGCAGGCCTGGTCTCGGGCTATCGCGGCTCGCCTTTGGGCGCCTACGACCAGCAATTGTGGAAAGCTGCGCGCGACCTGGCAGCACACGATGTGGTGTTCCAACCGGGATTGAACGAGGATCTGGCGGCAACCGCGCTGTGGGGAGCGCAAATGCACAAGGCCTATGGCAAGACCAAGGTGGATGGCGTGTTTGGCATCTGGTACGGCAAAGGCCCAGGCGTGGACCGCACCGGCGACGTTTTCCGCAGCGCGAATATGCTGGGAACTTCACCCCTCGGCGGCGTGCTTGCCGTCTCCGGCGACGACCACGCTGCGCAGTCGTCGATGTACCCGCACCAGACCGACGGCATTTTCCAGTCGGCCTCGATCCCGGTGCTGCAGCCGGCAAGCGTGGCCGAAGTCATCGAACTGGGCCTGGCCGGACTGGCAATGTCGCGCTACTGCGGTGTTTGGGTGGGGCTGAAAACTATCGCCGAAGTGATCGAAACCGCGGCAGCTTTCAACCTGGGCGCGCTGCCCACCTTTGCTGCACCGGCCGATCATGCAATGCCCGCCCATGGCCTGAACTGGGACGTTCGCATTGCCTGGCCTGGACAGCGCGCCGAACTTGAACGGCGCTTGCTGGAAGAGCGGCTGCCGGCAGTACGTGCGTGGGCCCGAGCCAACCGGATTGACCGCACCATTGTCGCCGCCCGCCAGCGGCGCTTTGGCATCGTCACCGTGGGCAAAGCCCATCAGGACCTGATGCAGGCCGTGCAGGATCTGGAACTCGATGTCGGTGCGCTCGAAGACATGGGCATCTCGATCTATAAAGTCGGGATGAGCTGGCCGCTTGAAACTGAGGGCGCGGTAGCATTCGCACTGGGCCACCGCGAAGTCCTGGTACTGGAAGAAAAACGCGCCAACGTCGAAACTCAGTTGAAGGACGCGCTGTATCACCTGAGTGCGCAAGAACGGCCCGCCGTCAGCGGCAAGACCGAGCCGGGCGGCATGCCGTTGCTGCCCGAAGTATCCGAATTCTCGCCGCTGCTGGTCGCGCAAAAACTCGTTGCGCGCTTTGGCGCCGCGCTGCCTCTGCTGGCCCACCGGCTCGCTGCCCTGGAAGCATCCCTGCAGGCGGTTAGCGCAGCCGTGGTGCCGGTTCGCGCCCCCTACTTCTGCTCGGGCTGTCCGCACAACACCTCCACCAGGACGCCGGAGGGATCGGTCGCCGGCGGCGGAATCGGTTGCCACGTAATGGCACTGGCCCAGCCCGAGCTCAAGACCTCCACCTTCAGCCAGATGGGCGGCGAAGGAGCGCAATGGATCGGCGCCGCGCCGTTCTCCGAAGTACCGCACATCTTCCAGAATCTGGGCGACGGCACCTATCAACATTCCGGCCTGCTCGCGATCCGCGCCGCCGTCGCGGCCAAAGCCAATGTCACCTACAAGATCCTCTACAACGACGCTGTTGCCATGACCGGAGGCCAGGCTGCCGAGGGCGTCATTGACCCGGCACGCATCACGCGCCAGCTTCACGCCGAGGGCGTGAACCGCATTTGCATGGTCTCGGAACAGCCCGAAAAATGGCAGCACTCCAGCGATCTCGCGCCGGGCACCGAAGTGCACGCGCGCAGCGAGCTCGATGCCGTTCAGCGCGCCCTGCGTGAACATCCCGGCGTCACCGCTATCGTGTATGAACAAACCTGCGCTGCGGAGAAGCGGCGCAAGCGCAAGCGCAAGGAAATGCCAGATCCCGACAAGCGCCTGTTTATCAACGAGCGCGTCTGCGAAGGCTGCGGCGACTGTTCGGTGCAGTCCAACTGCATCTCGATCGAACCGCTCGAGACCAGCTTCGGGCGCAAGCGCAAGATTAACCAGAGCGCCTGCAACAAGGACTTCTCTTGCGTCAAAGGCTTTTGCCCGAGCTTTATCGAAATTGCGGGCGCGCGCCTGCGCAAGCCAGACGGCGCCCGTTTGCTCGCGCTGGAGAGCGAACATGCTGCCCTGCTTGCACGTCCGGATATCCCGGCGCTGACAGCCAGCTTCAATGTGCTCGTCACCGGCATCGGCGGCAGCGGGGTGCTCACCATGGGCGCCTTGATCGGCGGCGCCGCCCATGTGCAGGGTCTGGGTTCGACCGTGCTCGATTTCACCGGACTGGCGCAGAAAAATGGCGCAGTCATGAGCCAGGTGCGCATTGCCGCCCAACCGTCCGACATTGGCGCCGTCCGTATCGGTCCGGGTGCGGTGGACCTGTTGCTGGCCGCGGACATGGTCGTGGCAGCCGGCGCCGACGCGCTGGCAAAGCTCTCGGCCGGGCGCTCAGCCGCCATCCTGAATCTCGAGGAAACGCCGACTTCGGCCATCGTCCTGCAGCGCGACGCCACCCTGCCGTCCGGGCTGATGGGCGAGCGGATACGCCAGCGCTGCGCTGCCGGCCGCTTCCATTCCTTCAATGCGAGCAGCCTGGCGCAGCAGATTTTTGGCGACACCGTCACCGCCCACACGCTGATGCTGGGTTATGCCTGGCAAAAAGGCCTGGTTCCGCTCTCCTTCGAGGCCATCGACCGTACCATCGAACTCAATGGCGCCGCCGTGGCGCTTAATCGCCGCGCGTTCACCTGGGGCCGCATTGCCGCGGCCCGTCCGCAGGCGCTTGCCAGTCTGTCGCCGGCGCGCACAGCGCCGCCGCGACAAACCCTGGAACAGCTGATCGATTCCAATGCACGCGAACTGGAATCGTATCAAAGCCGGACTTACGCGGATCAATACCGGGCTCTGGTGGCGCGCGCGATCAAAGCCGAAGGCAGCCTTGCCGATGCGGGCAATCTGTTCAGCCGCGCTGTCGCGGTCAACGCGTTTCGGGTCATGGCCTACAAGGATGAATACGAGGTCGCACGCCTGTATGGCAGCGCCGAGTTCAAGGCATCGCTGGCAGCCCAGTTTTCCGACACCGGATCGATCTCACTGTGGCTGGCGCCGCCGCTCCTGTCGCGCCTCGATCCCGCCACGGGCCGCCCGAAAAAACGCAAGTTTGGCCCCTGGGTCCTGACCGCCTTCAAACTGCTTGCGCAGGCCAAGCGCGTACGCGGTACCCGGCTCGACATATTCGGCTACACCGCCGAACGGCGCCACGAACGCCGCCTGGCGCACGAGTATGCGCAGATGGTCGGCACGCTGTGCCACACACTCAGCGAGTCGACGCTGTCCCGGGCCGTTACGCTGGCCGAACTGCCACGCGAGGTTCGCGGTTACGGTCCCGTCAAGGCGGCGGCGCTGGCTGACTATGAAGTCCGCAAAAAGCGTCTTCTTGATGCTGTGGCTGTGCCAACGCCGGCAGGGCTTGCCCAATTGGAGACTGAGCCGGCCTTACACTAAGCCCACTCTCGCGCCGCCGTTGGTTTTACACGCTACCCGGCGCTGTGGCCAGGTGCTGGCGCAGTGCCGCATTGAGTTGGTCAAGATCCAAAGGCTTGGGCAAATAAGCTGAGAAACCTGCAGCAAGCAACAGCGCAACCTGATCCTCGGCCAGCGATGCAGTCACCGCGATGACCGGGATACCAGAAACCGATGGATCAGGGTCAGCTCTCAGCGCCTTGACCACGCCATACCCGTCCAGCTCTGGCATGCAAATGTCGCAGAAAATGAGCTGGGGGCGCTCCGCGCGCGCGATGGACAAGCCAACCGGACCGTTTAGCGCGGGAATGACCCGGTATCCCATGGCCATCAGGACGAAGATCATCATATCCATGGTCAGGCCGTTATCCTCGATCACCAGGATGGAGGCATTGAACTTGCGCGCGACCGAGGTGCTCACAGATACGTCGGAAACGACTTCGCCGCGCCGGCATCGCGATTGCATCTCAACGATGCGAATGACCAGGAGTCGCCATTGGGCCAGGTGAATGACGCCGCGATCGCAGCCTTCGTCCACTTTGCCACGGAGTTCTTCAAGCTTCAGCCAGCATTCGCCAGAAGCCGTGTCCATCGTGGATAGCATGGCGTCGAAATCGGCAAAGGTAGGATCATCTGGGGACATGAGCTTTCCTGGGTGGGCCATCACTTTTCGCTCATTCTACCAACAACTGATCTGTTGGGCGCATCCGGCGGGATGCGGCGCCCGCCCCCCTCGCTCGCCGATCTCTACCTCAATAAATGTGCAATCGTCGACACCATATGGGCGCCATCTACCGGTTTGGGCAGATAGCGCGAAAAGCCTGCAAGAATGGCGCGGTCGCGGTCCTTTTCGCGCGTGTACGCGCTCAGGGCAATTGCCGGCATGGTGGCGGCATCCATTTTGAGGAGGCGAATGCGGCGGATCAGTTCAACGCCATCCATCTCGGGCATACCAATATCGCACACCAGCACATCGGGAGTGTGATCCATGAGGATCGAGAGCGCCTCGCTGGCACTGCCGGCGGTGACCACCTTGGCACCGCACTCCTCCAGGATGGCGCGCACCAGTTGTACTGCGTCGGGCTCGTCGTCCACCACCAGCACGGACACTCCCGCCAGTTCGAGACGGTCGCGGGCTATCTGGTCAGCCAACCCTGCCATGCCATCATCCACTAGAAGCGCGCCACTGGCGGCCCGCAAGCGCGGCAAAGCAATGGTAAACGTCGCGCCCTCGCCCTCCCCAGGACTGGAGGCGCGCACCGTCCCGCCATGCAGTTCCACTAACTGGCGCACGATCGATAAGCCGATGCCCAAGCCGCCAAAACGGCGGGTCGTCGACGAATCGGCCTGACGGAACAGTTCGAATACGTGGGGCAGGAACTCAGGCGGGATTCCGACCCCGGTATCGGCAACGGCAATCTCGACCATGTCATCGGACTGGGACAGCGTGACAAAAATCTGCCCCTGCTCGGGCGTGAATTTGATGGCGTTGGTCAGCAAGTTGCTCAAAACCTGGAGCAAGCGTTCGCTGTCACCTTGAATCATTGCAATCTCTGTATCAAGAAACCGGATGATGCGAATCGATTTGCGTTCAGCAGCCGGGGTCGCGGTGTCCAGGGCTGCTTTGATCAGCGTGGCGGGCGCGACAGATTGCAGTTCAAGCCGCACCTTGCCGGTTGCCATCCCGCTCATGTCGAGCAGATCCTCGATCAGCTGGCTTTGCGCCCGGGCATTGCGCTCAATGGTCTTGAGGCCGTCCCGTACCCCAGGCTCGGCAGGATGACGCACCTGCAGCAACTGCACCCAGCCCAGAATGGCATTGAGCGGCGTGCGCAATTCATGGGATAAGGTGGCAAGAAATTCGTCCTTTACCGTGCTCATGCGTTCGGCCTCGGCGCGCGCCCGCTCGGCTTCGCCCCGTGCAGCCCGCTCACTTTCGAGCATGCTCTGGCGCTCCTGGGCTATCTGCTCGGTGAGCAGCAGGATGCTGCTGCGCGCTTTGAGCCGCGCTTCGTAGCTGGACGTGACCAGCGTGACAGCAAGCACTGCCACTGTCGCACTAATGACGGTGAGCGCAACGGCATCCAGACTCAGGCCGCTGCTGGCTGACCGGCACACACTGTCGAGCGGAAAATCGGCCGACGCCATGCCCGTGTAATGCATGCCGACGATGCCAAGCCCCATGATCAGTGCGCCGCCGGCGCGCGGCAACCAGGCGCCCGGCTGGCGATTCAGGTAAAAGGCGATCCACAGGGAGGCCCCGGCGGCTGCCACGGCAATGGCGACCGATGCGGCGACCAGGGACGACCGGTAGACGATGTCTGGCTGCATGCGCATTGCCGCCATGCCGACATAATGCATGCCGACGATGCCAATTCCCATCAATACCGCGCTCAGTGCCAGCTGCCTGACAGTAAGGCGCGACTGATGCACCTGCCAGAGCGCCAGCAGCGACACCAGCACGGGAATCAGCCAGGAAAGAAAAGTGATTGGCAGGTCGTAGCCGATCGGGATCGGGAGGCGAAAGGCGAGCATGCCGATAAAATGCATGGACCAGATGCCTGTTCCCATGGCCAGGGCACCGCCGCCGATCCACCAGCGCGCCGCAGCCTTGTCGGAATGGGCAACGCGCTCTACCAGGGACAGCGCTGTGTATGACGCCAACACGGCCACCAGGATGGATATCCATACCAAGGGCAGCTCGTACTGGCCGCTCAGCATCGGGCAATCAGAACTATTGTTGAGAAACCCATGTAGCTCCTTATGGTGCGGTCCCGAGTACCCTGGAACAAGGTATGAATTCAGGCATCGGGATGACAGCGATCGATTGTGTGTTCAATCATATCAGCGGGAAATGCAAATACGATAGAGCACCTCTTGCCGTGTGGAAGAATTGTTGGGCTGTAGCTACAAGATGAGGAACGCCGACGCGAGCTTGCCAAAATGTCAGGACGGCCCGATCGCCGCCAGGGGCGAGCGCGCAGTGGGAAATTGCAGCGCGAATATGCTGCCGCGGCCAATACCGTCGCTGCGCGCTGTCGCCTGCCCCCCGTGCAGCTCACACAGCTGCTTTACCATGGCCAGGCCGATGCCGAGCCCTCCGCGGCGCCGGTCGATCGTCACACCGGCCTGCACAAAAACGTCGAACACATGAGGCAAGGTGTCCTCGGACAGCCCTTCTCCAGTATCGCGCACGGTAATGAGGGACTCCCCTTCCTGCTGGAGCACCTCGACGTGGATGGACCCGGGCGCCGGCGTGTACTTGATGGCGTTTTCGATCAGGTGATTGACCATCTGGGCGACGCGGCTCGGATCGCCAACGATCCAGGTCGGCGTGATCACGCTGGTGAGGGTGTGCTGTACTGCCTGCGCTGCAAGTGTCGCCACACAGTCCGATACCACGGCGCTCAGATCGACGATGCCAGCCTCAATGGTCAGCTTGCCGGTCGAGGCGCGCGACAGGTCAAGCACATCTTCCACCATGGTCATCATGTGCCTGCTTTGACGCTGAATGATCGCCCTGGCCTTGGAGCGTGTGTCGGGGTCGGCGCCAGCCATGCCGATCACCGAGCCGGCACTGGAAATGGCGCTGAGAGGATTGCGCAACTCATGCCCGAGCATTGCCAAAAATTCGTCGCGCGCCTCGTTTTCACGCTCAGCTGCCGCGCGCTCGACAATCTCCGACTCTAGTTGCACATTGGCAAATACCAACTGTGCAGTCCGTTCTTCCAGTTCACGCGACTGGCGCAGCAACTGTGCATTCTGGGCGAACAGCTTGACGAACACATCGGCCTTGGCCTGCAGGATCTGAGGAATCACCGGCGAGAATAAGAAGTCGGCTGCGCCGCAGCCATAAGCGCGGGTGCGGTCGAATTCGTCCGCCAGGTAGGCGGTCACAAAAATGATCGGTGTTTGAGCACATCGGGGACGGCTGCGAATGGCTTCGGCCGTCTCGTAGCCGTCCATCCCCGGCATATTGACGTCGAGAAATACGACTGCAAAGTCATGCCGCAGCACTTCGCGCAAGGCAGCCTGGCCGGAATTGGCCATGAGGATGGTGTAGCCAGGACGGTCTTCGCGCGCGCGCAGCACCCCGCAAAGCGCCAATAAACTGGGCGCATCGTCATTTACCACCAATATTTTTGGAAGCTCAGCAGGCATGGGACAAGGGTATCACCATCGAACTGATGCAGGCGTCCGGCTCGGCCAGCATGCCAGGGCTGTGCAGCGATGGACTTTCAGGGGGCGCCTCTTTTGCGCCCGTGACGGTCAACGTGGATGGCTCGGCGCCTGCACGACGTCGCCAAACAACACACAGATCGGCGCGGGGGTGTGGATCGCGCTGCGATTGTAGGTGAGCGCCCCGGTCGCGGCATCCACGGCGAAGCTGGCCAGCGAATGGGAGTCCTGGCCGGCAGCCAGCAGCCACCTGCCAGAAGGGTCGAGATTGAAGTTGCGCGGGGTGGCGCCGCGCACATTGGTCTTGCCGATTTCAGTAAGCAGACCGCTGACCGGGTTCACGGCGAAACTGGTAATGCTGTCATGCCCACGATTGGCTGCATACACAAACTTGCCCGATGGGTGAACATGAATTTCGGACGCGCTGCTGGCCTGTTCCTTGAGCAGCTCGGCTTTGGAAACGGTCGGCACCGTCTCTTTGATCGCCATCGTCCCGGCTGCCGCATCGTAGCCGAATACCGATACGCTCAGATCGAGCTCATTGAGCACATAAATCCATTTACCGCCCGGATGAAACTTCATATGACGCGGGCCGGCGCCAGGCGGCAGTACCCCAGAACCATGTGGCGCCAGGCTGCCGCTCGCGAGGTCGACCTTGTAGATCATGACCTTGTCGAGCCCGAGGTCCGGTACAAACGCAAACCGGTTGTCAGGTGAAAAACCGACCCAGTGCGCATGTGGGCGCTCCTGGCGGCCGGCCACCACCTTCGCGCCACCTTGATGCTTGATGAGCGCGGTGCGCGCTTTCAAGGAACCGTCCGGATTAAGCGAAAATGCGGCGACAGAACCGCCGCCATACTGCGCGGTCAGCAGCATGGCGCCGCTCGGGTCGAGCGCGAGATGGGCGCCACCGCCATCGCCAATTGCCAGCGAGTTCAAGAGAGTCAGGGTCGCGTTGCAGTCGACAGTGGTAAGCGAATAAGCAGCTACTACATCGGTGCCGCCCAGGGCCCCGACCGCGTACAGCACCTTTGCCTTGGGATGCATGGCCAGAAAGCCTGGGCCGTCGATTTGCGCTGCCAATCGAGAGCCTGACAACTTGCCGGATTCGTTGTTGAGGCTCGCATGGTAAATGCCCTTGCTGGACGGGTGCGAGTTGGTGCCGATCCAGACGTCACGCTGCGCCGCAAGGGCGGCGGGACTCAGCAAGGTGGTGGCGAGACTTCCCACAACTACCAGGCGTTGAAACAGGGGCTTGGGCAAGGGCGTTCCAATCAGTTAGGTGGCTAACAATGCAATCGGGGCCTCAGGCATGCCGAACGCGCTGCGTCCCTTGCCCGATCACTTATCCAGAGAATAATGCATCTCAGTGGGGCGGTGCAAGTTATCCCAGTGTAGGCAGGCGCTCGCGCCCGATGTATTCGCTCACCCAATACAGCAATGCCAAACCGGGGAAGGCCATCCCGGTCAGCAAGGCGGCGTTCCAGCCGTACACTGCATACATCCAGGCGCCCAAGGCCGAACCAGCGGCGCCGCCCGCGAAGAAGGTGGCAAAATACAAGCCGTTGAGGCGGCTGCGCACTTCCGCACCGAGGCTGAAAATGGCGCGCTGGCCCAGTACTAGATTGGCCGCCACACTCATGTCGAGAAGGATCGAAGCTACCACCAGCAAGCCAAGCGCCAGCGTCGTTGAGTGCGGCGCGAACATGGGCAGTGCGAAGCTGAAGATTCCCAGCACCAGCGCGCCGGCAGTGGCAATCAGAGTGTAGCCCCTGTCGGCCAGCCGGCCAGCAATCGGCGAAGCTACAGCACCGGCCATGCCCACCAGGGCGAAAATCGCGATGCTGGTCTGCGAAAGATTAAACTGCGGTCCGGCGAGAAAAATCGGCGTAACTGTCCAGAACAAGCTGAAGGAACCGAACAGGCCGGCGTGGTAGGCAGCGCGGCGGCGTAGCATCGGAGTCTTGGCGAACAGATGCCACAGCGAGCCGATCAGCTTGCTATAAGGCAGCGGCGAGGTCGGCATACGCTCTGGCAGCCGAGCGCGCAAAACGCCCGCCAGCACCACCATCAGCACCGCGGCACCGCCGAACACGACGTGCCAGCTGGCGTGATCGGCGATCAGACTGGCGGCCGGACGGGCCAGCATAATTCCGATTAAAAGTCCGCTGACCACCTTGCCGACGGTTTGGCCGCGCGTAGACTCATGCGACAGGTGAGCGGCAAACGGCACCAGAATTTGCGCCGCAACGGAACCCAGGCCGATCGCTAGCGCCGCCGCCAGAAAGACCCAGGCGCTGGTGCTCACTGCTGCCACAAGCAGCGCGACGGCGGTGAACAGGAGGCCACTGACGATTAAACCGCGGTTTTCCAGCAGATCGCCCAACGGCACGATGAACAAAAGGCCGAGCGTGTAGCCGATCTGGGTCAAGGTGACGATCAAGCCCGCACTTTCGGTAGACAGGCCGGTGGCCCGTGCTATCGGTGCAACAAGGGTCTGTGCGTAGTACAGATTGGCCACGATGACACCAGCTGCAATCGCAAGCAGCAGCACCATGCCTGGTGCAATGTCGGGGTTCTGTGGGCGGGACTGCTCCATATTGATTCCTTTCGAACGATTGTTATCCGGCCTTGGCGCAGTCTGGAAAGCCAATTTCGGCAGCCTTTGGCGTGACCCTCGTGTGGCGCTTTTCTGCGCTCGACAATCTGTGGTGACTGATGTCTCCCTGCTTGGCGCGAGTGGAAGGCTTCACTGTAGCGCCGTGAGAAGTAAATGATAAGATGTTCAACGGGCTTAACTGTATTGCGCCAAGCGCAAAGATCGACGATGGACAGGTTCTCCGAACTCACCGCATTTCGCGCAGTGGCAGCGAGCGGCGGCTTTTCCGCCGCGGCGCGCCCGCTAGGTCTCGCCACCTCGTCCGTCGCGCGATTGATCGACAGCCTCGAGCGACGTCTAGGCGTCGTGCTGCTGAACCGCTCCACGCGCAGCGTCACGCTCACCGAGACCGGGCGGCGCTATTTCGAACACGCCCAGCAGATCCTTACCGGACTCGAAACGGCCGACGACGAAGCCGGCGCGGGAGCTGCCGACGGCCAGGTGCGCGGCGTGCTGCGCATTGCCGCGCCGGTGACCTTCTGCACTCGCCATATTGCGCCGCTACTGCCGCAAATGGCGTTGCGGCACCCGCGTCTCGAACTCGATATCCACCTGAGCGACACGGTGTCGAATATGGTCGACGAATCGATCGACCTGGCGATCCGTATCGGTTCGGTCGAAAATAATGCCAACCTGATCGTGCGCCGCCTGGCCCCGCACGAGCGTGTCATCTGCGCCAGTCCTGGCTACCTCGCCGTGCACGGCATCCCGTCCGCGCCGGCCGATCTGGCGAGCCACAATTGTCTTCAGTTCGCCTATGGCGCCACGCGCGCGCCATGGAGCCTGCAGTCGCGCGACGGCGGCGCCATCGATGAAGTACAGGTGCGCGGTACGCTGACCGTCAACAACGCCGATGTGCTCAAGCAGGCAGCCATCGGCGGCATGGGCCTGGCCCTGCTTGCATCATGGCTGGTCGACGATGCGCTCGCGTCCGGCGCGCTGGTGCCGGTCCTGGCCGGCTATCGTGTCAACCCAGGTGCGATGGACGTGGGCCTGTTGGCGATCTACCAGTCCAACCGGCGCGGTTCCTTGAAAATTCAAGCTTTCATTGAACTGCTTGAAAGCGCGCTGGCCCCGCAAAACCATTGATGAGACGATCATCATGCTCAATCTGTTTTACGCACCACTCAGAAGCCACTGGTAAAAGTCAATGCAAGGACGGCAGCATAGTCGCCTCTCCCCACCCCCACCGATCCAAGAAGTTCCGTTGATGACACCCAAAAAGAAGAGCAGCCTCGTCCACTGGATTCTCACGCTGGCTGCCTTGGTGGCTCGCGGTGCTTCTCGCCGTCGCAGCCTATGCCGTCCTGCACGGGTACGCCACGGCACCGCCCCAGGCAGGGTTGAGGTCCAGGACGAGCGTAGTCGCTTGCGGCGCGGTGAGTGCCAGGATGTCGTTAAGCTGAGCGCTCAACGCTTTGCTCATGCATACATCCTCAAAAATTTTCCAAAAATATAGGCCGATCGGGCTTGACAGCGCTTTCATGAATCGCTACTGTACTAGCGGTACTAGTACAGAGGAGACAGCATGACCCAGCGTGCCCGCTTAATGTTTGAAATCGCCGCAGGCGATTCACGCCCCATCGGGCGCCAGATCGTGGACGCCGTGCGGCGCGCCATTATCAATGGCGAACTCTCAGTGGGCGCCGCCTTGCCAAGCGTGCGCGGACTTGCTCAGCAACTGGCCGTCAATCCCAACACCGTGGCCAAAGCCTATGCAGAGCTCACGGCAGAGGGTTGGGTCGATGCGCGCGCCGGCCTGGGACTGTTCATTGCGCAGCCGCGCCAGCGCCTATCGGAAACTGAACGGGAACGACGGCTCGACAGCGCCATGGAACGGTTCGTGTCGGACATCATCGCGCTGGACTTTCCTGCTGACGTCGTGGTGGAGCGCCTGAGCGTGCAGCTGGACGCCTTGTCTCCCAATAAGCGGCTTGCCTGAGGATCAGATGAATCAATTTGCTATTGAGACGTCCGAACTTTGTGTGCGCTACAGGGGCAAGCTGGCCCTCGACCGTCTTTCATTTCAACTTCCGTACGGTGGCATTCACGCCGTCATCGGTGCCAACGGCGCTGGAAAGTCGACCCTGTTTCGCACGCTGCTTGGTTTTCAACGCCCCAGTTCCGGTCACGCTTTCGTGCTAGGTGCACGCTGTACCGAGGTCGATGCTGCAACGCGCGGGCGTATCGGATTCGTCAATGACGGCCATACCCTGCCCGGCTGGATGCGCATCGACGAGCTGGTCGCAATGCAGCGCAGTCAATATCACCAGTGGTCCGAGCAAGCCTACAACGAGGTAATACGTAATTTTTTTGTGCGGCCCGATCAGCGGATCGCCCAGCTATCGCGCGGCGAACGCGCTGGCGTGAATCTGGCCATGGCCTTGGCGCAGCGCCCCGAGTTGCTCATTCTCGACGAACCGACACTGGGCCTGGATGTCGTGGCCAAACGCGCTTTCCTCGAAGCGCTCACGCTGGCCAGTTACGACAACGGGACGACCACCATCTACTGCTCGCATCAAATGGAAGAGGTTGAGCGGATTGCCGACAACCTCATCATTCTCGAACGCGGAGCGCTGCGCCACATGTCCTCGGCCGAGGCTTTCTGCGCCCAAGTGACACTCTGGATTGCAGAGTTTCCATTCGCGCAGCCCGACCTTGATCCTCTACCCGGCGTGCTTGAGATCAAGCGAATCGATGGGCTTACCCATGTCCTGGTCTTCGGTCAGGGCCCCGAGTTTGGCGCACGCTTGCAGCTGCTCGGAGCGCGCGGCGTGGACGCCATGCCTGTCAATCTGGACCGTGCCGTCAACGGCGTGCTGACCCGCGGGCATGCCGGCACATTGAACACTCAAATCAACTCGAAGGCCGAGCATGCGTAAGCTCTTCTACGGCGAACTGCGCCGGTTCTGGAAACCATCACTCATTGTCGCGGGATCGCTGTTCGTGCTGCATCTGCTGCTCAATCGCGTGATCGATGTCCCCCACTTTAACTGGGAATTCCATACGATGGTGCTGGTGGCCTTCGCCGCAGCGGGAGTCATGTTCGCGGTTTATCAGGTTGGCACCTACCGGCATCCGGAGAAGTGGTTGTGGCTGCTGCACCGGCCCGTGCCACGCTCGCGCATCTTCCTGGCCATTTTTTCCTCAGCCGCAGCGGTAATCGCCGTTGCCGTAGCGCTCCCGTTGCTGTTCAGCCTGGCGCTGCTGGAACTGATGACCCAGAACGTCGTCGACCTGCGTCACTACCTCATGGTCGTCTTCCTCACCCTGATGACCCTGATGGGCTGGCTGGCGGGCACCTTTTGCGTACTGAGCCATAACCGCGCCGCGATTGCCGTGCTGGTGCTGCCCTTCCTGATCCTCGGACATTTGGGATCGGCGATCGTGATGGTGCTCACTGCCATACCAGTGACCATACTGATGGCGTGTATTGCCTACAGCAGTTTCAAACCCGATCGCGACATGCCCCCGAACGATCTTGCAGGTTCGTTCGCCCTGGCGCTGCCACTTCAACTGTTGTTTTATTTCGCCCTCACAACGAGCGGCGTCGAACTGTTTCACCTGGTTCAAATTCAACGCGGATTGCACCCCAGCGTGATGGAGACGCCTCCCCCAGGCGGGCTGATTGATGCGGCCGAGGCGAAAAGCGCACTGCTGATAACGAGAGCGCTGGCCGCATCATCCGATAAGGGCGCAGAGCAGTGGCGATCAGCGCTTGCCGAGAGCAAGCCGGTCCATGTCAAGTTGAAAGCCTACATCCTGCCGCTGCGCCACCAACTGAGTAATCCGGTCCCACAGCAGTGGCCCGATAAAGTTCGCAATGCAGTTTGGACCTTTAGCCACGACACCATGCAGTTTCATGGACGAGATGTCAGGACCGGAAAAGCGCAAGGCCGCATCGGTCCGAGCGGGCTTGGTGATACCCAGCCATTTCCCGAGCCGCCCGCCTTCATCAAGGGAGCGCGCCCTGACGGGCAGTTCGTGTCAAGCCGCCATGTATACCGGTTCGACCCGGTCACGGGGCGGATGGCGACGCTGGTAGTGACGCCGCCCGGCGAGCGCATCATGTCCAGTCTTGAACAGGCAGGCGAAGAACTGTTCCTGATCACGACCCGGCGCCTGATTGCGTACCAGGCGGCCAGTCACGATGGTGGGCTGATCGAACGTTATAGCGTCCCACACAGCAGCAAACCGTACGACCTTAGTCGGGTCGACGTCGCTCCCCTGGACAAGGGCTCACTGATATCGCTGACATACGCACGCCAGCGCCCATACGACCTCACACAGCCCTATCAAGCGCTGTTTTACGCAGGCCACGACAGCGCGCCGCAAGCAGTCGCCCGGCGCACCATTGTGCCGGATTTTCCAAGCTTGTTCGTACACCATGCATGGTGGCCTTCACCGCTGTTGTATATGCTCGCGCTTGCCCCGGACCAGTTGGTGCCCCAAGGCGTTCCTGCCAGAGCGGACCACCCCTTGACCGGCCATCGTCCGGCACTGGTGTGGTATGCCACCCTGGCATGCGCACTAATAAGCGCTGCCGGAGCCGCCTGGTGGCTGCGCAACAGTGAGATGTCGCGCCGCCGCCGGGCCGGCTTTGTGATGGTCTGCCTGCTACTCGGCCTTCCCGCCTTGCTGTCGCTGTTCATCGTCGCGCCACGCTGGGCACACACGCGCTTCCTTCGCGAATAAGCCGCGTTCTTTAGTCATCTCGCCGCTTGGCATAGCGGCGTCACCTCATCCTATTGTTCCAGGAGCACTTCCCATGTCCAAAGCAGTCGTCTGCATCCTTAGCTCGTCCCTTGTCTCGCCGCTGTGCGCGGGCACACTGCTGTTGCTTCCCTTCGCCTTGCAAGCCCAAGAAAGTGTGACGCCAGCGGCAACGAAGGCGCCATCGATGCCGGACGCAAAGGCGGCGGCAAAACAAGAGCCAGCTGCCTTGGCCCCCAGCCACACTGTGCTCGTCTCGGGGCAGGCCGCTAGCTACGACGCCCGTCGTCACGATACCGCGACCAAAATCGTGGTGACATCCGAGGAAATCGTCAAGCACGGAGACGTGGCGCTCGGGGAGGTGCTAAAACGTCTTCCCGGCATTACCATTGGCGGGGTACAAGGGCGCGGCGGCGCGATTCAGATGCGGGGAATGGGAGGATATACCCGCGTCCTGCTCAATGGAGAAGCAACACCGGCCGGATTTTCGCTCGACCAGGTGGCGCCAGAGATGGTCGAGCGAATCGAGATCATGCGCGCAGCCACGGCTGAGTACAGCACGCAGGCGATCGCCGGCACGATCAACATCGTGTTAAAACGAAGCGTGGCCAGCGCTCAGCGCGAAGTCAAGGCCGGGGTGCAGGTTGAGAACGGCAAACCAGGCGCCACGGTGAACCTGCAGCTGTCGGACAAGAAAGGACAATGGTCTTATTCGCTGCCGGTCAATCTGAGTGTGCGTGATGCGCTTCGGCCAGAAGCGGTAGCATTCGACAGCGTGACTGACGCGGCCGGGACACTGCTGTCGGAGCGGGTAACCCGCACGATTCAATCGGCCCGCCTCAAAAACTTCAACCTTGCTCCCAGGATGAGCTGGACACTGAATGACAACGAGACGCTAACGGCCCAGACCTTCCTCACCTTTAACAGCGCAGATGGACTGGCGCGCGATGCAACTGCCACATCGCTGGGTCCCGCGCCGGTCTTTGTCCAGAGCATCAACAATCTGGCGACCGAGGCGCTGCTGTTTCGCACCGACCTGGCCTGGACGCGCAAGCTGGGCGGGGGCGCAAAGTTCGACATGAAGGCAGGCGGCAACCGGAACGAGCGAAAGAATAAGTCGAACAACCTGCTGTACGATGCTGGCGGCCGGATGGCAATGCTGCGTACTTCGACGCTGTCCGGCAGCGACTACGGCCTGTCCAGCACCGGCAAATACTCCACGCCGATCGGCTCGGGGCACGCGCTTGCGACAGGATGGGATGCCAGTTACAGCGATCGCGAGGACGAGCGCGCGCAACGCGAAACCTCCTCGGTCGGACTGGCCACCGAAGACTTCGACGAAACTTACCAGGCCACGATCCGCCGCTTCGCCGCGTATGCCCAGGATGAGTGGAACGTCACCAAACAATGGTCGGTCTATCTTGGCTTGCGTTGGGAAGGGATCGAAACACGCGCGCAACGCGCCGGCAACGCGCCAATTATCAATCGTTCGAGCGTACTAAGCCCCATCTTTCAATCGCTCTGGAAAATCCCAGGCACGAAGAGTGACCAGGTGCGACTTGCGCTTACCCGCACCTACAAGGCGCCCGACGCGCAGCGCCTCATCGCCCGCGGACTGAAGTCGATCAATAACACCGCCAATTCTCCCGACACGCGCGGCAATCCCAATCTCAAACCAGAGTTGGCACTGGGCCTGGATCTGGCCTATGAGCGCTACTGGAGCTCAGGAGCCATGTTTAGCGTGAGCACCTTCGTTCGCAAGCTAGATGGTTATATTCGCAATGTCGTGGCGCTGGAAAACGGCCGCTATGTGGCATCGCCCGCGAACGTAGGCACAGCCACAACCCGCGGCATCGAAATGGAGGCCAAGTTGCCCTTGCGCTCAGTGTTCGCGAGTGCCCCAGCGCTGGACCTGCGGGCCAACGTGAACCGGAACTGGTCATCGGTCGATTCGGTACCGGGGCCGTGGAACCGACTCGATCAGCAAACGCCTTTCTCTGGCAGCGTGGGCGTCGACTATAAAGCTAGCACCCTGCCATTGACAATGGGCGGCAGCTTCAGTTTTCAGGCCGGCGGTCCTTTGCGGATTTCACAGAACCAGTATGCTTACACGGCCTACAAACGTGTCCTCGACGCTTACACGCTGTGGAAGTTCAATCCAAAAGCGCAGTTGCGAGTATCCGTATCCAATGCGCTCCATCAGGACAATATCAGCGCAAGTGCATATGTCGACGGCAATTTTACCCAATCGCAGGAAGAGATCACGCCCACATCAGCACAGATTCGGGCAACGTTAGAAGTGCGCTTTTAATTGCGGATCCGGTCGCTCGCCCATTACACGTATTTCTGACTGCTGATGGGAGCCGCCACGGTCCGTGGCTTGCGGCCGTAGGGCATTCAACCGGATTTAGCGCGCGCGGCCTCGTCCTGCTGAAGTTCCAACAGTACTATCGCAGCTTCAAGGCGGCGCCGTATTGCCCAGCTCTCGAAAGCCAAAGCGATGAGTGCAACGAGACCACAGCTGAGCAGCGCATTGAATAAAAGGCCGTTTGAGCTGTGTCCGCCGAGATAATTTGAAACACCTAGACCGACTAAGGGCCCGAAGACAAGCAGCGGCAGAGCTGAGCTTGGTCGAGCCAAAACCGCCCTCGCATCAGCGCGGCGCTTCTCTTGCTTCAATATCGCATGTGCGAATGGGTCTGGAATTGGTGCGGTCATAAATTATGTTAATGGTTTAAACAATCCGATTGCCCGCGACGGTCGAAATGACGTCAATTCAATCGCTAGATATGCGCGACCGGTACCGAAACGCTGGCCGCTCTTGGCGGACCTTGCACAGTTACGAAGGACCCCTCGAGGCCGTTGTCGGCCGATTGTACTCGACCGTAAGGCCCTGACTCGAATCGGTCGCAAGGGCCCCAAAGCCGTCATCGCAGATGGAAAAAATAAGCTCAGTTGGCAATCAATTGTTTTAGGTAGCTTAAAGCGCCCCCGCGGCTCAACCTCGGCCCAAGAGCGATTTCAAAGGCCTGCAGAGCTTCATGTGGGTAGTGATCGAGTTCGCATTCAAATCGTCCATCAGTCAATTTGAGAACAATACTATGGTTGCCGAAAACGGAAAAAATGCTTCCTTCAATAACCTCTGCAAGGCGCACAACGTACTCAACTCCATTATGGCGGTGAGTCAGAATGCCATCGGCCAGTTCAAGATATCCTGACGCAGCTGCACGGCTGGCCTCGAACCAAATCACAATCAAGAGGAAAATACAAGCAGCACCAAAAGTCCACGCCGTCCGCTCACGTTCATCCCAGTCCCATGCAAGCTGCACTACGGCAGCCAGAGTGAAGAAAATCATCAGCAGTCCAACTCGCCGCACTGCGATCAACAGTCGATCATTCAAACTTAATGTCCTGATCTCAAATCTCATATGGCAGACTCCGGGGATCACAGCGTTAACCTTGGCTCCTAGCCGATCTCCGCCGATTGTACTCGACAGCATTCAGTGGCTAGCAGCTTAGGCCCCAAGCGCCCCGCGAGGACCATGAAGTCGGAAACCAAAATTGGCAAACGTCCGATTAAACCGGCCGATTTGCGGCAGGAAATTCTAAGATTTTCTTGACTATAAAAGAAGCGATCTCAATTGGAACGCGCGTCCCGTACGCATCAAATAACTCTAGTATTCGATCAATATTCGGTTGACCCGCATTCTGTAGAAGCGGCGTTTCCTTATATCGCGAACCGCTGCGAAGTTCTCCGTCATCTACTAGATCGTGGACAAATCCAGTCCGTACTTTCCAGGTCAGCGCCCGTTCTTTTGTTTCTTTGTCATAGGCGAGCTGGAATCCAGTTAATGCCCCTTGCTCTCCACACCATACGAACAGGTCCATATGGGTTGAGGCAAACCAACGGCGTCGCTCCTCACCAGGCACCTGCCGAACTGAAGATATCTCATAAAGTAGTTTCATCAGTGCGGGCAACTTAGCTACAAGCTGAATTTTCCTTCAAAGAGGAGTGAGGCTTCAAGCAACTTGACGACCACACACAAGCATTTTTTGGACGTTCCGCTCAAACTACTTCGTCTGCCAAGTAGGTAGCCTCACCATCTATCCAATGTTTAACTGTACCGTCACATGTACCGGGGTATGCACATTTTTCTTTGGGTGTTAAAGATACCAAACTGAGAAGTGCAACCGCCTCGGCAGTAGCATCCGGCCGCTCCGTTCGAGCCATTTCTAACATGGCGTCTAAGGTCCTAAACGGAAACGTTCTATAGAACTCTTCTGTGTAACATGTCTCAATGATGGCTGCGGCGCCAGCACGACGAATTTCGCGTTTTAAGCGCCATGCCATGAGTAGTTTTTCTCGTGCATCCGGGATATCGCTAACGAATTGCTCTATTCTCGGAACCATGTAGCGATACCATGCGCTGATATCTGCAAGACACATTGAGACTGGTGTTAAGCCGTCAAACGGCAGTTCTTGAGGCGCGATCCTCGGAATATTTGGATCGTCATTTTCCGATTCTTTTACTTGATAGACATCCTGAAGGTCAAGAACGATACTTCCGTCTTCTTCAAAGCGACCGATGTTTATGAACTCTTGCGCCTTTTGCGTGAATACATGCTGGTTATTGACATACCACCAGAATGGGTTACACCATACGGGGTCTGCCTCCTCATCTTCCCCGTCGCTAAAGTGAGCGCGAAGGATTTCCCAGGACACGGAGCAGAGCACCTTTTTCCCGTCGCCTTGGGCAATGAAAAACACCGCCTTTTTCTCAGCATCTGATGTGACGTCGCCTATGTCGAATTGGTAATGCATCTTGAACTCCTCTGATGATTTTGCAGCGGTTCCGCGGTGAGATTTAACGAGATGACCAGCACCCTTGCGTGCCAGCGCAATAGGAAAGCGCAGGCCCGCATATTCCACATATCCGCCGCGTCCTTGGTGAACAACTTAAATGGGCTTCATCATCACCAAAATGCGTTGGATAATCAGCGCGATCTTCGAGTGACCGGGCTTGCCTGCCGATTGTACCCGACCGTAAAGCCCTAATGAGAGCAAAGCTGTAAGCGCCGCACCACTCACTGTGTTTTCCAACCGTGAAGGTCGCGTCACTCGAGGCTTCGCCCAAGCCCCCCCTGAACATGAGCAGTACAAAAATTGAAGGTAAGCGATGAGCGTGCAACTACTGAAAGCGGGCTTGCGGCGGTGTCACCAGCTTCCATTTTTCCCGATCGCCGCGAAATTGACTCGCGATCTTTTCTTTCGAGCTGATAAGGTATCCCATCCAGTCGAATTCGTAGGATGTCGCCAAGGCCTGGAAACGCGGTTCAAATCCTCCGTTGAACGCCTGTTGCATAGAATAGTTTTCCACAACGTCGAGGCGTTGAGCCTCAGTATCGAAAATCAGCACGAGTTTTAATCCATTGGGCATTTGCTGCATGCGCGATAGCTCCAGCGTGCAGATCGGATAGCCAACGTGGTCCAGCTTTCCGGTCAGCAGAAGATTAATCTCATCCAGCATTCCGACCAGGGTGTTGGGTGCGTGAGCTACTGGCCTTCGTTCGGTGGCATTGGCATCATCGGAGCTTACCAGCTGGTAGATCCCCGTACTCAACGCGGTGGCTATGTTCATGCGATCATGATCATAGTTCGCACTCACGGCTTGGAGGACATCGGGGGGGTAGGCCACGGCATCGCTTTGAATGAACGACAGCGACTTCAGGCACTCTATTGCGCGCGCATCGTCGCCCAAAGCGGTCACTAGATCTTCGATATATTTGCCCGGGATGTTTCCAAACACGACTTCAAGTAAGCTCATCGTGAGGTAAGGACGCGGCAGCGCACGCACCTCTTTAATGGCAATGTCGAGGTACTCCTGACCGATCTTGGCGTCACCTGCCAGCTCGAAAAAGATAGGAGCGGAACGCTGCAGATTGTCGACCGCTTGTTGCACCGTCGTACACGGAAGCAAAGCTTTGAAGTAGGTGCCGGGCTCATCTAGCTCGACAAGGACGGTTTGCAGGTCTGCCGGGCGGAAGCAGCGCAGCCATGGCACAGGGATCTTAAAACCGGTTTCTGCGACGTCGGCAAATAAGAAGCCACCGTCCTCATCTTCGCCATCCAGCTTAGTCATGTCGCTGGTGAGAATAGACGTGTTCAGCAGGTATGCGCGGTTCCCCATCTGGCTTCCTAGTGCTTATTGTTTTGACTAGTCCAGCATACACCAAGCCTCAGCCACGGAAAAGATTCCGGTGATGGTAGCGATCGTGACGAGCCGAGCAGCGCGACCGCAGGCAATCCTACATGGACCGGTTCAATGTCGAAGCTGCTCAAGCGCCGCTATGACAAACTGCACCTGAAGATCAACAGGTGATGTCCCTATTTCCCAGGGTCTGCTTTTTTGATGACAGTTCTGAACGCTTCCAGCGCCGCAGGATGATATACCGTCGCGTGCGTCTCCCTTGACAATTTGCGGTGGACAAACTCTAGATTCGTTCTCTGGCCCAAAAACGGTGCGATGTCGACGCCGCCGATGGCGATGCGCCCGTCGCTGCTCGTAGCGATAAACAGGCTCTTCCGCTTTGACAAAGGAGCCATCGTCTTTGCTAGCTCTTTTGCTAGTTTGCCATTATTCCACCACAGGCTGGGGTCGATCGCCACATAAATGTCGAACATGTCCGGTTCGAGTGCGAACGTTTCAATAACGAATAGTCCGGCGAGCGATTCGCCCACAATGGCGCGCTCGGCGGTGACTCGATAGCGGCGAGCTACCTCGGGCATGAGCTCTGAAGCCAGGAACCTACGGAAGGCTGCAGAGCCACCAACGCGGGGGGCAATGCTACGGTCTCTGGCGTTTTCTGTGGGCCCCGTCAGATCGCGCCTGCGTTCCGTATTCTCGATTCCGACCAGTAAGAATGGTCGTGTAGTGCCATTCATGGCGCCCACTTGCAAAAGACCGGCCACGTGCAAGAAATCTTCCTGCAATCCACCGTCCGGCATATACATTACTGGTAATGCGGCATCGGCCGCTAGTCCCGAAGGGATGTATACATTGATGCGTCGGGTTTCGCCAAGTACCTTTGATTGGAACGCCCAGGTCTCGCCAATCGATAGCTGAGCCGTCGGGAGAACCTCAGCGTGAACGCTCAACATCGAGAAAAGACATATCGCCGCTAAAATGCATGCTCTCAAAATAGACAAGAACGTACTCCCTTCAACAGTTCGATAAGCGAATTGGACCACAGGCGCACATCGGATAGCTAGCGCCACAATAGACAGTCAGCGTTCCATTCGAGCCAAGGCGAAATTCGGGCTCTGTCGCGTTTTGTTGAGTATGAAACCGATGATTCATGCCAAGCATTCGCCCTCAAGTGCCCCGCCCTGTTCATCCTCCGAATAGCCGAGCAGCGGGATGGGGTGCCGAACGCCCTGTTTGGCTTCCGCGCACTTATCGCCGCATCGCTGTACTGGCGGGCGTACCGGTACGATGAAAGGGATTACCTGACATAGTGTATCGGTGCCTGGCTGACCTTTCCGGCTACGATAAGGCCTGCTGCGGAGTATTTTGAAAGGTGTCGACGTGAAAATTGGTTTCATCGGGCTGGGTAACATGGGCGTGGCGATGGCGCTTAACTTGGTGCGCGCAGGTACAGAACTGCTTGTGTGGAACCGTTCACTGCACAAGATCGACGCGCTTGCGGTCGGCAAAACGCCTGCCGTCGCCGCCCAGTCGGCGGTCGAAGTGTTCGCGAACACGCGGGTGGTGATCCTGATGCTCGCCAACGGCGCGGCGATCGACGAGGTGCTTCAACGGGGCACGGACGCATTCGCGCTCATGGTGCGTGGCCGCACCATCGTCCACATGGGCACCACTTCGCCGGAATACTCGAACGCGCTGGAAGCCGACATAGTCAACGCCGGCGGCGCTTATGTCGAAGCGCCGGTATCGGGCTCGCGCGTGCCGGCCGAACAGGGAAAACTGGTCGGCATGCTGGCCGGGGAGGCTGCCGCGGTGGCGCTGGTACGGCCCCTGCTCCAGCCGATGTGCGCCCAGACCTTTATCTGCGGCGCCGTCCCGCAGGCGCTCAAGATGAAGCTTTCCGTGAACCTGTACTTGATCGCCATGGTCGGGGCGCTGGCCGAAGCTACCCACTTCGCAAAGAGCAGCGGTGTCGACCTGGCTGTCTTCCGCGATATCCTCAATGCGGGCCCGATGGCCAGCAAGGTGTCGTCGGTCAAGCTGGCCAAGCTGCTCGACCAGGATTATTCCGTGCAGGCGTCGATCTCCGACGTGCTGATGAACGCGCGCCTGATTACGGGCGCGGCGCGTCAGGCGGATATCGATTCGCCCTTGATCGACATTTGCCGCGACCTGTTTGCCCGCACCGAAGCACTGGGGCATGGCAAGGAAGACATGGCCGCAGTGATCCACGCATTCTCGCGGGAGCAGACATAATGGAAAAACCAGTTGCAGTCATGGCCGATTCGGTCACGCCGACTACCCGGCCATCCCTTTACCCCGAACCATTCGCGGCATTGATGGCAAACCGCGTCAAACGACGGCTCGGCGACGTCTTCGGCCTGTCGAATTTCGGCGTCAACCTGACGACGATCGCGCCAGGGGGCAGCTCGGCACTGCGGCACGCGCACTCGCGCCAGGATGAATTTATCTATGTAGTTTCCGGCCACCCGACCCTGCATACAGACGAAGGCGCGCAGCAGCTGGCGCCTGGCATGTGCGCAGGCTTCAAGGCTGGCAGCGGAAACGGTCACCGCCTGCTCAACCAGACGGACACCGACGCTACCTACCTTGAAATCGGCGACCGCAGCGCCGGCGACGAGGCCGTTTACCCCGACGACGACCTCAAAGCCGTCAACCAGGATGGCGCCTGGCGGTTCTTCCACAAGGATGGCAGTGCCTATTAGGAGGTTTAATTGGACAAGAGAGTCGTATTCATCACCGGCGCCGGCAAAGGAATCGGCGCTGCAATTGCGGTGCTCGCGGCGCAGCGCGGCTATGCGGTGGCGATCAACTACCGGGACGACGCACAGGCGGCTAACGGCGTGCGCGAACAGATAGAAGCTTTCGGCGGCACGGCAATTGCCGTACAAGGCGATGTCGCGAGCATCGCGGACGTAGAGCGCATGCTGGCGCACTCGCGGGCGAAGCTCGGCCCGCTGCACGCGCTGGTCAACAGCGCCGGAATTACCGGACCTATCGGCAAATTTGCGCAGACCGATGCCGCCATGATCGAAGAAGTATTTCGCACCAACGTCTTCGGTACCATGAATTGCTGCCGGGCGGCGGTGCGGCTGTTCCAGGGATCGGGCAAAGGCGGGGTGATTGTCAACCTGTCGTCAACGGCGGCCACGACCGGCAGTCCGAATGAATACGTTCATTATGCAGCCAGCAAGGCGGCCATCGACACCTTCACGCTTGGCCTCGCGCGTGAGGTGGCGGCGGAAGGCATCCGCGTTTGCGGCGTAGCGCCGGGGTCTACCCTGACCGGCATCCATGCGAAAGCGGGCGAACCAGAACGGCCGGCGCGGCTGGCGCCGATCATTCCAATGCAACGATTGGCGCAACCGGAGGAAATCGCCGAAGCAGTGCTGTGGTTGATGTCCGATGCCGCGTCGTACAGCACCGGATCGACCCTGCGCTGCGGCGGCGGCTTGTAGGCCGCGATTTCGTACGTCATCATGCTGCATCAGCTTTGCTGACCAACATGGCGTCTCGGTCGCCGCAAAATCGCGTTCAGGCGCCGGTTTCATCCAAGCTTATCTCGACCGGTCATAAGGCCAGTTCAAATACTGCCCGCCTTCTCAATCACGATGATGCTTGAGAAGAACGCAAGCGATTTCTCCTTGTGTTCGCCATGAATGACAGGCATGGCTGGCACGCCATGCAGAGGTGCGACTCTGGCACGGCATGGCCTGTTGTACCGCACCCCATTGCCACAGCATGTTCCCATCCCACCAGCCACAGCGGCGTCAACAAGCCCGTGTCTGAAATCGCCTGTTTTATGTCGTTCGGGGCACTGGCCCCGAGCCTAGCCAAATGGTTCAATCTGACTATCGAAAACCATTTCAAGGCGGACCACATGAAACGACTTGCATTACTGACCGGGCTGTTCTTTCTCACGACAGCAGCCAGTGCCGCGCAGTTCTTGTTGCACAGCGAGGAGTTCAAAGAGCGCGGACCACTTTCGCGGCGCCACGTCTTAAACGCTTTTGGATGCACGGGACATAATATGTCGCCGTCCTTGGCCTGGGACAACCCGCCGGCTGGAACCAAGAGCTTCGCGCTGCTGGTGCATGACGCCGACGCGCCGACCGGGGGCAGCGGATGGTGGCATTGGGTGGTGGTCAATCTGCCAGCCACGACCCGTTCGCTGGTTGCCGGGGCCGGACATCGCCAGGGCAGAGGACTGCCACCCGGCAGCATCCAGGTCGACACCGACTTCGGCCACCCGGGCTGGGGCGGTCCCTGCCCGCCAGAAGGCGGAGCGCCTCATAACTATGTCTTTACTTTGCATGCGCTGAAAGTGGAGAAACTTCCACTGCCACCGAATTCCACTGCCGCGATGGCAGGCTACCTGATTAATGCCCATAGCCTTGGCCGCGCCGTTTTAACCGCTACCTACAGCAGACCGTGAAGGAACGCCATGCACACAGCTAATTGGGAAAACCACACAAGGTCAACGCGAGACTATTTGTTCATGAGGTAGCACGACAATGAAGGCCACTGAATTATTCAAGTTGTTCACACGTCCGAAGCGCACCCCCTTCACTGAAGCCGATGAAAGCGTACTTGCGCTGGCGACCGAGCACCAGCTCATTGCTGATGGCCACCGCCTCACTGGCTGGGTATGGGGAAAGCGCGGCCCCCGCGTGTTGCTGGTCCACGGCTGGGAAAGCAAGGCGGCGCAGATGGGCGCCTTCGTTTTGCCGTTGACGCAAGCTGGCATGCAAGTGATCGCCTTTGACGGGCCGGCGCATGGCCTGTCGGACGGCGACTCAAGCAGCGTCATCCATTTCGGACGGGCTCTGGCCGCCATCGGGAGGGAGATTGCCTCGCTGGACGCGGTTGTGGCGCACTCGGTGGGCTCTCCCGCCACACTCTATGCTATGCGTGCCGGCTTGCGGCTCAAGACCAGCGTGCATATTGCCGGCCCTGCCTCGTTCGAGCGGGTCCTGCACTGGGCCGCGCAGATGGCAGAGTTACCTCCCGCCGAGTTCGGCGAATTTCGGATGCTCGTCGAGCAGTTCACCGGGGAAGCCGTCAGCACCATGGAACTGGAGCACCTGTCCATGGCATTATCCCGGCCCGGTCTGATTATGCACGATCCCCAGGACCGCCAGGTTCCCTTTGCCGAATCCACCGCGCTGCATGGGGCTTGGCCGATCTCGACATTACTGCCCATCCCGGGAGCGGGCCACAAGCGCATGCTGGAGCATCCGGCCGTAGTCAAAGCCGTGGTGGACCATATGGTAAAAACGCTGCATGTCAGCGCGGACCGGGTACAGGGCGCAGCATGATGTCAAGCGCGCTGAAGACATCAGGGCATGCATTCATAGCCACGATCAGAGCGCAGTGCGGTGGGTGTCGTCGCCAGTTCGCGCTTGATTATTTTGCGCAGTGCCGTGCCATCCTGATAGCCAACTTTGCTGGCCACAGCTTCAATCGGCATCGGAGTAGTCTCGATCAGGTGGACGGCAGCTAGCAGGCGCCGCCTTTGCACCAGTTTCAAGGGGCTCACTCCAGAGGCGGCAACAACACGCCGCGACAGCGTTTTCGTCGACATCGCCATAGCCGAAGCCAGTGCCGTAATGCTGATGGGCCCGGAGATGTGGGCATCGATCCATCGTTCGGCCGCAACGACGGCAGGATCGGTCTGCTGTACATGGACAGGCATCATGTATCGGGCCTGGGACGGGCGCTGATCAATCAGCAGATAACGGGAACACAGGTGCGCGATCGCGCTGCCCAGCAGGTCCGTGATGATGGCGAGCACCAGGTCGAGTTGTGCAAAGGCGGATCCGGCGGTGAGCAGGCGCCCGTCCTGAACAAGCATTTTAGTCTCGTCGAGCGCGATCTCAGGATAGCGCGCCCGGAAAACTGCAGCCAGCCACCATGTCGTCGTCACCGGCTTGCCACTGAGCAGGCCCGCTTGCGCCAGCAGGAATACCGAGGTGCAGGAAGCGCCGATGCGGCTGGACTCGGGCGCTGCCCGAAGAAGACCCATCAAGCCTTTCATGTCCGGATCCTTGAGACGCGCGTCGATTAGCTCGCCTGTTGTCGCCCCCAAACCAGGAATCACGATCCAGTCCGGCACCACCGGCCAGTGGCGCAGCTCCGCAAAAGTGTAATCCGTGGCCAGCTTCAAGCCGCCCCCGGTGACAATGCTCCTGGTATGCCCGACCACAGCCACGCGCACGCGCGACATCGTGCCATCGCGGGCATGCAAAACATTGGCGGTACGTAAAGCATCCATGGTCAGGGAAAAGCTGGAATCGAGCATTCCATTAAAAGCGACGACCAACAAATTCTTCATAAGTCCAATCCGGCATGAAAGATGTCTATCTGGGCAGTTCCACTTTACACATTCCTGGATCAAACTGCAACTTGCATGAAGCTTCGTACACACTGTCGAGGCGTGCACAGTCGCGAAGCGAACCTGGACAATCGATGCACCACATCATCCGATCATGAAAAGCAAGCTGTTGCGCCTGCCGCCCCTGGATGCACTGCGTGGCTTCGTCGCCGCTGCCCGGCGCCTGAGTATCACGGCAGCGTCGCAGGACCTGTGCCTGACACAGTCTGCCGTGAGCCGGCAGATCATCGCGGTCGAGGACTACATGGGCACGCCGCTCATGTCCAGGAAGTATCGGGGCATCGCGTTAACCGAAGCCGGCAAGCGCCTGATGCTCATTGCCTCGCCCTTCATGGACCAGCTGGCCGAGTTCGCAGATGCGACCCGTAACATCGTTCATGCCCCCGCCATCACCATCGCCGCTTCGCCCGAGCTGGGTAGCCTGTGGCTGCTTTCGAGGATCGCCAGCTACCAACAGCACAATCCCGGGATCAACATGACCTTGGTTGCCGATTCGTCCCCAACCGGTATTGCCCGAGCCAGTGCCGATCTCGCCCTGCTGTACGCACGCGAGGGTGAGACGCCGCATGGTGCAGTAAAACTTTTTTCAGAAGCGATCATTCCGGTTGCGGGCAAGCCTGCCGGACCAGCAAACCATACGCAGGCGAGTGCGGAGTGCAGTCCGACACTGCTGGAGTTTAAGGATCAGGACGCGCTCGATGCGATGCGCTGGTCCGACTGGCTCAAGGAACCTGCCCTGCGCCTGACGCAGCCGGCAACCTATCTTCATTGCGACCGCTACGATGAACTGATACGGCTGGCCATCAATGGACATGGCGCCGCGCTGGGACGCATCGCACTGGTCTTCCCCATGCTCCAGGACGGAACGCTGGTCGCGCTACCTTCAACAAGGCCAATAAGGAGTGATCACAGCTACTGGCTTGTTGATTCAAAAGCTGCGCCGCGACGCGAAGTGATGCTCTTTCGGAAGTGGCTGCTGGCTGAGGCTGCGCAAACGGAGCTTCAAATCACCAGATTCGCCGCTACGGCGCCTGCCAACAAAAGAAGATCTTTAACGAACACCGGCCGCGGACGCACCGGGCGCCGTGCCGACCCACCACTGCCCGACTTCCCCTCGAGATAACCATGCCCGTCTACACCATCGCCCAGCTCACGTTCCACGACCTCAAGGCCTACCGCCGCTATGAAAGGGCTTTCCCCGCAATTTTCACCCGCTTCAACGGCAAGCTGCTCGCCGCCGACGAAGCTCCCCAGGTGCTGGAAGGCCAGTGGACGGGAGACAAAGTGGTCGTGCTTGCGTTTCCGGATGAGGCTGAAGCCAAGCGTTTCCATGACGACCCGGAATACCTCGCCATCGCCAAGGACCGCCACGCCGGCGCGGACGCCACGATCTTGCGGGTACGTGGCTGGGAGCGAGAAACAGCTTGATGGCGAGCCACCGGACGGTGAAGACATGCCATGCAGGGAACGAGCGTGCCGAATCCGAGCAAACGCGTTCTGTCCCGGCCTGCCCTCTTCTTCGGACTTCGCACGTTCGAACCGTAGCGAACCAACAAGCACCACACATTTGCACGGGCTGTCCGTTTTGACCTGTTTAATGTCTCAACAGACTGTTCATCTCTGAACGCAACAAGCCCACACTGGCGCGCAGCACGTGAATCGTCAAAACCGCCCTTGCCCGACTGTGGCAATCACTTAGGAGAACGCATGACTGAGCAAAACATGAAGGAAAATGATCAGCTGACCGATTTCGAACAGCGTGTCATCACAATCAACGACGCATCGAAAACGGTCTACGTTGCCGGCAGTGGGCCAGGGGTGATCGTCATGACGGAAATGCCGGGGATTAGCCCGCATGTGGCGCGCTTTGCACGCTGGGTGCGCGACGCCGGATTCACCGTCTACATGCCCTCGCTGTTTGGCAAAGACGGGGCTGTTGCCTCGGCAGAAGAAGGCGTGGCCGTATTCAGGCGAGCCTGCGTCAGCGCTGAATTTCGCGCCCTAGCGGGCGGCAAGTCCAGTCCAGTGACCTTATGGTTACGCGGCCTGGCCAAGCGCGCGCATCAGGAATGTGGCGGGCCAGGTGTCGGTGCGATCGGCATGTGCTTCACCGGGAATTTTGCGCTCACCATGATGCTGGAACCGGCCATGATCGCGCCAGTGCTGTCGCAGCCAACCTTGCCCCTTGACGAGCCAGGCGGGCTTGAGATTTCGAGCGAGGAGCTGGCCCAGGTGCGCGCGCGCCTCGAGCGGGAAGACCTCACGGTTCTTGCGTATCGCTTCGAAGGCGACAAGTTCTGCACCGAACAGCGCTTTGCTGCGTATCAGGACGCCCTGGGTGCACGCTTCCAGGCCCGGGTACTACCCGACAGCGCTGCGAACAAAGACCTCCCGCCGTTTTTCTCACAGGTCGTCGGCTGCCCTCACAGCGTCGTGACAGCTCACCTGATCGATGAAGCCGGACAGCCGACGATTGCCGCACGCGATGAGATTCTGTCCTTCTTTACGGCCAAGCTGCGTGTTACTGCGAGCACTACAGCATTGGGGTAAGCACCAGGCGCAGGGGCTTCACGCGGGCACGAGAGGACGTGCGCCGTACTGCCTCACAGGCCCCGCCTGCCCTTTTCTTGAAATAATAGTACGTGAGCGTACAAGGACCCCATGATGAGCACACATGTCAACAGTAAAAAAATGACCATCCCCAAGATAACGGGAATGAAAGGCAAAGGCCGGATAGTCTCGCTCACGGCCTATACCACCCCGATGGCAAAGCTGATGGACGCGATCGTGGACATCATCATCGTGGGAGATTCCCTTGGGATGGTCGCGTATGGCATGGACTCGACCATGCCCGTCACGCTGGACATGATGATCCGGCACGCCACGGCCGTGGTAACGGGGGCAACGCAAGCCTGTGTTGTGGTCGACCTGCCCTTTGCGACTTACCAGGAATCGCCCGAAATCGCGTACAGAAACGCCGCGCGCGTCATGGCTGAAAGCGGCGCACAAGCAGTGAAGATCGAAGTGAGCGAAGAGATGGTGGAGACCGTTGCGTTTCTGGCCCGCCGGGGCATTCCTGTCATGCCGCACATAGGACTGACGCCACAGTATGCCAACACGCTTGGGGGATTCAAGGTGCAGGGTAAATCTGACGAGGAAGCCAGCCGCCTGGTTGCCCTGGCCCGCTCCCTCGAGCGGGCCAGCGCCTTTGCACTGCTGGTGGAAGGAACCCACGAGAGTGCGGCGAGGCGGATTACCGAGGCCGTGACCATTCCGGTCATTGGGATCGGTGCTTCACCCGCCTGCGATGGACAAGTGCTGGTGACGGAAGACGTCCTCGGTCTGTTTAGCGACTACACGCCCAAATTCGCCAAACGCTACACCAATCTGGCCGAGAGCGTGCAGGCAGCGTTTGCCGAGTTTGCAAGCGAAGTGCGGCTCGGCTCGTTTCCGGCAGCCCAACACTGCTTTGGCGTGAATGCGAAAGAGCGGGTCGAAACCCGGTTGGGAACGCCAAATCCGTAACCTCAAGCTCGAGCAGCACACATGCCGCCCTACCTCTTAACACGCGGACATTGCGACATTACGCGCGCGCCGAGAAGATGTTCACTTCATCGATGTGCCCTGCTCGCCCTGCACGGCCAGTGCAATTGCGTCCTCGAGACGATCATTCCCCCAGAACATCTCTTCGCCCACGAAGAACATGGGAGCGCCGAAAATGCCGCGGGCCTGAGCTTCGGCTGTGCGTGCACGCAACGCTTCCTTGCAAGCTGCGGCATTGCTGGTAGCAATGACGCTCTCGCTGTCGACGCTCAACTCCGCGAGGATGGAAGCAATCACGGCTTCATCTGCGATCTCGCGGTCGAGCGCGAAGTTGGCCCGCATGACCTGTTCGCAAAAACCCGCCTGCCATGGTTGCCCTTCGCCCTGTATGGCAACACGAGCGGCGAGCACGCCGTTGCGCGGAAACGCAGAGGGCCGTTGCCATGCCAGGCCGAATTTGTCGCTTTGGCGCTGCATGTCGCGCCAGACGTAATTTCCCTTCATGGTCTGGAGAACGAAGGGAGAGGTCTCCCATCCAATCGATTTGAAGATGGGACCGAGCAGAAAGGGCTTCAGGACGACGGACACGCCGGCGGTGGCGGCAAGCTGGCGCACGCGCAGCATGCTCAGATAACTGTAGTTACTGCCGAAGTCGAACCAGAATTCGATATTTTGCATAGATGCTCCGATCAATTGTAGATGAGAAGGCAGCGGATCTCGATGCTTTCGCGTGGCGGTGTTCCTGCCGGAGTGCCTGGATGCGCGAACGCGGCATGAGGGGTATAGCGGGCCACGCCGTCGCGCGAGTCGTACTGCTTGAACAGCAGCACTTCGTCAAATTGCATCGCATGAAAGTAGGTCCAGGCGTGAGCCGGGTTGTACAGCACCTCGAATATCTCGCCGGTGCGGGTGGGATAGACGATGTCGGCGGCCACCAGATCATCTGGAGTTGCCGTGCGCGAATCACAGACCGCCAGTGGAGCGTCCAGTACCGGCAGCCCGGTCGAGCGCCACAGGTTGATCAGAGCAAATCGCTCAACCTGAGCGAGACCCAGCCGCTCCACTTCCAGGGCCAGCCTGCGGCTGGCGGAAGATGGCGTGAAGTCGCAGTGCACGCGCGAAGCGGCACTTGGACGCTGATCCTCGCGTGCACCGAACGCTGTCGGCGGGCCCGGGGCCCGGCGGCGAACCAGGTGATCGAAGACGATAGCGCGGCTCGCCCCACTTGCACTGCGTGCCAGTTCGGCCATTTCGGGATAGTACAAACGTTCGATGATGTCGCGCTCGGCGAATGCCGTCATTCCAGTTGGCGCATGACACAGCTGGAAGCCCTCGCGATCGAGCAATGGTATGCCGGTCTTGCCGCGCCCATCCGAGATTGTGACTGGCATCGCAGCGTAGGTACTGGATGGCTGCGCGTGGCCATCAGGCGGAGCCGCCAGGCAGGTGGCCGGCTTGCCCTGCCAGCTTTGCAGGTATTCAAGCGTGGCAGTGACCGGTTGGCTTTCGGAAGGTAGTGTGCGCATGGCGGGTTTGGCGGTGAGTAATCGAAGCTTCATTAGAAACTCTTCTGGCGCGCCGTTCAAACGTTTAAAGTGAACCGATTGCATGCCGAACGGGCATGCGAAACGTCACTCGATCTGACAGGGAGCTGTGACTGATGCCTCATCGATTGCGCAACCTGCCGCCGCTCGATCTGTTGCGCACCTTTGCAGCGGTCGGACGGCGCATGAGCATCACGCTCGCGGCACAGGACCTGTGCATCGTGCAGTCGGCGGTCAGCCGGCAAGTACAGGCACTGGAACAGTTTTTCGGTTGCCGCCTGTTTGTTCGCTCCTTTCGCCGCCTCGACTTCACGCCCGAAGGGCGGCACCTGTTCGATCACGTCGATCACATGCTGGAACAGTTGGGCGGCGTCATCAATGCCCTGCACCGTCCGGCCGCACGTCCGTGCGTCACCATTACGGCCACCATCGGCTTGACCACCTTGTGGCTGCTGCCGCGGCTGAGCACGTTCCAGCTCACCGCGCCTGATATCGATGTCCGCATCGCCGCCAATAACCTCGTGCTGGACCCGGAGCGCGACGGCATGGACCTGGCCTTGCGCTATTGCCCTGACGCCCAGGCACCCGCTGGCGCAGTGCGCTTGTTTGGCGAAGCGCTGATCCCCATCGCCCATCCCGCGCTCGGTGTCACGGCAATCGAGGATGCAGCGCAGTTGCGGCGTCAGGTGCTGATTGAGTATGACGACAGTTCGAGGCCGCGGTTGCAATGGAGAAACTGGTTGCGTGAGGCCGGACATAAGAACGGCTTACCGGACACAGGCCGCCTGCTTTTCAATCAGTACGATCAGGTCGTGCAGGCAGCGCTTGCCGGCCAGGGCGTAGCGCTCGGGCGTCTGGCCCTGGTTAGCAACCTGCTCGAAGAAGGAAAGCTCATCGTTGCGTCCCGCATGTCCCCCGTAAGGATCGATTGCGGCTACTGGCTATTGACACGCCGCGACGCCGACAGTGATGCCCTGTCGCGCGTAAGAGGCTGGATCCTGAGCGAGGCCGCCGAGACCAGCTCCGCAACGAACGAACGCGTTTTTAGTAAGTAGTTATGCGAGGCCTGTGACGCCATTGAAGAATGAGCAACAAGGTACCGGGGACGTCAGTCCTCCCGTTCCGCGGCACGGAAGAAACAGATGGGTAAGCGATCAAGGGAAGGTCGGCTTCGGCCCCTATGCAGACGGTGCCGTCGAGCGGCAGCGTATGCATTTTGCGGATTACTGTCCGTTTTTAGAGTTGATGCCTTCAAAAACTGCCACAGTCAGAAAGGCTTGCGTTTTTCTAACGCGGTTAAGCGTCCGCGCGGTGAGTGCCGTGGATATCGCTAAGAGCAGCCCAGAAATCGCTACGCTCTGGGCTGTGCTAGTTTCATCAATGAAAAGTAGGTAGCCAGCGAAGAACAGCACAACGACGACAAGAATGGCGGAGGCGATACACCATCGCCACGCAGAAATTATTTTGCTTTCAGAGTCCAATAGAGAGTCCAACAGCTTTTGTCGAAGCAATAATTTTTGTTGAATTAACACAGAATTTCTCCTTGAGGGTCTGTTCTTGGCCGATCTCTGCCGATTGTACTCGACCGTAAAGACTAGATGACAACTAGGCCGCAAGCGCCCCGTGGCGGACGGTGGAACAAAACAGCGAACGGCACGGAGTCTAGTCGAGTAATTCAGTGGAATTTTTTGGCAATTCCTCTGGAATATGCAGTTTTGGTAGCAACGTGCGCAATAATTCGGGGTTCTCAATGAGTGCCGCGCTGTCGATATATTTCCAACTGCCACCGCTCAAACTTCTGATCGCAATCAAAAATCCTGTCGTCTTCACCCTTTTCCCATTGATTCCTAGAACAGAAGTCCTGGGGACGAAACAAACTTCCTCGCTTCCAGCGGTATAGGTTGCAGTTGGACTGCCCAATTCAGATTGGATGTACTTAACATGATGCTCGCGCAAATAGAGCATTGCTTTTCGCAACGACTCTTGGAGTGCTCTTTTGCCGCCCGAAAGTCTATACACAGACGAGTGAGTTTTGTTTAGCAGGATACGAGCATCGCCGCTCTCAAAGGCTGCATACATCAACTCGATATCAGTCTTCAAGGTGTCCGTTTCCTTGGCGCTTAAAGTCCCGGCCATCGCCGAAGTGCAAAGCAATAGTGCGATAGTGCAGAAGATCAAAAATCGGTTCATATTACGATCGGTTGGTTTGTCGGCTCCCGGCGATTGGAATTGAGGGTATGAATGTCCGCCATTTCCGGCACAGCTAACATGAAAGAGTTTTGTAGCGTTTTCGTAGGCGGAACAGTTCCTGCTGCGTCGACTTAAATACGGGGTCATAGCCACTACGCTCCGCTTTTTCTGACGCCACAATGGCAGCCTCCAGCTGTCGACATTCGCGCTGCGATTCGGAGCTGAGGCGGGCGCGGCGCGCCGCGGTGGCGAACTCGGCCTCATTCATGCCGGTGATTGGCTGGACTCCTCGAGCGAACTGCTCGGAGCGAATTTCCCGAGCTGCATCCTTACCTATTCTAACCGAACCAAATAGACGGTCGACTCCGCGTGTTGGCGTTACGTCGATCCGTTCGGCGCCAAGGCAGGGCTCGTCAGAATAGGAAATCTTGCCTTTTATCGTGCATTTGTAGACTGTCTGGGTCGGCGCTGGAAGCTGAGCCCGAGCTGAGTTTGCCGAAAGCAGGAAAGGAACGCCAAGTAAAGCTACGACGGAGAGCAGCCTGTATGAACGCGAATTTATATTGCTCTCCTTTAGGGTAATAGATCGCTTCAGTGTCTTAAATCCCCACCACGTAGCGGACAAGCACACTTGACGAATGACGGCTTCTGCCCGTTCTCTGCCGATAATTCTCCCAGAGTAAGCATACTAGTGATTCAGCACTGAAAGCCGATGCACAATTTACGGCCGCCTCTAAAGTAGCGTCGGATCGCACGACTTTTTAGTTTGTAACGGCTTTCCAATGACAGACTCCAGATGACCGTACTGGCGCTTACGCTGCTCGGTGAAGTGCCACCAAGGCTCTGGCTTGCCGCCGTTGAGGAAATGGGTGACTGATATAATTACATCTAACACACACGGGTCTTGCTTGGAGCCGGTTGCCGCGCAGAGCGCCTCGAACAGCTTCAGGGGATCCACCCCGACGAGGTCGGACGGCTCTTTGAATCCCAAAAGCTCAAAGTCCTTCGCACCCGCAGGACCGATGTTCGGCAGGTCGGTAAAGACCCTAACCTTTTCCCTTACGATCTTTGCTGGATTCATCGTGGCTACTCACCTTTTCAGCATCAGTCCAGAAAACAAACACAGTTCGCGAGGCCGTCCGGCCCCGCCAATTCTGTGAACGAAAACGATGAAACAAGAGCGAGTTTCAAACTCATTCCCATCAAGAACGCAACGTCGGCTTTTGGCCGGTTGGCGCTTTGTTTATAGTACATCGATTATCCTAGATTGCCTGTGAGAGGTCATACCACGCGACTACTCGCCCGCGACAGCGCCCACAGAAACCGGCTCCGTGCACGCCGTCCATTCATCAGCATATACACCTAAAGGCGGGCGGCCAGCTTGTCCAGCAGGGGATCGGTATACACAGGCGCCTGATCCGGCAGCTGTGCCAGCGCGGTCGACATGAGGGGATGATCCAGCACAGGATTTTCCAGTCCGCGCAGACGGCGCAGGTACATGACCAGAACGATTTCCGACGGGTCAAAGATCATCGCGCTGTCGTCAAAATCGGGGAAAAACTTATTAGTGAAAGAACGTGAGTGGATGGTATGCCGATCACAGGCCGCCAGCAGCAGATGCTCGATCAGATGAAGGTCGGGTGTGTATACATGCGCGATAAGTGCGTTGAAAATTGGCTCGCCAAATGCCCATGCCGGGCCTGGGCCGAACGAGATGCCTTTCCAGTCGGCCAGCAAGCGCAGCACAAAATAATGGGTCATGCTTGTCCAGCCTTTGGCATCCCCGCCAAACGCGCCTTGCGTACTGAGGCGGCATGCGGGCTCCAGTAGCGCAGTCGCCTTGTCATGCCAGCCCAGCAGTACGCACTGGGCGATGGTATGCGCCAGCTCGATCAGTGCCACGGGGCACCCGCAGTCATTTTCGATCGCATACTCCACGCCGATCCTGCAGTGCCACCAGGAATATGCCACATGGCCGCGCCATACCTCGCGCCAGTCAGCAACAGCACGCTCTGCCAGCGGCGCTAGCGCAAATACGGCTGCCTGCTCGGCTGTTTGTGCGAATTTCTTGGCCGCTTTCGCCGGTGAACTTAGGGCAACCTGGATGGCGTGCCATCGGTAGGTCCGTTCCACGTCCATCAACTGCTGTATCAGTCCGGTCTTGGCGCGGGGCATCCACTCGCCTTCCAAACCGTAACGTTCAATGAGCGCAGTCGCTTTTTCGAAGCTGCTAGCCCATCCAGTACCGTAATTCTTGAGGTAAGTAGCTTGCTTGGGAAAGCGAGGTGCCACCCCCGGGCGGATGATGTCTGCTGTGGCTTGGACTCCCAAGGGAGTCGGTAAAGCGGTCATGATGCTCCTGTCGGTCAATTTTCGGCTGGCATCAATAGTCTAGCTGATCACTCGAGCAATGCCTTTTGCTATGTGAGCTGCGATCAGCACTATGGTCAACTTCTCGAACAATCAGCAACAATTGGATTGCCAGATATCCAGCGGCTATCGCCGCAGAAGAGACGTCCGATTTAATCAGAAATATGGCGACGAAGTTATTTGATCCTCGATAGCGACGACAGCCTGTGAAGTTACTATTACCTTAATGCTTCCGTCGTAGCCGGGTTGAAAGTAGCAATCGATGACGAGGCGGCGGCCGTTTGAAAACAGCAGCTCAATGTGTGAATCACCGGTCGCGTTGAGCGTTATAGTTTTGCTGCTTCCATGGGGCATGTCGCCAAGATTATAGGATCGACCAGTTACCTCGACGATGACCGCGCGGAGAGTGTCAGGTCCTGCATTGTTAAGGGTTAATTCAACGCCAGATTGACCCGTGCGAGCAAACACGTACACAATGACAAGTGCTAACGCTGCGATTGCCAAGATTTTCTTCACCTCATCGCACCTCGCGTCATATGCATGCGCTCGTCGAAAATGATACTGTCAAACCCAAGAGCGAACGTCCCATAAGGCCGGTGATAGCGGGCTGCACCCTCAAATGGCATGTCGGTAAGTCGCTCCATCTTTTTCACTGGCCGCAAACACGCTTAGCTTTTTCAGTACCCTCTAGCCGTAATTCCCAAAACCATTCCACCGATCTGCGTATCCTTTCGGAATTCAATATCGACAATACTACCTCGATCAGCAGTGCCGTAGGTGGTTGAGACAGTGGCACTTGCGAAAGAAAGATGAGGATCAAATTTGGACCGTGGGGACAAGCACATCACCAGCCGCTTTAAGTTCCGGCCTGCAGATTCGGTAGAGCTATGTTTGATGAGAGTTGCGCATAAAACTCGGGCCGGTCCGTAGCCATAATGGTTGCATCGTTTCGCGGACAGGGCTGGCTCCGTTGAATCATCGAAATTGCCCCCCCAGGATGTATGGAAGTCGATTCGCCTGACCGTATCTGGCTCGATCGTCTTGAGGAATTCTTCCACAGGCGCGCACATTGCGTCTTTCTCGTCGTCAGCATAAGCCGGCATGAGAAACAGAAGAAGCACAATACCTTGAAAAATACGTTTCATTCGCAACCAATCCTCATTTACTGTTTTCTCGGGGTTATTGATATGCCGCTGTTGGGCCGAAACAGTCATCATTCTCCATCGGCTGTGCAATACGAGTCGAGGACTGATCAGAGCAGTAGCCCACCAGTTCGGGCAAACCAAGCTTTTCCCTTACGATCTTGGCTCGATTGGCTTTCGGCTGCCGAATCATTCCGATTGTACTCGACCGCATGTTGCTACTATCCCGGCCGCCCAAGCAGCTGCCCCGAACTCTCCAATAGAGTCAATCATTGCTAAAGCGAGTCGGCGCGCGACAGCTTACTCGGCTCCGTCATGGTCTATCGTGTTTCTTGAATAATTTTGCTGTTTTATACTGGCCCGTATCGTTAACTCCTCTAATCCAAAAACATGAAACAGTTAGTGTTTATTCTGTGCGCCCTACCTCTGCTGTCCGCATGCGGCCAGCGCGGCGGGTCTTCACAAACAGGTGAAAAGCCTGCGCCGGACGCGGCGCAGGTTGCAGCTGAGGTGGATGCAGCCCAGGAGCGGGCCACTGCAGCCATTGACGACGCCGAACGCGACCGCACGGAGCTAGAATCGGCGGTAGATGCGCCGCGTCGCGCTGCAAGCTACAAGCGCACCATGCTGTCCTTAATCGCTGGCAGTTATGCGGGTGATTGCCGCACGAAATCGGGCGCCGTGGCGCGTGGTGCGGTGACCGTCGATCCCGACGGACGCGTCAGCGCGCCGGGGCTGCCGTCCCGCAATCTGACGGACCCTGGCAGTGCCCTCACGCTGTCCATCAAGGGGACCGAAAACGCACGTTCCGAGATCACCTTCGTGGGCGGCGACGAAGGCGCGCAGTGGAACGTGTCATCGCAGCGCAAGGGCGACCTGACCACTGTGTATTCTGACAAAGGCAATCCAATCAGGTGCGTCGACGAGCGTCCCGCGCAGCAGGGCCGCGTGGCGACCCTGTACCAGGCGCTGGCCAAACACTTCGAAGAAAGCGGTGGTGCGATGCAGTGCGGCGAAGGAAAGCGCGAGCCCCAAACTGTGCGCGTCACGATGACTTCCGCCGGCGTGCGCGCGGGCGCGGAGATGTTCACGCTCGTCGGTGGCGAAGCCGACGAGGTGGCTTCTGTCAACGGGGACGACGGAACACTGACCTACAGGCAGCAAACGCGGGATGGCGGGGTGATCTCCATGACGCTAGGACGCTCGGGCCGAATCGACAATTTATCAGTCATGGGTTTCCGCGCCGACTTGGGTAATTGTGTCCGCTAGTGGAAAGCGAAGGTAAAACGCAGGTGCGGTGCGATGCTCAATCAACAGACCCCAGGGCTTGCCGCAGGCGACGTAGCGCGGTTTGTAACTGGGCAGAGCATTACTGTCGATGGCGGCTTTACTTTAACCAGCATGTAGTCATTGCGCCTCGCTTGCAAGCCACCTGGCGGTAGCATATTCCACCATTTCCCTTATGGGAAGACGAACAAAACGCTCCGGCTCTTCAAGGCGTAGCCGGCCTGAGTGCCTTGTTGGTCAGAGGTCACCATGTGGCATGCAAGTCGAACGATTACCTTACGGACGGGTTTGAGCAGCCATCTTCTTCAACTCCGCACCGGCCAGCAAGAACCCGCCGACGCCGTAATTGAAACTTGACGCAGGCAGGTAAAACGCCGGCTCCGCGCCGGTCTGCTGGATGCCGCCTAGACGTCCATCGGCGTACACATGCTTCAAGATACCTGTCCAGGCACGAGCGATAACGGGACGGTAGATTTTGGCATCGAGGTAGCCGTGGTTGACGCCGTACGCCATTCCGTACACGAACAAGGCGGAGCCAGAGATCTCCGGCAGCCGATAGCTTGCAGGGTCCAGCAAGCCAGCATGCCACAAGCCATCGGGGCCCTGTAATTTCGCCAGGCGCGCTGACATCTCGCGCAGCTGCTGTACGTAGAACGGCTTTTTAGGATCATTGGCCGGAATATAGTCCAGCGTGCGCGCCAGGCCGCCCAATACCCAGCCTTCACCACGCGACCAGAAAACTTTCTTGCCGTTCGGCTCGCGCTTGGTGATGTAGCTGACGTCGCGCGCGTACAGATGTTCGTCCTTATCGTAGAGCAGATCGTAGGTGTTTTGCCACTGCTCGTGCACATAGTCGAGATACTTGCGCTCGCCCGTTGCCTTGTACATCTTGAGCCAAACCGGCGGCGCCATGAACAAGGCATCGCACCACCACCACGGCAAGCGCTCGTCGCCCGGCTTGAGGGTTTTCAGACCGATCAGGGTGTCCAGCGTTTCCCTGGTCGGCGCAATCTTTTCGGGGGATGGGTCGTGCTCATACAATTCCAGGTAGGTCTGGGCGACGCTGATGTCGTCAGCGTTTGGATATGGCTGGCGCAATTTCCACTCGAACTGGCGGCTCATGGCAAGCATGGCGGCGCGATATTTGGGGTCCCCGGTGGCGCTCGATGTGGCCATAAAGCCGGCGAACAGCACGCTCGAGGTCCAGATGCGATCGAGGTGCTGCATGGTGCGCGCCAGCTGCCAGTCCGCCACCTTGCGCAGCGCCTTGTCGATGGCGCGAGCCTCCAGCGCCGGCGACAAGTCGGTGGCCATGGGGCCACCATCAAGCGGTGCGTCACCGAAGTGGCGGCTGGTATCCTTGTCAATGATGGCCTGCATCTCGGGCGTCGGCAGCGGATACTTTTGCTGAGCGTGAATCGTGCCGCTGGCTAGCCACGCAGCGGCAGCGGCCGCGACGATACTTGATTTGTTCATCAGGTCTTGTCCTGTTCTTCAAAGCTTTTTTTGGACGGATCAGCCTTGGCTGGCGTAGGCCTGACCACGACGCTCCCCGCGGGCAGTCCAAGCACGGCGCTCGCATCTTCAATCGCGACCGGCTCTTTTAACTTTAGACGGGCATTCTTGAATTCCCAGTTTTTGGCGTCATGGATATAGCCGCCCTTTTCCGCTTCGATGTCCAGATTTTCAAGACTGAACCGGTCAAGCGGCACTTCTTTGTACCCGTCCACTTCAAAAGCCGTGGTGGCGCCCCTGGCATGTATGTTCCAGATCCGTACGTCGTGGAAGCGCGCCATGCCTTTGTTCTTCGGCACCGGCGTGGCAAGTACTTTCCAGTACGGCGGGTAGTCCGTGATCTGTTTCGGTATCTCGGCGTAGCTATAGCTCGGGTTCCAGTTCATCGTGATGCGGATAACCACCGGAGTGCCCTTCATGGTGAAGTCGTGCAGCCGCAGGTTTTCGCCGAAGCCGCCGCGCGTATGCGCCGATTTGAACAGAATGCCGACCGGTACCTTGTCCAGCACGGTGATGTTGTACGCTTCGATATTGCGAAAGCCCCCGGCCGTCTCGCTGCCGAAGGTCACCCCGGCGGCGCCGTCTCGAATGATCGAATTGCGGATGATGACGTCCTCGGTGCTGCGGTTGACGCGCTGGCCATCCGAATCACGCCCGGCCTTCAGGCACAGGGCATCATCGTTGACCGCGATGTCGGCGTTTTGCACCAGAATCCGCTTGGACGAATCAATGTCGATGCCGTCAGTCGACGGTCCGCGCCCGCCTTCGTTGTTGCGAATGACAAGGCCGTCGATGACGACATCGCTCGAGTAGACGACGTGCAGCGTCCAGAATCCGGAGCGGCGCAGCAGCAGCCCACCTCCGACCTTCACTTGGGATGCGTTGAACACCTGGATCAGCCGTGGCCGCTGAGCGTCATAGTCCGAGGCCCAGCGCAGGCCGCGCGGCTCATAGGCTTTGCGCAGCGTCCAGTAGCTGTCCCAGAACACTTTGCCGTCACCGTCGATCGTACCTTCGCCCGTGATGGCGGCATTCTTTTGCTCATAGATATTAACCAGCGCTGCAGGCCAGCGCATTTCGATCCCGGCGATCCGGGTTGGCATGACGGGATAGTCCTCGATGCGCTGCGAGCCGAGTATGGTAACGCCGGCGTCAAGCCGCAGCGTGACGCCGGTCTTGACGAAGATCGAGCCGCTCAGGTACTGGCCCGGCTGGAGCGTCACAGTGCCGCCGTCCACGGCAGCGGCATCGATCGCGGCCTGTATTGCCTTGGTATTGAGGGTGACGCCATCGCCTTTAGCGCCAAAGCTCGTGGCGTCGATCGTGCCTGCGGTGGCGCTGGCTGCGCACAGCACTAGCAAGGCGCCCGCTGCCAGACGCAGCCATTTCATTGGATTCATGGTCTCTCTCATTTCATAGGTTGCGACGTCAAGCGGACCGGCCCAAGCATGCCCGATGGCGAAGGCAGAATCAGATGCGTGTCCTGCGCGGAAAAACGCTGGCCATAGCGCGCAGACAGCAGCCGGTAATCGGGCCGTTCCTGCCCCGCCAAAGCGTTCAGTGCCAAATTAGCGACGCGTACCTCGATCCGGTTGACGCCAGGGCGCAAGCGCTTGGTGATATCGAGCTCATAAGGCGGGTGCCACACAGCGCCGGCGCGCTGTCCATTGATGTAGACTTCGGCCGCCTCGCGAATCGGGCTATCGAGCATGGCGCGCATCCCACTCGGGACCTTGGGCGTGGTCGCCAGCGGCGTGCCTTTGCCGAAGTCCAGCAACAGAGCGGCCCCGTTCAGCTGCGCGGCGCTCAAAGTCATTTCCTTGCTGTAGACCGCCACCCCGGAGAAAAACTGCCTGGCTGGGTCGTCGGTCCAGGACTGCAGCAGCGGCATCGCGACTGCCTTGTCGGAACCAGGAAAACGAAGCTCCCAGTCGCGGCTCAAGTCTGCCACTACGGTGGTCTCTGCGGTGTGGAATGGGACTTTGCTCCCGCCGGCGACGGCCTCACTGTCGCTCAGTACTAGCACGCGCGACTCGTAAGGCGCCAGCACCAGCGCGAGCGACGGTGTCACTTGCGCAGCGCGCTTGCTGCCATCGTGCGGATTCCACCATGCTGCAAATTTGCGTTGGGCGCGCAGTGTTGCCGTGGTGCGCACCTCGCCGTTGCCGGTATTGGCGATAAAGTAGATATCGCCGTCGGCCAGCTTGCGATGGATGAAACCGATCTCGGACGCATGCGAAGCCATTTTTAAATCGGGTCTGATCGCCCTGGCAAGGGCTGCGCCAAGGCCGGCGTCGTTTGCCACCTGCTGTACACCTGCGCTGGCAAGCATTGCTGTCGATAGAGCCGTCACCTGCGCTGATATTCTGCGTGCATCGACATAACCCGGCGCCTGCGACGGCATAGCGCCCACCGAGATGATCTTGCCGCCGCGCGTCAGATATTCCGAGAGCCTGGCCAGCACCGCGGGCGACAGCCGCGTCACATGCGGCATGACCAGCACCGGATGCGTGACGCCCAATGCCTGAATCGACTCGGCATCGACATAATCGAAATTGTGGCCGGCGTCGAGTATCTGCCCGGTCAGCTCCGGCGTGACAAACTTGTGCATTTCGGCCGACAGCGACACCTTGCCGGGGACGCTGGCCGCGTAGACATCGTCGTTCGGCAGCAGCACCGCGACGTCGTTGGCGGCGCGTCCCTGGCGCAGCAAATAGCTGGTCCGGGTCAGGTACGCCGTCACGTCCGGCATCACGTTCCACCATGGCTGATGGTCATTGAATACGGCCGCCGCGTAGAATGCGTAGCCCGGTTCGGGCGTACCGGGCGGGGTGTACGGCCAGCCGTGGCCGACAAAGTGGTTCACACCCTGCAGCAGCATGCGATCGGCTTCCGCCTTCATGTCGAGCGGGGTGGCGCTGAACGCTGGCGAATGAAGCCAGGTCCAGGTTTCGGCCGAGATCACAGGTTTTTGATACAGATGCCCTGCTGACGTGGCCAGACGGGTGAATGAGAAGCTGCGGAACTGTGCGCCCTCGCCCTCAGGCAGCGCCACCAGTCGGTTGCTCGACATGGAGACGGCTGGCTCGCCGTAGGTTTGCGAGCGAAACTGCGTCTTGTGCCGACTTGCCCAGTCGTTGACGGGAATCAGATAGCGCTCGTTGACCAGCTCAGTTTGCGTCAGCACCCAATCGCGCCGCAGGCCGCCTGCATCAGTACCTTGGCCGCTGAGGATGAGCGGCAGGTGTGGTGTCAGATCGTAGCCGCGCCGGCGCTGGAACTGTTCGAGAAAATCGTCTGTCCAGTCGGTGCCGTAGACTTCCAGGCTGTCGGAGAAGACAGCATATGGCGGATGATCGCCGAAGGCCTTTAACAACGGCTCCGCGACAGTATGCAGATGGTGTTCGATGGCCGTGCTGCTCAGGTGATCCAGTACAAAGCCCTCGGCCCCCAGTGCAGCGCGCTTGACTTGCTGCCCGGTGCGACTGGCAATGTAGAACACCATGACGCGTGCTGCCAATGCGGGAGCGACGCTCACGCGGCCAGGGCCCATCGCGACTGACGGGCCGGCAAGCTTGAGCGCCGTCGCGTCGAACTGCTTCGCGCTACCGTCGCCAATAAAGGTGGCCAGCAGCTTCTCACCGCTCATGATCGCCGGCAGCGCAACGCTGGCAACGCCTGGAGCCAGTTCGGCAGTCGCCACGCGCAAACGTCCAGCCGATTGCGTCACTGCGACATGCGGGCCGCCATACGGCCAGCCGCTGGCCAGGGTCATGTCGACCCGCAGCCCTTCGGCGCGCGCCTTGCGGTTGACGAAGCTGACCGCATCGAGGAAAGCGGGCGACAGGTAGGGCACGTTGCGAATGCCGCGCACCGGATCATCCAGCTCCATCGGATACACCGGCTGTATCTCGACACCGCCAAAGCCGCCCGCTTTCATGGCCAGCAGCTCACGCTCCAGCGTCGTTTTCTCAACGGCAGGGCCGAACCACCACCAGCGCACCAGTGGCCGCGCATCGGCCGGTGGCGTCGCCAGATGGGCCGCGACGTCAGCCAGGCGATCCGAGATGACCGGGCTGGGGGCAGCGCCAATGGCCACGCTGCAAAATTGCGACGCCAACAGCGCCAGGGAAACGCGTTTCATCATTGTCTGCCCTGCCCTTTTTCGGTCATCGTCGTTGTCTCAAGAGCGCCGTTTAATTGACTGCCTTATTCTAAGTCCGCGATTGCGCGCCATCCGCCACGCCATCGAAACACTCAGCGCCTTGAGCAGACGTATCTATTGGTCGGCTATCAGCCCGCCAGAATCGTGCAGGCCGTCGGCGCGCCAGCGTATCTGCGCGTGCAGGTTACGAAAAACTCTTTCGTCGATTCTTCATGAGGCTCTTTCGTAAGTCTATTGATCGTGGCTGGGGTAAAACGGCTCGCAGGGCATGGGGGCACGGCCAGGCTGGCCCAAGCTTTCGCATCACGCCGCCAGCTCGCTCACTTATTCAAATAGTTGACCAGTTGCCCACCGGCGAGCAGGAAGGCGCCGGGACCGTATGTTTCCGTGCTGTCCCGGTCTACCTTGGCCGGCGCCGCGCCAACCGGCTGCACATAGCCGAGCTTGCCGTCGCTCTGCACCGAGTCGGTCAGCACGCGCCAGGCCCGATCGACGACAGGCCAGTAAGTGTCATGCTCGAGGACCTGATTGTTCAGTCCCCATAGGATGGCGTAGGTATAGAAAGCGGTGCCGCTGGTCTCTCTGGAAGGATAGCTGTCCGGATCCAGCAAGGATGCGTGCCAGCTGCCGTCGGCAGTCTGCAAGGCCGCGATTTTCTTGGCCATGGCACGATACTGCCCGATCAGCCGGAGGCGTTCCGGGTGGTCGGCCGGCATCACCGACAGCACCCGGACCAGCCCGCCCATTACCCAGCCATTACCGCGTGACCAAAATACCTGCGCGCCATTGCGCTCGCGCTGGCTGAAGTAGCTTTCGTCCCGGAAGTACAGGCTGTTCTCCGGGCTATACAGGAAGGCGGTGGTCTTGGCCCACAGCCGCATTGCCTTGTCCAGGTACTTGCGCTCGCCTGTCACGTCGCTGAGGTAGGCCAAAGATGGCGGCCCCATGAACAACGCGTCGCACCATGCCCATTCCCGTTCCATGATGTCCTTGGTGGCCAGCGACAAGGACTCGGTATGCGGCAGCGCGACAATTTCATCGGCCAGGGCGCGCCAAGGTGCAATCATCCGTGCTTCCTTGTAGCGCCCGTACATCAGCGTATAGACCTGGCCTATACAGTAATCGTCCGCAAAGTGGCGGCGGGTGCCGGTTTTCCACCCCAGCTCGTCGCCTATGCGGCGCAGAAATTGGAAGTACTTTTCATCCCCCGACACCCGCCCTGCTTCGAAAATTCCGGTATAGGCGGCGCAGTAGGTCCAGTTGTATTTCGGCTTCTTGAAGCCGTCTTTTTCCCAACTGGCGATCTGCCAGTCCGCCACCTTGCGCATGGTCCGGGTGACCTCAGCAGCAGTGTATGCAGCACTGGGCGTGCGCTCCACCGTTGCGCACCCAGTTAAAGCGACGATGGCAAGGCAGGCGCTAAAAAATGTCGCAATGGATTTCATAGGGTCTCGAGAGCTATCAATAAGTGCAAGTGGGGCAATTATCTGCTGTGTACGAAAATGTCGTGCTCAAGTCCTTGATTGTTTTCGCCAGCTGCGGGTTGAATGCCCTCTCGAACCATACATCGATGGCCAGCCGGTTGATCCATTGGCAACAATCTCGTACACTGAATCGTTGCGCGGTTCCTATCGGCACACGAGCTACTTTTACAAGTGGAGACAAAATTGATGCGAGCAATGTTAGTCGCGGTCGGCTTTCTGGGTCTGGCAGGTTGTGCTACCGATGACGGTAAATTGCTAGGGGCGAAGCAGGTGACGAACCAGCCCCCGGCTGAACATCCTGGGAAGCCACAGTGGATTCCGCTTTTCAACGGCAAAGATCTGGCGGGCTGGACGCCGAAATTCAAAGGCTATCCGGTCGGCGTGAACTACAAAAACACATTTCGGGTCGAAGGCGGCATCCTCAAGGTCGACTATAGCGAGTACGAGAAATTCAACGGCGAATTCGGACACCTGTTCTGGAAGGACAAACTGTCCCATTACCGTATCCGCGCGGTGTATCGTTTCGTCGGCAAGCAGATTGCGGGCGGTCCGGCCTGGGGCTTTCGCAATAACGGCATTATGATTTTCAGCGAACCGCCAGAGACGATGGAACTTGACCAGGATTTCCCTGCATCGATCGAAGTGCAGATGCTCGGCGGCGGCGGGCCGGGCGATCAGAACAATGGATCGTTCTGCACGCCCCATACCAGGGCAGTATTCAATGGATCGCTGACGACCACCCATCGCACCTCGGCCAAGCCGAAAATCTACATGGGCGACGATTGGGTGACGATCGAAGTGGAAGTTCGCGGTGGGAAACTGATCAAGCACATTCTCGACGGCGAGACCGTGATCAGCTACAGCAATCCACAGCTCAACCCGACTGACCCGCACGCCCAGCGACTGCTGGCCAAAGGCTTTCCGCAAATGCTAGACAGCGGTTACATCGCGATTCAGGCTGAAACCCATCCTACGGAGTTTCGAAGTATCGAGATACTGCCACTGAATTAAGCGGCTGACTGAGTGCGAAATGGCACGAGGGTGACAGGACACGCCAGGCCGTGCTTGCAAAGTATTTCACGTTGGCGATCACGGAGGCAGAGGCCACAGGGCAGTCCAGCGCAAGTCGGTGCTGACGGCGCCGGGCGGCTGAGCAAGGCGGCTACATGCGTGGTTTGGGCAGCGGTATGAACTCGGTCTCGCCAGGCACTTTGTCGAAGCGCTGCTGTTCCCAGTCCTGGGCAGCCCTGGCCAGGCGTTCCTTGCTCGAAGAGACGAAGTTCCAGAATATGAAGCGATGGGCGTCCAGCGGCTCGCCTCCGATGACCACGAACTGCGCGCCGCCCGTGGTACTGACGCGCGCGCCGGTGCCGGTCTCCAGGTAAGCCATCGTATTGGCTGCAAGTGGCTGGCCATCGATCTCGATTGCCCCGCTCACCGCGTAGATTGCGGCCTCCTCGGGCAGGTCCGCCAGCACCAGTTCGCAGCCTGCGTCCAGCCGGATATCGAGATACAGCGTTTCGCTGAACGTGGCCACAGGCGAGGTCAGGCCGAATGCGGCGCCGATCAGCACGCGGGCATGTCCGCCGTTAAAGGTGACCGACTGGATCGCGCTCGCTGGCGTATGCGCGAAACTCGGCGCCACTTCTTCGTATTCCTTGGGCAGCGCGGCCCACAGCTGCAGCCCATGACTGCGGCGCGGCCGGCCGGCCAGGTCGGCAGGCGTGCGCTCGGAGTGAACGATGCCGCTGCCGGCCGTCATCCAGTTGATCGCGCCAGGCTCGATGCGCTGAAACGATCCGACGCTGTCTCGATGTTCCATGGCCCCTTCGTACAGGTAGGTCACGGTAGCCAGCCCGATATGCGGATGCGGACGCACGTCATGGTCCGCATCTGCCGGCTCGTCGACTGGACCGAAGTGATCGAAAAAGATGAAGGGACCGACCGCCTGCTTTGCCGCTGCGGGCAGCACGCGGCGCACCTTGAAGCCGCCGCCGATGTCTTTGTCGTGGGATTTGAATAAATGGGAGATGGTCATGGCGTCAGGCGAGTGAAGTAGTAATTTCGGTTGTAACAGTGGTCATCAGCTTATGCACAGGGCACTTCTCGGCTACGGCCAGCAGTTCATGGCGCTGTTCCTCACTTATCTCGCCCGCCAGGTGAAGCACCGCATGCAGGCGGTACACGCCCTTGCGCTCTTCACTGTTATCGCGCTCGGTGACGATGCGCACGTCGGTCAGCGGGATCGACTTGCGACGGGCAAACCAGACCAGCGTCAGCGCCTTGCAGGCTGAAACGGCAGCGTCGTACAGGTCATGCGCGTCCGGTCCGGTGTCGGCGCCGCCTTCGGCCAGGCTGCCATCGACGGCAAATTCGTGTGTTCTGACGTGAACCGTGTGCCCCATGGGCTGGGACAGGTCGCGTGTTACGGTGATAGACATGATGCGATCCAGACTGGGTTAGAAAATTTGCCGGCGTGAGACGGGTCGCGTCACCCCGGAGGGGATGTAGCAAGCGAAGGCATGGTATCGAAATGCTCGATCAGCAAATCAGTCAGCAGCCTGATTTTTCGCGCCGGATGCTGTCCGGGTGGCCGCACAACGTAGGCGCCAGCTTGCGGCACCGGATAGGCCGTCATCACGCGAACGAGCGCGCCGGAGTTCACATACTCTTGCGTGAGCATGTCGGGGAGATAGGCGATTCCAAGGCCTGCGACCGCGGCGGACACCAGCGCCACGCCGTTATCGGCCTTGAAGCGCCCTTGCGGTTTGACGCTGATGCTCTTGTCGCCATCCATGAAGGACCACGACTCGGTGCCCTGCATGAGCGCCTCATGGGCCAGCATTTCTTCGGGCGTCGACGGCGCTCCGTGCGCCTTGATATAGGCGGGACTGGCCACCGCCGAACCATGAATTGGCCCGATGTATCGGGCAACCAGGTTCGAGTCCCGCAGGTAGCCGACGCGTATTGCGCAATCGTAGCCCTCCGCGATCAGGTTGACGACATGATCGGTATAGCAGGTCTGGATTTGCAGTTGCGGGTGGCGGCGTGCCATCTCGGCCAGCACCGGCGCGAAGTGAGTGGGGCCGAAGGTGAGCGGGCCGGCGATGCGCAGCCGTCCGCGCAACTCGCCGGCAGGCGCAATCGTTTCTTTTGCCAGGTCGATCTCACCGCAAATGCGCGCAGCATAGTCGCGGAACGTGGCGCCGGCTTCGGTGAGTGCAGCACCGCGGGTGGTGCGCGAGAGCAGCTGGATGCCCAAGTCCGCTTCCAGCCGGACCAGCCGGCGGCTGACAATCGACTTGGCGACACCGAGCCTGAGCGCGGCAGGCGAGATGCCGCCCGCATCGGCAACCTCCACAAAAGTACGTAACTCCTCGATGTCCAAGCCATGGCTCCATATTTTGTGAACAAGCTTTCCAAGCTTACTACCTGGCAAGCAAGATTACAGCAAAAACTGCTCCCTCACTCGTCCCGCCAACTGCATTGCTGTGTCGCAGTTTGGGGAACGCCAACTCACTTCCCAAGCGCAAGCCCGGCACAGGTCGCTGACAACGGGCGCGATGGCGTTCCTGTTTGCGCGACACAGCAAGTTGGATAGTGCGGCTAGCGAAACGTCAATTGCCGCTATACGATGGATTGCAATAATGGAAAGTGTCCCGGCTCCGAAAGCGTCCCGCTACGCCAAGCAGCCTGGAGGTCTTTAAGCACAGATAAAAAAGGGGTATGGCAGTGAAATTGATAATACTGATTGGATTCATGGTGGTGAACGGACTGAGCAGCGTCCATGCCCAAGGCAAACCAGAAACGCCAGGCGCGGACCTGATCGTCTACAACGCCAAGATCTCCACTGGCAATCCGGCCCAGGCTGCTGCATCCGCCGTGGCCGTCAAAAATGGGCGCATCTACTCGGTCGGCACCGATACCGAGGTGCTGAGCCTGAAGAATGCGAGTACCCGGCTGATTGACTCCGGCGGCCGCCGGCTCATCCCTGGCATTATCGACGCGCACACTCACGTGCTCAACGAGGGAGGCTTCAACTACACCGTGCGCTGGGACGGCGTACCAACCCTGCGCCAGGCGCTTGCCATGCTGGGCGAACAAGCCCGCCGCACGCCGGAGGGCCACTGGGTCAAGGTGATTGGCGGCTGGTCGCCGTTCCAGTTCGAGGAGAAGCGCTTCCCGACGATGACGGAACTGCGCCAGGCCGTCCCGAATCGTCCACTTATTGTCCAGTATGCCTACAACCGCGCCTATATGAACCAGCAGGCAATGGATGCGCTGGGCGTGGGCACCGAGCGCTTTCCCGTGTTGCCGGGCACCGAACTGGAAAAGGACGCACAGGGCCGCTACACCGGCTTGATCCACGCTTATACATTCCAATTCGTCGCCATGGAAGCCATGGTCCCGCAGCTTTCCTTCGAGGAAGAAGTCAGCTCGCTGGTACAGACTATCCACGGCCTGAACCGTTTCGGGGTCACCTCGATCGTTGATGCGGGCACTGGATTTCGCGGCTATCCCAAAGCTCTGCCCAAAGTGGACGCCCTGGCCCGCAACAACCGCCTGAACATCCGCATGCCTTTCGTGGACATCCAGCTGGACGACCCGAGCAAAATAGTCGATGCACAGATTAGCGCCATCACCAAAACCGCGCCGATCGGCCCCGGGCACAACTTGCACCCGCAACTGGCACACGGTCACGTGTACCGGGGGGCGGGAGAGGTGTTGTCGGCCGAAGTGCACGATCACGAGAACTTCGACCGGCCAGCGGTCGTTGTTGCGCCGGACAAGATGGGCCAGCTGGTTGAGCGGGATATCTCCAAGCTGGTTCAGCGGCGCATTCCCTTCCGCATGCACATCACCTACAACGAGAACATCACGCCCTTCCTCGCAGCACTTGAAAAACTGAATGCGACCATGCCGCTCGATGGCCAGCGCTGGAGTCTGGAACACGCCGAAACCATCAGCCCGGCGAACATCGCCAGGCTCAAAGCACTCGGTGGCGGCATCGCCCTGGATGCCAAGATGGCGATGCACGGCGACGCCTTCATCAAAACGCACGGCCGCGCCAAGGCCCTGCAGACGCCACGCCTGCGCCAGCTAGTGGACAGCGGCATCGCACTGTCGATGACCACCGACGCGTTCCGGGCTTCCTCGTACAACCCTTGGGTTGCCATCAGCTGGATGGTGTCCGGGAAGGCGGTATCGGGTACCGAGGTGCTGGCAAAGGACAATCGCCTGTCGCGCGCCGAGGCCCTGCGCCTGTTCACCCGCAGCGCCGCCTGGTTCATGAATACCGAGTCCGAGATGGGCATGATCGCCCCCGGCAATCTGGCCGACTTCGTGCTGCTGGACCGCGACTACTTCACCGTCCCCGAGTCAGAAATCAAGTCCGTGGCTTCGGTCCTGACCATCATGGATGGCCGTGTGGTCTATGGCGCGCAAGATTATCAGGCGCTGTCGCCAGCCTTGCCCGAAATCCTGCCCAGCTGGTCACCGATCAAACACTTCGGCGGCTATTACCGCGCCCAGTGAAGATGCATTCGACGTGGCTCGTGCTCTCCTTGCTGCTGGCGGCCGAAAGCGCACTACGCGACCTGCGGTGACGTTACGAGCGACGATCACGTCCGCGATGCGCATTCGCAAATTGGGTTGGTGTGCGTCCTACGCGACGCGAAAAGGCAATGCTGAACGAACTTGTCGAACTATAGCCGACGCGCTCTGCAGTGGCGCCGACGCTGACGTCGCTTCGGCCCAGCAGATCCTTAGCCAGAGCCATGCGCCAGGCGACAAGATATTCCATCGGCGACACGCCAACGGTGCTTTTGAAGCGTGTGAAGAAGGTGGAGCGCGACAGCGCTGCTTCCTTGGCCAGTTCGGCGACAGTCCAAGCCCTTGCGGGTTCTCTGTGAATTGCGCGCAGTGCAATGGACAAGCGGACGTCAGCAAGGCCAGGCACCAGGCCAGGCGCTGCAGACGTTCCAGCGGTTGAGCGAAGGGCTTCGATGAGCAGCACTTCCAGCAAATGCGCGAGGATGACCTCGCGGGCCGGTCGCGCCCCACGCGACTCATCGTCCAGCAGCCTGACAAGCAGGGCAAACCGAGGTTCGTCGCGCACGTGAATGCGCTGTGGAAGAAGCGAGATCAACAGCGCAGCATCGGGAGAGCGGAAGGTGCAGTGCCCGGCAAGTATGCGCAGATTAGTCGGGCCTTCCTGCGCACCTATCCTGAACATCCCCTGGCCCAACGCGACTGGCACCGAATTGATCCCCGTTGCTGGGGCCTCGAAACTGGACATGACGACCCCGAAAGCCGCCGGGATCAAGGCGAAGTCGCCTTCCTGAAGAACTATCTGTTCCTCGCCCTCAAGCGCCATGCGACATCCGCCTTCGAGCACGACGCAGTAGAAGGGCTCTCCTGCGTCGGACCGGCGACTCTGCCACTGGCCCGAGCCGACAATGTGTTTCGAAAACCGAGCGCTTGGCTGGAGCAGCCTCACAACTTCGGAAAGCGGATCGATCAATTGGACTCTCGCTGAAAACAAATGGACTTTGCAGTGTAGCCAGTATGAGCCGGAGGTCTATCGTTCCGTTATCGTCAACTTCTGGAAATCCCCCTTATGAAAACTATCCTCATCACTGGCACCTCCTCGGGCTTCGGTCTCGAAACAGCGCGCTATTTTCTCGAACGCGATTGGCGAGTGATTGCCACAATGCGCACGCCGCAACCAGATATTCTGCCGCCGTCCCCGAACCTGACGATGCTCGCGCTTGACGTTACCGATCTCGAGAGCGTGCGCAGCGCGGTGGCAGCTGCCGGACCGATCGATGTCCTCGTCAACAATGCCGGCTTTGGGGCACCGGCGCCCTTTGAGCTGATGGAGATGGACACCGTGCATGCACTTTTCGACACCAATACCTTCGGTACGATGGCAGTCACCCAGGCCATCCTGCCGCACATGCGAGAACGCAAGTCTGGGGTCATCATCAACGTTACCTCGAGTGCCACGTACAAGCCATTGCCGCTCATTGGCGTCTATCGGGCTGCGAAGGCCGCAGTGAACGCGTTTTCGGAATCACTCAACAGTGAAGTCGAGCAATTTGGCTTGCGCGTCCACATTGTGCTTCCTGGATCCTCGGGCGAGACGCGTTTTCGCGAAACTGCGCGCGCAGGTCTGCAGGGAATGGATAGCGACATCTATGGTGAGTACATGAAGCAGACTATCGCGCAGATGTCCGCATCCACCAGCGCAGGAACGCGCTCGAAAGACGTGGCCGAGGCGGTGTGGCGTGCGGCTACCGATGTCTCGGCACCGTTCCGCATACCTGCTGGCGCCGACGCCTTGCAATGGGCTTCGGAAGCCGAATGACGTGCTCGCGTCTCCTGAATAAACGTAGGCGAAGTGCACTAAATCACGCCCCTGGCAAGCGCTCAGGCCTTGCTGTCGAGTCGCCACAGTAGAAACAAAAAACCCCCGTGCTTCATAGTGAAGTACGGGGGTTTTAGGACGTTGCGCAACTTCAGCGAACGTGGTGTTGGCGGAGAGGGTGTCCGCATAACTCTCCTATGAAAAAATACGCTTTTTTGAATCTACCCCCCCGCCTACCCCCCCTCAATGACAATGCAAAGCCGCAAGTTTTTAAGTATATTTTTTTGAATTTGAATCAATTGTTCGGATGCAGTGCCACCCGATTTAACGCTACACGCGCCTTCTTGAGTTTCTCCGAGCTAAAATCAGTGTTCAATGCCACTGAGAAGGTTGGCGATTTTTACGTTTTTGATATTAGCGGAAACAAGCATCCCTGTTCATACGTTACGTGCTCACGCACAAGGAGTACGACAAATGGAAGCCTTAATGGATAGAAGCGTGGTTGAGGAAATTACAACGCACTTCAAAGCGCTTTGCTCCATCGTCCCTCTACGCACGATTCGAAATGAGAAGCAATACGATGATGCCGTGTATGTTCTGAATCAACTGCTCGACGCCGGGGCTGCCGATGAAAAGCACGCCCTTGCCGAACTGGCAAACACGCTCGGCTCGCTCATTGCCGCGTTTGAAGACAGTCAGCCTCAGCCATTACCTGCAGCGCCTGTTGATGTGTTGCGCCTGCTCATGGATCAGCATCATCTTTCCCAGTCCGACTTGCCAGAGATCGGCACTCAGGGCGTCGTTTCAGAAGTGCTTAACGGAAAGCGCGAATTGAATGTTCGCCAGGTGAAGGCACTCTCTGAACGCTTTAACGTTCCGACAAGCGTATTTCTTTAGTTTTGAGTAACGCATGGCGCTAACATAGGTGCATACCTGCGCTACACAAGCATCAAGCTGAAGTCTAGTAAGAAACCCCTACCGACCTCCAATCCTTTTTTGCAGTTCATCGCAGTAAAAATATCGTTAAGTAAGATAGTTATCGCCACACTTCACCCATAAAACCTGACCGCGCCGATTCCGTTCGAGCTAATTGTTATAGTTCAAAGCCAATGTCCGCCTCACTCATCAAAGCGGATCTTCATCGCATCAATGAAGGTCAAGACCGCGCCTCGCCCCACCTTGGTAAGGCTAAACGATTGCGGGGCCAGTAGCCAAGCCCGCGACAAACCATCCATCAAGGCCCATAACGCCAACGCTGATCCGAGCGGCTCCACACTGCTGCGCGCAAGACCGGCATCAATTGCAGCGTGAATCCTGTGCATCGCAAGCGCTCGCCAACGCTCAGCCATTTCCCAACGGCGCACCTGCACCGCCGTCATCTCTTCGACGTACTCAACTTTCAGCGTGACGATTTCATATACCCGGCTGGCCTTGCCGTCATTTTCAACCAGGTTAAACACCAGTGTTGCGTAGGCATAAAGATCGCGAAACGGGTCATCAAAAAGTGACTGTTCCAGCGTCAGCATCGCCGAATCGAGCGGGAGCTTGGCTCGCACAAGCATCGCTTCCACGACTGCGACCTTGTCCGCGAAATGCCAGTAGATTGCGCCCCGGCTCACGCCGGCTTCCAGCGCAATGTCCAGCATGGTGGTGCGCGATACACCTTGCCGAACAAACAGCGACTCAGCGCCGTCGAGGATATTGTCGCGCGTGGCGAGCGCATCGGCTTTTGTGCGGCGCGCCATGGTGTCAGGTAACCGGGTGCATCCAACCGTGGAGATCTGCAGCATTACCATGCTGGATATCGAGCAACACGTCGCGCAGGCGCATCGCGACCGGACCGTTTTCCATGCCATTGATTGTCATCGAAAAACAATCTGCTTTGACCTGCCCCACCGGCGTAATCACGGCGGCGGTACCGCAAGCGAATACCTCGCTGATTGCGCCCGACGCAACGCCGGAGCGCCACTCGTCAACCGTTAGGCGGCGCTCTTCCGCAGCCATGCCTAGGGAACGTGCCAGCGCCAGCAAGGCATCGCGCGTGATTCCGGGCAGCAGCGTTCCAGTCAGTGCTGGCGTGACGAGGGTGGTCCTACCTTCTTCTTGAATCACGAAGAACAGGTTCATGCCGCCCATTTCCTCAACGTAGCGCCGTTCGACGGCATCGAGCCATACCACCTGATCGCATCCCTTTTCCTGTGCTTGCGCCTGCGCCAACAAACTGGCCGCATAGTTGCCGGCGCACTTAGCCTCGCCAGTACCACCCGGCGCCGCGCGCACATAGTCCTGGCTGATCCAGACGGTGACCGGTTTGACGCCTTGAGGAAAGTACGCGCCTGCTGGCGACGCGATCAATACAAATAGATATTCGAGCGACGGCCTCACACCAAGATAAGGATCGGTGGCGATCATGAAGGGTCGCAGGTACAGGCTCTCGCCCCGATTCCGTGGCACCCACGCAGCGTCCTGCCTGATCAGTGCGTCGCCTAGTCCGACGAACAGGTCCGGTGGCAGCGCTGGCATGGCGAGCCGCGCCGCGCTACGATTAAAACGATCGGCATTAGCATGCGGGCGGAACGACTTGACCGTCCCATCGGCCTGGCAATAGGCTTTGAATCCCTCAAAGATTGCTTGTCCATAGTGTAGAACCGATGCCGCCGGATCAAGGCTGAGTGGCCCATATGCACCAAGGCACCCGCTTTGCCAGCGACCTTCGCGGTGCGCAATGGTGACCATATGATCGGTGAATTGCCGGCCGAACTGGAGATTTGCCAGCCTGGATGTGCGATCCGCCTCGCTCCAAGCAGATTTGGAGGGGAATATCTCCAGAAAGTCATCACGATACGTCATCAGCCCTCCCTGGGTCCGCGGCAAGCGCTTCGTCGATCAATTCGATCCAGTGGCGCACGGGCGTCGCGGTACCGCCTTGCAGGTGAGCCTGGCAGCCGATATTGGCGGACACGATGCAACTTGCGCCCGTTGCCTGCAGTGCAACCAGCTTGTTGTCACGCAACTGGGTCGATAGCGTCGGTTGCAGGATCGAAAAGGTGCCAGCCGAGCCACAGCAGAGATGGCTGTCAGCACACAAGCTCGCCTCAATCCCTGCCAGTTTGAGCAACTTCTCGACCTTGCCCCTGATCTGCTGGCCGTGTTGCAACGTACAAGGTGGATGGTAAGCGACCCCCGCGCCCGATTTTCCCTCAAGGCGCACCGCGAGTTCGGCTGAAAAGGTATCGAGTACTTCGCTTAAATCGCAGGTCAGCGCGGACACCTTTTCAGCCTTGGCCGCATAGACACTGTCGTGCGCCAGCAAGAGCCCGTAATCCTTGACCATGACGCCGCATCCCGAGGCAGTCATCACGATCGCCTCCGCCCCCTGCTCGATATGTGGCCACCAGGCGTCAATGTTGCGCCGAATGTCATCAAGTGCCAGTTCCTGTTCATTCAGATGGTGCCGCAGCGCTCCGCAGCAACCTGCTTTCGGTGCCGCTACCAGCGACACGCCCAGCGCATCGAGCACGCGCGTTGCAGCGGCATTGATCGAAGGCGCCATCGCTGGCTGCACACAGCCCTGCAGGACTAGCATGCTACGGGCGTGGGATGGCCTTGCCGCTTGCCGGAAGGTCTGCCTGGCCGGCACCTTGGCACGCAAAGCGTCCGGCAGCAAGGCGCGCAGGGACTGGCCGGTCTTGAGCAGCGGTGTAAACAGCCATCGACGCGGCAAGGTCGTCCGAATTGCAGTGCGCAAGAGGCGCTGGCCAAGCGGTCGGCCCACCTGGCGCTCGACGACAGCTCGGCCGATATCGATCAGGCGGCCATACTTGACCCCCGACGGACAAGTCGTTTCGCAACTGCGGCAAGTCAGGCAGCGGTCGAGATGGACCTGCGTTTTTACCGTGGCCGGCGCGCCCTCAAGCACTTGCTTGATCAGGTAAATGCGGCCGCGCGGACCATCGAGCTCGTCTCCTAGCAGCTGATAGGTGGGACACGTGGCGGTGCAAAAGCCGCAGTGCACGCAGCTGCGCAAAATGGCATCGGCTTCGACACCCTCGGGCGTATCCCGAATAAAGTCGGCCAGCTTGGTCTGCATGTCAGAAATCCTTGTACAAACGGCCGGGGTTAAAGATCCCGGCCGGATCGAAACTGTGTTTTAGTCGCTGGTGCAGCGCAGCCATGGGGGGGGCAAGCGACTGAAAGCGATCGGCGCTGTGCTGCGCACGCCTGAACAGAGTGGCATGCCCTCCCAGCCTGGCAGCTTCGGCCCGCACCCACGCAGCGTCTGCGCCGCCGTTAAGCCAACGCTGCGCCCCACCCCATTCGATCAGTTGTGGACTGTCGATGCCGAAGGCAGGCGCAACACTGGGCAGTGACAATCTCCACAAACCGAACTCCTTACATCGCTTGAAAAAGGGCGCTTCGTGATCGCGCAGCGCACGCCAGAACTGACTCGCGTCCTCGACCAGCTCGCCCCCAAGTGCAAGGCGCGCCGAGCGCACCGCAGCCGCAGCACCAGATAGGCGAAGCGTAAGGCGTCCCTCGTCCCACACCGATGCGGAGATCGGCAATGCCTGCCCTCCCCATTCGTTCAGGCAGCGCAAAGCCCTTGCTTGATCCGTCTCGATCCGCAGCGTCACTTCGGCAACCGGTTTTGGCAGTACCTTGATCGACGCCTGCAGGATCAATCCGAGTGTGCCGAGCGAGCCAGCAAGGAGACGGGACACATCGTAGCCAGCCACATTTTTCATGACCTGGCCGCCGAAATGGAGTTCATTCCCGCTCGCGTTCATCAACACCGTTCCCAGCACGAAGTCGCGTACCGCTCCGGCCGCCTGTCGACGTGGCCCCGAGAGACCAGCGGCAAGCATGCCGCCTAACGTGGGGGCACCGCCATAATGAGGCGGTTCAAATGCCAGCATCTGTCCTTGCTCATCCAAAGCCGCCTCGATTTCGACCAAGGGCGTGCCCGCGCGCGCCGTGATCACCAGTTCGGTCGGCTCGTACGCCACGATGCCCGTCCAGGCACGCGTATCGAGCACCTCGCCCGCGGCAGACTCGCCATACCAGTCCTTGCTGCCGCCGCCGCGAATGCGCAGGGGCGCGCTGTTCGCGACAGCTAAGCGGATGCGCTCCCTGAACCCTTCGAGTACTTTGTTCATCTGTCATCCCTAAGTGTTCAAAAACGCGGTAGTTCAGGGAATTTCAGCAGTCCGCGCGTCACGTGCATCTTGCCAAATTCAGCGCAGCGCTGCAGGGTAGGAATCGCCTTGTCCGGATTGAGCAGCATGTCGGGATCGAAAGCGCGCTTGACATCGAAAAACGCCTCCCGCTCGACCGGCGAGAACTGCACGCACATCGAATTGATCTTTTCAATGCCCACGCCATGCTCGCCGGTGATGGTGCCACCAACCTCGACGCACAGTGCCAGGATGTCCGCGCCAAACGCCTCGGCGCGGTCGAACTCGCCCGGCTGATTGGCGTCGAACAGAATCAGGGGGTGCAGGTTGCCATCGCCGGCGTGGAATACATTGGCGCAACGCAGTCCGTGTTTTTTCTCCATCGCCTCAATGCCAAGCAGGACCTCGGCCAGGCGCTTGCGAGGAATGGTCCCGTCCATGCAGTAATAGTCCGGCGAGATGCGGCCAGCGGCCGGAAACGCATTCTTGCGACCCGACCAAAAACGCAGGCGCTCTGCATCCGAGCTCGATACCGCCAATGCACGCGCGCCAGCTTGTTCCAGCACCGCTTTCATCAGCACGATTTCTTCTTCCACTTCGTCAGCGGTGCCGTCAGCCTCGCATAAAAGGATCGCAGCCGCGTCGATGTCATACCCGGCGTTCACGAATGGCTCGACCATGCGGGTCGACGTGCGGTCCATCATTTCAAGGCCCGCCGGTATGATTCCGGCAGCAATGACGGCTGCGACGGCATTGCCGCCCCCGACCACATCGTCGAACGAGGCCATGATGACCCGTGCGGCCGCCGGCTTTGGAATCAGCTTGACTGTCACTTCGGTGACAATACCCAGCATCCCCTCCGAACCAATAAAGATCGCTAGCAGATCGAAACCTGCTGCGTCCAGCGCTTCGCTGCCCAGCTCCATGATCTCCCCGGCCATGGAGACCATGCGCACCCGCATGACGTTGTGAATGGTGAGGCCGTACTTGAGGCAGTGGACGCCCCCCGAATTCTCGGCAACGTTGCCGCCGATGGTGCAGGCGATCTGGGACGATGGGTCGGGAGCGTAATACAGTCCGTGCGGCGCCGCAGCGTCCGAGATAGCGAGGTTGCGCACGCCCGGCTGTACCCGTACAAGCCTGGCGTAGGGGTCCACGGTGATAATCTTGTTCAGCTTGGCCGTGGACAGCACCAGCCCATCGGCAATCGGTGTTGCGCCACCCGATAAACCCGTACCGGCGCCGCGCGGCACGATCGGCACCCGCAGCTTGCGGCAAATGTGCAGAATATCGACGACCTGCTGTTCCGTCTCTGGCAAGGCCACCAGCATCGGCATCTGGCGATAGGCCGACAAGCCATCGCACTCGTACGGTCGGGTTTGCTCAGGGTCCGCCAGCAGGCAGTGCGAGGGCAGTACCGACTTCAGCGCCCGCGCCACATCGTCACGGCGAGCGCCAAGCAAGCGGGCGTCGTCAACCGTGTTCACTTTGCCACAGCAGCCAACGCCGCCACGCCCGCCTTGGCCACCTGTGCATCTTCGCCCGGCTTGACGCCCGAAATGCCGACTGCGCCAATGCACTGGCCATCAACAATCACCGGCACGCCACCTTCGAGCAGACCATCAATTTCCGGAACCGACAAGAATGCTGCACGGCCCTTGTTGATCATTTCTTCGTAGTCGCGGCTCTCGCGACGACCCAAGGCTGCGGTCTTGGCCTTGGCGCGCGCCACGTATGCCGACACCGGAGCTGCGCCATCAAGGCGCTGCAGCCATAGGGGATGGCCACCATCGTCGACGATGGCGATGGTCACTGGCCAGTTGTTGGCGCGTGCTTCCGCTTCGGCGCCCGCCGCGATACGTTTGACGTCTTCAAGCGACAAGATGAATTTGGTTTGCATCGACATACCTCAGAAAATAGGATTAGCTCAGACCCACTACCGGCAAAATCGCGCCATGCACTGCGCGCGCCTTGGTCGAACACAGGAATTCGATCGCATTCGCCAGATCGTCCAGCGCCACCCACTGGCGTGGATCGGCGTCGGGCATTGCTTCGCGGTTGGCTGGGGTGTCCAGCACACTGGGCGCCACGGCATTGACGTTGATGCCGTCGGCGCGCAGTTCCTGCGCCATCGACTCGGTAAGGCGCGCAACGGCGTCCTTGGCGGCGCAGTAAGCGCCCATCGAGCGCTTGCCGCTGATGGCCGACGCTGCGGCCACGTTGACGATCTTGCCACCTCCGGCGGCCAGCATCGCAGGGACGACGGCGGCGCAGGCGTTAAACACGGTGGCCACGTTCAGGTCGATCATGCGGCGCCACTGCCATTCGGCCGTTCCGTGAACCGGCTCCCCCATCGTAAAGCCGCCCGCGATATTGCACAGTGCATCGGGCGTTCCGACATGCGCAATCGCCCCGTCCAATGCCGCCTTGCTGGCTGCCGCATCGGTCAGATCCGCTGCCACACAGTGGACCCGATCACGCCCGGCGAACAAACGGTCGAGCCCGTTCTGGCTCAAGTCGACAGCGATGACGCTGGCGCCCTGCTTGAGAAAGAGCTCCGCTACGGCGTGTCCCAAAGCGCCAGCAGCGCCGGTGACGACAACGATTGATGACATGGCACTTCTCCAAAGGATCCAGGTGAAGTACGTAAACTAACATATCATCAGTTTTTGATCAAGTAGCTTCAAATCATTCTTGCAATCGGCACGCTTTCTTGACTCTCGGCGAAAACTGACATATATTTAGTTTTAATGGAGCGCTATTTAGGCGCCCTCCCCTCCACCCCACCGCAGAGGAAAAAATGACCGCAGTGACCTATCCGATCTATGACGCCGATCGCCACTTCTACGAACCGCCGGAGGCGTTCCTGCGGCATTTGCCAAAAAAATACAAGAAAGAATTCCAGTACGTGGAAGTCAATGGCCGCACCAAACTGGCCGTAGGCGGCGTGCTATCCGACTACATTCCCAATCCTACTTTCGACGTGGTCGCCGCCCCTGGCTCGCATGAAAAGTGGTATCGCGGCGACAACCCCGAGAACCTGTCGCTGCGTGAGATCACGGGCAAGCCGGTCGCCTCGCAAGCCGCATTCAATAATGGCGACGCGCACATCAAGGTCATGGACGAGCAGAACATCCAGGCTGGCCTGTTCCTCCCGACGCTGGCCTCCGTCATCGAAGAGCGTCTGGCGCACAAGCCCGACGTGATTCGCGCGCTGATGCACTCGGTGAATCAGTGGACGGCCGAGGAAACCGGCTTTGCGCGTGCCGGGCGGCTGTTCCCGGTCCCGATGATCAACCTGTCCGACGTCGACGAAGCGGTCAAGGAACTCGACTTTGTCCTGGCCGCTGGTGCGCGCGTGGTTGGCATTCGCCCGGCGCCGGTCACGGGTCTGACCGGCGGGCGTTCCATGGGCTTCGAAGAGTTCGATCCATTCTGGGCGCGTGTCAACGAAGCAAAAATCCTGGTCGTGTTGCACGTGTCCGATTCGGGCTATGACAAGATCTACCAATGGTGGACCGCTGGCGGCAAAGGCGAATTTCGTCCGTTCGAAAAGGATCCTTTCGGCGAAATCCTCGACTGGATGGGCCGCCCGATTGCCGATTCGCTCGCTGCCCTGCTCTGCCACGGTGTGTTCGATCGTTTCCCGGATGTGCGCGTGGCATCGCTGGAAAATGGCGCGGCCTGGCTTGAGCCGCTGCTGATGCGCATGCAGTCGACCTATCACAAGATGCCTGGTTCGTTCAAGCGCAACCCGCTCGACACCTTCCGCAAGCACGTCTTTGTGGCGCCGTTCTACGAAGACAAGATCGACAAGGTGATCCAACTAATCGGGGATGACCGAGTATTGTTCGGCAGTGACTGGCCGCATCCGGAAGGACTGGCCACGCCGATGGACTTCTTCAAGGATATCGCGAATCTGACGCCGGAACAGACCCAAAAGGTCATGAGCAGCAATTTGAAGGGCTTGCTCGAAGGCGCACGCTGACAGGCACTTGAGTCGCTCCGGTCGTTAGGCCGGAGCGACACGGTGATCAAATCTAGTCACGCACCAGCAGAATGGCGCCCGCCAGCGGTCCGCCGCCGTTACTGGCTACCGCAACCTTGGGTTGCCTCGGCACCTGGCGCGCGCCACCATCGCCACGCAACTGCGTTACCGCTTCGGCAATGTGAATCATGCCGTGCAGCCGACCAGCGGATAGTTGTCCGCCGCCAGTGGCAAGTGGCAGCTCGCCCTCGAGTGCGATCCGTTGGCCGCCCTCGACAAAGGCAGCGGCCTCGCCGCGACCGCAAAACCCCAGGCCTTCAAGCCAGAGCAGCGAGAGGATACTGAACCCATCGTACAACTCCGCCAGGTCGACATCAGCTGGCTTGTAGTCGGTCCGTCCCCAAAGATGCTGTCCGCAGCCCTCTGCCGCAAAGCGCGTCAGATCCGGCAACTGGTCCCAGGTGTCGAGCGTATGCAGGGCACCGGACATGGCTTCCACCCGAATTGGGGTGGACTTCAGATCGCGTGCGGTATCCTTGTGCGAAATGATGATCGCGATCGATCCATCCACCGGCACATCGCAGTCGTACAGGCACAGGGGCGTTGAAATCATCCGCGAGTTCATGTAGTCGTCCATTGTGATTGGATCGCGATACACGGCAGCGGGATTGAGACCGGCATTGCGGCGTGCGTTGAGGGCAATCTGGGCCAACTGCTCGCGCTTGACGCCAAACTCATGAAAATAGCGGCTGGCTATCAACCCGACCCAGTTGGCTCCGGACGGCGCCAGGAACGGCATTTGGTATTCGCCGAATCCCGAAATCCGCTGCGCCCCGCCGCCGAGCAAACTGGGACGAGTCCCTGGCGGGCCGGACGTTTCAGTCACGGTACGAAAACAGATCACGTGTCTGGCCTGGCCTGATGCCACTGCCATGCAAGCATTGAGCACCGCGCTCATTTGGGTGCCTTCGCTGCCGGCGTTGTACCAATTGAGTTTCAGTCCAAGCGCATTTTGCAACTGGCCAATGCCAACCGGCGAAAAACCCGGCGCGTCGGCCTTGTAGCCCGGCCAGCTGGAGATGCCATCGATCTCGGCCGGCTCGATGCCGGCGTCGGCAATGGCAGCCAGTACCGCATCGAGCGTCAGGTCGATACCACTGCGACCAAGGCGCCGGCCAACAGCGGATTGGCCGATACCTGAAATGATCGCTTCCTGTTCAGGGGCGCGCGGATTGATCATGCGAACAGCTTCATGACTTCGCCGTTGGTGACCTGGCGGCCCTCGCGATTGGATGGGTTATGTCCACCCATGCCCGATACCGGCGCGGTGCTGACGTGCGCCGCCTTGGCGCGCAGCGCAGCCACCGTGCACTGCTCACGCGGCATGACCTTGAACGGATCAAAACCAAACTCGCGCATCGCATTCAGGTGGGTGATCTTGTTGATCTCTTCAGGTGTCAGATGATTGATGGTCGGCCACAGCGCTTCCGGGGCGTGCGGCCACAGCGAATCGGAGTGCGGATAGTCAGACTCCCAGGTGATCTTGTCGATATTCATGAAGCGCGTGTTCTGCAGTCCGAACTGGTCATCAATGAAGCAGGTGATGAAATTGCTCTTGAACAGATCGCTCGGCAGACGGTCGCCAAAGCTGCTGTTGGTCCAGGCGCGGTGGTGCTTGTATGTGAAATCGGCGCGCTCGAGCAGATAAGGAATCCAGCCGATGCCGCCTTCGGACAGGGCCAGCTTCAGTTTCGGGAATTTGGTGAATACGGGCGAAAACAGCCAGTCCGTGGTCGCATTGGCGATATACATCGGCATATTCACGATCCAGGTGTCGATCGGCGCGTCCATCGACGAATACGGCGCCGAAGCGCCCGAGCCGATGTGAATGCTGACCACGATGTCGTTATCTTCCAATACGCGCCACAGAGGATCCCAGTGCGGGCTATGCACGCTTGGCAGGCCTTTTGGCACCGGATTGTCGAGGAAACTGATAGTACGGCAGCCCTTGGCCGCCACGCGCTTGGCCTCGGCAACGCACAGATCGATGTCCCACAGCGGCAGGATGGATAGCGGAATGAAGCGGCCGGGCGCGCCGCCGCACCACTCGTCGATGTGCCAGTCGTTGTAGGCGCTGATCACGGCAGTGGTGAAGTCCTTGTCCTTCGCGCCCAGAAAAAAGGAACCAGCAAAGTGCGGAAACGTCGGAAAGCAGATGGACCCGAGCACGCCATTGGCGTTCATGTCGTCGACCCGGTCGGCGATCTGGTAGGTACCCTTGCGAATCTGGCTGTATGAGGCGGGCTCCATGCCGTATTCCTCGGGCGGACGGCCAACCACCGCATTCAAACCGAAGTTCGGCACCGTACGATCCTCGTAGACCCACGAATCCGAACCGCTGCGCATGGTCGCCATTTTCGGCGCCCGCTCCTGCATCGCCGCCGGCAGGTGGTTCTTGAAAAGGTCAGGCGGCTCAATCACGTGGTCGTCCACGCTAATCAGAATCAGGTCGTTCATTTCCATACTTATCTCCTGTGCTGGGCCAGAACGCCCGATAACTGTTGTTCTATCATTTCCAGCTTACGCCGAATTGCGCTTCGCATCAAGCGCTGCGCGCCTGCCCTACATTCCCGCTACCATATAGCCGCCGTCAATCGGTAGCACCACGCCATTGACAAAAGAAGCCATGGGCGAGCAAAGGAACACGATCCCGGCGGCGATCTCCTCGGGACGGCCCCAGCGTTTCATGGGCGAGCGACCCATCACACGGCCATTGCGCTCGACGTCGTCCTGCAAGGGCCTCGTCATTGGCGTATCAATCCAGCCGGGGGCAACGGCATTGACCCGAATTCCGCCTTCGGCCCAGGCAACTGCCAGGCTTTTCGTGAACTGAACTACGGCGCCCTTGCCGGCCGAATAGGCGGGCGCGGTCGCCGAGCCGAAGAAACTCATCATGGAAGCGATATTGACGATGGCCCCGCCGCGCTGGGCCAGGGCCTTGCGCGCTGCGTAACATACACGCATGGTGCCCGCCACGTTGATCTCGATGGAGCGCATGAAACCCTCATCGGTAAACTCCGCCGGTCCCTGGCCTCCGATGCCCGCCGCGTTGACCAGAATATCGAGCCGCGGCAAGCGGGCAAGTGCCGCCACGATGGCCGCATTGTTGGCGACGTCAAGCACTTCGGCATCAATACCGGCGCATAGTGGATCGGCCAAGAAGGCCGCAACTTCACGGCCGGTGAGTCCGGTGACGGTCACCGCGCATCCACATGCTGATAAGGCAAGGGCTGCCGCGCGACCGATGCCACTGCTACCGCCGGTAATAAACGCTTGCTGGCCATGCAGATCAATTTTCATGCATCCTCCGAAAAGTCGACAAGGCAGTTGTCGAGCACCGGCGCATCGCCGCGCTCGGGCGCAAGCATGCGAAAGAGAGCGCGTCCGGCTTCCACGCGCCACATTTCCACGCGCAGCGTCTCGCCCGTGAACATCGGTCCGGTATAGCGCACCGCAAGCTTTTTCAGTCTGCTCGGCTGGTTATCGCACGCAAGCGCCAGCAGCGCCCGTCCAGCGGTTCCGAAGCAACCGACGCCGCGCATCATTGACTTGCCCCGAGGAGCGCCGGCAGCGGCCACAATGTCGGCGCTCAACTTGAAGATGGCGTCGGCTTCCACGGCCGCATGCAGCTCGATTGACGCGTCGGGGGCACGCTCGTCAGGCATCTTCAGGCGCCCGGACTGGTATGGCTTGCCGCCGAAACCGCCATTCCCGCGCAAGATCGTGGTGACATCGATCGTGGCAAGCAGATGTCCGGCGCCACTGCGCACCGATTGCTCCTGCAGCATGACTGCTCCTTTGCCCTCGCCGCGGTCAAATATGTCGACGATGCGTTGAGCAATCCTGACGGTGCCGGACGCTGGCAGCGGCGCGTGCACAGTCAGCGCTTCTTCCGCATGGATGATCTGGCGCCATTCAATTCCGGTGTCGGGATGCTGCTGCCAGAATTCGCCATCGCACAAGGGAACGGCGATCATCGGCATCGCCAGCGGCGCAACCGGTCGCAGGTAGGGCCGGTCGGACTTGGCCATCTGACCTCCTGTTCCGGCGCCAAAGCCGCGGGCAAAGGCGATCGAATCGGCCACGCCGTAGTCCCTGCTCACCTCCGGGAAATGCCAGGCCATCAGCTTGTCGTAATCGAGAACCACGGTTGCCCCTTACTTTCCACCAGCCGCTTTTTTTGCCGTCTCAAGCGAAGTTTTCATGCCGCCCGAGGCCAGGTTGATGTGTTCTCGGGTCGACGTCGACAGGATGTGGGTGTCGAAGTGGGCGTTGATCGAGTTGCGGAAGCCCTGGATGTCGGCGGTGCGATTGAGCGATCGCTTCATCATGCGAATGCCAATTGGCGGGGCCAGCGCAATGTGGTTTGCCAGCTTGAGCGTGAATTCCTCCAGCTCTTCGCGCTTGACGACGTGATTAACCATGCCCCACTCCTTGGCTTCGGCGGCTGGCAGCTTCTGCCCTGTGAACAGAAATTCCTTGGCCTTGCGGGTACCCATCACCCAGGGGTGGACCAGCGCCTCGACCGAGGCGGCGGCCAGGCTATGCACCACCGGATCGCTGAAGAAGGCGTCGTCGGAGGCCACGATCAGGTCGCACATATTGGCCACCATGAAGCCGCCGGCAATGCACGCACCCTGGACCTGGGCGATAGTGGGCTTCGGGAAGTCCCAGATGCGGAACGCATTGCCCAGGTAATGGTCCTGCTCCCACAGCCAGTGCTCCTCGGGGGTAAAGTCGCCGCGCGTTTCCATGCCGCCCATCAGATCGTGCCCGGCCGAGAAGTGCTTACCCACACCGCCGATGATCACCACACGAATCGCATCGTCCACGCGAGCGCGTTCGAGGGCGTGGTCCATTTCGGCCAGCAGATTCTCGGATTCCGAATTGGCCTGCTTGGGGCGGTTGTGATAAATCCGCAGGACTGGGCCCAGGACTTCGTAGGTGATGTCGGTGTAGTCGGTCTTGTCCATGTGTGTCTCCGTGATTTAATTTGATTAGGCAGGCAGCGCAAACTCGGCATACCCGTTATTGAGCACAACAAGATCGCGCTCGACTACCTTGACCCTGAACGCCACCTTGCCAGGTGCCAGATGCCAAATTTCGGTGCGCAGTGTCTCGCCCGGGTACACCGGACTGGCAAAGCGCACATTCAACTGCCGCAAACGCGCAGCATCGTTATCGCAGCACAGCTTCAGAATGGCCCGACCGGCGATGCCGTAGGTGCACATGCCGTGCAAAATTGGCTGCTCGAACCCGACCGCTGTGGCGATTTTTGGGTCGATATGAAGCGGGTTGGTGTCCCCGGACATGCGATACAACACAGCTTGTTCGGGACGGGTCACCAGTTCGATACTGGCATCGTGGGTGCGGTCCGACGGCAGCGCGTGTGGCACCGGTTGGCCGCCGGCCGTGCCACCAAACCCACCATTGCCGCGCATGAAAACCGACCAGCCGCTGGTGGCCAGCAACTCGCCGGTGGCGGCGTTGCGCACTTCCCGGCTCATATACAGCACTGCGCCCTTGTCGGCACCCTTGTCGTAAATTTCCTGGACCGTCTCCGTGCCGATCACGCTGCCCTCGGGCGGCAGTGGCCGATGAATTGTCAGGAACTGCTCGCCATGCAGAAGCTTGTTCAGGTCGATCGCCAGGCGCGGGTCTGCCATCCAGTCGCCACTGCCGGCGAGCAGCGTAGCAAAGGTCGGCAAGGCGCTGAGCTTGCACTCGTAGACATACTGCAGATCATCGGGCGCAACCGGATTGGTGCTGGCAGCCCCCAAGCCGAGCGCGTAAAGAATCGCATCCTTCCTGGTGTATTGCTGGCTCGCCTCGGCGATCTGCCAGCCTTTCATCAGTGCGTAATCGAGTGCCACAGGCCGTCTCCTCCAAAAAAATCGGTTTGGCGCACAAGCGCCTCAGATAAAACTGTTAAACCATCAGTTTTTTGATTATAGTAGCAGAATATTGAAGCTGACTGTAAATCAGTTTTCCTAAAAATCGCTTCATCGTTCATCTACCGAAGGGGAATTCACATGGCACTACTAGAGGGCAAGGTCGCATTGATCACGGGCGCAGGACGGGGACTGGGAGCGGCCTATGCTCGCTTGCTAGCCAAGGAAGGCGCCGCCGTCGTCATCAACGATATCGGCAAGAACGAAGACGGCAGCTTTTCGGCCGAGGCGGTCGCGGCAGAAATTCGCGATGCCGGTGGCCGCGCGCTTGGCCACACCGACGATATTTCGACAGTGGCCGGTGGCGCAAGCCTGGTCAAGGCGGCGTTGGACGCTTTCGACTCGGTCGACATCGTCATCAACAACGCCGGCATCTTGCGCGACAAAAGCCTGGTCAAGCTGGAGGAGGCGGACTGGGACGCCATCATGCAGGTCAACCTGAAAAGCATGTTCGCCGTGACCAAACCGGCGTTCGCGTGGATGAAAGAGAACGGCCGTGGCGGCGTGATCGTCAATACCAGCTCGGTCTCTGGCCTGGTCGGTAACTTTGGACAGACTAACTATGCTGCCTCGAAAGCTGGCGCTTGGGGTTTTTCGAACGTGCTGACGATCGAAGGCGCCAAATGCGGCGTGCGCGTGTGGACGCTGGCGCCTGGCGCGGTATCGGCACTCACCGCCGACTTGATGCCCGACGAACTCAAACAGCAGCTGGCGCCCGAACACGTTGCCGAAGTGGTGCTGTACATGGTCAGCGACCTGTCGGGCAAGCGCACGGGCCACACCCTGTTCGCCTCGGGCCAGGCTGTTCGCGAACTCAAGCTGGTGCCGGCCGTCGGCCTGCCCGGTGGCGGCACCGGCCAGCCCCTTGACGCCCGCGCCATCGCTGCGGGTGAAGACAATCTGTATCGTCCCGAGCCGGCGCTGACGGTCATGGACTTTGCCAAATAATCTACGAGGATCCATCATGACTACAAAAACCCTGATCGCCGGAGTCGGCATGGTCAAGTTCACCAAGCCGGGCAAGAACGAGCAGTACGACGTCATGGGCGCGAAGGCTGCGACCAGCGCGCTGGACGATGCCCGTATCGCCTACAAGGATGTGCAGCAGGCCTATGTCGGCTTTGTCAACGGCGACACCTGCTCGGGCCAGACCGCCTTGTATGGCCTGGGGCTGACCGGCATCCCCATCATCAATGTCAATAACGCCTGCGCTACCGGCTCTACCGCCCTGTTTCTGGCCCGCCAGGCGGTGGCCAGCGGCGCGGTTGATGTGGCCCTGGCGCTCGGCTTCGAACAGATGAATCCGGGCGCGCTGTCCACCGGCGACAACAACCGCACGTCGATCACCTTTCGCATTGACGACGCCATGCGCTCGATCCGGGGATACGATGATGCTGTACCAGCCGGCCTGCAGTACTTTGGCGGCGCCGGAGAGGCCTACCTGGAAAAATACAACGTCGGTGCTGAGCTCTTCGGCCGCATTTCGGTCAAGGCGCGCAGCCATGCGATCCGCAATCCCTATGCCCTGTTCAGCGAGCCGCTGACCCTTGAGCAAGTAATGACGGCGCCGCATATTTACGGACCGCTAACGCGCCTGATGTGCTGCCCACCAACCTGTGGCGCTGCCGCAGTGGTGGTGGTGTCGGAAAAATACGCGCGTGAGCATGGCTTGACTGATACGGTGCAAATTGCTGGAATCGCCCTGGTGACAGATGGCGAGGCCAGTTTTCAGTCGGGCAGCATGCTCAACGTGGTTGGCGCATCGGTGACGCGCAAGGCCGCCGCCCTGGCCTACGCAGAAGCGGGGATCGATGCCGGCGATATCGATGTCGTCGAACTGCATGACTGCTTTTCGCCCAACGAAGCCATTTCGTATGAAGCGCTCGGGCTGTGCCCTGAAGGCGGCGCCGAGAAATTCGTCCTCGATGGCGACAATACTTATGGTGGCCGAGTCGTCACCAATCCCTCCGGTGGCTTGCTATCAAAGGGCCATCCCCTGGGTGCGACTGGACTTGCACAAATCACCGAACTGACGTGGCACCTGCGCGGAACGGCGGGCGAGCGCCAGGTCGACGGCGCCAAGCTGGCCGTCCAACACAATATCGGGCTTGGCGGCGCTGGTGTGGTAACGGTACTGAAGCGCTGATCGCAACGTCGATCCCGGCAGGCTGTAGCCGGGATCGACATGTCAGCGGGGTGCTTTGTCTTTCGCGTCCTGAACCTGGGCGTTGCGCTTTGCGGCGTCCCAGTCATCCTCCGTCCATTGAACCAGCGCCGAGAAATTCTGCCCCGTCGCGTGCCATGCACCGCCATCGATGGCGATAGTCTGCCCCGTCATGAACTCCATTCCGGGAGCGAGCAGGAAAGACACGAGGTTGGCCAGCTCATGTGGTTCCCCCGCCCGCCGCATTGGATTGTCGGGCACCTGTGCCAGCTTTGCCGAGCCTTCAGTAGGGAACACGCCCGGACAGACAGCATTGAGGCGAATACCTTTGCCGCCCCACTCCACGGCCAGCGACTGCGTCATCGCATGCACCGCCGATTTGGCCATCGCCGAGGGTGTAGAAAATGGTCCCCCATTCCAGATCCATGTCGTCAGAATGGAGACCACGGACGCCTTGTCTCCGTGAGCAATCCAGCGCTTGCCGCAGCCGTTGGTCACCAAAAAGCCGCCGCGCATCACTGTATCGGTCACCGCCTCGAAGCCACGGATGGAAATGGTCTCAGTGCGCGCGACGAAATTGCCAGCGGCGTTGTTGACCAGTCCAGTCAAGGGTCCACCATCGGCCCAGATTGCTGTCAGCATTGCATCCACGGCATCGGACTGCCGGATATCGCAAACAAACGCCGCCGCCTGCCCGCCCTCTGCATGGATCTGCGCCACCGCGCCATCGAGCACCAGCTGGCGCCTGCCGCAAATGTATACCTTGGCTCCTAGCTTCGCCAGGCCAAGCGCCATGATTCGCCCCAGCCCGCTGCCGCCACCGGTGATCAAGATCCGGCCACCATCCATCAGCCCTGATCGGAACAATGTATTCATGAACGCGCTGCTTTCCTGGAGTTGGAGGTGAAGGTGCGGAAAACGGCATCGTCGGTTTCGGCTATTAGCTCATTGAGGCGCCGAACGCCAAAGTCCATGTTCCCTGCCACTGTGCGAAAGGGCCGCTCGCCATATGGCAGTGCCAACAAGGCGTTGAGCACCTGCGCCACCTCGGACGAATCTGGCGCCTTGCCGCTTGCGTGCCAGGCCCTGGTCGATGCGATGCGCTGACCGACCACATGAGCTGCGTCACCATAGGCCGCGCCACGCTCCGCTTCGTTTGGGGTCTGCTGACTGCCGAGAAGTTCGCTGGGATAGGGACAGGGCTGGATGACCAGGGAATCGATACCGAAACCGGCCAACTCGTGGCGGTAGCTCTGCGCCAGTCCTTCGGTGGCCATTTTGCTGGCGGAGTACAGGCCGGCGTAGGGGAAAACGACACTGCCGGCGATCGAGGTAATATGCACCAGCACCCCGCTGCGCTGGCGTCGCATCGCGGGCAATACCAGCCGGTTCAAACGCACGGCGCTGAAAAAATTGGTTTCCATGATGAGGCGGGCCTGATTCATATCGTATGCCTCGCTCACGCCCTGGAACATGATCCCGGCGTTATTGACCAGACAATCGATCCTGCCAGCCTCCGCGAGCACGCGTCGCACGCACAAGTCGCCCGACATGTCGTCACAAACATCGAGCTCCACCACACGCACCTGTGCCGGCAGAGCACTTGCCTTGGCCAGGTTGCGCCCCTGCGGCTCGCGCATGGCGGCGTACACCAGCCAGCCCGCCTGCGCCAGCTCCAGCGCAATTGCCCGGCCAATTCCACTACCTGCGCCCGTTACCAGCGCCACGCTCGTCTGACTGGCCATCAGCCGCGCGCCAGAGCAAGGAACTCCGTGCGCAGGGCCAGGTTCGGCTGCAGTTCTCCCAGCATGGCCGAAGTGACCGTCTCCTCGCCGACCGAGCGAATGCCGCGACTTTCCATGCACATGTGACGGCAGCTGACGACGACGCCCACTGCCTTTGGCTGCAGATGCTCCATCAGCGCGTTGGCAATTTGCGTAGTCAGTCGCTCCTGCACCTGAAGGCGGCGTGCAAAACAGTCAACCAGCCTGGTCAACTTCGACAGTCCAACGATCTTCCCGTCCGGCAGATAGCCAATGGTGGCCTTGCCAAAGAACGGCGCCATGTGGTGCTCACAGTGGCTGTAGACCGGAATATTGCGCACGACGATGAGCTCGTTGTATTCCTCAGCCCCATCTTCGAATACCTTGAGAATCTCGGCCGGATCCTGGCCATAGCCGCAGGTCCAGTCCTGCCACGCCTTCTGCACGCGGCGAGGCGTGTCGAGCAAACCGCTGCGGTCAGGATCTTCTCCAACGCTGCGAATCAGGCGCAGCCAGTCGTATTCGGTAAATGATTTGTCGTCCATGGTGTCCCTTTGTCGAGAGGTTCAGGTGCGCGAGCGCGGCATGCCGAGACCCTGTTCGGCGATCAGGCTGCGATGAATTTCGCTGGTGCCGCCGTAGATCGTCATGCCAATCGACTGGCGATAGCCAATTTCCACATGTCCCAGCCCGTCTTTCCCTGCGAACAGCGACCATGGGGCGGCAAGGTCCATCAGATCGGCAGCATCCGTCCGATAGTGCTCGGTGGAAAACAGCTTGGACATTGGTCCGAAGGTGGCGCGGCCAGGGATTTGTTCGGCTGTGGCCCAGATGCAGCGGTAGCACAAGTCGCGTGCGATGGTGGTGTGCACCGCCACCCTGGCCAGCCGCGCCCGAGCATCGGGATGCTCGAGTACCGGGCGGCCGTCGCGCAGCGTTGTTTGCGCCCACTGCACCGCGTGGCGATACATATTGGTGTAGCTGATGCGGTACTGGTCGCCGCCGTGTTCAAGCTCCAGGGTCGCCGCCATGACAGCGGCGCCGCCATCGACTTCGCCAATCCGGTAGCTGTCGGGCACCCGTACCTGCGACAGATACGTGATATTTGTCCTTTCGTCCTGCATTGTGTGCACCGCCTGCACCACGATGCCGGGCGCGTTCATCGGCACCAGGAACAGCGTCAGGCCGGCGTGTTTTGGCACTTCGGCGCCGGTGCGCACCAGCAGAAAGATGTAGTGGGCCAGATTGGCGGCAGTGGTAAAAATCTTTTGCCCATCGATGATCCACGCGTCGCCATCACGCACGGCGCGGGTCTTGGCTGCAAACACGTCCGAACCACATGACGGCTCGGTGAACCCGAGGCAGGCCAGCGCCTCGCCGGCGGCGAAGCGGGGCAGCACTTCATCCTTGACCAACTCGGAGCCGTAGCGCATCACAATCTGCGCCACCTGGTTGGTGATGGGACCTGTGATACGTTGCCAGTTGAATTCTTCGAAAACCTCCCCCAGCTCCGCCATATCGAAAGGTGTTTTGTTGCGTCCGCCAAATTCAGTTGGCCAATGCGGGAACAGCAAGCCGGCATGGGCCAGCTTGCGCTGGAACCCTTCGTGGTAGCCCGCGACCGAATGATGGGCGTGGCGGCGCAGCTCATCGTTCATGTTCGCGTTGAAAAATGCACGCACTTCTGCGCCGAAGTCCTTTGCCGATTGACCTCCATCGAAGCGCATTGCCACCGGGCCCGGATCGGGCAGGCAAGCCTCGGCCCCTGATTGCCACAGCCGATCGGCAATTTTGTACAGTTCCTGCTGCGGGTCGCCGGCAAGGAGCGCCCATGCTTTGGCCCGACGATAGTACAGTTGGATGTCGTATTCCACCGACACGCCATAGCCGCCAAAGGTATGCAGCGCCCGTGCCACTGCGTTGGCGCTGGCCTGCGTCGCCCACCACCACGCCATCGATATGTTGGCGCCAGCTTCTTTCTCGCCGTGCGCAATGGCCCACACCGCGCGCCATGCTAGCAGGCGCGCGCCATCGACGTCGGTCAGGGCATCGGCCAGTGGATGAGCGATACCCTGAAAGGCGCCGATGGCCTTGCCGAACTGGTGCCGGTCGCGCGCATACTCAGCGGCCATTTCGAGCGCCCGGCGCGCCAGCCCGGCAAGCATGGCGGCCTTGAGCAGCTTCCATTCTTCCAGCGCCGACATGAATATACTGCGGGCATCTTCGCCGTGCATGACTACCTGGCGCCTGATCGCACTATCCTGTCCCGAGATGCTGCGCAGCGACAGTGCGGCGTTGCCAAGGTTGGCCTGGATCATCCCAGGAACGTGGCGTAGCGCGATCACCGCGTCGCCTTCCAGGGCAAGCAGCACCGCGCCGGCGATAACGGGCACGGCCTGGGTTTCGCCTCCGCGCACCGGTTGCGGCAGTAATAGCACAGGCGTGCCTTCGAGCGAATCGGCCAGCAGCCCAGCGGCCAGCATGCCAGGCATGAGCAAGAGGAGTCGAGATGCGGCGATGGATTCGGCCAAAGGCACCGAGGCCAGATGCCGGCCTGCCTGTTCAGCAACCAGCAATCCATCAATCAGGCCCAGGCCACTGCCACCCTCGCCCTCGGGCAAACGCATGGCAGGAATTCCCATCTGGACGAGTTGGGCCCACAAATCGGGGTCGAAACCAGTAGCTTCGGCCGCGCGAACCCGCGCCGGACTCGATTCGGTTTCGAGCAGGCGCGCTACCGAGTCGCTCAGCATTTGCTGTTCGTGGCTGATGTCCAGGTTCATGGGTCGATTCCTATTGATTGAACGATATGACGATGTCAAATCTCGTGAACTGACATTCTTTCAGTTTTATTGTAGCAAGCGGATGCGACACTGTCGAACAGAATCTGCCAATCTCTTTTTGATCGCGCAATAACTAACATTTCATCAGTTTTATGCTATTCTTGTGCCTTGTAGTCGTCACTTATCGACGACCGACGAACCTGGAGAGAGCACGATGGCGAATTTTGTGGAAGACAAAGTAGTGGTCATTACCGGCGCGGGCAGTGGCATTGGCCGTGAATTCGCCCTGGCCTTCGCAGCCCAGGGAGCGAAAGTGATCGTCAATGACCTGGCGCGCTCCGCCGAGGGCGTCTCGGCCGCCGAGAGCGTTGCCGCCGAGATTCGCGACGCCGGCGGCAGCGCCGCAGCCAGTTGCGACAGCGTGGCCGGCTGGGACTCGGCCCATCGTATCGTGCAGGCCGCACTGGACAATTTTGGCCGTATCGATTGCGTTGTCAATAACGCCGGCATCCTGCGCGACCGCTTCTTCTTCAACATGAGCGAAGAAGAATGGCGCCTGGTTGTCGATGTCCACCTGAACGGATCGTTCTTCGTCGCGCGCGCTGCTGCGCCGCACTTCAAACAGCAAAAGAGCGGCAGTTATGTCCACATGACCTCCACCAGTGGCCTGATCGGGAACAACGGTCAGGCTAACTACTCGGCCGCGAAACTGGGCCTGGTCGGGATGTCGAAGACCATCGCACTGGACATGGCGCGCTACAACGTGCGTTCGAACTGCATCGCGCCGTTCGCCTGGACGGCGATGACGGCGTCGGTTCCAACCGATACGCCGGAAGCTGCCGAGCGCATGGAAAAGCTCAAGCGCATGGAGCCGCGCTTGATCGCCCCGCTCGCGGTGTATCTGGGCAGCGACGCCGGCGCTGAGGTATCGGGCCAGATTTTTGGGGTCCGTGCCAACGAGATTTATCTGTATTCGCAGGCGCGCGTGATTCGCTCGGTCCACCGCAGTGACGGCTGGACACCCGAATCGATCGCCGAACATGCGATTCCCGCCATGCGCAATTCGTTCTTTGAGAACGCTCCTTCGCCAACGCTGACCACCTGGGACCCGATCTGATGAGCGCCACGCCAATTTCGCCGGAAGCGGACATCGAGACCATCGGCCTCGGTTTCACCTGGGACGAGCTGCCAGTCGGGCGCAAGTTCAAAACACTCGGCCGCACTGTGACCGAGGCAGACATCGTCAACTTCATCTCCGCCACCGGCATGCTCGAGGTGCTATTTACCAATGTCGAATTTTTGACGAAGGAGGCCGGGTTCAAAGGTCGTCTAGTACCCGGCGGCCAGGTATTCTGCTATGCCGAGGGCTTGCTGTTCCAAACAGCACTGCAGGGCGTGGGTTTCGCCTTTTTGAATATGGAACTGGACATCAAGGGCCCAACCTTCGCTGGCGACACGATTCACGTCGAATGCGAAGTCCTCGAAAGCCGCGCCAGCAATGGCAAACCTGGTCTGGGCCTGGTGCGCACCCGCAACCGAGTGTTCAAACAGGACGGCGCGCTGGTGATGGAGTACACGCCACTGCGGCTGGTCAAAGGCCAAGACTTCAAGGCACGCTGACGTGAGCAATTCGCCAACCACTCCGGCATGGTTTGATGCTGCCCTGGCGCGGCCGGCCGAGTCGCGCCGGGCCGATGTACATGGGGCACGTCTGCATTACCGCTGCTGGAGCATGGAACGCACCGACTTGCCGGTGTTGATGTTCTTGCACGGCTACCGGGCACATGCGCGCTGGTGGGACTTCATCGCGCCTTTCTTCATGGACCAGTATCGCGTGATCGCTCCTGATTTCTCGGGCATGGGTGACAGCGAATGGCGTAAGGAGTACAGCGCCACCACTTTCGCCAACGACATCACGGGTCTGGCCGATGTCCTGGGCTTGCAAAATCTTACTGCAGTGGGCCACAGTTATGGCGGCTCGCGCCTGCTGCGTGCCTGTTCCATGCGCCCCGGTCTGTTCCGCCATGCGGTCGTGGTGGACAGCTACATCCTGTTCGAAGGCGAAGAAGGGCCATCGCTCCCTCGCAAGCTTTTGGGCTCGCGCGCCTATTCCGATTTTGACAGTGCTTATTCGCGTTATCGGCTCATGCCCGAGCAGGATATCGCACTCCCCTTCCTGGTCGATCACCTCGCGCGCCATGCGATGCAGCGGGCCGACGACGGCTGGCGCTGGAAATTCGACCCGGCGATGGAAGCGACGGGCTACCGCGAAAAGGACGGTGCTTCGCTGCTTGCATCCGTGACCAATCCGGTCGACTTCATCCATGCCCAGGACAGCCGCGTTGTCAGCGCCGAACGGGCAGCACGCACCATGACATGCCTGCGCCATGGGCGCGGCCCGATCGTCATTCCACACGGCCAGCACCATTTGATGCTGGACCAGCCCGTGGCACTTGTTGCCACTTTGCGCGCCCTGCTGGCCGCCCCCACAACTTCAAGGACCTCGCCATGAACGCGCTCGTTACCCTCGAAATGCGCGGCCCTGTCGCCGTGCTGACCCTGAACAATCCGAAAACCCGCAACGCCCTTTCGCGTGACCTCCTGCTCGTGCTGGCAGATCACTTCGACCGCCTTGCCGCCGACGCCGACTGCCGCGCCATCGTATTGACTGGCGCCGAGGGTCACTTCTGCTCCGGCGGCGACGTTTCCGGCATGGCAGCAGAACGCACGCTCATGGTCGGGCGTACTCGAATGAATCTGGGACACCGGGTAGTGCGTTCCATTGTAGGGGGAGCCAAACCGGTCATCGCTGCGGTGGAAGGCTACGCCGCCGGTGCCGGACTGTCGCTCGCCAGCGCGGCGGACTATGTGGTGTCGTCGGAAACGGCCAAATATGTATCTTCGTTTTCCAAGGTCGGATTGATCCCGGACCTTGGCCTCATGTGGACCTTGCCGCAGCGCGTGGGCATGGCCGAAGCCAAACGCATGTTCGCCACCGCGCGGGTGGTGCCGGCAGCCGAGGCGCTCACGCTCGGCCTGGCCGACATGGTCGTGGCGCCGGCAAGCTTGCTCGATAGCGCGATCGAGATGGCGCACAGCTTTACCATTGGCGCGCCGCTGTCGATGGCGCTGATGAAGGCCGCCTACGGTTCCGGCATCGCCAACTTCGAAGATGTACTGCGCACCGAACGGGACAACCAGGCCGCCCTGTACCTCACCAAGGACCATCGCGAAGCAGTCAGCGCCTTCATGGAAAAGCGGGCGCCCGACTTCAAGGGCGTGTAATTACAAAGGGAACGACAACGACATGGCAATCGATTACGACAAACTGATGGCGTTGCACATTCCGGACACCGCCCACAGCTACACGCGCAAAGACAGCATCCTGTACGCCCTCAGCCTAGGTTTGGGCGCCGATCCGATGGATGCCGACCAGCTGCCGTTCGTATTTGAACCCCAGCTTAAGGCGCTGCCCACCATGGGCGTGGTGCTGGCCCACCCTGGCTACTGGCCGCGCACGCTCGATACCGGGCTTGACTGGGTACGCATCGTGCACGCCGAACAGGGCCTGGAACTGCACCAGGCGCTGCCCCCCGAAGCGCACGTCACTGGCAAATCGCGTGTGGTGGAGATCATCGACCGGGGCCCTGGCAAGGGCGCCTTCATCAAGTATGAGCGCAAAATATTCGAGCGCGACAGCGGCGCTGCCCTCTGCACGATCTCTCAAACGATGCTGGCGCGCGCCGACGGCGGCTTTGGCGGACCGGCCCGTAGCATGGACCCGGCCCACGTCATACCGGAACGCGCGGCTGACTTCTGCTGCGATATCCCGACCCAGCGCAACATGGCACTGCTGTACCGCTTAAATGGTGACTGGAATCCGCTGCACGCCGATCCCGAAGTCGCCCGCGCCGCCGGGTTCGAGCAGCCCATTCTCCACGGCCTGGCCAGCTGGGGCCTGGCCGGCCACGCGGTTCTCAAGACCGTCTGCCGGTACGAGCCGGAACGCATCGCTTCGATTGCCGGGCGCTTTACAGCACCCGTGTATCCCGGCGAGACCTTCCGCACCGAGATCTGGGTCGATGGGGATATCATCAGCTTCACCGTACGCTCGCTGGAACGCGATCTCGTTGCCATCAACAATGGCAAGGTGGTCCTGCGACCCGGGCCTCACGGCAGTAGAATAGACATCGGAGGCTAGTCATGGATCAGCACAACACTGCAGACGCGATACGGCTCGACGGCAAGGTAGCCATCGTTACCGCAGGCGCAAACGGCATCGGCGAAGGCGCAGCGATGGCGATCGCCCGCTTTGGCGGCGATGTGGTGATCGCCGATAACGACGCCGTCAATGGCGAGCGCGTAGCGCAGGCAGTGCGCCTGCTCGGGCGCCAGGCACTGTTCGTGCCGACCGACGCCACCCACACCGACCAGATAGCAGCCATGATCGACGCGGCTGTCGCGCGCTTTGGCCGGCTCGACATCCTGGTCAATAACGCAGGCGGCTCGCGCCATGTCGATTTTCTCGACCAGAGCGAACGCAGCTGGCGCCGCCATATCGACCTGAACCTGGTCAGCATGCTTGCCGCGACCCAGGGCGCGGCCAAGGCCATGATCGCGGCCGGCCACGGCGGCACCATCATCAACGTTGCCAGTACCGAAGGCCTGCGCGCAGCGCCCGGTTACGCCGTGTATGCGGCGTGCAAGGCGGGCATGGTCAGTTTTACGCGCTCCATGGCGCTGGAACTGTCGGCGCACGGCATTCACGTGCATGCGCTGGCGCCCGACATGATCGAGACACCTGGTCTGAAACCGTATTTCGACAATGCGAGCGCCGCCATGAATGCCGCGCGCGACCGCTACATTCCGCTGGCGCGACTTGGCAGCATCGAAGAAATCGGCAATGTGATCGTTTTCCTCGCCTCGCCCATGGCGTCGTATCTGAACGGCCTGACAGTGCCAGTCGACGGCGGGGCCACCGCGTCGGCAGGCTGGACCCGTTCACCCGTCGACGGGCGCTGGAACCTCTACCACGGCTAATCCCAATTCACTACAACGAGAGACAAGATCATGAAACAAGTACGCATGTACGGCCTGCAGGACCTGCGCATCGATGAAGTGCCCCACCCGGTGCTGGGACCGCGCGACATCATCGTCAAGGTCGCCGCCTTCGGCATCTGCGGCAGCGACCTCAATTTCGCCGCCACTGGCTACATCGGCAAGCCTACCGGGCAGTCGGTCCCGCTGGGGCACGAGCTGGCCGGCACCATTGCGGAAGTGGGTGACCAGGTGAGCGGCATGCAGGTCGGACAACGGATCGTGGTCCATCCCATGAAAGACGGTAACCGGATTGGCACCGGTGATCCCGAACTTGGCGGTTTTGCAGAGTATCTGCTGGTGCGCGAGGCCAAGCTGGGTGACTCCGTGTTCCCGATTGCTGACGCCCTGCCCTTCGAGCGGGCCGTTCTGACCGAACCGATCGCAGTGGGCTGGCATGGTCTGAACCTGGGCAAGGTCAAAGCAGGCGAACGGGCCGTGGTGTTCGGCGCCGGACCAATTGGCCTGGGTGTCGTATCTGCGCTCAAACATCGCGGCGTCAAGGACATCGCCGTGATCGACGTCATTGACGAGCGCCTGCAGCGTGCAGCCCAACTCGGCGCGACGCTGACCGTCAATTCGATGAAGGCCGCTGTGCGCGCAGAGCTCGAACGCCACTTCGGCACGGTCCCGCGCGTGGTCTCGGGCGAGGCACTGGTCGACTGCGATATATACGTGGACTGCGCTGGCCACGGCCCGCTGCTGCAGGAATGCGTCGTCATGGCGCGCGATGGCGCGCGCATTGTTATCCTGGCCACGCACAAGGACTTGGTCCCGCTCGACATCAAGCAGCTGATGACCAAGGAGCTGACGCTGAGCGGTTCACTGTCCTACCCGACCGAGTTCGCCGAAGTCATTGGCATGCTCGACGACCAGAGCGTGGACCTGGCGCCAATGGTGAGCCATGTATTCGAGTTCGACCAGTTTCCTGAAGCGTTCAAGATGGCGCAGAACGCCCGGCAGTCGGCAAAAGTGATCGTGCGGGTTTGAGGTCTTGCGACGCGTATAGAAATCTCAACCGGGATAATTCTATCGTCGCGTTACGAAAGCGTGACTAACATGGACGCAAATATCGCCTTTGTCGGCCTGGGGAATCAAGGCGGACCTATCGCGATCCGCATGCTGAACGCCGGTTTCAAATTAGCAGTGTGGACGCGGAAACCGGAGGCAGCAGCACACTTCATTGCTCAAGGAGCAGTCTGGGCGCCCACCCTGCATCAATTAGCGGTCGGATGTGAAATTTTTTGCGTCTGCGTTGTAGACGACGCGGGGGTACTGGAGGTAGTAGAGAAGATTCTTCCCGTGATGAAATCGGGCGCGACGATTGTCGTCTTCTCGACCATACATCCTGACACTTGTCGCGATCTGGCTGCCCAGGCGGCAATGTACGGGGTTGATCTTATCGATGCACCTGTTAGCGGGGGCGCCGATGCAGCGCACGAGGGTAAGCTGACCGTCATGATTGGTGGTTCGGAAAGTGCGTATCAGCGTTGCTTGCCACTTCTCACCTGCGTCGGCGCCATGATCGCGCATCTGGGAGTCATCGGAAGCGGGCAAAAAGCCAAATTGATCAATAATGGCCTAATGGCTGCCAATATCAAATTGGCCAGTGAAGCACGCGAAATGGCGGCAAGTTTTGGTATTGATATCGCCGCGTTGGATCGTCTTGTGATGCAAAGTAGCGGACGTAGTTTTGCGTATGACATTCTCACCAAACTACCTAATCGGGCCGCATTCGCTGCGGGCGCTGTGCTGCTGAAGAAGGACGTGGATCTGCTCGAATCGCTGGTTGAAAAATCCGAGACCCCATCAGGAAGTCATGCGCTGATCGAAATAGGCAAAAAAGTAAGCACAATCTTCTGCAATGAACCGGCGCAGGTATCGGATGCAGTTTGACAATGTGGAAAGACGTGAGCCCGGAGACAACAGACTTTCCATGACAAGAGACGCCACGACGGCATCCGTAGCGCCGCCCTGCTCGTGCAGAAACGTCTCGCAACCGGCGGGGTGATCGGGTGCGTTTGATCACGAACACGGCTCGTGTCCGTCAAGCTGCTGTACTCGCTGCTATACTTGTATAGCGAATTGGAGGGGGCTCCGATTCTTTCAATTAGGGAGCACGGTATGCTGGCAATTCGCCTTCCCGAAGAAATCGAAGCTCGGCTCGACACACTTGCAAAACGCACTGGCCGCAGTAAAACTTTCTACGCCCGTGAGGCCATTCTCCAGCATCTCGACAATTTGGAGGACCTCTATCTGGCAGAACAAGTCGTACGTCGTATTCGCGATGACGAGGAGCCTACATCGACGCTCGACGAGGTAGAGGCGCGGCTTGGCCTGGCAGATTAAGGTCTCAGCGAGCGCCGAGAAGCAGCTTGCCAAACTGGATCGACCCGTCGCCCGCCGCATTCTGGCCTTCCTGCGTGAGCGGGTCGCACAGCTCGACGACCCGCGTTCCGTCGGCGAAGCACTGCCGGGTAGCGATCTGGGCGAGTTTTGGAGGTATCGTATCGGTGACTGGCGAGTGATTTGCGATATGCACAATCAGCAAATCCTGATCACTGTCCTGAGCCTCGGTAATCGGCGCGAGGTGTATCGCTAGGCCAAAGGAAAGCGGCCGCGACCGCGTTTGACGACTCGGCCAAACCAATCAACGATGAGTGCGGCCCAAGTAAGTTCTATGGCCGCCCCCACTCGCGCAGGTCTTCCACCAACCACTGTGGCACTTCCATGGCCGCGAAATGGCCGCCGGCCGGTGGACTGCTCCAGCGCGTCACGTTGTAGCGCAGCTCGACCCGGCTGCGCGGTGGCTGCGGCTGCAAGGCGTCGCCGGGCATATCGGCAAACGCCGTTGGCGTTTCGCAGCGCACACCGGCGGGCAGCATGCCGAAACCATCCTTGATGATGCCGGGGTAGTACCACGCCGCGGAGGCGAAACTGCCTGTCATCACGTACAGCATGATGTTCGTCAGCAGCTGATCTTTGCTGAAAACGTCGTCGAAGCTGCGCTGGCGCAGGTCCGCCCAATCATGAAAACGCTCCGCGATCCACGCTGCCTGACCGATTGGATTGTCGGCCGTGGCGAAGACAATGGCGTTGGGCCGCATGGTCTGCACATTCGCGTAGCCACCGAACTGTCGCTGGGCCATTTCGGCTTTGCCCATCCACGCCTTTTCCTCGTCATTTTGCGGTGCTTCCATCGAGCGAAAGCCGAGCATGTTAAGGTGAATGGCTTCGCAGTGAGCGCCATGGTCCATGCCCAGCCAGGAAGTCACCAGCGCACCCCAGTCGCCACCCTGGGCGCGGTAGCGCGAGTATCCCAGCACTTCGGTCATCAGCTTGTTCCAAAGGGCTGCTGTCCCACGCTGGCCGATGACCTGCTGCGGCTTGCCGCTAAATGCGAAGCCGGGCAAACTAGGAATGACCAGGTCATAGGCATCTTCCGCCTTGCCGCCAAAGCGGGTCGGAAAGGCCAGCGGCTCGATGATGTCCCAAAATTCGAAGTAGGAACCCGGCCAGCCGTGAGTCAGCAGCAACGGACGTTTGCCGTTCGCTTCGCCCACCACGTGCACGAAATGAATCGGCAGAGCGTCGATCTCGACGTGAAACTGCGGGAAGCGATTCAGATTCGCCACCGCCGCGCGCCAGTCGAATTCTTCAACCCAGTACTTCTGCAGCCCCGCGATGAAATCTGCATCGCAGCCATAGTTCCAGCCAACGCCGGGCATCGACGGCGGCAACTGGCAGTCCTTGACGCGCGCGAGCACGCGCGCAACGTCCTGGTCAGCCCACGCGACTTGAAATGGTGTCATGAGTGTCTCCTGTTTTTATCAGCTGCGATCGATCTTATCGTAAAAGCCACCGCTTGAAATGAAGCGGGTGCGCTCGATGAAACGGTGCGGGTATGGCGTGCGTTTAACGCTGGCGGCGCTCAGCTCTTCGACTTGCTCTACCGTCAACGCGAGGTCAAGGCAGGCCAGGTTATCCTGCAGTTGCGCAGGCGTGCGGGCGCCGATGATCGGAATGACGCAGGCCTGTGCCCGCAGCCACGCCAGTGCAACCTGGCTGGGCGTGCGTCCAAGCTCGCGCGCCATCACAACGACCGCACTTGCCACCGAAAGCGCGCGCTGGTCTACTGCCGCCATGAAGGTATTGATGTCGAGACGACGCGCGCCAGTATCGGCCTGCGAATTGTATTTCCCGCTCAGGATGCCCGACGCCAGGGGCGAATAGGCCAGCACGCCAAGTCCGAGCGCGCGCGCCATCGGCAACAGCTCGTGCTCGACATCGCGCTCGAGCAAGTTATATTCGACCTGCAGACCGACAAACCGGGTCCAGTTGCGCAGTTCGGCCATGGTATTGGCCTGTGCGACCAGCCAGGCCGGCGCATTGGATATGCCGACATACTGCACCTTCCCATGGCGTACCAGGTCGTCGAGGCCCCGCATCATTTCATCGACGGGGGTCAAGGTATCCCAGCCATGCACCCACAGGACATCGATAAAGTCCGTATCCAGACGCTTCAAGCTGGCTTCAACTGAACGCATCATGCTCTTGCGATGGTTGCCAGCGATGTTCGCATTGGCGCTCCCCGGCAAGTGGAAACTGAATTTGCTGCCGATAATCACCTCGTCGCGATGGCCGGCAATCAACTGCCCCAGGAACTGCTCGGAACGGCCATCGGCATAGACTTCATTGGCGGTGTCGATGAAATTACCGCCCGCCTCGCGATAGGCATGATACAAAGCGGCGCAGACATCAGCATCCGGCGTGCCCCAGGCATGGGTACCAAAGTTCATGATGCCGTAGGCCAGCTCCGACACGCGCAAGCCCGAATTGCCGAGCAGTCGATAGCGCATCACGACCAGGACCAGTCAGGTTCGCGCTTTTCAAGATAGGAGGCGCGGGCCTCTTTCGAGTCATTGAAGCGGCTTACGCGGCTGGTGTAGTCCTGTTCGAGCCGGTAGCCCTCCTTCACGGGCATGTCTTCGACCCGGTTCATCGCCTCCTTGCCCAGCCGCAGACCGAGCGGGCTGTTGGCGGCGATGCGACGGGCCAAGGCACGCGCTGTATCCATCAGTTCTGCGCCTGGCACCACGTTTTCGATGGCGCCCAGGCGATGCAGTTCGCTGGCAGGGACCGCATCGCCAGTGAGGTACATGACGCGCATCTTGTGGCTGCCAACGAGGCGCTGCAGATGACGCGCGCCGCCAAGCACGCCGGCCTTGATCTCGGGGACGGAGAAGGACGCATTGTCGCTGGCGATGACGATATCGCAGCAGGCGGCCAGCACTGCGCCGGCGCCAATGGCCATGCCGTTGATCGCGCCAATCACCGGCAGCGGGCAATCCATCACGGCGTTGAAGCAATCGCGCGGCGAAGCGCCGGCGTCGAGCAGGTCGATCACGGTGTCGTCATCATCGAGTTCCCGTGCGTGGCGCCTGGCCGAATCCTTCAGGTCCACGCCAGCACAGAACAGCCGATCGCCCGGCGCGGTGAGAATCACGACGCTGGCTTCGCGCGACTTTGCCAAGCCATTGAAGGTCTCGGCAATCTCGCGGAACATTTTCGCGGTCAGCGCGTTGACCTTGGGTCGGTTCAGTGTGACTGTCGCGATACGTTCGGCGATCTCGATCTGTATAAATTCCATGCCAGTCTCCTGATTGTTTAAAGTGTCGCTGCGCTGCCGAGCAGCATCGTGGCCTGGCTGGACAAGGTGCCGCCGTTGGCATGCGCCAGCGCCAGCTGCGCTCCCGCGACCTGGCGCGCACCACCTTCGCCGCGCAGCTGCACCACCGACTCCACCATCGTAAACAGCCCGTACATACCTGGATGGCAGCACGACAGGCCGCCGCCATTGGTATTGACCGGCAGCTTGCCGCCCGGTCCAATCCCCGCTTCCTGTACAAAGCGGCCACCCTCGCCTTTTGGGCAGAATCCCAGGTCCTCGAGGAACAAAATGGTATTGATGGTGAACGCATCATAAAGCTGCACCACATCGACGTTCTTGGGCGTCAATCCCGCGATATCGAATGCGCGTTTGCCCGATTCTGCGGCGGCGGTGGTAGTCAGGTCGCTGGCCTGGTCAACGCCCGAATACCACGTCGCGGCAGCGCCACCGAGGAAGTACACGGGCTGGGCGTGCAGGTCGCGCGCCCTGTCCGCGCGCGTCATGACAATGGCGGCGGCGCCGTCGGTCACCAGGCAGCAATCGCGCACCCCCAGCGGGTCGGATACCAGACGCGCTTTCAGGCAGTCTTCGACCGTCAGCTCGCCCTTGGCAAAAGCGTCAGGATTAAGGTTGCCCCACTGGCGCGCGGAGACGGCCACTTGTGCCAGCTGCTCGCGTGTGGTGCCGTATTCGTGCATGTGGCGCGCGGCAGCCAGCGCGTACGATGACAATGGGGTAAGCGGCCGATACGGCTTTTCATATGGCGACGCCAGACGCATCGACATCAGCCCGCCCGATGCGGTACGCTGATTACTGCCGTACATTATCAGTGCGGTGTCGATATAGCCGGCGTCGAGCATCATAGCGGCCACCAGCGCATGGGAGTGAAAGGCCGAGCCGCCGGTGCGGTTGTTTTCGGTGAAGCGCGGCTGGATGCCCAGGTACTCTGCGGCGCTCAGGCCCGACAGCGCATCGTCTGGCGTGCAGACGAACAGGCCGTCGACGTCGCTCAGGGCCAGGCCGGCGTCGGCCAGGGCCGCGAGGGCGGCGCGCGCAGCCAGGTCCATCGAGCGCAGTCCCGGGGCCTCGCCGATACCATAAGTTGCTGCGCCTGCGATGGCGGTGCGGCCGCGCGGAAATCGTTCCATGTCTGTGTACCTGAAGGTAAAATTCTAAAACTAACGATGATTCAGTTTTATGATACTCTAACGTATGGCAAGGCAAGTGGCAAGTGAAAAACTGAGCGGGGTATGAGGATGATCGAAGCAATACAGGATGAAGGCATGCCGCCATGGTTCGCCTGGGCCCTTGCACAAGAGGCAAGGGACGGCTTTGTCGATGCCAATGGCGTCCGCCTGCACTATCTGGAATGGAATGCCGACGATACCGACAAACCGGTTCTGCTGTTCGTGCACGGTTTTCGGGCACATGCCAGGTGGTGGGACTGGATCGCGCCCTACTTTCTGCAAACGCACCGGGTGGTTGCCCTCGATTTGTCGGGCATGGGCGACAGCGCCTGGCGCGAAACGTATTCCGCGCCCATCCTGGCTGGCGATATCAGCGCCTTTATCGATGCGCTGGGCCTCAAAGGGTTGACTATAGTGGCGCACAGCTACGGCGGGCTGACCGCTTTGCGGGCGGCGTCGATGCGCCCGGAGCTTTTTGGCCGGGTCATCGTGCTCGATACCTTCGTCATTTTTGCTGGCGCAACGATCAAGCTCGATCCGCCACGGCTCGGCGGCGGCCCAGCCTACCCTGACCGCGCTGCAGCGCGCGCGCGCTATCGGCTGCTGCCGCCGCAACCAGCGCCCCTGTCGCCCTTGATCGACCATATCGCCAGCCATTCGATGAAGGTAGACGCCGACGGCGGCGTGCGCTGGAAGTTCGACAGCCGCCTCAATGGCGAAGATACTCATCTCTACGATGGCGACGAGATGCTGGCGCGTATCACGGCGCCGGTCGACTACGTGTTCGGCGAATGCAGCGCGCTGGTCGATGCCGAGCATGCGCAGCGCATCGTCGATGGCATTCCAACCGCGCGCGGGCCGATCGTCATACCGACCGGTCACCACCACTTGATGCTCGATCAGCCGCTGGCCCTCGTCGCCACTCTCAAGGCGCTGCTGGCCTGAACCCCTCAGGCGTGCATCAGCTGATTGGCTTTCGCCAGCAGCCACAGGGCGTAATTGTGCAGAAATAGCCCCATTTCCATTGGCGCCTTTCCGGCACAGGCACGTGCATATGTCCCCTCCAGCAAACAAGCCAGCTTGAAGCAGGCAAGCACGAAGTACCACGGCATGTCACCCATGTCGCGCCCACTCATTTCTCCATAAAGCCGCACCAGGTCCGCTCGCGTCATGAAGCCGTCCCACGGCGATACAGCTGCAGTTCGTCCGGCTACCTTCGGGTCGCCTGGCTCGCTCCAGCTGGTCAGGATCCAGCCCAGATCGAGCAAGGGGTCGCCCAGAGTCGACAACTCCCAATCGATCAATCCCGCGATCTGCGGCCGTTCGTGGCGGAACATCACGTTGGCAAACTGCAGATCGCCGTGGATGATGCCAATCCGCCCCTGCGCCGGGCAGTTCCGCTCCAGCCAGTCGCCCACCGCGTCAACGTGCGGCAGCGCCGCTCCCGGATAACCGGCCATGGCGTTGTAGCCCTCCAGTTGCGAGCGCCAGCGTTCCACCTGGCGCGCATGCCAGTGATCCGGCTTGCCGAAGCCGCTCAGCCCCACCGATTCATGATCGATTGCGCCAAGAGCTGCGGCAGCGCTCACAAACTGTTCGCCCATCGCATGGCGCCAGCTCGCGTCGATCGCGTACTGCCCGGGCAGTGCATGGATCGGCGTAAAGCCGTCGAGCGGCTCCATGATGTAGAACACCGCGCCGATGACCGCTTCGTCCGGGCAGCTTGCCAGCAGTGCAGGATGCGGCACGGCGCTGCCCTTCAAGGCCGACAGCACGCGCGCTTCGCGCAGCATGGTGTCGTTACTATTGGGGCGCGGGCTGCGCGGCGGGCGGCGCAGCACGAAGCGCCCGTCGCGCCGCGTGCACAGGAAGATGTTGTTCTGCGAGCCGCCCGTCAGCCGCTCCACCTCCGTCACTGGCCCGCTGCCCGGCAGATCCTGCGTGCCGATCCAGTCGTGCAGGCGATCCCAGTTGAGCAGTCCTTCAAAATCAGATAGCGTGGTCATGGCGTGTCCGTTACAGATACTCGGCATATTTGACGCGTGCCGCGTCGGTGCGGGCGATCAGGTGGGCGCTGGGGAACATGCCCTGCGCTGCGGGATAGTCCTTCAGCAGCGCCTTTGCAACGGTAGCCCGGTGCACCTCGGTCGGCCCGTCCATCACGCCCATCATCACCGCATAGATCCACATGTGCCCCAGCGGCATTTCGTCCGACACACCCAGCGCGCCATGCATCTGGATCGCGCGCTGGACGATATCATGAAACACCTTTGCCGCCATGACCTTGATGCCGGCAATCGATATCTGGTTGGACTTGTAATCGTGGCCCTGGTCGATCAGCCAGGCGGTGTGCAGCACCTGCAGACGGAATTGTTTGAGCTCGATCCAGGAGTCGGCGATATAGCCCTGGACTACCTGTTTATCGCCCAGCAGAGAGCCCTTGGTGGTCCGGCTGACGGCGCGCTCGCACATCATTTCAAGCGCGATCTGGCACTGGCCCACTGTGCGCATCGCGTGGTGAACCCGTCCACCACCCAGGCGCGCCTGCGCCACCATGAAGCCCTGGCCTTCGCCACCGAGCAGCGCCTCGGCTGGAAGGCGCACATTGTCGTAATGGATATATGCGTGGGCGCCCTTGCCCGGCGCCTCGCCATGCACGCCAGTGTTGCGGACGATATTCAGGCCCGGGGCTCCGCGTGGTACCAGGAACATGGATGCGCCCTTTTGGATCGGCACCTCCGTATCGGTCACGCACATCACGATCAGGAACTCGGCGAAGCATGCGTTTGATGAAAACCATTTTTCTCCATTGATTACCCAGCCGTCGCCGTCACGCCCGGCGCGACATTCGAACACTCCGGGGTCGGCGCCGCCCTGCGGTTCGGTCATGGAAAAACAGGAGACGATGTCCCCGTCGAGCAGTGGTTGCAGGTAACGAGTTTTTTGTTCCGGTGTGCCGAACATCGCCAGGATCTCGGCGTTCCCTGTATCAGGGGCGGCCGTGCCAAAGATGGTCGGGGCCCAGAGCGAACGTCCCAGGATCTCGTTCATCAAGGCCAGCTTGACCTGGCCGAAGCCCTGGCCACCCAACTCCCGACCGAGGTGGCAGGCCCAGAGGCCCTGGCGCCTGACTTCGTCCATCAGAGGTCTGGCGATGGCCCGCGCCTTGAGATTGCCTGTGTCGTAGCAGTCGCCGGGGCTGGGAAATAGCAGGTCCAGTGGCGCGACCTCCGTACTCACAAACTGCTTGATCCAGTCCAGCTTGATCTGAAATTCCGGTTCGGTAGAAAAATCCCACATTGTGCTATCTCCTGGTCTGGTTGGCGCGCTTTGGAAGAATAACTGATAAATAAACAGTTATCGGCGATTGACTCCACTCTGCCATGTTGACAGCATGCTGTCAACATGCAAAAATCGGGTCACAATTGGCCACGACGAGAGAACACCATGAATGCAAGAGCACGAGCAAGAGCCCTGGTCACCGGGGCTGGCAGGGGCCTGGGCAAAGCTATTGCGCTGGAGCTGGCGGCGCGCGGCCACCACGTATTTGCCGGCGTGCGGGCGCAGGAAGCCGGTGCGGCGTTATTGCGGGAGGCCGAAAGCCTGCCCGGCGCGGTTGAATTGCAAGTGATTGACGTGGCGGCGCTGGGCGACTACACGCCCCCAGAGGACCTCGATATCCTGATTAACAACGCAGGCTACCGCGGCCCCTATCTGCCGATCGAAGAAGCTGGCATGGACGAGTGGCAGCGCACTTTCGCCACCAACTTTTTCGGCGTGGTTGATTTGACGCGGCGCGTAGTGCCAGGCATGCGTCGCGCACGATCGGGAGTTATCTGCAATGTGGGCTCACTCGGCGCGACCACCCCGCTGCCCTTTTATTCGATTTACCGAACCAGCAAGGTCGCGGTATCGGCCTTGACCGAGGCGCTGCGGATCGAACTTGCACCCTTCGGTGTTCGGGTGATCGAGATTCCGATCGGCGGCGTCGATACTGACATGTTCCGCAGTTCGATCGCGCACCGGGCGCCGGACGCGGTGGAATACGAAGCCTATCGACCGATGGCTGAACAGCAGCTGGAAAACTCGAAAGGGATTGGCGCCAGTGCCATCAGCGCGGAGGCAGCCGCGTGCAATCTCGTCGATGAATTGTTTCGACCGGGCCCGATGCGGCGCGCCTGCGATCCCAATGCCGTGAAAGGCCTGACATGGCTCGCGCAGAGCAGTGAGGAAGAACGCCTGGCCACCATGCTTGCGCGATTCAAGGTGGACGCTCCCTGAATTAGCTTTCGCCAGTCGGCGCCGTAGCGCGCTCCCGCTGTTCCAGATGCTGGCGAATGCGGCGTAAGGTCGCACTGGCCTGGACCAGGTCGTCGACGCCAATAGCGGCGCCCACCTGGTCGGCCCAACGCTCACGCGCGTCATTGCTGCGTGCGACCATCGCATGGCCGGCGTCGGTCACCACCAGTTGTTTGGCGCGCTTGTGGTGCGGGTTGTCTTCGAAGCGGACGTACCCGGCCTGCGCCAGTTCGTTCGCGCTGCGCTGAACGGATTGACGCGCCAGCCCAAGGCTACGGGCGATGCGCGCCACCGTCGGCGGCTCGACCGAGCGCACCACAGCCGTGAGCACAATACCCTGGGCCTGGCTGTGCAGGCCGCGCTGTGCGTTGCAATTACGGGTCGCGCTCATCAGGCGACCGCGCAGGCGCAGCAGCTCGTCGGCCAGCTCGGCAAAGCGAGCCCCTGCCTCGGTTTCGAAAGTATGTTCCATGGCGCGCAGACTGCCACATTGACATAGTGCTGTCAATCTGGCGCAGGCATTTACAGCACTTCGAACAGCCCCGCCGCGCCCATGCCCCCGCCCACGCACATGCTGACCACAACGAAGCGCACGCCCCGGCGTTTGCCCTCGATCAGCGCATGCCCTACCAGGCGCGCGCCGGTCATGCCGAACGGGTGACCGAGCGCGATTGCGCCGCCGCTGACGTTGAAAATCGCAGGATCGATATCGAGGAAATTGCGGCAGTACAGCGCCTGGCAGGCGAAAGCTTCGTTCAGCTCCCACAGGCCAATGTCCTGGACTTTGAGTCCGTGCTTGGCGAGCAGTTTTGGAATCGCGTAAATGGGGCCGATGCCCATTTCTTCAGGCGCCAGGCCGCTGACCATCATGCCGCGATAGGCCCCCATGACAGTAACGCCGCTACGCTCGGCGGTAGCCGCATCCATCAGCACGCAGGCCGAGGCGCCATCCGACAGCTGGCTGGCGTTACCGGCAGTGACACTGCCGCCTTCCACCACGCTCTTCAAGCCGCCAAGTGCTGCGAGGGTGGTGTCGCCGCGCGGACCTTCATCGATCGACATGCGGGTTTCACGAAAGCTGACCGCGCCGGTCTGGCGATCGGTCACCTTCATGATGGTGTCGATCGGCGCGATCTCTGCGTCAAAGCGCCCGTCGAGCTGCGCGGTCGCCACGCGGCGCTGCGACTCAAGCGCAAACAGGTCCTGCTGCTCGCGGGTGATACCGTATTTTTTTGCCACGAATTCGGCCGTGTCGACCATTTGCATATACGCGGCCGGTACCATCTCGACCAGTTTTTCGTCCTTTTCGCGCAACGACCATTCGCCGTACGCCGGCGCGCCCGCGCTGACATTTTCCGCGCCCGCCCCGATGACGATATCCATGCCGTCACTGATGATCTGCTTGGCCGCGATCGCAATGGCCATCAGCCCCGATGCACATTGGCGGTCGACCGTGGCGCCCCCTGCGCCCACTCCCAGGCCGGCACGCAGGCCGGCCGCGCGCGCCAGATTGCGCCCCGAAGTGCCGGCCACCATGGCGCAGCCAAGGATCACATCCTCGACCTGGTCGGGTGCGATCCCGGCGCGCAGTACCGCGTGGTGAATGGCATGCCCGGCCATGGTGGGGGACTTGATGTTGTTGAGGGCACCGCGATGGGCCTTGGCAATGGGAGTACGGGCAGTGGAGACAATGAGGGCTTCGCGCATGGCGGCGTTCTTTCAAAAGGTGAAGCAGCAAGGCGGCTGCGTGGAAAGCGTGGCCGCGGCGTGCAAGTCGGCCAAAAAAGTACAATCTGGAGTACACAAATTCTCTAAAACTGGTAAAGTGTCAGTTATTAGGTCTGAACTATGATGTTATTTGTCCTTGCCGTCAAGCCCGTCAACGCAGTTTTTGCCGGGCGGCCAGCCAGGCTGCGGTCATCCATGTTCGGCTCAGTTGCTACGACAATAAAACTAGGAGATAAGACATGAAGGCAGAAAATATTAAGCCGGAAATACCGGCATGGAGCGCGGGCCAGCAAGACACCATCAATGCAGTGCTGCGGCGCGCGGTCGAACATTACGGTGACCGCACATTTATCGAATTTTTGGGCGACACCTACACATTCAAGCAAGTGAGCGAGCAGGCGTGCCGCCTGGCCAACGGCTTGGCCGAGCTGGGTGTGAAGAAAGGCGACACGGTTGTGACGCTGCTCGACAATTCCGCCGATGCGATCTTCATCTGGCTCGCGATCGACAAGCTCGGCGCGATCAGTGTGCCGGTCAATACGGCGCTCAAGGGCGAGTTTTTGCGTCATCAGGTCGGCGATGCCAGTGCTGGCGTCATCATTGCCGAGACCGACTACGCAGCGCGCGTGGCCCTGATCGAAGACCGCCTGCCGGACCTGCGCAGCTTGATCTACCGCGGCGCTCAGCCAGAAATGCCGGGGTTCAAGCACGACTTGCAGCCGTGGTCAGCCATCCTGAGCGACAACACGGCCGATCAGACGGTCGAGGTCAAGCCAGGCGACCTGGCCATGCTGGTCTACACCGGCGGCACGACCGGGCCATCCAAGGGCTGCATGATCAGTCATAACTACGCCTGCCATTTTGCGCGCCAGATGCTCACGCTCACCAACCGCAACCAGGACGTCATTACCTGGACACCGCTGCCGCTGTTCCATATGAATGCGGTCGTATCGACCGTCCTGGTCAATATGATGGTCGGCGCCCAGGTGTCGGTCTACACGCGCTTCTCGGTGTCGAATTTCTGGCCCGAGATCGAGCGCACCGGCGCCACCGACGTTGCCATGCTGGCCGCGATGTTCCCGATGCTGGCCAAGGCGCCCGATAACGAGGCGATGTTGCGTTGCAAAGGCCAGTTGTTCGCGGCATGGGGCGCGCCTTTCCCCCCGGAGATTCAGCAAATCTGGCAAGAGCGCTTTGGCGTCAAGTACACGGTGGCCGGCGGCTTTGGCTTGACCGAATGCTCGGTCGTGTCCCTGCTGCCTTTCGGCACCGAGGCCAAGCCTGGCAGCTCCGGGCTACGCAACGACAGCTTCGACGTGCGCATTGTGGACGACAATGATGTCGAGCAGCCGGCCGGCACGTCGGGCGAAATCATCGTGCGCCCGCGTCAGCCGCACATCATGTTCGAGGGATACTGGAAGCGCCCGGAAGACACCATGAAAGTCATGCGTAACCAGTGGTTCCACACCGGCGACATCGGCATGTTCGACCAAGACGACTATTTCTACTTTGTCGACCGCAAGAAGGACTACCTGCGCCGGCGGGGTGAGAATATTTCGAGCTTTGAAGTCGAAAACGCGTTCCGCAGCCATGAGCTGATCCAGGACATTGCAGCCCATGCAGTTCTCGACAAGCTGGGCGAGGATGAATTGAAGGTTACGATCGTGCTCAAGCCGGGTGCCGAACTCGATGCCGAGTCGCTGTGCCGCTGGTGTCTGGATCACCTGCCCTACTACGCCGTGCCGCGCTACTTCGAGTTCCGCGACGACTTTCCGCGTAGCCCGGTTGGGCGTATCCTCAAGTATGAACTGCGCGACCAGGGCGTCACAGCGACCACCTGGGACCGTGAAAAGTCCGGCATCGTACTCAACAAGCGATGAGCATGCTCGAACGCTGCAGTTTCGACGGCAGCAGCGGCAACCGGCTGGCCGCCGACGCTGGTGGGCCTGTCGAGGGTGCGTCCATCCTGCTGCTGCACGGCGGCGGCCAGACCCGCCATTCCTGGGGCAATGCGCAGTGTGAACTGATCGACGAGGGCTACCGCGTGGTGTCGCTCGACGCACGCGGGCACGGAGAGTCGGACTGGATCGACGGTGGTGACTACGGCCTTGAAAGCCAAGTCGGCGACGTCGCAGCGGTGGCGCGCGCCCTGGGCCGCCCCGCACTAGTCGGCGCCTCGATGGGCGGCATCAACGCCGCCATCGCCTGCGGCGACGACCCGGATCTGGCACGGGCTCTCATACTGGTCGATGTCACGCCACGCCTTGAACCGGAAGGTATCGACCTGATCGAGCGCTTCATGGGCGCCAACCCAGACGGTTTTGCCAGCATCGATGCCGCTGCCGATGCTGTTGCAGCGTACTATCCCGGACGATCCCGGCCCGCCAGTTCCGATGGCTTGCGCAAGAACCTGCGTTTGCGCGATGATGGGCGCTGGTACTGGCACTGGGATCCGGCCATGTTCAACGGCGGGCGCGAAGCGAAGGTGCTGGCCATGCGCGAACGCATGCTGGCTGCGGTCGAAAAGATCCGCATTCCCACCTTGCTGGTGCGGGGCGGACAAAGCGATATCGTCAGCATGGCTGGCGTCGAAGAACTACGCGCTCACCTGCCCCACCTGGAGTTTGTCGACATTGCCGGCGCCGGGCACATGATCGCCGGTGACCGCAACGATGCGTTCAATCACACCGTGGCCAACTTCCTGCGCCAGCATCTCAGGGCCGCAACGTGAGCATTCAATTCGTCCTAGTCATCAGCGACTGCGTGGCGGGACGCGAAGATGAGTACAACGACTATTACGATCAGCGGCATATCCCCGACATCATGGCGCATGAGCCGGAAGTGGTCGCCGCCCAGCGTTTTGCAGTATGCCGGCATTTCGGCCCAGAGGGACTCCCCATGTGGCGCTTTTCAACGCTCTACACGGTCGAAACCGAGGACATGGACGCCTATCTGGCGCGCTCCACTGAGCTGATGAAAAGCGGCAAAATTCCCCCTTCCGATGCGGCCATGCCCGCAACGGCAGCAGTATTTCATCTGCTGCCCTTGGGCGAAGCGATTACTCGCACCGATTTGGCGCCGTCACCACGCTGAGCGGTGCAAGCCGCCGTCGACGGTCACCAGATTGCCCGTCATGTACGCGGCCTGCTTCGAGCACAGGTAGGTAGCCAGTGATGCGATCTCTTCCGGCTCCCCAGGGCGCCCGGCAGGAATCAGACCTTTGAGCATGTCCATTGCGCCCTCGCGGCCGAAGCCCTTTTCCTCGGCGACGTGGTCGAGGTACTGATACATACGCTCGCTGCCAATCCATCCCGTGGCCACCGTATTGACCGTGATGCCATACTGCGCAAACTCGTTCGACAGCGATTTATTCAGCGATACGACCGAGGCGCGCGCAGTATTGGCCAGGATATGCTTCAGTTCAGCAGGGGGCTCCTTGGCAGCGCCGCTACCGATCGTAATCAAGCGTCCCCAGCCCTGCTCCTTCATGTGCGGCAAGGTGGCCCGCGCCAGGAAGATCACCGACAAGGTCAGGTCGCGAAAGGCTTGCACGAATTCCTCGCCCTTGTGGTCGAAAAAGTCGCCCGGGCCAGGACCGTGGACGTTGGTAATGACGATGTCAGGCGACCCAAACACATCGCGCGCCACCTGGACCGCGCGCAGTACATCTTCTTCGCGCGTCAAATCGACCGACACGCCAACCGCCTCGCCACCTGCGGCCTGAATCGCTGCAACTGCCTCGTCGATCGCCGCCTGGCCGCGCGCCGCGACCACCACGCGGCATCCTTCGCGACCCAACTGCTCTGCGCACTGACGCCCGATTCCCTTGCTCCCGCCCGAAACGAATGCCACTTTTCCTGCAATGCCAAAGTCCATGCTTGTCTCCTTCGTTAGAATTCTTTTCTTATGCCTTGACGGGCATTTTCAACACCGCCTTGGCCAGGATGTCGCGCTGCACCTCATTGGCGCCAGCATAAATCGTCACCGGGCGCGCCATCATCAGCTGCCAATGCAGATCGGTCGACAGTCCATTCATGCAGACGTCGCCGGTCATGCCGCCATGTTCGGCGCCGATGTCGACGTTGAACTCGGTGATTCGTTGCAGCAGTTCCGACACGTACACCTTGAGCACCGACACTTCGGCACCCGGCTGCGCGTCGCGCGCTGCGATGTCGTTGCAGATCTCGGCGTAGAGCAGGCGGTAATCGTGCAGGTCGGCCTGTAAAACCGCCAGTCGATCAGTGACACCCAGGTCTTCCGACAGTCCGCTCGCGGCTACCAGTGCCTGAGCCAGGTCGAGCGCGGTGGCAGCCAGCGCCGGACTACCGAGCCAGATACGTTCATGCCCGAGCAATGCCTTGGCCACATTCCAGCCTTGATCCAGCTCTCCCACGAGATTTTCGGCGGGAACCCGCACGGAGTCGAAAAAGACCTCGCAGAATTCGTCTTCGCCGGCGATATTGGCAATGGGGCGAATCGTGACGCCCGGCGCGCGCAGATCGATCAATAGAAAGCTGATGCCGAACTGTTTTTTGGGGCCGGTAGCAGTTCTGACCAGGGTGAAAATATGGGTGCCTTCGGTGGCATGCGTGGTCCAGATTTTTTGTCCGCTGACTACGAATACATCACCCTCGCGTATGGCCTGAGTGCGCAGACTGGCCAGGTCCGAGCCGGCGCCCGGCTCCGAATAGCCCTGGCACCAGATATCGCTGCAGTCCAGGATGCGCGGCAAGTAATAGCTGCGCTGCGCCTCGGTCCCGCATTTGATCAAGGTGGGCCCGAGCTGAGTTTCGCCGTTGTCGATGATGCGCGCGACCTTGGCCCGCTCGGTTTCCTCGTGATAGATGAGCTGCTTGCGAAAGCTCAGTCCCATGCCGCCATGCTCGAGCGGCCAGGCCGGCGCGCGCCAGCCGTGGGCATTGAGCAGGCGCAGCCAGGTGCACAGGTTCTCGCCGCGCAGTCGCAGAAAGGGACGCCGATGATCCTGGCGCCACTCGGGCGGATAGTATTGCTCGAGCCAGGCGCGCAGGCGGGCGCGAAATTCATCGTCGGGCAGCGCGGCCAGGGCGCTTCGCAATGCCAGGTCAGCCATGGGTCACCTTCTCTTGTGCATGCTGTACAAAACGGCGGCGGTGCGCGTGGGGCCCGCCCAGGAGTGAAGACAAATGCAAGGCCGAGCGCAGGTAGAAGCCAATGTCGACTTCCTCGGCAAAGCCCATCGCCCCATGCATCTGGACTGCCTCGCGTGCTACCCGAATGGCTACCTCGCCGCAGCGCGCCTTGGCGGCGCTGACCGCGGCCTCCGTTGCTGCAGCACGAGGTTCGACCTCGAACCGCGCGAGCGCGTGGCGCCAGCTCGCTGCTGCCAGCCGCACAGCGATATGCAGGTCCACGCAGCGATGCTGAATGGTCTGGAATGCGCCGATGGGATGATTGAACTGCACCCGCTGACCGACGTATGCGATGGTCTTTTCCAGGCAGCCCTGCGCCAGGCCGGCCAGTTGCGCCGCCAGGGCAATGCGACCTGCCGCCAGAGTATTGCGCAGCGCCGCGACTGCTGCCTCGCCCTCAAACAGCGGCCCGCCAAACAGGATCGGAGCATCTTTAAATGTCACGGAGGCGCTCGCGCCAATGCCGGCAGCCGCCTGCGCCACCAGCACGCCCGGGCCGTCGGCAGCCACTGCAACGATCACGAGCTGGCCCTCATGCATGGCAGCCACCAGCAAGATGGTATCGACTTCGACTGCCGGCACAAACAGCTTGCCGCCATCAACTTTTCCGTCTCGCAGGAGGGTCGAAAAATCATCGGGCTCGAGCTGTCCTGCGCGCTCCTGCCAGGCTAGCGTGAGGAAGTGTTCACCCGCCTGCAGCATGCCGGTCAGATCGCGGCCTGCCGCACTGTCACCGTGACCAAGAAGATCGGCGGGCATGCTTGCGCAAGCCACGAAGGGGGCGGCAAACAAAGTCTGGCCGAACAGTTCGGCCAGCGCCGTATCGCCCCCCAGTCCGAGCCCCGAGCCACCGCTTGCCTCGGTCAGACCGAGCCCCAGCCAGCCCATCTCGCCCATCTCGCGCCACATTGCGCGGTCCGCGCCGCGTGGGCGCAAGGACTCGTGGCGCAAGACTGTCGGATCGTAGCGGCCGGTAATGAAGTCGCCCGCCGCATCGCGTAGCATGCCCAGTATTTCGTTCGATTCGTCCATCATCTCCCCTTGTTGCCCATGCTCTGAAATTGCCGTTAACTGACACTGTATCATTTTTTGAAAATTTATGGCATCATTTGTTCAGCCGCCAAAGAGCGCGCCGCACCGACAGCCCGGATCGATCGAATCAGTGGTTGCGCATCCAATTGGAGACAAGCTTATGAACCTGAACGACACGGTCGCACCGGCCGCAAGCGCGGCAGTATCGGACAAGGCGCCGGCCAGCAGCTGGTATGCGCTGGCGATCCTCACGCTGATCTATTCCTGCCACTTCCTGGACCGTTCGATGATTTCGATCATTGTCGAGCCGGTACGTCGCGAATTCATGCTTACCGATAGTCAGATTGGGCTCCTTACAGGTCTGGCCTACGGCGCCACCTTCGCGCTGGCCGGCATTCCATTGGGTTTGATGGTCGATCGCGTGGTGCGTGTGCGCCTGCTCGCGGTGCTGGTTGCCATCTGGAGCGGCATGACGGCGCTGTCGGCCTACGCCACCAGCTTTACCTACCTGCTGCTGGCGCGCATGGGCGTGGGCGCCTCTGAGGCTGGCGGATCGCCAACCAGCATGTCGCTCATCTCCGATCTGTTCCCCCCGAATAAGCGCTCGACTGCGGTCGGCTGCTTTTTCCTCAGTAATGCGTTCGGTGCAACGGCCAGTATTTTTATCGGCGGCTATGTCACTGCGGTGTATGGATGGCGCACCGCCATGCTGGTGGCCGGTCTGCCGGGCTTGATCCTGGCGGTCGTGCTGTTCGTGACGGTCAAGGAACCAAAACGCGGCGGCACTGACCTGGTCAAAACCAGCTCCACACCAGCACCGCTGGGCGATGTCATGCGCTTTTTTGTCGCCAACCCGGCCATGCTGCACCTGATGCTGGGCACGGCGATTCTCACCGCAGGCATTGCCACCATCGGTGCCTGGCTGCCCTCCTACAGCATGCGCTTCCACGATTTCAATATCAAGCAGGCCGGCCTGGCCGCAGCGGTAGCGGGTGGCTTTTGCGGCGCAATCGGTTCGGTCGTGGGCGGCATCGTGAGTGACCGTCTGGGCAAAGGCAAAGCGCGCCGTCGGCTGGACCTGTGCACGGCCATTTGCCTGCTTGCCACGGCCTTGTCGCTGGTCGGTGTGCTCAGTCCAAGCACGCCTGTCGCGATTACTTTGCTCAGCCTGACCATGCTATTCGGCTTCGGTTGCTATCCAGCCGCTTTCGGCACCATGCTCGGACTGGCCGATTCGAACATGCGCGGTATGACTGCCGCAAGTCTGCAGATCTGCACCAACCTGGTCGGGTATGGACTTGGTCCTTACATGGTCGGCATTCTGAGCGATCAGATTGGCGGCGCCGGTTCATTGCGCATTGCGATGGCGATCGTCATGGGGGTATGCTTCCCATGGGCAGCGGTCCACTTCTGGCTGGGGGCACGCGCCATCGCGCGTCTTAAATCTGCTCTCTAAATCCACATCGAGGAGTTATTTTGAAAAAGTGGCAATGTTTTTTCTGTGGTTTTTTTTATGATGAGGCGCTCGGCCTGCCCGACGAAGGTATCGCTGCCGGTACCCGCTGGGAAGATATTCCCGATGACTGGGTCTGCCCCGAGTGCGGCGCCGTCAAGGCCGATTTTGCGATGATCGAAGTGTGATGGAGGCGACCATGCAGATCCTGGTGGTCATCGGTGCCGGACATGCCGGCGCTGAAGCGGCAGTTGCGGCCCGTCAGGCAGGTTTTATGGGCGAAATTGTCCTCATTGGCGACGAAGCTGCACTGCCCTATCACCGCCCGCCCCTGTCCAAGGGCTATCTGCAGGGCTCGGCCACAGCCGAATCCTTGCTGCTCAAGCCGCAGGGCGCCTACGACAAGGCTGGCGTCACACTGCGCTTGGGCGTGCGCGCAACGGCCATCGACCGCCAGGCGCGTTGCGTCCACCTGTCGGACGGGGCGCCGCAGCCCTACTCCCAGCTGATCATCGCAACAGGGAGTCGCGCGCGCGCCTGGCAGGCCCCTGGATTGGAGGGTGATCCGCGTCCGTCCAATCTGTTTTACCTTCGTACTGCAAGCGATGTCGATGCCATGCGCGCCCACTTTGAGACCGGCAAACGCCTGGTCCTGGTAGGCGCTGGCTACATTGGCCTGGAGGTGGCGTCAGCGGCGCGCGCTTGTGGCATGGCCGTGACGGTGCTGGAAGCGGCTCCGCGAGTGTTGGCGCGCGTGACTGCGCCGGAGGTGTCGGCATTTTACGCAGCCCTGCACCAGCAGAACGGCGTCGATATTCGGCTGTCGGCGGCGGTGACGCAGGTTCACCTGGACTCCACGGGCGCAATTGTCGCCATTGAAAGCGCCTGCGGTGCGCGTGTCGAGGCCGACCTGGTCATCGTGGGCGTGGGCGTGCTGCCCAATCAAGAACTGGCCGAGGCGGCCGGACTGGAGATCGATAACGGCATTGCAACGAATGAATACCTGCGCACTTCCGACCCGGCCATTTACGCGATCGGCGACTGCAGCAGCCATCCAAGCCAGGTGTATGGATGCCGGCTGCGGCTTGAATCGGTGCCGAATGCGCTCGAACAGTCGCGCATCGCTGCTGCGAATGTGTGCGATGGCGCCAAAAGCTACGCTTCGGTACCCTGGTTCTGGTCCGAACAATACAATTTGAAGCTGCAAATGGTCGGACTATCGCAGGGCTACGATGAAGTGGTCATGCGCGGGCATCCGGCCACACAGTCATTCTCCGTATTCTACCTGCGCGAAGGCGCGGTCATTTCGGCCGACTGCGTCAATCGACCGAGCGACTTTGTGATGCTGAAAAAACTGGTGACGGCACGCGCTGTCATCGCCCGGGAACGCCTGGCCGACGAGAGCGTGCCGCTCAAGGAGATTGCGGCCTAGGCCAGATTCGATAGCGCCCGGGCCACGTCGGCCCCGGTGCTCATCGTGGCGTACAGCGGCAACAGCTGCTGCACAATGAAGGCATGCGACTCGGCGCTGGCGCCGGCGATGCAGTCTTCCGGCACCACGACCTGGTACCCCAGGTCCGAGCCGCACAGGGCGGAGCCGGACACCGCCACATTAGTCGACACGCCGCACAGCACCAAGGTGCCAACGCCGCGGTTGCGCAGTTGCTGATCGAGGTCGGTACCGTGAAACGCCACCAGGCTGAAGGGGCGCGCATGCAAAATGTCGTCGGCCGCAATTGGCAGCCCTGCCACCGAATCCACATCGGGCGTACCGAAAGCCATCCTGCCCTGCTTGACCGAGCGCGCCAGAATGACGTTGGTGACCGGTACATCGGCATAATCGGCACGATGCACCACATGCAAATGAAAGACCGGCAGCCCGGCAGCACGAAATGCGTCCGCCAACGCGTTGATCTTCTCTACGGTACCGCGTTCAGCCGCCTGCTGGACCAGCGTCGGAAATGGCGAGAGACCGTCTTCGATCACGCCACGCTGGCATTCGCTGATCAACAATGCGGGCCTGGAGCCCGCAGACAGGCCACGCACTCCCATCAAACCTGCTCCAGGAAAGCGAGCATGCCGCTGGTGGGCGCTTTCTTGCCCGGATCATAAAACGGCGACAGCACGCCCAGGATCTTGGGAAGCGACGCCTTGCCCACTGCCTTGGACACCACCTTTTGGCGCTCGACCGAGGCGGCGGCGTCTTCCGGTGTCATCTTGCTGCGATCCTGGTTGAGCAGAAAGTCTTCGACCCGGCGCGTATGCGAGCGGATGTGTTTGACCGCATAGATCAGTCCATACAGGCGATACAGGTAGCTAAATGGACCACGGCCGTATATCGCGTGATACACCGAGAACGCGACTTCGCGGTGCTCGAATTCTTCGGCCAGATGCCATTTCCACATCGCGACGGAGTCGGCGTCCGCCCCCTCGAGATACTCGTTCAGGCACTCGAAAAACACCTCGGCGCTGCTCGAACCCATCGCTTCGAAACCCTCCGAATAGGCCAGGTTAAAGCGCAGCGATTTGTTTTTCAGGAAGTCGTCGTAATCAGCCTTGTAGGGCGCTTCGACCGCCCGCATGCCCTCGTACCCCAGGGCGTACAGGGCATTATTGAAGGCCACGTGCTGCTTGCAGTGCTGGACTTCCTGCTTGATGAAGATTTCCAGCTCTGCGTGCAGCTTGGCGTGCTTCGGATCGAGCACCTTCTTCGCCTGCATCATTACCTTGATGAGGTAAGGTTCGATATGCGCCGGAACCGTGGAAGCCGCATTGTATTTATGGGAAAACTCAAGACTGGGCGCCCAGTGGGCACGCATGGTGGAAAAATCCCACTTCGGAAAACGGACTTTCATGATGATCCCCTACAGGCTGCGCTGCGCACGCCCTGAACACTGCGGTAAGAAAGCTAAATACTCGTCACTTATTGGATTTAAACATGGCGGACCGCGCAAGTCAATGCGCAGTCCAACCGAACCGGGTCACTGACCCGTGAATACCGGCTTGCGCTTTTCGCGGAAGGCGGCAATCGCTTCCTGGTGATCGAGCGTGCGCGCGGCCACGTTTTCGTAAGCCATGCCCAGGTCCATCATGCTCGCTGCCATCTGACGCAGCGGGACGTTGATGGTCGATTTACTCCAGCGCAGGGATTGGGTCGGCATGGCCGCCAGCTTTTGCGCGTAGGCGGTGACAAAGTCGTCCAGCTCTGCCGCCGGCATTGCCAAATTGATCAGACCCATGGTCGCCGCTTCCTTGGCGCCGATTTTCTCGCCCGTGAACAGGTAGTGTTTGGCGCGCGCGTAACCGATCAGGTGCGGCCAGATGATCTGGCCGCCGTCGCCGGAAGTGAGGCCGACGTTATTGTGCGGATCGCCGAAACGCGCATGATCGGCCGCGAAAATGACGTCACAGAACAGGGCCACGGTCGAACCTAAGCCGATGGCATCGCCATTGATCTTGCCGATGATTGGCTTGTCGCATTCGAGCATGCTCATGACGACGCGCTTGGCTTCGCGGACGCAGCGATAGAAAGCGGTTGGATTGTCGTACAGCCACTGCATGTACTCGATGTCGCCGCCTGCCGAAAACGCGCGGCCGGCGCCGGAGACCACGATAATTTCGCTGTCCGGATCTTCGACAACGTCGTAGAACACGTGCGACAGCTCGGTGTGCGATTCACCGTGAAAGCTGTTGAGGGTGTCGGGCTGGTTGAAGATCACGTGCAGGACTTTGCCATCGCGCTCGAACTTGATGGTCTTATATTCGGATAGTTTCATCGTAGATTCCCAAGGAAGAAAAGTGTCAATCGATTCTGCGCGACGACCCTGACGACTGGTCCTGCTACGCTGGATTTGATTATAACTGACGTTTCGTCAGTTTTCAAAGTAAATCTTGGCGCGCCTGAAGCGGCACGCGCTTTCAGGTGCCAAACGTCACGCTTTGGTTGCTCGAAATGATGACCGCTTCCGGGCTTGGCGCAGGCTCACGCACCTTGGCGCCGTGGGCGCCCTTGTCGGCTTCGCCGCGCAGCAGAAAGTGCGACAGGGCTGGAATCAACAGCAGGGCGCCGATCATATTCCACAAGAACATGAAGGTCAGCAGGATGCCCATATCGGCCTGAAACTTGATCGGCGACCAGGCCCAGGTCACCACGCCAGCCGCCATCGTCACGCCAACCAGGCCCACGATCTTGCCGGTGAAGTCGAGCGAGGTGCCGTAAGCTTCGGCCAGGCTGGCGCCGCGCCGCTGCATGGTGAGCTGGATGCTAAGCAGGTAGAGCGCGTAGTCCACCCCTACCCCGACGCCCACCGCGATCACAGGCAGCACGGCTACCTTGATGCCGATGTCGAGCCAGACCATCAAGGCTTCACACATGATCGACGTGAGAATCAGCGGAATGATGGCGACCAGGGTGGCGCGCCAGCTGCGGAAGGTTACGAAGCACAGCAGCACAACTGCCCCGTACAGCACGAAATGCATGGTCCAGAAGCTTTTCTGGACCACGATGTTGGTCACCGCCTCGATACCTGCATTGCCCGCGGCGAGCTGGAACTCGCGCCCTGGCGCATTGTGCTCGGCCGCGAAGGCGTTGACGCTGTCGAGCACGCGGGTGAGCGTATCAGCCTTGTGGTCGGACAGGTAGGCGACGATAGGGGTGATCGCGCATGCCCGGTCGGCCAGGTCGGGACGGTCGCCCTGGAAGATGGCGAAAGCCTGGTTGCGATTGGTCGTATTGCGGGTCAGCGATTGCCACTTCGGATTACCTTCAAACATGCCCGACGTGCCGCGCCGGATGCCGTCGGCCAGCGAGAGCGTGGTCTGAACTCCGCTCACTTGGCGCAGCATCGCGCCCAGGCGGTCAACTTCGACCAGATTGGCGTAGGCGTAGCATTCGCCCGGCGGCGTCTTGAGCATGACGACAAACTGGTCGTTGGCGAGCGCGTAATTGGCCGCCACAAAGGCGCTGTCAAGGTTGTAGCGCGAGTCAGGCCGCAGCTCGGGCGCGCCGGCATTCAGATCGCCGATCTGGATGTCCTGGCGTACCACCATGGCGGTCACGCCCAGGCCGAGAGCAATCAGCACCATGATGGTGGCGTTGCGGCGCTCGCACAGGCGCACCAGTGCGTTGCGGATCGATTGCAGAGGACCGCTGGCAGGCTTTTCACCAGTGCGTGTGACGGTGCGGCGCGCCGCCTTCTCGCTCACGCCGATATACGATAGCGCGACGGGGATGAGGATGAGCTTGGTGAAGATCAGAACGGTCACGCCAATACTCGTGGTCAGCGCCATGTCGCGAATCGCCGGAATATCGATGATCATCAGGACCGCGAAGCCGACGATATTGGTCAGCAGCGCCGCCAGACCGGCCATGAACAAGCGGCGGAAGGTGTAGCGCGCCGCGACATACTTGTGAGTGCCGCGCCCGACATCCTGCATGATGCCGTTCATCTTTTGCGCGCCGTGCGACAGGCCGATGGCAAAAATCAAAAAGGGCACCAGGATCGAATACGGGTCCAGCACATAGCCCAGCAGACGCAGCAAGCCGAGCAGCCACACCACGCCCAGCAGGGAGGAACACACCAGCAAGGCGGTGCTGCGAATACAGCGCGTGTAGAGCAGCACGAAGACGGCGGCAATGAGCACCGACAGCGCGAAATACTGCATCACATCGTACAGGCCCGCGATCAGGTCGCCGGCCAGTTTGGCGAAACCGACGATGTGCACCTTGAATTTGTCGGTCTCGAGCGAGCGCACTTCCTTTTCCAGCTGATTGGAGAAGGCGGCGTAGTCGAGCGGCTTGCCGCTTTCCGCATCCTTTTCCAGCAGCGGCACCACGATGATGGTCGACTTCATATTGTCGGACACAAAACTGCCCACGATACCGGCGCGTGCGATGTTATTGCGCAGCTGGGCGGTCGACTCGGCGCCGCCATCCCAGCGCTCGGGCATGACCGGACCGCCGCGATAGCCTTCCTCGGTGATTTCGGTCCAGCGCAGGCTGCTGGTCCACAGGCCGCGCATCCAGGCCCGGTCGACACCCGGCATCAGGTAGACCTTGTCGTTGATCTTCTGGAGCGTTTCCAGATACTGCTTGTCGTAGATGTCGCCGCTGGTGTTTTCGAGCGAAATGCGCACCGAGTTGCCCATGCCGCGCAGCGATTCCCGATTCTCGAAGTAATTTTTGATGTAGGGGTGCGAGCTCGGAATCATCTTCTCGAAGCTGGCGTTGACCGGCAACTGCACCGCGTGCCAGCCCAGAAACAGCGACACCAGCGCACACACCAGCACCATCATGGCACGGTGGTTGAAAATGAAGCGTTCAAGCCAGGACCCGCTGTTGCGGTCGAACAGGGCCGGGTCGGTAATCACCGGCAGGTCGAATGACTGGTGTGCTGATGCCATAAAAAACTCCGTCTACTTGCTGCCAGTGTGAATGCGTCTACTTCAGGTCGATCTGCTGCACGCCGCGCAGCCCTACCAGTACCGCCTTGCCAGGGCCAATATGCGCGACACCCGAAAACAGAGTCGGTCGCTGCACTTTCTGCGGCCGGAAGCTGGTGCCAGCGTCGGTGCTGAGCAGCACATCGCCACCCTGGCTCACCAGCAGCAGCGCGCCCGCCGCCGATTGTTCGGCTGCCGTCACCGCGCCCATCAAGCCGGTTTCGAGCTTGCTCCAGGTGGCGCCGCTGTCGACCGAACGCCAGGCCGAGCCACGCAGGCCTCCCGCGACGACGGTCGCGCCCTGCCCTGCCAGCGTGAAGAAACTACCGGTGTAGCCCGTGGCGATCGGCGCGAAACGCTGGCGCGCCCGATCCAGCTTGAAGACGATGCCTTTTTCGGAGCCGATATAGACCTCCCCGCCGATCCCGCGAATGGTATTGAGGTGCAGCAGCGAGCCGTAGTCCACTTTTTCAATCCAGGACTGCCAGCTCTGGCCACCATCGCTGGTCGAGAGCAGCGTGCCAAAGGAGCCAGCCACAAAACCATTTTTTTCGTCGCTGAACCAGACGTCGAGCAGTGCCTGTTCGGGACCGTTCTCGTAGTTCAGCTTCATTTCGTCCAGCAGGCGCTTGCCGTTGGCATCGCCCTGCGCATCCAGCTGCGCGAAGTGCGCCTTGAGCTGGACCGCAGCCGCGCGACCGTCAAACTGGCGCAGCCAGCTGATGCCGCCATCGGCACTGTGCAGCACCACGCCATCGTGCCCTACTGCCCAGCCCTTGAGTGGCGAGGCAAAATGCACGGCCAGCAGGTCGGATGATACCGGCGCCTTGCGCTGTACCCAGGTGGCGCCCTGGTCGTCCGAAGTAATAATCAATCCGCGAATGCCAACCGCCACCAGGCGCTTGCCCGCCAGGCCCACAGCCGATAACTGGGTGGTGGTGGCCAGGCGCGTCATGGCGGCCGGGACATCAATAGGATCTTTGAAGGAAGTTGGAGCGGCCGCAGCCGCTCCGGCGGACAGCGCACAGCAGGCCGCCAGTGTGATCAGGTAACGCATATGCCAACTCCTCGCCGCAGGGCGAAAGGGCCGCAGCCCTCCCGCCCGGGGTATTAACGTACGCCGCTTCCAGCCATTGCATCAGGCGTGAAGTAGTTTGGCGAGCGTGGCGCCACCTTGTAGTTGCCGGTGTCTTCTGGACGCGGACCGGATTGCTTTGACTGGTTGCCGTAAATGCCACGGCTCAGGTCGAACAAGACATAGTTACCGCCGCGCATGGCTGGCTTCTCGTATTCCTGCATCGACGACAGCTGCATCAGGTGATGCGGCTTGCCGGCCTGGTCCAGGCTGTAGTAGATCGAAATGATCCAGCTGTCCTCATCCACATAGAACACTTTCTTTTTCTGAATGTGGCGCTCGCCCGGCTTCAAGGTCGCTTCCACTACCCAGACGCGGTGAAGTTCCCAGCGGAACAGGTCAGGATTGGCAAAATGCTTGCCCATAGTCGCTTCCAGCGCGGCATTCTGGAAGTTGTTGTTATTGTAAGGAATGTACATTTCCTTCTTGCCGACTAGTTTGAAGTCGAACTTGTCCATCTTGCCGTCGAAACCGTTGATCTCGTCGTAGATCAGGATGCCGCCTGAAGTCGTCGCCACGGTGTCGTAGTTGAACTCGGGTGCAAGGCGTACCCGGCGCTGGCCAGGAATATAACTCCACGCCAGGCTCGATTTCTGATCGGCGCGCAGGAACTGGTGACGCATCTGCATTACGCCGGCCTGGGCAGTCGGATAGGTGGTCTTCGCGGTCAGTACCCAGTATGGCTTGTCTTCCGGCACGGACTGAATGGTCGTGTCCCAGTACAGGTTCTGGTTGTCGATCGTCTGGGTCGAGCTGCGAGTGACCACGCCGCTGGTGTTGGCGATGCCGGCGTCGATGGTGAAGCGCGAATGCGGCAATTCGTAGCGCAGCAGGCCATTCCACATGACTTCATAGCCCGACTTAGGAATCGGAAATGGAATCTGGGCGTGGGCGCCGGTGATGCCGATGCCGCCCGCTGTCAGCTTGGGATTGTTAATGCGCTTTTCGGTATTTTCGTACACCCACTTCGGCAGGCAAGCCGAACGGCGTGTCGGATAGATATCAACGGCATAGGTTGGATGGCGGCGGAACAGTTCGCGCGTGGCTTCGTCGAATCGCTCGGCGTGCTGTGCCAGGTTGGCATTGGTAACACGGACAATCGGCTTGTCGTTCGGATACGGATCGGCGTAAGGTGCGCCGCCTGCCGCGCCCATGACTGGCTTGTAATTGGCCGGCGGGGTGCACAGACCGCCTTCCCATTTCGGGATGGTGCCCTCCTTGTTGCCGGCGCGCTCGGCGCCAACCGGGGTGAGCGTGGTGCTCAGCGACTTGATTTCCTCGGGCGTGGCGGCGGCCAGCGCCTGGGTGCACCACACACTGCTTGCGGCAAATAATGCCAGGGTAAATGATCGTTTCATGCTGTGTCTCCTGCTGGTCGCCCTGCTCGGGGCGACGTGGTTATTGATACGCGGATAGGTCAGAACGAGGTTTTAAAGGTGAAGACCAGCCAGTCGTGATCGGACTGGACTGCATTCGAGCCGTTGCCGTTGGTGAACAAACCGGTCAGTGGATTGGTGTTGTAGCGCGAGCTGGCGTCGGCATAGCGCAAGGAGAACTCATACTTCGAGTACAGCTTGCCGGCCACGCCGAGCGAGTACGAGAGCGAACCCTCGTTGCCGCCGCCCAGCGCCGCGCCGTTGCCGCGAATCTGGTAAGCGAGCGAAGTTGGCATCGAAATGTCCCAGCCCGCGAACAGCTGCGGCCACTCGGGGGTGAAACCAATGTTCATGCCGATGGCGGTCTTGGTGGCGCAGCCGTTTTTCTTGCTCTGACCCGCAGGACAGGCGAAGCCTTCGCCAAAGAAGCGGTTGGCGTTTTTGGTGACTTTGTTCAGATGACTGAAATTCAGCTCACCCTGCAGGGTGCCGCCCTTCCACAGCGAATTTTCAGGCATCAGCCAGATACCGTTGATGAGGCCATGCACCGTGTTGCCACGCGCGCCTTCGGCTTCGGCATAGGTCGGGCTGGTGGCTGCGACATTGGCTGGCAATACGCTGTAACCGGATGTCGAGTTCAGCGCGGTACCCTTACGATACGACAGCTCGGCACCAACGCTGACCGAATTGATGTTCTTGGTGACGCTCACGCCAAACAGCTCGGTGTCGCGCGCGAAAGCCAGGCGAATCGCCTGCGGGGCTACGAACGGCGCGGCCGGGACGCGGCGCAGCTGGGTGAACGACCATGGCAGCTTTTCGTCGAACTTGCGATAGTACAGGCCAATGCTGCCTTCCAGGGCGGCAGGCGTGTAGCGCAGATTGACGCCGAAATTGCCGCGCGTTTTTTCAGGACCAAAGTCGGCGAAGTTCGGAATATTGAATGCGCCGGGGAAGTTGGCCGCAAAATCGCTGCGCGAACCGTCCGACGGGGCGAAGTAGGTACCGCCCGGGACCAGACGGAATGGCTTCCAGTCCAGGCTGTACTGAGCGGCGATCGACAGCTCGTTGGTCAACTGTGCCTGGGCCGAGATCTGCTTGAGCGGCAGGAACAGCTCCTTGGCTTCGGCGCCCGGGCTGGTGGCAGCCTTGATGGTATCGACCGGACCCTGCGAGTACGCCATGCTGTTACCGATCGAGTACAGCGACTCGCCCCAGTAGACATTGTGCTGGCCGGCTTTGACGCTCAGCGACACGCTGCCCAGGTCGAAACTGCCGAACACGAATGCGTCCAGGATTTCGGCGCCGCGACGGATGTAGCGGTCGACGTAGCCGTTGTACTGGTCGTTGATGTAGGCGCCCGACACCGGCAGCGCGGTGTTTCGGCGCGACTTGCCATCGTACGCAAAGTCATTCCACGCGGCGCCGCTGACGCGGAAGCCGTATTTGCGCATGTAAGTGAAATCGAGTTCCGACAGCAGGTCGACGCGGTTGGTGACGAAGTCGCCACGGGTGAAGCGGCCTTCCGTCTCATCGTAGCCGGCCACGCCCAGGAATGCCGGGTTGACGTGCTTCGTGCGCATGCCGCCGGTGTAGCGAATCGTATTATCCCAGCGCAGTTCGATGTCGGGATTACCGACGTTGAAGGAATCTGCTCTGGCACTGCCACCAACCAGAGTGCTCAGACCCAGTGCGATCGACGCGGCCATGGTGGTGCGCGAAATACGACCCTTGAATTCGTTCTTCATGTTACTCAACCCCTTTTATGTTTGTAAGGTGTGGGTGTCGCGTTCTAAAGGAAGCCGGGGTGTCTCCCAGACCGGCTCCAATTACTGACACATAATCAGTTTTCGTAGTAAGCCATAGTTTTGGAGCCGCGTCAACTGCATGCGAACGCCCGTTTCGCCACCTCTCCGCATGCCATACCGCCTGCAACGGCGGGCCTTTCAACTAATCCTTGCTGATTATCCCGGCCTCTTTCATAATGAAAAAATAAATGACGGTTTATCGGTTTTGTGTTGTCAAATCGGCCTTCTTCACGGTTTTTATAGCTACAAAGGAACAAAAATGCGAATCTTTGCCGCCACCTCGCGCTACCTGCAGGGGCCCGGCCTGCTCGATGAACTGGGCCGCCACGCGGGCGAACTGGGAACGGGCGCGGTGCTGGTTGCCGACGCCGCCGTAAAATCACTTTTAGGCGATCGCATCTCGGCCAGTTTCAAGGCGGCGGCCGTGCCACTGAGCGCTCTGCACTTTCCCGGTGAAGTGACGCACGCCGCAATTGACGCCCTGGTGGACGCCGCGCGCACCGCTGGCGCACAGGTGGTCGTCGGCGTGGGTGGTGGCAAGGCGCTCGATGCGTCCAAGGCCGTGGCGCGCGCACTGGGCGTGCGCCTGGTGTGCGTGCCTACTATCGCCTCCAACGATGGCCCGGCAAGCGCGTCCATCGCCATCTACGACGAACAGCACCGGATGGTCGAAGTGCTGCAGCTGCGCCGCAATCCCGACCTGGTACTGGTCGACAGCGCCGTCATCGCCCAGGCGCCGCTGCGCTTTTTCCTGGCCGGGATCGGCGACGCCATCTCCAAAAAATTCGAGGCCGAGGCCTGCCTGAAGGCTGGTGCACTGACCCTGTTCGGCGCGCCCGCCTCGCACACCGGCATCATGGCGGCCGAAGCCTGCTATGCCTTGATCCGCACGCATGCGCCGGCCGCCGTGGCCGCAGTCAGGCAGGGCCAGGTCAGCGAGGCGGTGGAATCGGTGATCGAAGCGACCGTCCTGCTCAGCACCATCAGCTTTGAGAACGGCGGCCTGTCAGTGGCGCATGCGATCGCGCGCGGCCTGCCGTGCGTGGCGCGCGCCGCTGGCACCCTGCACGGCGAGCACGTCGCCTACGGCTTGCTGGTCCAGCTCACGCTGGAAGGTCGCAGCGCGGCCATGCTCGATGAACTGGTGGCCTTCTACCGCGAGCTTGGTCTGCCCGCACGGCTGGCCGATCTGCTGGGCAGCGTGCCAAGCGCCGCTGAACTGGATACGATTGCCGAGCAGTCGATGCGAAGTCCCAGCGCGGCGCGCTTCACGCCGCCAGTAACGGCGGGCCGCCTGCGCGCGGCACTGGCCACGCTGGAAGGGGAAGCGGCATGAGCGGCGCACTGCACCGCCGCGTCGTGCTGGATGCGCGAGGCATGCATGTCAGCGCGGCCGTGGAAGACGACTTTCACCACTTCGCTTTGCGGGTGACGCATGACGGCACCGAGGTCACCGGCTTGGAAGCGACGGCCCTGCGCAACCCCTGGGCCAGCTGCCCGTCCGCATCGGCGCAGCTGCAGCAGCTGGTGGGTACGCGCCTGGATGCGGGCGGCAACGGCATCGACCACTTCCAGCAATGCACGCATCAATACGATCTGGCTTTGATGGCGCTGGCCCAGGCTCTGCGGGGCGGACGCCGCGACTACCTGGCCAGGGTGAGCGATCCGGTGGACGGGCGCGGCAAAGCCACGCTGGAGCGCGACGGGCAGCCGCTGATGGCGTGGTCGCTGGATGTTTCGACCATCGTCGCCGGTACCCATCTGGTGGGCGCCAACCTGCGCAAGCTCGATATCGATAGCATCGACGACGCGGAGACGGCGGAAGCAGTCAAGCTGCTGCGACGCAGCGTGATGGTGGCGGGCGGGCGCGGCCACAACTTCGACCAGTACGCCAGCCTGGCGGTATTCGCAGGCCGCATGACCGGGGCCTGCTTCGCCTTCCAGGCCCACCGGCTCGATGAAGGCCTGCGCGTACGTGGGTCGGTGCGCGATTTTAGCGGCGGTTCCACCACACCCCTGGCGGCCTATTCGGGATTCGCCTCGGCCACAAGGTGAACGATGCGCGGCGGAGCGGCACCCTTGTGCAGGTCCCACAGGCGCTGCTCCAGCGCCTGATCGGCGATCGTGGCGCGGCCCCGCTGGCGCAGGTACTGGTCCCATGAATCAACCAGGAAGCGCTCCACGTAGCAGCCATCCTGTCCCAGATCGCGATAAATACGCCACAGGCCGGCCCCGTTGCGCTGTCTTACCTTCCCCACTGCATAGGCAAGTCGTATAAATGCACCGCGGTCGGCCGCATCAACTTCATAAATGATCTGCACCGAAATCACCGCGTTCTCGCTCATCGCGGGCAGATCGATATTGGCGTGCAAGGACTCCGATGCCTCGGTCACCTCCATCAGCTCGCCCTCCCGCGCCGGAAAGCGATACATGACCGCAACCACGGCGAGCATCATCAGCGCGCTGATCGCCAGTGTTTGCGGCGCGCCCGCGTAAGTCGCGACATAGCCCCACACCGCGCTGCCAAGCGCCATGGCGCCCTGGAACGACAGCATGTAGACCGACAGTGCGCGCGCCCGAATCCAGCCCGGCACCGCCGACTGCAGCGCGAGCATATTGGTGTTGCCCACCGCGACCCAGGCCACTCCAGACAAAAACAGGGCGATACACAGGAGCGGCAGGCTGCGCAGATACGCCCCGGCCAGCGCGACTGCCCCGTATCCGAGCGCGGCGACATTCATCATGCGATTCATTTCGACCCGGCCCACCAGCTTGGGCAGCAGCACCGCGCCCGCCACCGAGCCGGCGCCCATGCTGCCCAGCAGGCTGCCGTAGCCACCCGCTCCGCCGACGGCCAGCAGGGGCAGCAAGGCCCATAGGGCGCTGGCCGCCGCCACGAACAAGACGGTGCGCAGAATCTGCACCTGCATCATGTCGGAGTGCCGCACGTAGCGCACCGCACTGCCCATGCCGGACAGGAGGTTCTCGGGCGGCAGGTGTTGCGGGCGCTTGGGACTGTCCCAGCACGCCAGCACCACCAGGCCGAAGGCAAGCAGCAGCGCGCCCAGGCCGAACACCGCCAGCACGCCAAACCCGGATATCAGTCCGCCCGCCATGGCCGGCCCCACCGCGCGCGCAGAACTGTACGACAGGGCCGACAGCGCCAGCGCCGACGGCAGCAGGGAACGTGGCACATTGTCGGCCTGGGTGGTGAAAAAGGCCGGCCCCTGAAGCGCGAAACCCGTCCCCAGGCAAAAGGTCAGGATCAGCAGTATCCAGGGGCCAAGACCGCCACCTGCAGCCAGGGCGCATAGCAGCAGCGCCGTGACCAGCATGGATGCGATCACCGCCATCAGGTAGCGGCGGCGGTCGAGCAAGTCGGCCATCACCCCCGAGGGCAGCGCGAATATAAACGAGGGCAAGGCGGTCGCGGTCTGGATCAGGGCCACCATCAGTGGCGAAGGCGTAAGCGACACCATCAGCCAGGCGGCGGCAACGCTCTGCATCCAGATCGTCAGGTTGAGGGCGACGCTGGCGCACCACAGGCGGCGAAAGGTCTTGTGACCAAGCGCCGACCAGATGCTGCTGTCTGAACTTGCCATAGGTTTCTCCGGTAAATCGGCGAAAATCTCGCCTGTCCTGCTACGTACGCTTGCCATCGATGGCGGCATGCGCTATAACGGGAGAAAATAAACTACTGTCAGCTTCCACCGATAACGCATCAAGGGCTTTTTTCATGAGCAACGACATCACGACCAATAAACAAGGCCAGACCCTGGGCCGCAAGGGCCTCGAAAGCCGCGCCAAGCTGATGGACGCCGCGCGCCGCCTGCTGGAAACCCATTCGCCAGTCGAAGTCACCGCGGTGGCCATCGCCGCCGAGGCAGGCACCTCGCCGGCCAGTTTCTACATGTATTTCGACGACACCAAGGACATCCTGTACGCCCTGAGTGAAGTCGCCGGCGAGGCCATGGCCGCCATTCACCCCATTTTCGACGAACCCTGGGTTGGCACCAACCTGGAGGAAAAGGCCATGTCGGTGGTCCAGGCCATCACCACCGTCTGGGGCGAGCACCGCCAGGTACTGCGGTTCCGTAACATGGAAGCCGATCGCGGCGACCCGCGCTTCGAACAGCTGCGCATGAACACCTACATCCCCTTCATCGAACGCTTCGCCCAGCGCATCCTGACCATCAATCCGGCCAGCGAAACGCGGCGCCGCGCCGATGCCTATGCCGAGGCCACCATCTTCCACGCCGCCATGGAGCGCCTTGCGGCCACCGAGCCGGATGTGATGGAGCGCGGCCTGGGCGCGCGCCGCATCAATGCCAACCTGGCGCGCATGATCTGTCTGATTCTCAGCGCCGGCCCAGGCGCCACCGCCACCGCACCGCCACCGGCCAAGAAAGCGCCGGTCAAGCGCGCCAAGGCCACCGCTTAAGTTTGAGCACGTTCGAGCGCCGCCAGGCGCTCAAGATGAAAATGTGAGTTTCCCAAGGCGTTTTCGATGCATGTCATGCGCTTGAAATGGTGACCGATCACGTATTCCTCGGTCACGCCAATTCCGCCGTGAAGCTGAATCGCCTGCCCACACACGAAATGACCGCTGCGCCCGATGTGCACCTTGGCTGCTGAAAGGGCCTGGGCACGCTGTTCAGGCGAGCCACCCATGGCCGCCAGCGCGCGATGCACCATGCCACGCGACAGTTCCAGTTCGATCAGCATCTCGCTCATGCGGTGCTGGAGCGACTGGAAAGTACTTAGCGCCACGCCAAACTGCTGGCGCACCTTCAAATAGTCGCGCGTGATCCACATTGCTTGTTCCATCACGCCCAGCGCTTCGGCGCAGAGTCCCAGTAGTGCATGCTCGTGCCCAGCCAGGATGGCCTCGAACGCGCCGCCTTCCTCGCCCAGCAGATCGGCGCGCCGCACCTCGACGCCATCGAGGCGGATATCGGCGGCCCAGTGATTGTCGATCATTCGCACCGCGTGCACCGTCACGCCAGGCGCGGACGGATCGACCGCGAACAGGCTGACGCCCTGCTCATCCCCCGTGGCGCCTGCAGTGCGCGCTGAAACCAGCAGCACGCCGGCCGCGTTGGCGCCGGCGATGGCGACCTTGTTTCCGTACAGGCGCCATCCTTGTTCGTTTGCTTCGGCCCTGCTTGCGACATGGCTGATCACGCCGCGCGCGGCCGTTTCGGTATGCGCCAGCACCGGGCTCGGACCACCGGCAATCATCGGCTCAAGCAGCTGCGCGGCGCGCGCGCTGTCGCCGCAGGCCAGCACCGTCTGAGCCGACAGCATGGCCACCGACCAGTAAGGCGCGACGCACAGCACCCGGCCCAGTTCCTCCATCAGGATCGCGCTTTCGACCACGCCGGCGCCCAGGCCGCCCACCTCTTCCGGCAGGGACATGCCCAGCCAGCCCATTTCGGCAAACGCCTGCCAGTGGCGCCCGGCATCGGCCGCGGCCTGCTCGCCATGGGCGCGCTGTTGGAAGGCGCAATGCTGTTCGAGGTAGCGCCGCGCGCTGTCTTTGAGCATTTGCTGCTCTTCGCTCAATTGAAAATCCATGTCACAGCTCCAGGAAGGATCGCGCGATGATGGTGCGCTGGACTTCGTTCGATCCGCCGTAGATCGTGGTCGCACGGCGGTACAGGTAGTCGGCCATCACGCCCGGCGCGTCGTCGCTGCCTGGCGGCCAGTCCATCTCCGATGGCGCCGTGGCGTGCGGATCGGCGTACAGGTAAGCGGCCTGGTCTCCCAGCACCTCGACCTGCATCTGCCCGATCTTTTGCAGCAGCTCGGAGCCGCGCACCTTCAATAGCGAGCCGACCGGCAGCTTGTTGCCGCCACCGTGGCGCTCAAACAGAGCACGCAAAGTGAGCCATTCCAGCGCGGCCAGGTCAACGTCGAGCTGCGCCAAACGCGCGGCGAAGCCGGGGCTGTCGAGCAGTCGCCCTTCGCCAGCGCGCGCACGGCCGGCCATGGCGCGCAGCTGCGCCAGATTGCGCTTGTTGCGCGGCCATTCTGCGCTGAAGGCGCGCTCCAGATCCAGCAAGTGCTTGGCATAGCTCCAGCCCTTGCCCTCCTCTCCCACCAGCCAGCAGGCGGGCGTGCGCACGTCGTCGAAGAAGACTTCGTTCAGGCTGTAGCCTTCGCCGATATCGATGATTGGGCGGATGGTGATGCCGGGCGCGTTCTTATCGACGAGCAGTAGCGAAATGCCGCGCTGGCGCGCCGCCGGATCGGTCTTGGCCAGCACGAAAATCATCTCGGCCGTTTCGACGAACGAGGTCCAGATCTTGCGCCCGTTGATGACATAGCCATCGCCGTCGCGCACGGCCGCAGTGGACAGTGATCCCAGGTCGGAACCGGCGTTCGGCTCCGAAAAACCCTGCCCGAAAAACACGTCGCCATTGAGGATGCGCGGACCGAAATCAGCCTTCATCGCTTCGCTGCCGAAGGTCATGATGATCGGACCGATCATCTTGAAGCCGGCGGTATCGATGGCGGGCGCGCCGGCCATGAAGCATTCTTCGTCGAAGATGAACTGGCGGATCGGGGTCCAGCCGGTTCCGCCCCAGGCCAGCGGCCAGTTCGGGCCGGACCAGCCTTTGGCGTTCAGGATGCGGGTCCAGGCGCGGGTATCGTCGCGCAGCGGATGGAAGCCGCGCCGGGTGCGCTCGGCCATGTCGCCCGGCAGCGCGGCGCGCAGGAATTCCCTGACCTCGGCGCGAAACGCGACATCCGAGGGGTCGATGTCAAAATTCATGTACTTCTCCTTGATTCTGGCGTGTACCGCTCAACTCTGGTTGAACGGCAGGCCCTTGTCGGGCCGGTAGTCCTGGGGCAGACCGAGGATGCGCTCGGCCAGGGTATTGACCAGCACTTCGTCGGTGCCGCCCGCAATGCGCAGGCTGGGGTCGAGCCAGGCCCTGGCGAAATCACGCACCGGCGTGGCCTCGGGATCGAGCCGCATGCCGTCCGCGCCGAGCAGGTCGAGCGCCAGTGCGCCCAGGCGCTGGCGGGTGCGGCCCAGCAGCAGTTTGCGCATGGCCCCTTCGGCGCCCGGGGCTTTTCCGGCCGCGATTGCCGCCACGGCGCGCCGGTGGATCGAACGCAGTCCCTGGCGTTCCAAAAAGGCCTGGGTGATCACCGAGCGCACTTCGCCGTCTTCGAGCGCCGGCTTGCCATTCAGCGTGGCGCTGCCGGCCAAGCTCACAAAAGCGTCGAGCGTGGGCCCGTAACCCGATTCGTCAGTGACGGCGTAGCGCTCGATCATCAAGGTTTCGACGGCGACGCGAAAGCCGGCGCCGACTTCGCCCAGGCGCTGCGTGTCGGGCACGAACACGTCGTCGAAAAAGACTTCGTTCAGGTCCGGATCGTCGACCAGGCGCCGGATCGGGCGCACGGTGATGCCGGGCGACTTCATGTCGATGTAAAAATAGGTCAGACCGGCGTGTTTCGGCACGGTGGGATCGGAACGGGCGATGACCACGCCCCAGTCGGCTACCTGGGCCCAGCTGGTCCAGACCTTCTGGCCGTTGAGCAGCCAGCCACCCTCCGTCCTTTCGGCGCGCAGGCGCAGCGCGGCCAGGTCGGTGCCGGCGGCTGGCTCCGAAAAGAGCTGGCACCAGATCTGCTCACCGCGCAGGGCCGGAGGGCCGAGGCGGAGCCGCTCTTCTTCGGGGGCGTAGCGCAGAAAAATCGGCAGTGGATTGCTGAGACTGACGCTGAAGTACACCAGCGGCAGGTCGTAACGCATTTCGTCTTCGCAGAACACGATTTTTTCGAGCTCGGTGCGCCCCGCCCCGCCGTATTCCGTTGGCAAGGTGATGCCGGCGTAGCCATGCTGCGCCTTGAGCGCCTGCCATGCGCGTCCCAACTCCAGGTCCCGCTCGAAGCCCAGGCCCCGGCGCGCTTCGCCACTAAAGCGCGGCGCATGCTCGGCCAGCCAGGCGGCAGCCTGGTCGCGGTAGTCTTGCAGTTCTTGCGGAAGCGACTGGTTCATGGCATGCACTCTATTGAACGGTTGAGATGAACGTGGCAGTGGCCAGCAGGCGCTCACGCCAGATGGCGGCGGCCCCCAGCTCAAGCGCGAGGGAGCGCGAGCGGCGATAGTGATGGTGGGGCATGGCTTCCCATGTGACGCCGATGGCGCCATGGGTCTGGATGGTTTCGCGCGCGCTGATTTCGTAAGCGTCGGTGGCTGCCACGCGGGTGGCGGCGGCCAGGCTGTGCCAGTCGGGCCGCTTGTCTTCAAAGGCGGCCAGGGCATCCAGGGCGCAGCCGCGCGCCAGCTCGACGCGGATGTAGATATCGGCCAGCTTGGACTTGATCGCCTGGAAGCGGCCGATCGGCTGGCCAAAGGCTTTGCGTTCAAGTGCGAAGTCGCGCGCCATGTCCAGGCAGGCCTGGGCGCCGCCGATTTGTTCGAACGCGCTGCCGATGGCGGCGAGCGCCGCCGCTTGCCACAGCAGCGCTTCCGCTGCCCGGCCTTCGGCCAGCACTTGCGCCGGCGCGTTCTGGAAATGCAGCGTGGCGGCGGCGCGGCTGTTGTCAATCACCGGTTCATTCTGGCGCAGAACGCCGGGCTGGTTCAGTTCCACCAGCACCAGCACGAGCGCATTGGCGGGGTCGGACCAGGCCGGGACGAGCGCCAGATCGGCACTGGCCCCAAAGGCGGTAATCGCGGTGCCGCCGCTGATGGCCTGCCCCGACCAGCGCACTTCAGGACGCAGGGCCAGGCCGGCGTCGCCCGACTGGCATAGGGCCAGGCAGGCATGGCGCTCGCCACTGACCAGCTTGGCCAGCTGCGGCTGATCGGTGCCGCTGGCGGCCAGGATGTGCGCCACGGCCGCACTGGACACCAGCGGCAGCGAGGCGCACTTGCGTCCCAGTTCCTCGGCCAGCACGCAGACGCCGCGCCATCCCAGGCCCAGGCCATCATGCAGTTCCGGCAGCGCGGCCGCTGGCCAGCCCTGCTCGACCGCGCCCGCCCACAGAGTGGCATCAAAGCTCCCGGGGACTTCCAGCAGCGCCTTCAGGTGCTCGGGCTGTGCGGTATCGTCCAGATAGCGCCTGGCCTGATCGCGTACCGCTTCGTATTCTTCAGTAAGTTCGGACATGGTCATTTACTTGGCAATGGGGCGAAACAGCGGAAGCCAGACATCCTCGGCCTGCTCGAAAGTGACTTCGACGCGCTGGCCAATGCGAATCTGCTCGGGCGGAATGCCGACGATGTTGGTGGTCAGGTTCAGGTTGGCCTGCTCGTCAAGCTGCACGATGGCGATCGCGTAGGGGACTTCCACGCCCGGCAGCCAGGGCTGGTGGTTCAGCGTCACCGCCTCCACCGTGGCCTTGCCCGAGAGCGCCTCAGGCGCCACCTTGCGGCTGCGGCAGGCCGGGCAAATGACCCCGGCCGGATGGATCCAGTGGCGGCAGTCGCCGCAACGCTGCATGCGCAGCACGCCGTCGGCGCCGCCGGTCCAGAAGAACCGGTTCAGGTCAGTCAGCTGCGGCAGTGGTCTGGTCATGGGCACGCTCTTTCGGGTTCAAGATCAAAAACTGTCATACCGTCAGTTTTTATTATCATACAGTGGAATTTGGCTACGCGGCGATTTTTTTGGCTGCATAGTCAACCAGGTCCGGATTGGCCGGGATATGCGCCAGCATACCGCCATCGATGATGTAGGCCTGCCCGTTGATGTAGCGTGCTTCGTCCGACGCCAGAAAGGCCACCAGGTTGGCAATGTCTTCCGGTTCGCCGAACTGTTTGGTCAGAATATGCCGGCCCATGACTTCGATGACGTCGGCCGCCACCGCACGCGCCGCCGGGGTCATGACCAGTCCGGGCGCCACCGCGTTGCAGCGGATGCCCTGCAGGCCGTGCTGGGCGGCGATCTGGCGCGTCAGGCCCAGGATCGCGGTTTTGGACACGTTGTAGGCAATCCGCGACATGTCGCCCGAAAAGCCCCCGGCCGACGCTGAATTGACGATGGCGCCCTTGCCACGCGCGATCATGTGGGGCAAAGCGTACTTACACGCGGCCAGGTAGGCGCGCAGGTTGACCGCCATTACCAGGTCCCAGGTCTCGAAATCGATATCGATGGCATTGGTGTCGCGCGCATGCACCTCGGGCGTGCCGATGGCGGCGTTATTGTGCAGCACGTCCAGGCGCCCGAAGTGCGCAATGCTCGACTCGACCAGATGGCGGATCGAGGCCACGTCGCCGGCGTCAAAGCCGGTGGCGATCGCGCCATGGCCAAGCGTTGCGGCCAGCGCCTCGGCGGCTGCCACGTTGCGGTCCGCAACCACCACGCTGGCGCCTTCGCTGGCCAGGCGCCGGCATACCGCCTCGCCGATGCCCGATGCGCCACCCGTGACGATGGCTACCTGTTCAGTGAATCGTTCCATGTCCTGCCTCCTGATTGTTGTTGTAGTGAGTGATTCCAGCGCTGGTGAGCGATGGTGCCGCCGTCGACACGCAGGTCGATGCCGGTAATGAAGCTGGCGTGCGGGCCGATCAGCCACGCCACCGCGTCGGCGATGTCCTGCGGTGTGCCGATGCGACCGGCCGGGCAATCGGCCACGATCTTGGCCACAGCAGGGTGCTCGCGTAGTTCCTGCAGCCCCTGCGCGGTCGAAATGACGCCCGGGCTGACCGAGACCAGGCGCGCGCCGATGCCGGCCCAGGCCAGCGCTGCCGATTCCACGCGCAGCTGGTTGCCGCGCTTGGCGATCAGGTAGGCCAGGTTCTTGTCATCCCAGCCGGGCATACCCTGCACCGCCTGGCCCAACTGGCCGGCCGGGGCCAGCGCGAGGGCACGTTCAATATCGTCCGGCACGCTGACGAACTGCGCGCCCATGCTGGCGATGACCACACCCACACTGCCCGGCCCTGCCACATTCAGCATGGCTTCGAGCAGCAAGGCTGTGCCATCGAGATTGACAGCGTAGATGCGGGCCGCGTCGGCAGCCTGTGACTGTGAGATCGCAGCAGTGTGGACAAAGGCGCGCAGCGCGCCCAGTGCCTGCGCCTGGGCCGCCAGCTCGGCGGCGGCCTGCGGTTCGCCCAGATCGAGCAGACAGGCGCTCACCTGGTAGCCTTCGTGTCCGAGCGTGGCCACTGCCTGCTCGAGGCGCGCCGGGTCGTTGTCGGCGACTAGCAGGCGCACGCCGGTGCCGATGGCGCGCGCGCAGGCCATGCCCATCGCGCCCATTCCGGTAACCACGCTGACCTGCCTGATTGCTTTTCTGATTCTCATGATGCTCCTTTCAGGCGCCGATCCAGCTGGCAGCCCGCCCTTCGATAAAAGCCGCTACGCCTTCGCGCGCGTCCGCACTGCCCGCGAGCGCCAGGCTGGCTGCATCCATGCGCATGCGCAGCTCGGATTCCGATTCGTCGGTGGCGGCGCGTGCAATCGCCAGCGTCGCACTTACCGCCAGTGGCGCGTTGGCCGCGATCCGCGCGGCCAGATCGAGCGCGCACGCAAGTACTTCTTCATCCGGCGCCAGGTGATTGAGCATGCCCAGCGCATGCGCCCGCGCGGCCGGTAGTGGGCCGCCCGTCAGCAGCATTTCCAGCGCTACCCCGCGCGGCAGAATGCGCGGGGCACGGTAAGCGCCACCCGCACCGGCCAGCAAACCGCGCCGCACCTCGGGCAGCGCGAAGCTGGCATCCTCGCCGGCCACGATCATGTCGCACGCCAGTGCCAGTTCCAGACCGCCGCCAACCGCCAGGCCGCGCACGGCAGCAATCCAGGGCTTGACGCGTGCAGCGAATACAAGCCCACCCAGGCCGTTACCATCGATCGTCAAAGCCTCACCCAGGCCAGCCGCGATGTCGGCCAGGTCGGCGCCCGCGCAGAAGCAGCGCGCGCCGGCGCCGGTCAGGACAACGGCGCGCACCGAGGCATCCTGTTCCGACAGGCGAAGCGCCGCCGCCAGCGCCGTGGCTGCGGCCACGTCAAGGGCATTGCGCTTGTGCGGACGGTTGATCGTCACCAGCAGCACGTGCGCGCCAACGCGCTCCACCAGGACCGGCAGTTCCGGGTTCATTTTTCCGCCAGAACGCCAGCCAGATTGCCCAGCGAGGCCATGCTGGCGCCGCCATCGACCAGCAGCGAGGTGCCGGTGATGTAGGAAGCGTCGGGCGAGGCCATGAACAGGACGGCGGCGGCGATTTCATCGGGGTGGCCCGGGCGCGGCACCGCGAAATTGGACGAAATGGCGGCGGCTTGCTGTTCGTTGACGCCGGCCTTCATGCGATCGGAAGCCACCATGCCCGGCTCGACCACATTGACCAGTATGTTCATGGGTCCGAATTCGACCGCCAATCCACGTGCGAAGGCATTCATGAACGCCTTGGTCGACGCGTAGGGAATCAGCCCGGGGATGAAGTTGCGGTTCGCGGAGCCCGATGAGATATAGATCAGACGCCCCTTGCCCGGAGCCCGGGACAGATGCGGCGCGGCGTCCTTGGCGATCCAGAACAGGGAATTGACGTTGCTCTTGATGAGGTAGTCGAAGGCGTCGTCGTCCATGTCCACAATCTTCGCGTGGGCATTGTCGGCGGCGCAGTGCACCACCACGTCGAGCCGGCCGTGGGCCGCGATGGCCTGGCTGAACATGGCCTTGACGGCAGCACGGTCCGAAATGTCGCCACCGACCAGCGTCGCTGCGCCGCCACGCGACTTGATCGCGGTCACGGCTTCCTCGCCATAGCTGCTGGTACGTGCCGAAATGACTACGGTGGCGCCTTCAGCGGCGAAAGCGTCGGCAATCGAGCGCCCCATGCCCCGTCCCGCCCCTGTCACCAGAACCACTTTGCCTGCATAACGTTGCTGCATTTGATGTCTCCTTGAAGGAATAACTGACTGTTTTTAATTTTTTAGGTTGACGGCTGCCGGGTTTTGTATAAAACTGACACATCATCATTTTTTGATCTTGATCCTATTTCCTCCGGGTGTCAAGCAAAGACGTGCAACCGAGACCAGTGGCAAAACAATGCAAACTACGCCTTACCCCAATCTGTTCCTGCCACTGCAAATCGGCGCGCTGACACTGCCTAACCGGGTTGTCATGGCGCCCATGTCGACCAATCTGTCGGCGCACGACGGCACCGTCACGCCAGCCCAGATCGCGTTCTACCGGGCCCGCGCGGCCGGCGGCACCGGCATGATCATCGTCGAATTCTGCTGTGTCGATGCGGCCACCGGGCGCTCCGAACACCGCCAGCTGATCCTCGAGAACGAGGCCAGCGTGGACGGACACCGTCAGCTGGTCAAGGCAATCAAGGATGCCGGTTCCGTGGCCTGCCTGCAGCTCCAGCACGGCGGCCAGGGCGCCAAGCGCGAATTGCTGGCCGATGGCGTGGCCTGGGCCCCCAGCGACGTCCCGTCGCGCAAGGATCCTTCAGTCATGAGCGCGCGCGCCATGACGGTCGACGAGATCGAGCACACCATCGAAGCCTTCGGCCGCACCGCCGAACTGGCGGTGCAGGCAGGTTACGATGCGCTTGAACTGCATGGCGCCCACGGCTATTTGCTCACTTCCTTCATTTCGCCGATGACCAACCAGCGCGACGATGCCTTTGGCGGCGACGAGGAACGCAGGCTGGCGTTTTCGCGCCGGGTGATCGCGCGCGTCAAGCAGGCTCTTGGTTCACGCCCACTGATCTACCGTTTTTCTGCCGACGAATTCAGCCCCCTCGGCCTGTCCATCGAGGACATGGTGCGCATCGCGCCCAAGCTGGTGGAGGCCGGCGCCGACGCCCTGCACGTTTCGATCGGCACCGGCTGGACCAGCTTTGACAAGGTGGTCGAACCGATGTCGATGCCGGAAGGCTGGCGCATCCCCTACGCACGCCGCATCCGTGACGCCGTCTCGGTGCCGGTGATTGCCGTGGGCCAGATCCGCTGGCCGGCCACGGCGGAACGCGCCATTGCAAGCGGCGACGCCGACCTGATCGCCCTGGGACGTACCTTGCTGGCCGATCCGGAGTGGGCCAACAAAGCGCGCGCCGGGGTCGATGCCGAGATCCGGCCCTGCACTTCGTGTAACTACTGCGTGACCATCAGCTCGGGCCCGGATGGTGCCATCGGCTGCGCGGAAAACCCACGCACCGGGCATGAACTGGACGCCCTCCCCGACGCCGGCCCCTTGCGCGGCGCGCGAGCGATCGTGGTGGGCGGCGGACCTGGCGGCATGGCGGCGGCGCTGATGCTCGACCAGGCTGGTTTCGCGGCAGAGCTGTACGAATCGCGTGCCACGCTGGGCGGTGGTCTGATCGCCTCAGCAGCGCCACCACTCAAGGAAAAGCTGCGCTGGTACCAGGACTATCTTGAATACCGGCTTGGCCGTAGCAAGGTCGCGGTTCGGATGGGGAAACGCGTAGAGATAAAGGATTTGGATGGCAAGGCCCCGGCCATCGTTGTCATCGCCGTCGGCGGACGCGCGGTCGGCATGCCGATCGACGGCATCGGCAACCCCAACGTGTTCGATGCCTATCAACTGCTCATGGGCGATGGCGCTACCCTGCCCCCACCGGGCGATCTGCCATTTGTAGTGTACGGTGGCGGCGAAACCGGCTGCGAATCAGCTGAATTCCTGAGCGAGCGTGGCTACCAGGTGGTGCTGGTTTCACGCTCGCCGCAACGGCAGCTGGCACGTGCTGCCGAGATGATCTACCGCAGTGTGCTGCGCAAGCGCCTGAGCGCCAACCCAGGCATTCGCATTGTCGACAACAGTACCATCACATCAATTGGATCGGACGGCCAGATCGCGCTGCGCGACAAGGATGGGCAAGTGAGCACGATCGCCTCGGCGGGCGTACTGATCGCCCAGGGACGGATCCCTGAAAAAGAACTGGTCGGACAATTGCGCGCCGCCGGCATTCCGGTCGTGGCCATCGGCGACGCTCGCCAGGGCGGACGTATCGGCGATGCGGTCCATCACGCCTACGCCGCCGTCAACGCGGTGTGCTCGGCCGCCGCGCCACTCAAGCAGCTGGCCTGCTGACCAATTAACAAGACAGGAAACCGCATGGATCTGCAATTTACAGCCAAAGAACTCGAATTTCGTGACGAAGTGCGCGCCTTCCTGGCCGCGTCGGTGCCGGCCGATGTGGCCCGCCGCAGCTTTGTCGGCATGCACCCGCCCAATGAGCAGGACCGGCGCTGGTGGAACCGCACGCTCAATGAGCGCGGCTGGTCGGCGCCGCTGTGGCCCAAGGAGCACGGCGGCCCGGGCTGGAGCCATGTACAAAGCCACATTTTCGAATACGAATGCCGCGTGGCCGGCGCGCCGGAATTGCGCTGGCAGGGCCTGCGTTTGATCGGCCCGGTCATCTACACCTTCGCCAGTGCCGAGCAGAAGGCGCGTTACCTGCCGGGCATCCTGTCCGGCGACGAGATGTGGGCCCAGGGATTTTCCGAGCCGGGCGCGGGATCGGATCTGGCATCGCTGAAAACAACGGCCGTCATCGATGGCGACGACTACATCGTCAACGGCCAGAAGCTGTGGACCACCGAAGGCCACTATTCGGAAATGGGCTTTTTCCTGGTGCGGACCAGCAGTGGCGGCAAGCCGCAGGCCGGCATCTCGATGCTGGTACTGAAAATGGATTCGCCGGGCGTTACGGTGCGCCAGATCCCGATGATCAATGGCGAAGGCTCGACCTGCGAGGTATTTCTCGACAACGTGCGGGTGCCGCGCGCCAATCTCATTGGTGAAGAGGGAACCGGCTGGAACCAGGCTAAATTCCTGCTGACAAACGAACGCACCTCCAGCGCCGATATCTACAAGGCCTTCGGCGACCTGGCACGGATCCGTCATATCGCCAACAACGAAATCAAGGACGGCCGTCCGCTGATCGAGGATCGCGCTTTCGCGCGCCGCCTGGCCGAGTTGGAAGTGGACGTCAACGCCCTCAACTGGTCGGTGCTGCGGGTGCTGTTCGAGGCGCCGAGTGAATATTCGATTGGCGCCTGCGCTTCGGTGCTGAAAGTGCGCGGGTCGGAACTGCAGCAGCGCCTGACCGAACTGGCTGTCGACGCGCTGGGACCGCGGGCGCTGCGCATGTACCGCCGCGACGAGGCATTCGGCCCGCCCTCGCTTGACCCCTTGTGGCCCGACTACACGCCGGGCGTCATGACCGATCTGCTGTATTTACGGTCTTGCACCATCTACGGTGGCGCCAAGGAAGTTCAGAAAAATATCATCGCCAAGCTGGCGTTCGGACTCTAATCATGGATTTCACTCTCTCTGACGAACAAACGATGCTGGTCGACGGCGCGCGCCGCTATCTGCGCGAGCGCTATAGCCTGGAGGCGCGTCGCAGTGCATCGCGCACCGAGGATGGCTTCTCGCGCCAGCACTGGGAACGCTTCGCCGAATTCGGCTGGCTGGCACTACCCATCGCCGAGGAAAGTGGCGGCATGGGCGGCACGCCCGCCGATGTGGCACTGCTAATGGAAGAACTGGGCGCCGCCCTGGTGGCCGAGCCAGTCATCGACAGCGCCATCTTGTGCGGAACCCTGCTGGCCCACGCCAGCTGCTCGGACCTGGCCGGTGAGCTGCTGGGCACCATCGGCAGCGGCGTGTCGATCGCCGCCCTGGCCCACGTTGAACAGGGCGGACGATGTGAATACAACACGCCTGTCGCCACCTGCGCGACACAGACGGCGGATGGCTGGAAGCTGTTCGGCATCAAGCAGCGCGTGTTCCATGGCGCCAGCGCCGACCGTTTGCTGGTGACCGCGCGCCTGGACGGTAGCGGTGAACTCGGCTTGTTCATCGTCGATCCACGCAGTAGTGGTATCGCCTTGACCGCCTACGAATTAATTGACGGTACCCGCGCCGCTGACGTCCGTCTTGAGGGTGCACGCGTGCCTGCGACGGCGCTCATCCTGCGCGGCAGCGCAGTGCAAGAAGCGCTGGACAAGGGATGCGACCAGGCCGTGCTGGCAATGAGTGCTGCGGCTCTCGGATCGATGGACGCAGTCATGCGCATGACATCTGAATACCTCAAGACGCGGGTCCAGTATGGACAGCCCCTGTCGCGCTTTCAGGCGCTTCAACACCGCATGGCCGAAATGTTCATCGAGACCGACCAGGCCAGATCGATCGTAACCCATGCGCTGGCCAGTTTCGATAGCTGCGACGGCGAGCAGATTCGGCGCGCCATTTCGGCAGCCAAGTCACTCGTCACGCGCGCCTGCCGCTTTGTGACCAGCCAGGGCATCCAGCTGCACGGCGGCATCGGCACAACCGAGGAGTATGCGGTGGGCCACCATTACCGCGCGATGCTCATGTACGACATCCGCTTTGGCGACACCAACTTTCACCTGGATCGCAGTGCCGGCCTGGCCGCGCTGTCCTGAACCGCATTTTTCACCGGATCCCACATGCACCAGTACCTGCCTCTCTCCTTCGCCGACGACCTTGAACAGAACTCACTTTGGCATGGCGACCTTCCAGCCTATACCCAGGAAGGTCGCACGCTGACCCACGCCGGGCTGCTGGCGCGTGCTCGGCAACTGTCGTCAGCCTTGTACAATGCCGGCGCGCGCCGCCAGGACCGGGTCGGCATGCTGTCGATGAATTCAATCGAATACGGTGAACTGATCGCCGCCACGCAGTGGGCGGGCTTTATCCTCTCCACCGTCAATTTCAGGCTGGCAGCCGCTGAAATGGAATTCATCATCAACGACGGGGCGCCGAAAATTCTGGTATTCGAGGCGCAGTACCTGCCGATCATCGAGCAGTTGCGGCCAGTCTTGCGCAGCGTTGAGACCTATGTCTGCATGGGCCAGTCGACGCCATGGGCGAGCTCCTACGATGACTTTATCGCCACCGGCGATCTTGCCGGCCCGCCGCTGCGTGCGCGTGAAGACGACATCGCCTGCCTGATCTACACCAGCGGCACCACCGGGCGCCCCAAGGGCTGCATTTGGGGCCATCGCGAACTGCGCCAGCTGGCCCAGGTTGACAACTGGCTGGCCTCGATGGAGCCAACCGACCGAGGCTTGATCGTGATGCCGATGTTCCATATCGGTGGCCTGATCATCAGCCTGTCGCTGCATTTTCGGGGCGCGTCGGTGTTCCTGCACCGCCAGTTCGATCCAGCCGCCGTACTGGAAGCAATCGAGCGCGAGCGCCTGACCTTCCTGCTGCTCGCGCCCACCATGGTGCAAATGGTGCTGGAGCAGGAGTCGATAGGCCGAACCGACACCTCAAGCGTGCGCATGATTATGTACTCGGCCGCTCCAATGCCGCTTCCCGTGCTCAAGAAGGCCATCGATGTTTTCGGTTGCGGCTTCCTGAACCTGTATGGCCAGACCGAAATTTGCATGTTTTCGCTCTCGCCCGGGCAGCATCTGCCCAACGGCACGCCCGCCGAGCGCGCGCGTCTCGGATCGGTGGGGAACCCTTATCCGAACCTGCGCGCCAAGATCGTCGACGACGACGGAGTCGAAGTGCCGCGCGGCCAGCCAGGGGAGATTGTGGCCAGAAGCAGCGCCATGTTCAGGGGCTACTGGAACAATCATCCAGCCACCATCGCCACCTTGCGCGATGGCTGGTGCCACACCGGCGACATGGGGCGAATCGACGCGGACGGTTTTCTGTTCCTGGTCGACCGCAAGAAGGACATGATCATTTCCGGCGGAGAGAACATCTATTCGCGCGAAGTGGAGGAAGCGATCCTGCAGCATCCGGCAGTGTCCGAATGCGCAGTGATCGGCCAGCCCGATGAGAAATGGGGCGAGGTAGTGTGCGCCATCATCACGCAAAAGGCGGGACACTCGGCCAGCGAAGAAGAGATCATCGCGCACGTGCGTACCCTGATCGCCAGCTATAAAAAGCCGAAGCGGGTGATCTCGGTGGAGGAGCTGCCGAAGCTGGTGACCGGCAAGGTGAACAAGATCGCGCTGCGCGAGCAGTTCGCGCGGTAAGAACCGGGGCCCGCCCGGGCCCTGTCAAACTTCCAGATTATCGATCAGACGCGTCTTGCCAAGCTTGGCGGCAGCCAGCACCACCAGCGGTGCACCTTGGGCCAGGTCGCCCGCGGATGGCGGCTGCAAATCGGCCTGGCGCCGAATGGCCATGTAATCCGGCTCCCATCCCCGCTTTGACAGTTCTCCCATTGCCGCGCGCTCGAGCTCAAACACGTCCCCGTGGCCAGCCCTGAGCTTTGCCGCCATCGTCTGCAGCTCGCGGTAGAGCACCGGCGCCTCCTCCCGTTCCTGCGGCGAGAGGTACATATTGCGCGACGACAGGGCCAGGCCATCCTCAGCGCGGCAGGTGTCGGCCGCCACAATCGCGGTGGGTAGCGCAAACTGGCGGCACATGTTCCGAACGATCATCAACTGCTGGTAATCCTTTTTGCCGAATACCGCCACGCGCGGGCCCACGCAGGAAAACAGCTTGAGTACCACCGTGGTCATGCCGCCGAACATGGCCGGGCGAAAGTGTCCCTCGAGCGTATTGCCGATATCGTCAGGAGGACGAACCCGAAACTCCTGCGGCTCCGGGTACAGCTCTTTTTCGGTGGGCGCGAACAGCACGTACACGCCCTCCTTCTCGAGTTTGTCGACGTCGGCCTGGAAAGTGCGCGGATACTTGTCGAAGTCTTCGTTCGGACCGAACTGCAGCCGGTTCACAAAAATCGAGGCGACAACCGGGTCGCCATGCTTGCGCGCCAGCCGCATCAACGACAGATGCCCTTCATGCAGATTGCCCATGGTGGGTACGAATGCGGTGCGCAATTGGCCGCTGAGCTGGTCGCGCAGCTCCTCAATGGTGGAGACGATCTTCATGCTGCATGCACTCCCAGCGCCGGCCACAGGGCAGCGCCGTCCGCACCGATCGCGTGCTGGCCCAGCCAGGCCGACCATGCGTGCTCGCTGCCCGCCTCGCTGCGCCACTGCCAGAGGCGGCGCGTAAAGTAGTGCAATTGATGCTCGTCGGTGACGCCGATGGCGCCAAATACCTGGTGTGCGATCGCACTCGAGCGGGTGGCGGCACTGCCCAGACGGGTCTTGGCCACCGCCGCGCCGAATTCGGCGCGGTCGGGATGTCCGGAGTCGATCTGACGGCAGGCGTACAGTCCTGCCACTTGCGCCGCTGCCGCGTGCCCCGCCAGCTCGGCGATCATGTGCTGGATTGCCTGGAATTTGCCAATCGGCTTGCCGAACTGGACCCGGGTATTGCCGTATTCGACACATAGGGCAAGCAAGCGATCGAGCAGGCCTGCCATTTGGACAGAACGCAGCGCCGCGAGGTGCGGCAGCAAGCCCATTGGGCCAATGCCGATAGCACCCGCGACGGCGAGGGGAAGCTGCGCTACGAGGGCAAGCGATGCCGCCGGCGTGCGTTCGATGGTTTCCACCTCCTCGAAGGCCAGCGCGGCACGATCGAACAGGCAGAGTTGGTCGCCGTCAGGGCCGCGTGCAAGCAGCAGCAGGTGCGCGCACTCGGGCAGCCAGGCGATCAAGGGATCGGCGCCGTTCACGGCGCCCGTCGCGTCAAGCGTCCACACAGCCCCGGAAACGGCGATGGCGCCATCCGGCCTGGCCATGCCGGCCTGCGACAGCAGCCACGCCGCCAGCATGGTCTCGCCCAGTGGAATAGGCGCTGCATGGCGGCCGCTGGTGCGCAGCAGCGCCTCCACCTCGGACCAGCCAAGACCGGAGCCTCCATCGATATCGCTGGCCAGCGCCTCCAGCACGCCCATTTCGCTCACCTGCTGCCAAAGTGCGGCAGCAAAATGACCTTGCTCGGCGCCCGACAGCAGGCTGGAAGTAACTTCGCGCGCAAACAGGCGCTCAAGCTGGTCGGCCAGCATCTCGCTGATATTCATGTCGTCGCTCATCGCAATCCCAGTCCTTTGGCAATGATCCCGCGCAGGATCTCGCGCGTCCCGCCGCGCAGTGAAAATGTCGGCACCGTCTGGGTCAAAAACCCCTGCAGTTCGCTCAGCTTGTCGTTGGCGTGCACCACTGACGGGGCATCCAACAGACTGCGCACCAGTTCGGGAATGCGTTGTTCGTAGGTGTTGCCAATGTCTTTAACCACGGCCGCCTCCAGGGCCGGCGCATGCCCGCTTTCGAGCTGGCCCAGGATGGAAAGCGACATTTCGCGCAGCACCACCAGTTCGGCAATCGCCTCGCCGATGCCGCGCTGGGCCAGGCGGTCGTTCAGTGGCGTGTCCTTGAGTGCATCGATGGCGAGTGGCAGCAGCGGAAAGCAGCTCATGTAGCGGTCCGGCTGGCTACGCTCAAAAGCCAATTCCGCCGTGGCCTGCATCCAGCCGTCGCCCTCGCGACCGACGATCATTGTCTCCGGCACAAAGACGTTGTCAAACGTGACCTCATTGAAGTGGGCTTCACCCGTCAGGTCGCGAATTGGCCGCACTTCGATGCCAGAACTGCGCATGTCGATCACAAACTGCGACAGACCCTTGTGCTTTTCGGTGTCCGCCGGGCCGCCAGTGCGAAACAGGCCAATCATGAAGTCGCACAGGTGCGCGTTGGTAGTCCAGACCTTGCGGCCTTCCAGACGCCAGCCGCCATCGACTTTGACGGCGCGCGAGCGCAGCGATGCCAGATCGGACCCCGAGTCAGGCTCCGACAGGCCAATGCAAAAAGCGGCCTTGCCAGCCGCAATCAACGGCAGCAACAGGCGGCGCTGCTCTTCGCTGCCCATGCGCAGTAACAGCGGCCCGCTCTGGCGGTCGCCGAACCAGTGGGCGCCCACTGGCGCGCCGGCGGCCAGCATTTCTTCGACCATCACGTAGCGTTCAAGGCCCGAGCGTTCGTGCCCGCCGTACTGCTTGGGCCAGGTCATGCCGATCCAGCCGCGCCGCCCTACCTCCAGACTGAAGTCGCGATCGAAACCGGTCCAGGAGTGGCCAATGGAGCGGCCGGACCAGGCGTGTCCTGCATCGGCCAGAAAGGCGCGTACTTCACGCCGCAAGGGCAATAGCTCGGCCGGCAAGGCCAGCGGCTTGAAATTGAACGGTGATGTCACGGCAGTTCCTCAGATAATTTTGCGCTCGCGCAGGGAGGTGCGCTGCTGCGGTCCTAGGCCAAGCCAGTCTTCCAGTACCTGGTCGGTATGTTCGCCCACCCGCGGCGGCGCATTGCGGTAGACGACCGGACTGGCGGACATGCGCAAGGGACTGGCAGCGGTACGAATCGTCCCGTTGACGGGATGCTCGAGTTCGACGATGACGCCGCGCTCACGCACGTGCGGGTCACGCTCTAGGTCAGCCATGCCGTTGATCGGACCGCACGACACCGTGCCATCATTGAGCAGCTTTTCCCACTCCGCCTTGGTGCGTCCGCGCAGTGCGGCAGTGAGCTGCAGCGCCAGCTCCTGGCGATTGGCCACCCGACCCGCATTCTTGGCGAAACGCTCGTCGTCAATCCAGTCGGCCCGGCCAACCAGGCGCGCCAGGCGGGCGAATTCGCGGTCATTGAAGGTGGCAATGAGGATGAAACCGTCGTCGACGCCATACACGCCGTACGGCGCAGCGCTCGGGTGATCATTGCCGGTGCGGCCCAGTTCCTTGCCGCCGTTGAACCAGGCCGAAAAGGTGTTGCACAGGGCGGCCACCTGGGCATCGAACAGCGCGATGTCGATGTGCTGTCCTTCACCAGTTGTGTTGCGGTGATTCAGGGCGGCGAGAATGCCGATGGCGGCATAAAGACCGCCGCACACGTCGGCGATGGGCACGCCGACCCGGCCCGGACCGGCACCGGGCTCACCATCGCGCGCGCCGGTGACCGACATGACGCCGGCCATGGCCTGCACCAGGTAATCATAGCCGGAGCGATCGGAATAGGTGCCGGTCTGGCCAAAACCGGTGACCGAACAGTAGATGAGGCGTGGATTGATTTCCTTGAGCGAGGCATAGTCGAGCCCATACTTGGCCAGCGTACCCGTGCGGTAATTTTCCAGCAGGATGTCGCACTTGGCTACCATATCGCGAATCAGCGCTGCGCCCTCGGGCTGGGCATAGTCGACGGTCAGCGACAGCTTGTTGCGATTGACCGACTGCCCATAGGTGGACTCGTCGCGGTCGCGCCCTTCGCTATCCTTGAGCCACGGTGGACCGAGGCGGCGGATATCGTCGCCCTCGCCCTGCCGCTCGATCTTGACCACTTCGGCGCCCAGATCGCCCAGGATCTGGCCGGCGTAAGGCCCGGCGATCACGCGGGTCATGTCGAGTACGCGCAAACCGGCCAGCGCGCCCTGGGGAATGTTTGGCATGCTCATACGGCGATGGTGTAGCCGCCGTTGACCGACAGGACTTGGCCGGTGATATACGATGCCCCTTCGGAGAGCAGAAAGCAAACCGGCACCGACACTTCGTCCGGCTGCGAGAAGCGGCCCAGCGGGATCTGCGCCATGTAAGTTTCCATGAAGCGCTCGTCGCTGCGCACTTTCTCCGTCATGGCTGTCTCCACCATGCCGAAGCAGACCGCGTTGGAGCGGATGTTGTGACGGGCCCATTCGCGCGCAGTACTCATGGCCATGCCGAACATACCCGCTTTGGCGGTGGCATAGTTGACCTGGCCGATGGTGCCGCGGCGCCCGGCGTCCGACGAGATATACACGATGGAACCGGGCCGTTGCTCGCCTTCCTTGGCGCGGGCGATCATCTTGCGGCCCACTGCCTGGGTGAAGTAGAACGAACCGTTCAGGTGAACGTCGAGCACTTGCTGCCACTGCTGCGCTGTCATTTTCTCGATCATGGCCGGCCGCCCGATGCCCGCGTTATTTACCAGGCCGTGCACAGCGCCGAAACGGGCACAGGTCTGTTCAACCGCATCGACCGCGAACGCTTCGTCAGCCACATTCCCGGCCAGCGCCAGAAAGCGGCCGTTGAATGACTCGGCGGCCACATGCAAAGATTCCGCGTTCATGTCGACGCCGGCGACATTGGCGCCCAGTTCAATCGCCAGCTTGCTGATGGCCAGACCGATACCCTGGCCCGCACCAGTAACCATGATGGTGCGGCCCGCGAGGGACATTGGATTCATATGTTGTTCCTATTGAAAAATTAGCTGGCTCAGGAGGCTGGATCGAAGACCACGAAAAATTGTTCATTTTCCTGAACGATACGAGCGCGCACGTCCATGCCGATCTTGACCTGGTCACATGCAAGTCCATCGATTCGGGTCATCAGGCGCGGTCCCTCCACCAGGTCGACCAGGGCCACGTTGTAGCTTGGCTGTGGGGGCTTGGCGCGCACTACCGTGACCGAATAGACTTTGCCTATACCTTCGGCCTGCACCCATTCCAGATCTGTATTGCCGGTGCCGGGTTCGGCCACCCGAGGGTAGAAAAAGCAGTGCCCGCTGCTGCGGCTGCGCAGCAGCATGAAGCGGCCTGCTTCGAGGTGGGCCTGGTAATCGGCATCGGGACGAAGTTCCATGCGCGCTCCGGTCAGGCGAACAGCTTCATGACTTCGCCATTGGTCACCTGGCGCCCCTCACGATTGGACGGGTTATGTCCACCCATGCCCGATACGGGCGCGGTGCTCACGTGCGCTGCCTTGGCCCGCAGCGCGCCCACTGTGCACTGCTCGCGCGGCATGACCTTGAACGGATCAAACCCGAACTCGCGCATCGCATTCAGGTGGGTGATCTTGTTGATCTCTTCAGGGCTCAGGTGCTGGATCGTTGGCCACAGTGCTTCGGGCGCGTTCGGCCACAGTGAATCGGAGTGCGGGTAGTCCGACTCCCAGGTGATCTTGTCGATGTTCATGAAGCGCGTGTTCTGCAGCCCGAACTGGTCATCAATGAAGCAGGTGATGAAATTGCTCTTGAACAGATCGCTCGGCAGACGGTCGCCAAAGCTGCTGTTGGTCCAGGCGCGGTGGTGCTTGTATGTGAAATCGGCGCGCTCGAGCAGATAAGGAATCCAGCCGATGCCGCCTTCGGACAGGGCCAGCTTCAGTTTCGGGAATTTGGTGAATACGGGCGAAAACAGCCAGTCCGTGGTCGCATTGGCGATATACATCGGCATATTCACGATCCAGGTGTCGATCGGCGCGTCCATCGACGAATACGGCGCCGAAGCGCCCGAGCCGATGTGAATGCTGACCACGATGTCGTTATCTTCCAATACGCGCCACAGAGGATCCCAGTGCGGGCTATGCACGCTTGGCAGGCCTTTTGGCACCGGATTATCGAGGAAACTGATGGTACGGCAGCCCTTAGCGGCCACGCGCTTGGCCTCGGCCACGCACAGATCAATGTCCCACAACGGCAGGATAGATAGCGGAATGAAGCGGCCGGGCGCGCCGCCGCACCACTCGTCAATGTGCCAGTCGTTGTAGGCGCTGATGACCGAAGTGGTGAACTCCTTGTCCTTCGCGCCCAGAAAAAAGGAACCAGCAAAGTGCGGAAAGGTCGGAAAGCAGATGGAACCGAGCACGCCATTGGCGTTCATGTCGTCGACCCGGTCGGCGATCTGGTAGGTACCCTTGCGAATCTGGCTGTATGAGGCGGGCTCCATGCCGTATTCCTCGGGCGGACGGCCAACCACCGCATTCAAACCGAAGTTCGGCACCGTACGATCCTCGTAGACCCACGAATCCGAACCGCTGCGCATGGTCGCCATTTTCGGCGCCCGCTCCTGCATCGCCGCCGGCAGGTGGTTCTTGAAAAGGTCGGGCGGCTCGATCACGTGGTCGTCCACGCTGATCAGAATCAGGTCGTTCAGTTCCATGCTAGTCTCCTGTGGTTGGGCCGATCGCCCAATAACTGTTACTTCGTCAGTTTTATAACTTTGAACTGATTTGGTCCGCGCGTCAAGGCAAACCTGCAAAAGCCGTCGGCAAACTTACGCTGGCTGTTGCCGGTTGACGAACAGGCATTCCTGGGCGACCGATGCAAGCAGCACGCCGGCGGCGTCGTAGATGCGGGCCTGACTCAATGCCCGACCCTGCTGCATGGCGCCGCTCTCGCATTCGAACAGCAGCCAGCCATCGGCACGGCCGCTCGCGTGAAACCAGAGAGAATGATTCAAACTGGCGATATAGGCTGCCGCGTGCGCGTCGCGCGCAGGGATGTGATGGGTGATGGCCGCGCTGTTGATCCAGTAGTCGCTCAGGTAAGCCAGCGCGGCATTGTGAGTGTGCGGGGCATCGTCCAGAGGAACGCGCAACCTGACCCAGAACGCCATGCGCGGCGCCACGCAGCGGCCCGTCAGGTGGTGTTCCGGGTCGACAATGCGCAGTTCAAGACAGGGCTTTTCGTAGTTCGCCCAATCGATACCTGCGAAGTCACCGCCTTTTTGCGATGCCAGTTCGCTCATCGCTGCCAACTGGTCCGGCGCGGGATACTGCATTCGTGGTATTGCCAAATGGCCCGCTGCCTCGAGGTCTTCGGCAAAAGTGACATGGGCGCTGATTGCCTCGCGCCCTGCCTGCTTTGCCACGACCCGACGACTTGAAAATCGTTTGCCATCCTGGAGTGGTTCAACAAGGTAGTCAACCGCTGCGGCAGTGCCCGCCCCGTGCATGAAGATCACTTGCAGCGACGACGGATGGCGTTCCCCTGCCACATCGCGCTGGGCCGCAAGCAGTGCTTGGGCCAGGAGCTGGCCGCCGAATACGCGCCCGTTACGATTGTCTTCGCTACAGCGATTACGAAAGCGCGATTCGTCCACCTGATCCAGAACCAGCAGGTCGCCAAGGTCGAGTTGATTCCATTCGGCCAGGCTTGACTGATCCATCGCACCACTCCCTGGGGGGAGATCGGGTTTCACTGTGCGTCCCTTGCGAGGCCGGGTAGCGCCGCGGATGCAGGCACCCAAGCCTCGTCCTCAGGACTGGCCTCGGGATGGAAGCGCCTAATCCACCCGCGCGCCTTGCGCCATCCCGGCCACTCATTTGCGGTCAGCGCAGGATTCTCGCGGAAAATCTGGTTATGCCAGATATTGACATCTTCTGGCAAGGAGGTCATGGCTTCGGCAAGACGGGCGCGGTAGGCAGTTTCATCACCCTCGGTGCGGTCGATATTGTAGGTTGCGAAAATTTCGGCACTGTCGTCATCGACCGGGGTGGCGTTGATGAAAACTACCCTGACCCCGGCCGCTGTGTGCTCGGCGTTGATACTCACGCCTGGGCCAGACCAGTGGATGGTGATGGTGTTGAGCGTTTCGCTCAAAGGGTTGCGACCCTCGGACCAGCGGCGGCCAAAGCCGACGCGCGATCGCCACTCCCATTTGCCAATCTGTTCATCGATCACAGTTGGACTATCCTTGGTACCGTGCGTGTACTTGAAGTGATGGGGATCGACGATGTTCTCAACGAGCATCTGGGGATGCAGGTGAAGCCCGGGCCAATGGCTGCGCGCCTCCGGGCCAGGTGGATCGAAGCTGCGCTGACGCACATGATCGCCGAAGTCGCGATATGCGTCCGGTACTTCCCACATTGGCTCGCGCCCGCGCACGTCATGCCAGAGATAGACGCAATGGTTCAGTTCACGGACATGACGCACGCGCAACTGGCGCGTGCGGTTGGGAGCGTCCGGCTGGTAGGGAATCAGCGCGTTGCGGCCATCCGGCCCCCACACCCAGCCGTGAAACGGGCACTTGATCCCCTCGTCAACGACACACCCGCCGTGGCCGAGATGGGCGCCCAAGTGATGGCAGTGCGCATCCATGATGCGTACTTTTCCGGCCTTGCAACGAAACGCGACCATGTCTTCGCCAAAGTAGCGCAGCGCTTTCACACCTCCATCGGGCAGGTCGGCCGACCAGGCAACCTGGAACCAGCCGGTCAGCTTCATGCTCAGGCTTGGATGGATCATGCGGCCTCCTTGAGAATCAGCAGCGGGCGAAAATGGCGGCGATCCCCTGGCCGCCGCCGATGCACATGGTCACCAGCGCATAGCGCCCGCCGGTACGCTGCAGCTCATACAGCGCCTTGACGCAGATAATCGCGCCAGTTGCACCAATCGGGTGGCCCAGCGAGATGCCCGAGCCATTGGGATTGACCTTGGCCGGGTCGAACCCGAGCTCCTTGGCGACCGCACAAGCCTGGGCGGCAAACGCCTCATTGGCCTCAATCACATCGATATCGGCCATGGTCAGCCCAGCTTTTTCAAGCGCCTTGCGGGTTGCCGGTACCGGGCCGATGCCCATGTAGAGCGGATCGACACCGGCATGGGCATAGCTGACCAGGCGGCCAAGCACCGGCAGACCGCGGCTTTTGGCAAGTTCCGCTTCCATCAATACCAGCGCCGCTGCCCCGTCATTGATGCCCGAGGCGTTGGCGGCAGTAACGCTACCGGTTTTGCTAAAGGCTGGCCGCATTCCCGCAAGACTTTCGACACTGGTCGCGGCACGCACGTGTTCGTCGGTGTCAAACACCACCTGGCCTTTGCGTGTTTCGGTGGTCACCGGCAGGATCTGGTCCTTGAAATAGCCTTGGGCGATCGCATTGGCGGCGCGCTGATGTGATTCAAGCGCCAGGGCGTCCTGCTGTTCGCGGGTGACGCCATAGCGTTCGGCGACGTTTTCAGCAGTGACACCCATGTGAACAGCGTGAAACGGATCGTGCAGCGAGCCAAGCAGCATGTCCGTCATGCTCGTGTCGCCCATGCGGGTGCCCCAGCGGGCGCCGCGCACCATGTGCGGCGCGCGACTCATCGATTCGGCTCCGCCGCCAATGGCAACCTCGGCGTCCCCCAGCAAGATGCCCTGGGCCGCCGTGATCACCGCCTGCAGGCCGGAACCGCACAAGCGGTTCAGGGTCAGCGCCGGCACTTCTTCGGGCACACCACCGTTCATGGCCGCAACGCGTGACAGGTACATGTCCTTCGGCTCCGTGTGAATGACATTGCCGAAGACGACATGCCCCACCTCTTCGCCAGCAACCCCGGCCCGGCGCAGCGCCTCCGCCACGACTTTGGCGCCCAATTCGGTTGGCGAAAAATCTTTCAAGCCACCGCCAAAATCGCCGATTGCGGTGCGCACGGCACCGACGACTACCACTTCTCGTTTCATGATTGTCTCCTCTATCACAGTTGCTGCACCAGCTGCGGAACGGCCTCGAACAGATCGGCGGCCAACCCATAATCGGCAACCTGGAAAATCGGCGCCTCCGGGTCCTTGTTGATGGCCACGATGACCTTGGAATCCTTCATGCCTGCCAAATGCTGAATGGCGCCCGAGATACCGACTGCGACGTACAGCTGTGGCGCGATGATCTTGCCGGTCTGGCCTACCTGGTAATCGTTCGGTACAAAGCCTGCATCCACGGCGGCGCGCGATGCGCCGACTGCGGCGCCCAGCTTGTCGGCCAGGGGCGACAAGACGGATTGAAACTGTTCACCGCTTCCAAGCCCACGCCCACCGGAGACGACGATCTTGGCCCCGGCCAGTTCTGGACGGTCGGACTTGCTGACCTTGCGCGACACAAAACGCGCCTTGCCACAGTCGGCCACCGCATCGATACGTTCCACCTTGGCCTGGCCTCCGATGGCGGCAACGGCATCAAAGCCGGTGCTTCGTACAGTGATGACTTTGACACTGTCGGCGCTGCGAACTGTGGCGATCGCGTTGCCGGCATAGATGGGGCGCTCGAACAGGTCGGGCGCGAGTACTTTCGTGATTTCGGATACCTGGCATACATCAAGCGCGGCGGCCACGCGCGGCAGCACGCTTTTGCCCGATGCCGTGGCCGGCGCCGCGATGGTGCCATAGCTCGCGGCGATCGAAAGGATTTGAGCTGCAAGGTTCTCCGGCAGACCCGAGGCCAGGTGCGGCGCATCGGCGACCAGCACTTTGCTGACGCCAGCTACTGCGGCCGCGGCCTCGGCTGCTGCACCGCAGCTATGCCCGGCAACCAGGATGTGCACTTCAGCGTCGCAAGCAAGGGCTGCGGCGACGGTATTGAGGGTAGCGCTTTTGAGCGACACATTATCGTGTTCGGCGATGACGAGAGCGACCATAATCAGATTACCTTTGCTTCTGTTTTGAGTTTGTCGATCAGCGCGGCAACGTCGGGCAGCATGACCCCGGCCTTGCGCGGCGCCAACTCCGAGGTTTTGACGACCGTCAGGCGTGATACGGTGTCGATGCCGAGCTCAGCGGCGGTCAGGACGTCAAGCGCCTTCTTCTTGGCCTTCATGATGTTAGGCAGAGTGACGTAGCGCGGCGTATTCAGCCGTAGGTCGGTGGTGACCACTGCCGGAAGGCTGATGGCCACTGTCTCCAGGCCTCCGTCGACCTCACGTTCGACAATGGCTTCGCCGTTCTCCAGATGGATTTTCGATGCGAATGTCGCCTGTGGCCAGGCCGCCAGTGCGGCCAGCATCTGGCCAACCTGATTGGCGTCATCATCGATGGCCTGCTTGCCCAGGATCGCCAGTTGCGGCGCCTCGCGATCGCAGACCGCTTTTAGCAGTTTGGCCACTGCGAGGGGCTGCAGCTCACCGTCAACCTGAACCAGGATGCCACGATCGGCGCCCATCGCCATCGCGCTGCGCAGCGTCTCCTGGCATGCCGTGGCGCCAACGGATACCACTACCACTTCGCTTACCACGCCAGTCTCGCGCAGCTGCAGCGCCGCTTCCACTGCGATCTCGTCGAACGGGTTCATGGACATTTTGACACTGGCGATGTCCATGCCGCTGCCATCGGACTTGACCCTGACCTTGACGTTGTAATCGACTACCCGCTTTACCGCTACCAATGCTTTCATGCTGGCCTCTTCTTGAAGCGCGCCGCGTTGCCGGGCCGCGTTGAACAAATTGCGCCACCGGAGTGGCTATAAAACTGATGATATATCAGTTTTCAGTTATTCTCAAGAATTTGCTTGTGCGGCCGATTAGGCGGCGGCCCGTGCGTCGGGAGCAGCTTGAAGAGCAGCGAGCGCGCGCTGGCTAATGCGCGCAACATCGCCAATGCCCGATATTTTGCGGCATGCCGGGGCGAGGGAATCTCCTGTCCCTGCCCACTCACCGTAGTAGTGGACGAGCTGCTCGGTTTGATCGTGGTACAGCGCGAGCCGCCGCGCTACGGTGTCGGCGGCATCGTCGGCCCGCTGAATCAGCGGCTCACCGCTGACATCATCGAGTCCCGAAATTTTCGGTGGATTAAACGCCACATGATACGTACGCCCGGAAGCTGGATGCACACGGCGCCCGCTCATGCGCGTAATTACGGCATCATCGGGAACATCGATTTCGAGGACGTAGTCGACTGCAATCCCCGCCACTCTCATGGCATCGGCCTGTGCCAGCGTGCGTGGAAAGCCGTCGAACAGATAGCCATTGTCGCAATCGGGCTGCCCCAGCCGATCTTTGACGAGGCTGATGATCAACTCGTCCGAGACCAGGCCGCCTGCGTCCATCACCTCTTTGGCCGCTAGTCCAAGAGCGCTGCCTGCAGATACTGCAGCGCGCAGCATGTCGCCGGTCGAAATCTGTGGAATGTTGAATTGCTCTTTGAGGAAGGCAGCCTGGGTGCCCTTGCCCGCTCCCGGTGCTCCTAACAGAATAATGCGCATGAAGTTTCCCCTTGATTTACATATTTGGATAATTTGGACCACCGCCGCCTTCTGGCGTGACCCACACGATGTTTTGAGTTGGATCTTTGATATCGCACGTTTTGCAATGCACGCAGTTCTGCGCATTGATCTGCAGGCGGTCCTGGCCATCGTCATTCTTCACATACTCGTACACCCCGGCCGGGCAGTAGCGCGCTTCCGGGCCGGCATACTTGGCCAGGTTGACATTGACCGGCACGCTGTTGTTTTTGAGCGTGAGGTGAA
>JAZKGU010000013.1:0-24125 GCA_040385745.1 Pseudomonadota bacterium
TCAAGGGCGTAGCCGACATCGAGTACAGCCAGGAAGGCGCCAATCCGGCCACCGTGGTCAAGATCAACAATGAGCTGGCCAGCGATCTGGGCCTGTCGGTGCAGCAGGTCGGCACCGCCCTGCGCCCCTTCGTGGCGGGCGATCAGATCAGCCGCTGGCTGGCCCCGGACGGCCAGAACTACGACATCAATGTGCAGTTGCCCAAGTCGGGCCGCCAGCGCGTGGTGGACCTGGCCGACCTGTCGCTGGCCTCGTCCAAAAAAGATGCTGCGGGCAATCCGGTCATGGTGCCGCTGCGCCAGGTAGTCGAGTTTGTGCCTTCAACCAGCCCGCAAGTGCTCAAGCGCCAGGCGCTGGAACGCCGGGTCGCTATCTATGCAGGCGTGCAGGGCCGCCCGAGCGGCGACGTCAATGGCGACGTGCAAAAGGCGATCGCCACCGTTGAACTGCCCGAAGGCGTACGCATGGCCGTCGGCGGCGAGGCCGAGGAAATGGCGCAGATGCTGGGCGCCGCCGGGGCCGCGCTCGGTATTGCAGTGATCTTCATTTACCTGGTGCTCGCTTCGCAGTTCGGCAGCTTCCTGCAACCGGTGGCGATCATGGTGTCCTTGCCGCTGTCGATGATCGGCGTGCTGCTGGCCCTGCTGATCACCGGCAGCACCCTCAACATCTTCTCCGTGATCGGTATCGTGATGCTGATGGGCCTGGTGACCAAGAACGCAATTTTGCTGGTCGACTTCACCAACCATGGCCAGCGCAACGGCCGGGGCCAGTTCGACGCCATCATGGAAGCGGGCCAGGTGCGCCTGCGCCCGATCCTGATGACCACCCTGGCGATGATCTTCGGCATGCTGCCGATGGCCATCGGTGCCGGCGACGGCGGCGAGACCCAGGCGCCGATGGGGCGCGCGGTGATCGGCGGGGTCATTACCTCAACCCTGCTGACCCTGGTGGTGGTGCCGGTCGCCTACACCTACCTCGACAATCTGGGCAAGCGCGTGAGCCGCTGGTTCAAGGGCAATGAGGAACATGCTGAAGCGAAGGACGAGCTGGAAGACGAAAAAGCGCTGGCGCATGTAGCGTAACTCCGCGCTGGCCTGAAACGCCGTCGCCCTTTGGTGACGGCTTTCGTGAAACCTTCCACTACGCAGGCTTCCACCTTGCTCACGATTCCAAACCCGTCTTCCCCGCGGAGGCGGGGATCCATACCATCTTCGGTAAGCGATTGATTACGATGAGTTTGTTGGCTTAAATGATGTGCTATGGATCCCCGCCTTCGCGGGGAAGACGAGGTTGATGACGTAGGCCTTTCGCAACTGTCTAGTTGCGCGACGGGGCGTTGTTGCGTGGTGCTGATTAATGTTTCTGTACTGCGGCCCTTAAGCCGGATCGGAAGTTTCCGGCGACGCCACTTCAGCATCGTCGTCATCAGGCGCTTCGGTATCGGCCGTCTCGCCACCTGGATTGTTCTTGGCCTCCGCCTTGCGCTTGGCCTTTTCTTCTGCCTTCTTCTTCTTTTCTAATTCCCGTTGCCGCTTTTCGTATGAGAAATTAGTTTTAGCCATGAATCACCTCTTGGATTGTCGTATATAAAGCTCAAATGTGACCCCATTATGACGTAGTTGGGGAAATTACATTTGAATTAACCACGTGGATGGTGCTCTGCATGCAGCTGCTTCATGCGCTCGCGTGCCACGTGCGTGTAGATCTGGGTGGTGGAGATGTCCGCGTGACCCAGTAAAAGTTGCACCACGCGCAAGTCGGCGCCGTGGTTGAGCAGGTGGGTGGCGAAGGCGTGGCGCAGGGTGTGAGGCGATAGCGGCGCCGTGATGCCCGCGCGTTGCGCATGTTTTTTAATGAGTATCCAGAACATCTGGCGCGTCATCGGTCCGCCGCGCGCAGTGACGAACAGGGCGTCATCGACCTGTCCATTGAGAATCTGGCCACGCGCCTCGCTCAGATAGCGTTCGATCCAGCGCCGCGCCTCCTGGCCAAAGGGCACCAGACGTGTCTTGCTGCCCTTGCCAGTGACCCGCAGCACGCCATCGTTCATGCTCAGTTCGAGCAGTTTGAGGGTGACCAGTTCGGACACCCGCAAGCCGCTGGCGTACATTAATTCGAGCATGGTGCGTTCGCGCAAACCCAGCGGGGTGGCCACGTCGGGCGCGTTCAGCAAGGCTTCGACCTGGGCTTCGCTGAGGGTATGCACGAAGCGCGCAGGCTGGCGCGCCGACACCAGTTTGAGGCAAGGATCGGCCTTGACCTGCCCGGCGCGCAGGGCAAGCTGGTAGAAGCGCTTGAGCACCGACAGACGCCGATTGGACGAGCTGGGCTTGGTTTCGGCATGGCGCGCGGCGAAATAGGCGTCCAGATCATGCGGCGCCACATCGTGCAAACTGGCCTGGTCGCGCTTGACTTCCAGCCAGCGCGCGAACAGGCGCATGTCGCGCCGGTAGGCGTCGAGCGAATTCCTGGCCAGGCCGTGCTCGAGCCACAGCGCGTCGCAGAACTCGTCGATCAGGCGAAGATTGTCTGCTGCTGCCATGGAGAAGTATTGACGCCCTCGTGGGCCAGCAGCCAGCGCTTGACCGACAGGTGAAAGCCGTTCTCGTCGTCGTGGTTGGAGAATCCACCCAGGCCGCCGGCAGCGGTGACCCGATGGCAGGGTATCAGCAAGGGAAACCAGTTGGCCCCGCAAGCCTGACCGACCGCGCGCGGCGCCGAGCCGATGTGCTTGGCGACCTGGCCATAGGTGCGCACGCTGCCGCGCGGGATAACGGCGATGGCGCCCCACACCTTGCGCTGGAAAACGCTGCCCACTTCTGGCAACGGCAAACTGAACTGGAAGTCGGGATCGGCGAGGTAGCGCGCCACCTGGCCAGCGGCCTGATCAGCCAGGGCGTCGGTAGGGTCCTTCTCACCAAAATGGGGCGGCAGGTAGACCAGTTCGCGCACGATCCCTTCATCGGTGCGGATGCCGATGGCGCCGAAAGGGGCGCCAACGATAGCGGAAAAAATGCTGCTGCCTTGCTGTGGTTTCATGCCGACAGTGTAAGCCCAAACGGCGCGGGACGAAACTTGGCGCGGCTTGGACGGGCGAAAAAAAACGCACCTTGCGGTGCGTTCCAAATTTTGTTCACGTTCCCGGCTGTTTGGTCGTGCCAACAGCATCTTGTGAAACGCGTGTCTCCTCGATATTTCTCCGGTATGAACTACCGTGCTCTTGTTTTCCACTCCCAAAACTACTAATCCGGTCTGACCACTTGCACCATCGTGGTGCTAGGAAAGGTGCCCATCATAACGTATTTAAAAATGGAAAATGTGGCTTTTTTTACACGCGCTAACAAATAAACTTAGTTGTAAATCAAATTTGGCAGCCACAAGGAAATTTGTGGTACGTAAGTTATTAACATGAGGAAAGCCAGCATCGTCATCAGCCACGGCAGCACCGCCACGGTCAGTTCCGAAATGCCCATCTTGGTAATTCCCGACGCCACATACAGGTTCAGACCTACCGGCGGGTGACACATGCCGACCTCCATATTGACCACCATGATGATGCCAAGATGGATAGGATCCACGCCCAGTTTCATTGCCATTGGGAACAGTATAGGCGCCATGATCAGCACAATGGAGGACGGCTCCATGAAGTTACCGGCCACCAGCAGCAGCACATTGACCATCAACAGGAACGCGATCACTCCCATGCCCTGGTCCGACATCCAGGCCGCCATGGTCTGCGGAATGTTCTCGTAAGTCATGAGGTAAGAGAACAGGATGGCGTTGGTGATGATGTAGAGCAGCATTGCCGACATCGAGGCCGAGTCGAGCAGCACCTTGCGCACCTGGCTCATCTTCAAGTCTTTGTAGACGAACACGGCAATGATGAAGGCATAGACGGCGGCCACGGCGGCAGCTTCGGTCGGGGTGAACTTGCCCGAATAAATGCCGCCCATGACGACCACGATCAGCATCAGGCCCCAGAAACTCTTGCGAAACGCGCTCCAGCGCTCGCCCCAAGTGGCCTTGACCATGCGCGGATAATTCTTGCGTTTGGCGATCACCCAAGTGGTCAGGCCCAGTAACGCTGCCAGCATGATGCCGGGCACCACGCCGGCCATGAACAGCTGGCCCACCGAGGTATTGGTCGACACCGAATACATCACCATCACGATCGATGGCGGAATCAGGATGCCCAGCGCGCCGGACGTGGTGATGACGCCCGCGCCGAAGGACTTGGGGTAGCCCTGGCGCACCATGGCGGGCAGGATGATCGAGCCGATCGCCACCACGGTGGCCGGGCTCGACCCGGACACTGCAGCAAACAGCGCGCACGCCACCACACCGCCCAGCGCCAGGCCGCCGTGCCAGTGCCCCACCAGCGAAGTAGCGAAATTGATCATGCGCCGCGCCACCCCGCCATGGGTGAGGAAATTGCCCGCCAAAATAAAGAAGGGAATCGCCATGATCTCGAACTTCTCGATGCCCGTAAACAGCTTGAGCGCCACCGCGGCGATCGGCACATCGGTCATGGTGAACAGATAGGTCAGTACCGTCAGGCCGAGCGAAATGGAAATCGGCATTCCGGTCAGCATTAGTACTATCAGCAGCGAGAAAATAATCAGGGCGTTCATGCGGCGCTTCCTTTTTGCTGGGCCAGTTCCTCGTCGAGGCCTTCCACATGGGTGTGGTCATGGTGCGGCACTTCGCCGGTCCTGAGGAACTGCACCAGCACCTGCAGGAAACGGAAGCACATCAAATACGATCCCAGCGGGATCGCCAGGTAGATGATCCACATCGGCCATTCAAGATCGGGCGAGGTCGATTCGGTCTGCGCCACTTCATGGACGAAGCCGGTGGCCAGGGTCCCGACCACGCCCGTAAAGGCGGCGCCGGCCAGCAGGCCAAACACGATGAATTTGTTGCGCCAGCGTTCAGAGAGCCGGTTGATGACCACGTCGATGCCCACATGAATGCCGGTTCGCACGCCATAGGCGGCGCCGAACTTGGCCATCCACACGAACATGTAAATGCATAGCTCCTGGGCCCAGCTGGTATTTTGCGAGATCAGCCAGTCCTGCACGCCCGGTATCGGCATCCCGGACAGGTAACGGTGAAACACCGCGACGAAGATGACAATCGTGGCGGCGGCCATCAGGGTGGCGATGATCCACTCCTCCAGGCGGTCGAGATATTTCATGGAAACTCCAAAGGGCAGGCAAAAGTGTCAGGCGTGCGGAGACAGCGGCGCGCTGCTGTGCGCGCCGCTGTCGGGACCAGCGTCAATTACTTTACTTGCCGGCGGCCTTGACGGTCGCGGCGATGAGCTCTTTACCGATGCGCTCTTCCATCTGCTGGTGCACCGGCGCCAAGACCTTGCGCCATTCGGCCGCCTCGGCCGGGGTCTGGACATGGATGGCGGTCTTGCCGGCTTTGCGGATGCCTTCGAGTGCAGCATCGTTATCCTGCTGGGCAATGGCTTTTTCGAAGGTGGTGGCCTTGAGCATGGCAGCTTCGAGACTGGTGCGAATGTCGGCCGGCAGGCCGTCCCAGAACTTCTTGTTGACGATCACGGCGTAACCCAGGTAGCCGTGGTTGGACACGGTCAGATGCTTTTGCACTTCATGCATCTTCTGGGTATACATATTCGATGGCGGATTCTCGGTGCCGTCGACCACGCCGGTCTGCAGCGCCTGGTAGACCTCGGAGAAGGCCAGCGATTGCGGATTGGCGCCCAGCGCACGCATTTGCGCGTCGAGCACCTTGGACGACTGGATGCGCATCTTGACGCCCTTGAAGTCGGCCGGCTTGATCAGCGGCTTGTTGGCCGACATGATCTTGAAGCCGTTGTCCCAGTACGCCAGGCCGGTAATGCCCTTGGAGTCGAGCTTTTGCAGCATGCTCTTGCCGATCGCGCCCTCGGTCACGCGGTACAGCGCGGTCTTGTTGGGGAAAATATACGGCAGATCGAAGACCTCGAATTCCTTCACGCCCAGCGGGCCGAACTTGGCCAGCGAGGGCGCCAGCATCTGGACGGCGCCCAGCTGCAGTGCTTCGAGTTCTTCCTTGTCCTTGTACAGCTGGCTGTTCGGGTAGACCTCGACCTTGACCCGGCCCTTGGTAGCTTTCTCGGCCTCGGCCTTGAAATACTCGGCGGCGCGCCCTTTGGGAGTATCGAGCGCGACGACGTGGCTGAACTTGATGACGATGGGGGCCTGGGCGAAAGCACTGAAACTGACGGTAGCGGCGAGGGCCACGACGAGCGACTTGATCTGCATATTGTCTCCTGATGGAAGTAAAGTATTATTATTCAATCGATTCTGCGCCGGTCCATTTTGCACCGCTATTGTGGAAAACCACAATAGCCATTTCTTGAAAAGTTCAACACCATGCAGCATGGATGAATCTCCCCCGCGCGCACGACCGTTCCGGCTGGGCGGTCCCTATCGCTGGCTGCTGCCCGTGGTGCTGGTCTTGCTGTTTTTGGCAGTGCTGTTCTGGCTGCCCTGGCAAGCGCGCCAGATGGAGACTAATGAGCGCCAGGAGCAATTGATCGCCGACACCCTGTGGGTCGAGCAAGCGATGCGTTTCCAGCTGGCGCGCAATGAAGAAGCGCTCGCCCTGCTGGTAGCCGACCTGAGCGCGGCGCCCCTGGCGCCGGCGACGGTGCAAGCGCGCCTGAGCCAGATGCGCAAGACCAGCCACGAGCTGCTCGGCGCGCGCTGGATCGATGCCGCTGGCAATACGGTATTGTCCAACGGCGAGTCGCCCCGGCGCCCGCGCGGCGACACCGTCGCCGAACTGGCGCACAAGACTGGGCGCGGGCGCTACAGCGAACCCTACCGCAGCGCCCCCGGCGCCCCGGCCCTGATCGACTACCACCTGCCTTTCAAGGATGGCGCCAGCCTGGTGGCCACCTACCACCTCAAGGTCTTGCTCGACGAGACGGTGCCGTGGTGGTTCGCGCAGGATAATGCCATCTCCCTGATCGACCGCGACGATACTGTCATTGCGCAGCGCGCCGCCGCCGGGCCCGGCCGCGGCGTGTACACCCACAAGCGCGCCCTCGACCTGCCCGGCTCCACCCTGCGCCTTGCCACCGACAGCGTCAAGGGCGCGCCGCGCCTGCTGCCCAATCTGCTGGTGGGCTCGGTCATCGCGCTGGCCGTGGGCCTGCTGGCCAGCCTGGTGGCGCTGTGGCGCCATATTTCCCGGCGCCTGGCGGCCGAGGGCGCCCTGCGCCAGCAAATGGCATTTCGTACCGCGATGGAAAACTCGCTGGTGACCGGCTTGCGCGCGCGCGACCTGGAAGGCCGCGTCACCTACGTCAACCCGGCCTTTTGCCAGATCGTCGGCCTGGGGCCCGAGGAACTGGTGGGCAAGGCGCCGCCCATGCCCTACTGGGCGCCGGAAGCGATGGAAGAATACCAGGAGCGCTTTGCGGCAGTCATGGCCGGCAAGGCGCCTTCGCAGTTCGAAACCTTTTTCCAGCGGCCCGACGGCCAGCGCGTGCCGGTGCTCATTTTCGAAGCCCCGCTGGTCGACAGCAATGGCCGCCATACTGGCTGGATGGGATCGATCCTCGACATTTCCGACCGCCGCCGCGCCGAAGAACTCAACCGCCAGCAGCAGGAAAAGCTGCATGCCAGCGCGCGCCTGGCCACCATGGGCGAAATGGCCTCGATGGTAGCGCACGAGCTCAATCAGCCGCTGGCGGCCATCTCCAGCTACACCGCCGGCGCCCTCAACCTGCTCGAGCACGCCGCCGCCGACCAGCGTCGGCTCGACCCGGCGGTGCTGCGTCCGGCCCTGGAAAAAGCCGGCGCCCAGGCCCAGCGCGCCGGCCAGATCATCCGCAGCGTGCACGAGTTCGTAAAAAAGCGCGAGCCGCAGCGCCAGCTGGTCGATATTCCCAGCCTGGTGGACGGCATCCACACCCTGGTCGAACTGCAAGCGAGCAAATATTTCGTGGCCATCAAGACCGAGATCGCGCCCGGCCTGCCTGCCGTCAGCGCCGACCGCATGATGCTCGAACAGGTGCTGCTGAACCTGACGCGCAATGCCGTCGAATCGATGCAGGACGTGGCACCCGAGCGCCGCCTGATGCGGATCGGCGCGACACTGGCGCATGGGCAGGTCTGCGTGAGCGTCACCGACCAGGGCCACGGCATCGCGCCCGAAGTGGCCGAACGGCTGTTCTCGCCGTTTTTCTCGACCAAGTCCGAGGGCATGGGCATGGGCTTGTCGATCTGCCGCAGCGCCGTGGAGTTTCATGGTGGTACATTGACGCACCGGGACAACCCCGGCGGCGGCACCGTATTCAGTTTTTCATTACCAGCACAGAAACAATAAAAACAGCTGTCGGAACGACAGCAACGGAGACACAGCATGCTTCACATAGTAGACGACGAGGACGTCATCCGTGATGCGCTCGCCTTCCTGGCGCAGTCGCGCGGCATTCCGGCGCGCTGCCATGCCACTGCCCAGGCCTTCCTGGACCAGGCCGGCAGCCAGTTCGACCCGGACGGCGACTGCGTGCTGCTCGACGTGCGCATGCCCGACATCAATGGCGTTGCCGTGTTTAATCAGCTTGCCGAGCGCGGCCTGACCGCGCGCCTGCCGGTCATCTTCCTCACCGGCCATGGCGACGTGCCGATGGCGGTCGACACGCTCAAGCGCGGCGCTTTCGATTTTTTCGAAAAACCGTTCAATGACAATCTGCTCATGGACCGCGTCGGCCAGGCCATGGCGGTATCGCGCGAGGCCGGCGCCGCGGCGCTGGTGCAAGCGCGCCTGGCCTCGCTCTCGGGGCGCGAGCGCGAAGTGCTGGACCTGATCCTGGCCGGCAAAATGAACAAAGTCGTGGCCGATCAGCTCGGCATCAGCATGCGCACGGTGGAAGTGCACCGCGCCCATATTTTTGACAAGATGCAAGTCAAGACCGCCGTGGAACTGGCCGGCCTGCTGAAATAGCACGCGCCGGCGCCGCAAGGCGAACCTTTCAGCAGCTTGGACGATCCGATGTAAAGGCAGCGCTGCCGCCTGCCTTGCCCCCATCGGAACTTGCCCTGAAAGCATACCCATGAGCGACAACAAGCTTGCCGAAAAAATGTATCTGAAGACTGCCAAGTCCCTGGCGATCTTCAACGAACAGGCCCATCCCGCCCTGGCCGCCCAGCTGCCCGCCGACCTGCTGCGCCCTGATCCCGAGCCGGTGGACGCGGTACTCATGTTCGCCATGAATCAGCGCGAGCTCGAACGCTGGTTCCCTCCCGCACTGGCCCGGGTGGGCGACAAGGGGTCGTTGTGGATAGCACACCTCAAGCAATCGGCGGCCAAGGCCACCGACATCAGCCGCGACTCGATCAGCGCCTGGGCGCGCGACCATGGCGCCACCGTGGTGGCCTCGGTCTCGCTCGACCTCGACTGGTCGGCCCTGCGCCTCAAGCGCCTGTAAGCGCTCAGGCGTGCTGCGCCAGCGCCCATGCCACGTGGTCGCGCACCATGGCCGAACTGTGCCCGGCACGCGCGCGCAGCGCCGCCACAATGGCCGGGTCGCCGTGCGCGCCGTCGGCAGCGTTGCCAAGACCCACTGCCAGGTTGCGCAGCCAGCGCTCGTGCCCGATCCGGCGGATCGGGCTGCCTTCCAGGCGGCGCATGAATTCCTCTTCGCTCCAGCCGAACAGCTCGACCATGCTGGCCGACCCAAGATCATTGCGCTCATCGAAGTCGGGCACCACGGCGCGCTGCGCAAATTTATTCCACGGGCAAGCAGTCTGGCAATCGTCGCAGCCATACACGCGGTTGCCGATCAGGGGGCGCAGCTCGGTAGGAATGTCGCCCTTGAGTTCGATGGTCAGGTAGGAGATGCAGCGTCGCGCATCAAGCCGGCCGGGACCCAGAATGGCCTGGGTCGGACACACCTCGATGCAGGCCTGGCAGCCGCCGCAGTGGGCACTGGCCGGCGGGTCCACCGGCAGCGCGATATCGACCAGGATCTCGCCGATAAAAAACATCGAGCCGGCCTCGCGGCTGAGCAGCAGGGTGTGCTTGCCGCGCCAGCCCAGCCCGGCCTTTTCCGCCAGCGGCAATTCCATCACGGGAGCCGAATCGCTGAACACCCGGAAACCAAGGGGGCCGGCCACGGCGCCGATGCGCTCGGCCAGCTCTTGCAGCCGGCTGCGCAAGACCTTGTGGTAATCGCGTCCGCGCGCATACACCGACACCACTGCCGCTTGCGGGTCGGTCAGGCGTGCGCGCTCGCGGTCACGCCAGTCTGGCCCGGTGGAGGCGGGCAGATAATCCATCCGCGCGCTGATCACGCGCAGCGTGCCGGGCACCAGCTCGGCCGGGCGCGCGCGCTTCATGCCGTGGCTGGCCATGTAGTCCATCTCGCCATGGTGGCCCTGTTCCAGCCAGGCCTGCAGGCCAGCTTCGGCGTGCGCCAGGTCGATGTCGGCGATGCGCACGTCGGCAAAGCCAAGTTCGGCCCCCCAGCGTTTGATGCTGCGCGCCAGCTCGGTCAGGTCGGGTTGTTCAGGGAGCATGGGAGTGCCAGGTAAGATTACAATGATGGCTTTGGCAGACATCAGCGGATATTCCATTCAATGCAGCATTTTACAGCCCACCTTCACGACGAGTCTCATACCGCCGCACTGGGCGCGGCGCTGGCCCGTGCACTGTTGCCCGGCCTGGCCATTTATCTGCATGGCGACCTGGGCGCGGGCAAGACCGCCCTCACCCGCGCGCTGCTGCAAGCAGCGGGCCATGTGGGCAAGGTCAAAAGCCCGACCTACACCTTGTCCGAACCGTACACCATATTGCTGGCGGGGCGTATCGTCAACGTGATTCATTTCGACCTGTACCGCATGGGCAGTGCCGAAGAATTTCTCGATGCCGGTTTTCGCGAAGAATTCAATGGCGACAACATCTGCATCGTCGAATGGCCGGAAAAGGCGCAAGCCGTGTTACCCCCGCCCGACCTGAATGTCTGGCTGAGCGTGGCCGGCGAGGGGCGTGCTGTAGAATTGCAAGCGTTGTCTGACCTGGGTTCGCTATGCCTCGACCGCCTCAAATACGCACCAAACCTGTGATCACTGCCCCGGTCCGGCGCCGCACTATCCTCAAGGCTGGCGGAACCTTGCTGCTGTCGGTGTTTCCCGCCTTGGAGGCCGCCGCCGCCCAAATCCTCGCGGTGCGCGTGTGGCCGGCCGACGAATACACTCGCGTCACCCTGGAAAACGACAGCGAACTCAAGGCCACCCACTTCACCGTTCCCGATCCGCAGCGCCTGGTGGTGGACATTGAAGGCTTGCGCCTCAATTCCACACTCAAGGAGCTGGTCGCCAAGATCCAGTCGGGCGACCCGTACATCAAGCAGGTGCGCGTGGGGCAGAACCTGCCCAACGTGGTGCGCCTGGTGTTCGACCTGAAGGAAGAAATCAAGCCGCAGGTGTTTACGCTGGCGCCCATTGGCACCTACAATCACCGCCTGATTTTCGACCTGTACCCGGTCAAGCCGGTCGACCCGATCGCGGCAATGATCGAAAAAGGCGAGTGGTCGCGCGACGACGCGCCCGCCGGCAAACCGGTCATCCCCGCGCCTGATCCGCAGGCTGCGCTGCGCGCCCAGTTGCCGCCCATGGCGGTGGTCAAACCCGAGGCCACGCCGCCAGCGCCGATCAAACCAGAGCCAGCGCCAGTGGTCGTGGCAGCAGCGCCGGAGGAGCGCCAGGCCGAGCGGCCGGGCAAGGTAGCGCGCATGATCACCATCGCGCTCGACCCCGGCCATGGCGGCGAGGACCCGGGCGCCGTCGGCAAGGCCGGCACGCGCGAAAAAGACATCGTGCTGGCTATCGCCAAGCGCCTCAAATTCAAGCTCGAGGAAATCCCCAACATCCGGGTCATGCTGACTCGCGACGGCGACTATTTCGTCCCGCTGGGCACGCGCGTGGAAAAGGCGCGCAAGGTGCAGGCCGATCTATTCGTGTCGATCCATGCCGACGCATTCATGCTGCCCACCGCGCGCGGCTCGTCCGTGTTCGTATTGTCCGAAAAGGGCGCCACGTCGAGTGCTGCGCGCTGGCTGGCGAACAAGGAAAACCTCGCCGACTCGATTGGCGGCGTCAATATCAAGGGCCACGACCGGCTGCTCGCCAGTGTGCTGCTGGACCTGTCGACCACGGCCCAGATCAACGACAGCCTCAAGCTGGGCAAGGCCGTACTCAGCGAAATCGGCGGCATCGCGCGCCTGCACAAGGGCGCGGTCGAGCAGGCCGGTTTTGCCGTGCTCAAGGCGCCCGACATCCCGTCGATTTTGATCGAAACTGCCTTCATCTCCAATCCCGAGGAAGAAGCCAAGCTGCGCGACAATGGCTACCAGGACGAGATCGCGCGCGCCATCACCAAGGGCATCAAGCGCTATTTTTCAATGAACCCGCCGCTGGCCAAGAGCCGCCAGAGCTAAGGAAGCCATGTCGTCCATCACCCTGTGCCACTACGGGCAGCTGCCTGCTGTGCGCATCGCCGCGCCGGGCGGCGCCCATGCCATCGTCACCCTGTACGGCGCCCACCTGGTCGCCTGGCAAACTGACGACGGGCGCGAGCGCCTGTTCTGTAGTGCCAGATCGGCCTTGGACGGCAGCCGCGCGATTCGTGGTGGCGTGCCTGTGATCTTTCCCCAGTTTGCCGCCCGCGGCAACGGCATGCGCCACGGTTTTGCGCGCGTGAGTACCTGGCGGCTGGACGACAGCGGCGTTGAGGGTGAGCTGGCCTGGGCCAGCTTCGCGCTGACCGCGTCCGACCTCGACCCCGCCCATGCCCAAGCCTGGGCGCACGGCTTTGCGCTCGAACTCAAGGTCGCCTTGCAGGGCAACGCGCTGGAGCTGACGCTGGATGTGCGCAATGACGGCGCCGATGCGTTTGCGTTCTCAAGCGCGCTGCACAGCTATTTATCGGTCGACCGGCTCGATGGCGCGAGCATTCACGGGGTGCAGGACGATGTGCTGCGCATCGAGGACAAGTTCGACGAAATTTTCCTTGAGGTCGGTAATCCGCTGGAACTGCGCCAGCTGGGCGCCGCTCTGACGCTGTGCCAGCAGGGCTTTCCCGATGCGGTGGTATGGAACCCCGGGCAGTCCGATGCGGCCGCGCTGGCCGATATGGAAGACGATGAATACCGTCGCTTCGTGTGTATCGAACCGGCCCTGATCGAGCCGCACACTCTGGCGCCGGGCCACACATGGCACGGCTGGCACCGCATCGAGGCTGAAGCGCAGCCCTGATCGGTCAGCGGCTCATGACCTTGCGGCCAAATTTGTACAGCCCGCCCAGCATAATGGGAATCACAGCGGCCCCGACGCCAGCGAGCACGATGGCCGTCAGGTTCTCACGTACGATAGGAATATTGCCAAAGAAATAGCCAGCAGTAACCAGCGAGATGACCCACAGGGCCGCACCAGTGATGTTGAAGAATTGAAAACGCGATTGGCTCATCTTGGATACGCCGGCCACGAACGGGGCGAAGGTGCGCACCACCGGCACGAAGCGCGCCAGAATAATTGTCTTGCCACCGTGTTTTTCAAAGAAATCGTGGGTCTTGCTCAGGGCATCCCTGTTGATCCAGCGGTAATCATGGGTAAATACGCGCTGGCCGATGCGTGAGCCAATCCAATAGTTGAGCGTGTTGCCCGACACGGCCGCCACGATCAGCAGCGCCATGAGCAGCAGGTAATTCATTTGCCCGGTTGCGCAGAAGGCGCCTGCTATAAACAGCAGGGTGTCGCCCGGGAAGAAGAACAGGACGACCAGCCCTGTTTCGGAAAAAATGATCGCGAACAGCACCGCGTAGACATAGATACCGTATTGATCCAGCAAGATGCCCAGGGTCTTATCGACATGCAGCAACATGTCAAAAAATTGCACGAAATCCATAATTTTCCTAAACAGTAGGCGGGCATCATACCATTTCCACGCTCTATAAAATGGAACCGCAAAGGCTTTACCGTGGCAAATATTGACCCACCGCACAAATTTCCTCCGCACGTACATTCCAGTTAAAATTCCCCGGCGCCGTGCACTGGCCGGCAAACTGGGAGAGAGCATGCAAGCAAATAGGCAGATGAACAAGTTGGCGGCATTGCTGACCATTGTCGCGCTGGGGCCAGTCACGGGCGCACAGGCCCAGGCCGAACTGGCGGCCAAGCCGACTGTAAGCGACCTGGTCAAGTCGTCCAGCCCCTCCGACTGGCGCGCCCTCGATCCCAACAACACGCTCTACATGGACACCCGGCTGGGCCGCGTGGTCATCGAGCTGGCGCCGCCGTTCGCGCCCAGGCATGTAGACAATATCAGGGCGCTGGCGCGCGAACAGTATTGGGACGGCCTGGCCATCATCCGCTCGCAGGACAACTGGGTGGCGCAGTGGGGCGATCCGGACGAGAAAAACCCGCGCCCGTTCAAAAACGCCAAAGCCAAGCTCGAAGGCGAATTCACGGTGCCGATGAAAAACGACAGCCAGTTCACCCGCCTGAAAGACCGCGACGGCTATGCGCCGCAGGTGGGCCATTCCAACGGCTTCCCGTCGGCGCGCAATCCGCGCAGCGGCCAGGCCTGGCTGGTGCACTGCTACGGCATGGTCGGGGTGGGACGCGACAATGCATCGGACAGCGGCAATGGTTCGTCCCTGTATGCGGTGACCGGCCACGCCCCGCGCCACCTGGACCGCAACATCACCGTGGTGGGGCGGGTGGTATCTGGCATGCCGCTACTGGCCTCCCTGCCGCGCGGCGCCGCCGCCATGGGCTTTTACGACAAGCCCGAACTGACCGTGCCGATCACCTCGGTGAAACTGGCTGCCGACGTCCCCGAAGCCGAACGTGCTCGCTTCGAAGTCATGCGCACCGACGGCGCGCTCTACCAGAAGGTGCTGGAAGCGCAGCGCAATCGCGGCGGCCCGTGGACCAAGGTCCCGGCCGGACATCTGGAGATCTGCAACGCGCCCATTCCAGTGCGCGAGGCGAAATAAGGAGTGTCGGGAGGCTGTTCGGCCGCGATATAATCGTCGGATGAACGCTCCCGTGCCAGCCCACCGCCCCATCCAGGCCCTCCCCGACCAGCTCATTTCCCAGATCGCCGCCGGCGAAGTGGTCGAGCGGCCTTCCGCGGTCGTCAAGGAGCTGCTTGAAAACGCGCTCGACGCCGGATCGACCCAGATCAGCGTGCGCCTGGAGGAAGGCGGCGTCAAGCGCATCGCCATCACCGACAACGGCCGCGGCATCGCGCCCGAGCAGCTGCCGCTGGCCCTGGCGCGCCATGCCACGTCCAAGATCGCCTCGCTCAACGACCTCGAAAACGTCGCCACGCTGGGATTTCGCGGCGAGGCGCTAGCCTCGATTGCGGCGGTGGCCGCAGTATCGGTCACCTCGCGCACTGCCGACGCCGCGCACGCCTGGGAGATCGTCGGTTCGCACCATGGGGAGGTAACGCCATCGTCGGGCGCCTGCGGCACCACCATCGATGTGCAAGACCTGTACTTCAACACCCCGGCGCGGCGCAAGTTCCTCAAGTCCGAACAGACCGAGTACGGCCACTGCGCCGAGGTGGTGCGGCGCATAGCACTGGCGCGACCCGATGTTGCGTTCTCGCTCTCGCACAACGGCCGCACCATCGATCACTGGAACGTGAGCGAAATGTCCAAGCGCAGCGCCCACATCCTGGGCAGCGACTTCGCCGAAGCGCGCCTGTCCATCGACGAAGCGGCCGGACCGCTGCGCCTGCACGGCTACGCCGGCCTGCCCACGGCGTCCAAGGCGCGCGCCGACGGCCAGTTCTTCTACGTGAACGGGCGCTTCGTGCGCGACAAGCTGCTGGTGCACGCAGTGCGCGCGGCTTACCAGGACGTGCTGCATGGCGACCGGTTTCCCTCCTACGTGCTGGCGCTCGACCTCGACCCGTCGCTGGTGGATGTGAATGTGCATCCGTCCAAGATCGAAGTGCGTTTTCGCGACAGCCGTGCGGTGCACCAGTTTGTGTTTCACGCGGTTCAGCGCGCGCTGGCGACGACCTCGGCTACCGCCTATGGCACCGCCCCCGCGCCGCTGCCGGCCGCCGATGTAGGCGCGGCCGCGTCGAGCTGGCGCCCGCTGGAGCAGACCAGTTTCGGCGCGCAGCTCTCGTCGACCTATTCGCCCTCGCCCTACCCGCCTGGCAGCCGCTATGACGCGCCTGGTGTGGGGCAGCGCATGGACAGCTACGGCGCGCTGTTCGCCGCGCCCGACGCACCCGCCGCGCGCGCGCCGGTTACGCCCTACGCCGCGCCCACGCAAACCATGTCGAACGACGAGTATCCACTCGGCTTTGCGCTGGCCCAGCTGCACGGCATTTACATCCTCGCGCAAAACGCCAAGGGCATGGTGCTGGTCGACATGCACGCGGCCCATGAGCGCATTTTGTACGAGCAGCTCAAGAACGCGCTCGACGCCCAGGTCGACGGCCAGGACATGCAGGTGCAGTCGTTGCTGATTCCGGTCACCTTCTTCGCTGACGCGGTGGAAGTGGGCACGGCCCAGGAAAACCAGGACACGCTCAAGGCGCTGGGTTTCGATATCGCCGCCATTTCGCCCACCACGCTTGCGGTGCGCTCAGTGCCAACCCTGCTCAAAGGCGCCGATGCGCAGACGCTGGCGCGCGACGTGCTGCGCGATGTGCGCGAATACGGCGGCTCGCGAGTGCTGATCGAGCGCCGCAACGAACTGCTGGGCACCCTGGCCTGCCACACGGCGGTGCGCGCCAATCGCATCCTGAGCGTGCCCGAGATGAACGCCCTGCTGCGCCAGATGGAAAGCACCGAGCGCGCCGACCAGTGCAACCATGGCCGCCCAACCTGGGTACAGCTCGATATTGCCTCGCTCGACAAACTGTTCTTGCGCGGCCAATGATGACACCACAATCGACATCGCCGGCGCCGCTGCCGCAGTACGCGCACGCGCCGATTTTTTTGCTGGTTATCTGCTTCCTGATGCTGCAGCCGCTGTCGACCGATCTGTATTTGGCCTCGCTGCCCAGCCTGGCCAATGTGTTCAACGCGCCTGCCGCCACCGTCCAGCTCACGCTGTCATTGTTCGTACTGGCCTTCGGCGGGGCCCAACTGATTATCGGCCCCCTGTCGGACCGCTTCGGGCGGCGCCCGGTGCTGGTAGCGGGACTGGCCTTGTATGTGCTGGCCAGCCTGCTGTGCGCGGCCGCGCCGACCATCGAACTGCTGATCGCGGCGCGCTTCGTTCAGGCGCTGGGCTGCTGCTCGGCCATCATCATCGCGCGCGCCATCGTGCGCGATGCCTATGCGCCGGCAGACAGCGCGCGCGTGATTGCCCGCGCCAGCACCTGGCTTTCGCTAGCGCCGCTTACCGGCCCCATACTGGGGTCTTACCTGCAGGTAGCATTCGGCTGGCGCGCCGCGTTCCTGGCGCTGTCGATGCTGTCGGCGGCGGTGCTGGCGGGCGTGATCCTGCGTCTGCCCGAGACCAATGTGCACAAGAATCCGCGCGCCACCGAATGGTCAGGCCTGATGGCCAATTACCGCATCGTGCTCGGTTCGCGCGAGTTCTGGGCCCATGCGCTGCCGGGGGCGCTGTCGTATGGCTCGATATTCGCGTTCATTTCCGGCTCTTCACTGGTGCTGATCCGGGTGCTGGAGGTGCCCACCGAATGGTTCGGCTACTGCTTCGCATTCGGCGTGTCGGGCTATATGAGCGGCACGATCCTGTGCCGGCGCCTGCTGGCGCGCTTCGGCCCCGCCATCACCCTGCGCATCGGCAGCATCATGTCGCTCGGCGCCGGCGCCCTGTTTCTGACCGCGGTCGGCTTCGGCGTTGCGCACTGGCTGCTGGTGGTGCTGTCAATGTTCATGACCATGGGCGCGCACGGAGTTAATTTCCCGGTCTCGCAATCGGGATCGGTCACTCCCTTCCCGCAGCAGGCTGGCACGGCGGCCGGACTGATGGGCGCGCTCTACATGAGCGTCGCATTTGCGGTCGGCACGGCCGTGGGCGCCAGTTTCAATGGCACCCTGTATCCGCTGGCGCTAATAGCGTGCGTGCTGGGCCTGGGAATTTTCGCCTCCGTGCGCATGATTGGCGCGGGCGCGGTGAAGGCGGCGACGTGAAGCCGCTCGCCGTTGCCATCATGGGCCCGACCGCCTCGGGCAAAACCGCCGCCGCGCTGGCGATTGCGCGCGCCATACCGGCCGAAATTATCTCGGTCGATTCTGCGCTGGTGTATCGCGACATGGACATCGGCACCGCCAAGCCGAGCGCGCAGGAATTGGCCAGCGTGCCGCACCACCTGATCGACATCATCGATCCCACCGAATCGTATTCGGTGGCGCAGTTTTGCAAAGACACCATCCGGCTGGTGACCGAGATCAGCGCGCGCGGCAAGTTGCCGTTGCTGGTGGGCGGCACCATGATGTATTTCAAGGGCCTGACAGACGGCCTCGACGACCTGCCTACCGCCGACGTGGCCGTGCGCGCCGCTATCGAAGCGCAGGCGGCGCAGATCGGCTGGCCCGGCATGCATGACAAGCTGCGCGCGCTTGATCCCGAAACTGCGGCGCGGCTGGCGCCCAATGATGCGCAACGCATCAACCGGGCGCTGGAAATTATTGAGCTCAGCGGGCGGCCGATGTCGGAACTGCTGGCGAAGCGCGACAAGACCGAGCTGCCCTTCGAACTGCTCTCGTTCGCGCTGGAACCCTCGGACCGCAGCGTGCTGCACGCGCGCATCGCCACCCGTTTCGACCAGATGCTGGGCACGAGCGACGCGACCGGCCTGGTGGCAGAAGTTGCGGGCCTGCGCGCGCGCGGCGACCTGCATCCCAGCCTGCCGTCGATGCGCTGCGTAGGGTATCGGCAGGCATGGGAATACCTCGACGGCAGCATCGATCGCGCCGCGCTGCGCGAAACCGGCATCATCGCCACGCGCCAGCTGGCCAAGCGCCAGCTGACCTGGTTGCGCTCGATGCCTTCGCGGATCGTTATCGATTGTTTGGCGGACAAGTCCGCTGAGACGATGCTTGCGGCGATCACCCGGCGCAGCGCAAAATAATCGGGTGGTGTTGACAGCTTCTTTTTAAATGCCTATAATGCTCGGCTGTTGGGTGATATAGCTCAGTTGGTTAGAGCACAGCATTCATAATGCTGGGGTCGGTGGTTCAAGTCCACCTATCACCACCAAAAATTACTCCTCAGAGGTACCAAGAGGTCCTAAAAACCGCAGTTCTCCCTAGGAGACTGCGGTTTTTTTGTGCCCGCACGTTTGACGGCGTCCGTTGACGTCCCGGTTTTTTAGAGGGACATTTGGAGGTACGACTCGTGTACTCCAAACGTCATACCTCCAAAAAATGCCTAAGCTTGCTCATCCACTAACTGATATACAGGTTCGTAATGCCAAGCCGCGCACTGCGCGGTACAAGCTATCCGATGGCGGCGGCCTGTTCCTCGAAGTCAATCCAACCGGCTCCCGCATCTGGCGCATGAGCTACGTGCAGGCCAGCGGCAAAAAGAACGTGCTCACCTTTGGAGCTTACCCCGCAGTCTCCCTGGCCGACGCTAGGGAAAGGCGCGCGCAAGCCAAGAAGCAGATCGCCGGCAGTATCGATCCAGCCCAAGCTCGCCGCTTGAGCAAGCAACTGCAGGAGACATCTGCCGCAAACACGTTCGAAGCTATAGCCCGTGAGTGGCATGCCAACAAGGCCGAAAGCTGGAAGGAGAGCACGTCCACGAACGTGCTGCGTCGGCTGGAACGAGACATCTTCCCCCTGATCGGAAAGCACCCAATCGCGGACATCCGAGCACCGGTCATGCTTGACGCGTTACGCCAGATCGAAAAGCGCGGCGCGCTGGAGATGGCGCGCCGCTGCGCCCAGTTCTCCGGCCAGGTCTTCCGCTATGCGATTGCTACTGGGCGCGCAGAAGTCGATCCTGTCCCGAGCCTGCGTGGTGCATTGAAGCCCCGTGCTAAGGGCCATCATCCTGCGATCACGCCGGATGAACTACCGGAGTTCCTGCGCGTGCTGAACAAGCACGAATTTTCGATGTTCATGCAGACGCGGATCATGCTGCGCTTGATGATGATGGTCTTCGTGCGCACCAGTGAATTGACCGAGACGCCCTGGTCAGAGATCGACTTCGAGAACGAAGTGTGGATCATCAAATGGCACCGCATGAAGATGGGGAAGCGGAAGATCAACCCGCGCAAGGTCGATCATCATGTTCACCTCCCGCGTCAAGGCTGGGAGCTGCTACGCGAGCTGCATACGCTCACGGGCGGTAACGAATACCTTTTCCCGAACCGGAATGACCACTCGCGCCCTACCAGCAATTGGGCGATCCTGGCAGCGCTCAAGCGCATGGGATACGGCGGCAGGATGACGGGGCACGGCTTTCGCTCGCTCGCCATGGGCGTGCTCAAGGAGCGCCTGGGCTACCGCCACGAAGTCGTGGATCGCCAACTGGCTCACTTGTCCGGGGATGTGTATGGCGAAGCGTATGACCGTGCCCTGTTCCTCGATGAGCGCAAGGTAATGATGCAGGACTACGCCGACTATCTGGACGAAGCGGCCAGCGGCAAGGTCATCGCCGGTCGCTTTGGAAGCAGGAGCGGTCGCCGGACTGGCTAGTCACATCGACGAGCAGTATTGACCACAAAGCTTAGCCGGTACGCGCTAGCCGGGCCTCTCGTCCCTGCACCTTGGCTTCGATCCACGCGTTGACTTCACTTTGAAGCCAGGCGACAGAGCGCTCCGACAATTTTACCGGCGCGGGAAACTGCTGCTCGCGAACGCGCTTGTACAAAGCCGTACGGGATAGCCCCGACATTCTCAAAACTTCAGGAAGCTTGATTAACCGGTTCTGGACCGGCATTGCCTGTTCCACTTGCATATCATCGCCCTCAACACATTGTCGTTCTGGTAGCAACAGGTTACCGTTCAGTCCGCCAGACGGTTTGATGCGAATTTGACAAATAATGCAACATCAAAAGTACTCCTACTAATTCTGATCCTGATCAACCACCGGATCAGTAGCAGCTATCCTTCGCTTGCTGAAACGAGCCGTTCACTCAATACCCGCGCAGCACAAAAAGATCGCCACTTTTGCCATAGGCAGCATCACGCACGATGCGGACGCAGAGCCGCCGATTGTCACCACATTGTTCCAACTTGGCTCGACCTCCACGCTTCGACCAGGCGTCTGCATTCTCTTGCAGTTGCGCCACCTCTGACTCAAGTTCTGATCGCTGCGCCGCCAGGGTAGCAAGCTGGTGCCGCTGCCATTCCACCGCAGCCATTCCGAGCAGCCACAAGGCCACTAGTATTCCGCCAGCGCTGGCCGCGAGGATGGCAGCCCAGCGCCACGACAGCCACTGCGCGATGCTGCGCAGTTCCAGCTCCGCTGCATTGACGTTATGCAGGGCGCCATGCATGCTGCTCACAAGCGGCTGTGTAGCGCTCTTGATGGCAGACATGGCCTGCTCCGACGTGCCGGTCAGTGCATGTGCCATCGCACGAGCCACGGCATCGCCTGCGGCTTTTTCAAGAGCCAGGATGGCGTGCTCGCTCAGCGCCTTGATAGTATTGGCCTGGCGCGTGAATTCGGAACGCTCCTCGCGCATGGCATGGCGTTCCGCCACGAGCTGAGCGATCGCGGCATCTGCGTTTTTTTGCTGCTCTTCGGCCAGCGCCATCAGCCCAAACAGTCTTTGCTCCGCGTTCATGGATTCTTCCTCCGTTAGCTACTCTGAAAAATCACCGACTGTGCTCCGGGCCGTCGTAGCCTTTGGCACGCTTCTGCACTTTCTGTTCACGCTCCAGCTGCGCTGCGCGCTCACGCTCTTGCCGCTGCCTGGCAAGCGCCAGTGCATTCGCTTCACGCCGCCCCAGTTCAAGCCGCTGCTGTTGTTCTCGTTCTGCCTTGAGTGCTTCGACTGCGCGTAGCATGTCTGCCTTTTCCCGCTCCTTTGACATGTAGCGCTCAAACTGGCCGCGAAAGTCCGCCATGCCAATCTGTGCACTGTGCGCCATGACCCTCGCCGCCTCGCGCTCGCGCAGCGCCGCCGCGAGGTCGCCGGTCGTGTCGATCAACTCGCGCTCGATTTGTCGTTCCTGGCGCTCTAGTTCTCCCAGCAGGCGTGACTGGTACAGGCGTTCAGAGGCATGCTCCTCCATGCGTTGGAACACCTCGCTATGCCGGCCGTTGCGCACCATCCCAGAGACCGCAGGGCCGAGGTGGCGGCCTGGCGGGCGTTCGATCCCCTGCTCGGCTAAACTGCGGTGATCGATACGCGACGCGCTGAGGCCTGCCTTTTCCAATTCGGTGTTGGCCAGTTCTGCCCAGCGCGCGCGTTCGCGCTCCGCCACGTTGGGCAGGCGGTGGCGTTGGCAGTGAATAGGGTCGAGCGCCACGGCCTTTTTCCCGAGCGTGCCATCCGGCGCTACCGCACAGGCCGAGAGCATGATATGGGCGTGGTGATTGCGTTCATCCCCCTTTCGACTGGGCGCGTGGATCGCCACATCGGCTGCCACCTGGTAGCGCTCTGCAAGCTCGCGCGCGTAGCCGACAGCCAGCGTTTTGCGCGCATTCGCATCAAGTTCGCTTGGCAGGGCCACTTCCACTTCGCGCACCAGCACCGCGTCGCCCCGCTTGTGGTGCAGTTCGACTTGGTTCCAGAACAGCCCGCGATCTAGAGTCGCCCCGCCTGGCAGTATCAGTTCGGTGTGCTCGACCCCCTGCTTTCGCGTGTAGTCATGCTCTATGCCAGTGCGCTCGTCGAGAATATATTCAGCGGCGCGGTAGGCTGCGGCGCCCGTAGCACTGCGGCCACCTGCGCGGCCAATCGCTTGCATCGACAGGTGGTAGATCGCCATGCGCTTCCCTGGTTGCGGGGTTGAGTTGGGGTTGCCGTTGCGCTGAGCCGCCGGGCTGTCACCGCACGTGTATTCCCCGAAGGGGAATACTCTAAGTGCGCCCTTGTGGTTCGTTGTGAAGCTAAGTATCCATCACAGCACCGCCATTTGTGTTTGCGCATCCCTACCAAGCACAGCCTGCGTTCTAATGAACGCAACAGCATAGGAGCAGGATATGTCCAGCATCGACCAGCGCATTGAGGCAATCGAAACCAGGATCAGACAGCTGAGACTGCAAAAGCAGCAAGTCGAAGCGCGCAAGAGAGCCGAGCAATCGAAGCGCCAGAAGTCGGAAGAATTGCGGCGCAAGATCCTGATCGGAGCGGCCATTCTCGACAAAGTCGAACGGGGTGAATGGACCGAAGCCAAGCTGCGCGAATTGATGGCCCAGGTGATCGTGAAGGCCGACGAGCGGGCCCTGTTCGGGCTGTTGGATCTGGGCGATGGCCTACCCCTCCCCTCAGCCAAGTCAAACGACGCCAAGCCGCAGGGTCGATCAAAGGTGCTCGCTGCGCGGGCAGCAACAGCGGCGAACAAATCTGAGCCCCTTATTTGATGGTGCGGTTAGGCCAGGCTGCCAACGGCAGCGGCCACTCGTCCCTCTGAATGCCGGCAGGGCCGGCCTGGCAAGCGGCGACGGGCCGCGCGCCCGATTTCCCCTGACTACTGGCGAAGCACAGCGGCAAGCGCCGCAGGTGCGGCCTCGTAATTCACTTCAGCTGCTGAACTGGCAGTAACGGCGGGGCGCAAGACATAAGGTTTCTTATGTCTACCCGAAGGGGCGCGCAGCGATCTGGCCAAGGAGCGTGAGCGAACGGCCGGATTAGACATAAGGGCACCTTATGTTCAATCGCGCAGCGATTTACCCCGCCATTACTGCCCCTCCTCTGACTGCCGGCGCAGCACGGCTGCAAGCGCCAATGGCGCGCGCACAGTTGGCCTATTGACCGTACACGTTTCCGGCGCAGCCGGAACGCAAAATGTATTCAAGAGCAACATGCCTCCCGGCATGCAAAAATCCTTCGCTGACTGAACCAGAGTTCTACCCAGCAATGGGCCGCAGCTGCCTTATCGCAACGCCCACTCTGCGGTCGAGTACAATCGACGACTACCGGCCAACAGCGGACATTTGGATCACGTATGAGGCCGTTACACCACCTAACTT
>JAZKGU010000014.1:0-8565 GCA_040385745.1 Pseudomonadota bacterium
TACGCATGAAAACGATGAAATGGCTGCTCAAGCGCGAGCTGTGGGAGCACAAGGGAGCGCTGGTATGGGCGCCGGTGGTCGCCGCTGCCCTCATGCTGGTGATAATCACCGCCACGATGTTCTGGGGCCTGGCCCAAGGAGGCTTCCACGGTGACGTCGATTTCAATGGCCACGCCAGTATCGGCGCTGCATTTGCATCCATTCCGGCGGCACACAAGGCCCAGGTCGTGGCGACCATTGCCGGCAGCTACATGATGCTGTCTGGCCCCCTGTTTGCCATGATGGCGATCATTGCCCTGTTCTACTGCATCGCCTCGATGTACGAAGAGCGGCGCGACCGCAGCATCCTGTTCTGGAAATCGCTGCCCGTGTCCGATACCGAGACCGTGATGTCGAAACTGATCACCGCTACCGTGGTCGCTCCACTGATCACGATCGCCGCGGCCGCAGTGTTTTCGCTCGCGCTGGTGATCATTCTCGGCATTACCCTGGCGATCAACGGCGTCAACGTCATCGGACCGGTCCTGTCGAGCGGCCAGTTCTATCTGCTGCCATTGCAGGTGCTGGCCCTGCTGCCAATTTTCGCCCTGTGGGCCTTGCCGACAGTCGGCTGGCTGATGCTGGTGTCGGCCTGGGCCAAGTCGAAAGCCTTCCTATGGGCCTTTGGCATTCCGGTGGCACTGGTGGCGGTACTGGCCTGGCTTAACTACATGCTCGGCGCGCGTATCGATATGGACTGGGTTTCAACGAACATCTTTGCGCGTGGTCTGGGCAGCTTGTTCCCTGGCTCGTGGTTCATGGCAGTTCCTCTGGAACCGGCGCAGTTTATCGACGAATCACGGCAATTGGTCAGCACCAGCGTGATCGTGTCGAAGTCGTGGAGCGTGCTGAGTCATCCACAACTGTGGGGCGGCGCACTGGCCGGAGCGGCCATGATCTTCGGCGCCATTCGCCTGCGCCGCTGGCGCGACGAAGGCTAATGCAGTTCGGGGCGGCGCTGGGCGCCGCCCTTTTTATTTCAAGACGCTTTAAGTACGGCGTCGAGCCGCAAAAAATCGATCGGTTTGACCATGTGATGATCGAAGCCTGCCGCCTGGGCCTTGTCGCGGTCAGTCTGTTGCCCCCAGCCCGTGGCTGCAATCAGCACCACCTTGCGGCCCCACGCTTGCGTCCGCGCCCGGCGCGCCACTTCGTAGCCATCCATGTCCGGCAGGCCGATATCGAGCACCATCACGTCGGGCAGCAAGCTCTCTCCCATCGCAAGCGCCGTAGCGCCATCGTAGGCGCAATCGACTTCGTGGCCGAGCAGGCCGAGCGCCATGTGCAGCATGTCGGCAGCATCGCGATTATCATCCACCACCAGGATCCGGCGACCTCGCGTTGCTGCGGGCGCCGGTTGTGCCGCCTCGACCGGCTCGTCTGCGCTGGCTAGTTCCAGGACTTGCAAGCGCACAGTGAAAGCGCTGCCCTGCCCGATGCCGGCACTCTCGGCCACAACGCTGCCACCATGCAGGGCGACCAGCCCCTTCACCAGTGCCAGTCCGATCCCCAGGCCACCCTGGGAATGCGGCAGTCCTGGCTCGAGCTGGGCGAACATGGTGAACACATTTTCAAGATTATCGGGCGCGATCCCGATGCCCGAATCGCGTACCCGTAGCAGCACTTCGCCGCCATCCACCTCGGCCTCGAACCAGATACTGCCCCCATCAGGCGTGTACTTGGCCGCGTTGTTGAGCAGATTGGTCAGGATCTGGGTCAGGCGGGTCGGATCGGCGTTCATCATGACTGCCGCGCTTGGCGGACTTAGCGACAAAGTGTGGCGCGCGGCGCGTATGGCAGCATCCGAAGCCTCGACGGCGGCGCCCATGATGGCGCGCACATCGGTCGGCTCGCGCCGCAACTCGATGCGGCCCTGCGTGATGCGCGAGATCTCCATGAGGTCATCGACCAGATGCGACATCTGCTGCATCTGGCGTTCGAACACTTCGCGGGCCCAGACCAATTGGGGGTCCGGCGAATTTTTCAGTTTGAGGATTTCAAGGACGTGCCGCAGCGGCGCCAGCGGATTGCGCAGTTCATGCGCCAGCGTGGCCAGAAACTCGTCCTTCTTGCGGTCGGCCCGCGCCAGTTCTTCATTGAGTTCGCGCAGCTCCTGGCGCGCTACCGTGAGCGCCTGCAGATTCTGCTCGGCGGTTTTGCGCGCCAGGAGCAGCTCGTGTTCGTACTTGCGGCGGTCGGTGGCCACGAACACCGCCATCTCGTCGAAGACCTGCCCGTCGACCTGCGTGCGCACGGTGTTGTACAACATGGGAATCGGGTGGCCATCGGCATGCCGCATGTCGAGCTGCACTTCGGCCACCGAGCCCTGCATCTGCAGCAGCGGCGCCAGGTGGGTCTGGTGGAACACGCGCCCGCCGATGGTGAACAGGTCCTGCACGCGGCGCTTGTCGACCAGGTCTTCGGCCTGGTAGCCGAGCCAGCGGCAGAAGGTGGCATTGACGCGGCGGATCAGGCCATTGGTGTCGGTCAGGAGCAGGCCGCACGCCGCACGCTCGAACAGGCGAGCCGGATCGGGCAAGTCCGCAAAATCAGACATCAGGGCTCCAGGCCTCCCAGAAAGGACTCCATGGCCAGCATGCTCGCGCTCGGGGCGCTCAGATGGGGGCAATGGCCGACATTCTCGATCATGGCCAGGGTACTGCGCGGCAGGACGCGCTGCATGTATTCGCCCACGCACACCGGCGCTATCAGGTCATCGCTGCATTGCAGGATCAGGGCCGGCACGGTGGAGCGCGCCAGCTCGGCGCGATGGTCCGACATGAACGTGACGCGCGCGAAATGCTTGGCGATCTCGGGGTCGGTGCGGCAAAAGCTGTTGGTGAGTTCGACGGCCAGCTCGGGCTGCTCGGGCGCACCCATGATGGCCGGCGCCATGGCGCTCGACCAGCCCAGGTAATTGCTGTCGATAGTGCCGAGCAGCTCTTCGATATCCTGGCGCGAAAAGCCGCCGGTATAGTCGTCGTCATTGATGTAGCACGGCGACGGGCCGATCATCACCTGCGCCTTGAAGCGTTCCGGGGCCTTGATGGTAGCCAGTAAACCGATCATGGCACTGACGGAGTGGCCGACAAAAATAACCGGGCCGCTGGCATACTGCGCGATTATATCGAGCACGTCGTCGGCATAGCCGTCGAGGCTATCGTATTTGGCTTTGTCGTAGGCGCCCAGCGCGGAGGCGCCGCTACCTACGTGGTCGAACAGAATGGTCTTGTAGCGGTCCTGGAAGGCCGGCGCAATTAAGCGCCACATGTTCTGGTCGCAGCCGAAGCCGTGCGCGAAGATCATGGTGACAGGACCGGAGCCCGCGACCTGTACGTTATTGCGTAGACGAATATCCAATGGAAGCATCCCTGTCCTGGCCGCGACAGGCGCGCCAATTATTCCTGCGAGAAAATAGCACGCAATTGTACTGTCAGATTGACCAACAATCGCGCACTGTTGACTACGGGATCTATTAGCTATTCAAATTGCTTGCGGAAGCCTTCGAATTGGGCTTTGAGCTCGTCAACTTCGCTGCGCAGGCTGGCGACCTCCTGCTCGAGCTGGGCCACGCGACTCCCCTGCTGCGGCGCGCTGACCGTGCCGAACGCCGACTCCTGCTGGGTGAGCGCAGCTTCGCCGCCGAGCAATTGGCCATAGCGCGGCTCTTTGGTGCCGGGCGCCAGCGCCAGCCGCGCCACCACCGGCGGGTATTTGTCGATCAAGAACTGCAGGCAGGCTTCCACGTCCGACACGGACTTGAATTCGTGAAGCCGGCCACTGCGGGTGCGAATCTCCCCCGCAGTTTGCAGTCCGCGCAGCATCAGGATGGCCAGCACCGCGAGCTTGTCCTGCTCGAGCGACCACTTGATGCGCATGCGGTGCTCATACTTGGTCACGCGGGCGCCGGCCTGAGTGATGCCGTTGACGTACTTGCGCTGCATGAGCCGCTGCAGCACGTCCTGCACCGTTTCATCGGACAGCTGCATGACGGGATCGCGGCTTGAGAGCTGGTTGCAGCCATTGGTGATCGCATTGAGCGACATCGGATAGTTATCCGGCGTGAGCGCTTCTTTTTCTGCCAGCACCGCCAGCACGCGGATTTCGAACGGGTCAAGCGTGGCGTCGCCGCCGGGTAAATCGATAGACATGGGTTTCCTTACTCGACCAGTTTATTGAGCTGTTCCGAGTCCAATTTATCACACTCGGGTGTGCAGGGGCTGGCGATGCCCGCGCTCTTCATGATGGCCATGAGGCGGTCGAGCTGCTCGTCCTGGCGCGCCACATGATTGATCAGGCCATGCAGGGCTTTGGACATGGGGTCGTCGCCGTTGGGCGTGACGCCGTAGGCGGAAAACAGATGGGCGCTGCGCGACTCGACTTCCTTTTGCACCACGTGGGCAGGGTTGCCCACCGCAGTGGCGCCCGCCGGCACGGGTTTGATGACCACCGCGTTGGAGCCGATCTTGGCATACTCGCCCACCGTGAAAGCGCCCAGCACCTGTGCCCCTGCGCCGATGATGACGCCACGCTCAAGGGTCGGATGGCGCTTGGTGCCCCGGTACAGCGAAGTGCCGCCCAGGGTCACGCCCTGGTAAATGGTGCAGTCGTCCCCCACTACCGCGGTCTCGCCGATGACCACGCCGAAACCGTGATCGATGAACACCCGCTGGCCCATGGTGGCGCCAGGGTGGATTTCGATCCCGGTGAGAATACGTGCGACGTAGGAGATGAAGCGGCCTATCCATTTGAACCCGCGTATCCAGCAGCCATGGGCCAGGCGGTGCAGCATGATCGCCTGGAAGCCCGGGTAGCACGTGAACACTTCCCAGCCGTTGCGGGCCGCAGGATCGCGTTCGATGATGCTCTTGATATCCTGGCGCAGGTTGGAAAACATAGATCGGGGGAGTAAACAGTTGCGATTGGGGCATGGTAGCGCATTCGTACCGGCCTTGCTTACGGGGGGTCAATTTACCGGCGGCCGGAGGGGCCGCCGGCGAGGCATCAGCCTTCTTTGGCGATGCGCTGGCGGCGCGCTTCGTACAGGCACACGCCGGAAGCGACGGACACGTTCAGACTTTCGACCGAACCGAACATCGGGATCCCGACCAGCAGGTCGCAGGTTTCGCGGGTAAGGCGGCGCATGCCCTCGCCTTCCGAGCCCATGACCAGCGCCGTTGGACCCGTAAAATCGGCCTCGTACAGGCCTTTGTCGGCGTCGTCCGAGGTACCGATGAGCCAGATATCGCGGTCCTTCAGGTCGCGCATGGTGCGCGCCAGGTTGGTCACGGTGATGTACGGAACGGTTTCAGCCGCGCCGCTGGCGACCTTGGCGGCGGTAGCGTTCAGGCCTACCGCACGGTCTTTCGGTACGATGACAGCATGCGCGCCGACGCCGTCGGCCACGCGCAGGCAGGCGCCCAGGTTATGCGGGTCGGTGATGCCGTCGAGGATCAGCAGCAGCGGCGGGCCTTCGATGGCGTCCAGCAGTTCATCCAGGTTGCGCGCCAGCGACAGCTGGCTGGCAAAGGCGATCACGCCCTGGTGGCGCCGGGTGCCGACGATTTTATCCAGACGGGCCGAGTCGACCGGCATGACGCGCACGCCTGCCGCCTTGGCGCCGGCGACCAGATCGGTCATGCGGCGGTCATTGCGGGTAGCATCGATGAAGATCTCTTCCACCGATGAGGCCTCATGGCGCAGCCGCGAGGTCACCGCATGGAACCCGAAAATCATTTTATTCTTCATTACTTCTTATCGCTTATTCTTGTTGGACTTGCTTGTTTTGGAGGCGGTTTTGGCCGAGCGCGCCGCCGTTTTTCCAGCGCTTGGACCGGCCTTGCTGCGGCGCGGCTTGGCCGCAGGCTCTTCCATGTCGAGCTCATAGCGCGACTTGGTGTTGACCTTGGGCTCGCGCGATTTGGCAGGCTTGGCGTCAAGCGCCTTGTGGGCAGCGCTCTTTGGCGTGCCGGGCGCAGGCGCCGGCGCCACGCTGCTGCCAGCGAGGACCAGGTCGATCTTGCGCGCTTCGAGGTCGACGCGCGATACCTGCACGGTGACGCGGTCGGTCAGCTGATAGCGCTTGCCGGTGCGCTCGCCGCGCAATTCATGGCGCGCATCGTCGTACTGGAAGAAATCGGTGCCCAGTTCGGTGATGTGCACCAGGCCTTCGACGAACAGCGCGTCGAGCTGCACGAAGATACCGAAGGTGGTCACGCCGGAAATCACGCCCGTGAATTCCTCGCCCAGCTTGTCCTTGATGAAGTAGCACTTGAGCCATGCTTCGACGTCGCGAGAAGCTTCGTCGGCGCGGCGCTCGTTGGCCGAGCAGTGCACGCCGAGCGCGTCCCACACGGTCAGGTCGGCTTCCTTCTTCTGGGTGCCGGCCGCCTTGTCCTTGGCCTGCTGCTTGCGCGTGGCATTGGAGACATTGGTGTTCAGACCGGCCAGTTCGATACCCTTGGGCTCGTACTTTTTACCCAGCAAAATCGCCTTGATGGCGCGATGCGTGAGCAGGTCGGGATAGCGCCGGATCGGGCTGGTGAAGTGGGCATAGGCCTCGTACGCCAGGCCGAAGTGGCCGATATTGTCGGGGCTGTAGACCGCCTGCTGCATGGAGCGCAGCAGCATGGTTTGCAGCAGCGATGCGTCGGGACGCTCCTTGACCTGCTTCATCAGCTCGGCGTAGTCGCCTGCAGTCGGTTTGTCGCCGCCGTTCAGGTTCAGACCAACCTGCTTGAGGAAGGTGCGCACCTGGGTCAGTTTTTCGACGGTGGGCGCTGCGTGGATGCGGTAAGTGCCCGGATGCTTGTTGCGAATCAGCAGATCGGCCGCGCACACATTCGCCGCCAGCATGCATTCTTCGATGACCTTGTGGGCGTCGTTGCGGGTGCGTGGAATGATCTTTTCGATCTTGCCCAGCGCATTGCACACGATATAGGTTTCGGTGGTCTCGAAATCGATCGCGCCGCGTTCCTGGCGCGACTTTTGCAGCGCGTGAAACACATCGTACAGATTGAGCAGATGCGGCACGATGGCCGGACGGCGCATGGCTTCCGGACCGCCGGTGTTGCCGAGGATCTCGGCCACTTCGTTGTAGGTAAGGCGCGCGGCTGAATGAATCACCGCTGGATAGAACTGGTAAGCGGTGACTTCGCCCTTGTCCGAAATGACGGCGTCGCACACCAGCGTCAGGCGGTCGACAGCAGGGTTCAGCGAGCACAGGCCGTTGGAGAGCTTCTCGGGCAGCATGGGGATCACGCGGCGCGGGAAATATACCGAGGTGCTGCGCTCGAGCGCGTCGACGTCGAGCGCATCGTTCGGCTTGACGTAATGGCTCACGTCGGCAATGGCGACGATCAGGCGGAAGCAGTTGGCCTTGCCGATCTTGACCGGCTCGCAGTAGACAGCATCGTCGAAGTCGCGCGCGTCTTCGCCGTCGATGGTCACCAGCGGCACGTCACGCAGATCGACCCGGTCTTCCAGGTCGGCGGCGCGGACTTCGCCGGGCAGCTTGGCGGCCGACTTGAGGGCGGCGGCCGAGAAAATATGCGGCACTCCGAACTTGCGCACGGCGATTTCGATTTCCATGCCAGGGTCGTCCAGGTCGCCCAGCACCTCGACGATGCGCCCTGCCGGCTGCTTGAAGCGCGACGGCTGCTCGATCAGTTCGACGCTGACGATCTGGCCAGCCTTGGCCTTGCCGGGCGAACCGGAGACCAGGATGTCCTGGCCGATGCGCTTGTCTTCGGGGGCGATAATCCACACGCCGTTCTCGTTGAGCAAACGGCCGATGACGTGGCTGTTGGCGCGCGAGACGACTTCGACAATGGTGCCTTCCTGGCGGCCGCGGCGGTCGGTGCCGGTGACTTTCGCAAGAACGCGGTCGCCGTGCAGCACTTTCTGCATTTCCTTGTCGGACAAGAACAGGTCTTCGCCCGGTTCGTCGGGGATCACGAAGCCGAAGCCATCGCGATGCGCGCTGACCTTGCCGGCGACGAAGCCAGCATGATCGGACAAGGAGTAATTGCCGTTGGCGTCGGCACGAATCTGGCCGTCGCGTTCCATCGCATTCAGGCGGCGCGTGAGCACTTCGTGTGCGTCCGGCTTGACCTTGAGCGTGCGGGCAAGTGCTTGCAGATCAAGCGGCCCCGCTGCGTTGCGGAAGATGCCGAGAATGTCCTCGCGGCTGGGAATGGTATGAGTAATTTGGTTCAAATGTTTTTCTATATTTATTTAGACAGTGCGCGTTGTTAGGCGCGTTGGCACTGACACAGTGGTGATCAATATTGACACGGTGATATGCGTAGTGTAACGGAGACCACAGCGATTCGCCTAACGTAGCGTGCTCCAAAGATTCTGCTGCCAGCGCTTTGACATTTCAAAATGTTCCGCTATAATTTTGGTCTTTCGCGGCGGCCCAAAGCCAAGGCGAGAGACTCAAGCGAGGTACAAGCAGGCGGTGTGGCACTGGGAGTAACGAAAGTTAGTCTGGCGCAAAACACCAAAGGCTAGTATGATAGCAGA
>JAZKGU010000015.1:0-5089 GCA_040385745.1 Pseudomonadota bacterium
AATATCGCCGATGTCTTGCCGTCCGAAGCGCGCAAGATCGAGGAGCTGCGCCGCCTGATGCTCGACAACTTCCGCCTGTACGGCTACGAGCTGGTGATGCCGCCCCTGCTCGAATACGTCGACTCGCTGCTGACCGGCGCTGGCAAGGACACCGATCTGCGCACCTTCAAGCTGGTCGATCAGATCTCAGGCCGCATGCTCGGCCTGCGCGCCGACATGACTACCCAGGTCGCGCGCATCGACGCCCACCTGCTCAACCGCGATTCCGTCACGCGCCTGTGCTATGCCGGCAGCGTGCTGCATACGCGCCCGAGCGGTCTGCACGCGACCCGCGAGCCGCTCCAGATCGGCGCTGAAATCTATGGCCATGCAGGCCTCGAAGCGGATGCCGAAATCCAGGAGCTTGCATTAGGCTCGCTGGCCATGGCCGGCTTTCCCGAAGTGCGGCTGGATTTGTCGCACGTCGGCGTGGTGCGCGCCTTGCTCGACCAGGACGAAGCGGCGAGCAAAGATGAAGCGGCACTTTATACGCTGCTGCGCGCCAAGGATACCCCTGGCCTGGACGCCATCAGCACGCACTATGCACCGGCCACGCGCGCCGCACTGCTCGCGCTGCCCAATCTGTACGGCGACATTGAAGTTCTTGGCCGCGCGCGCGAACTGCTGCCTGCGCTGCCTGGCATTACCCGCGCGCTGTCCGAACTGGCTGCACTGGCTGGATCCGCACTGGGACGCGCTGAAGTTGCGATCGATCTGGCGGATCTGCGCGGCTATGCCTACGAATCGGGCGCCATGTTCGCACTCTACGTGCCGGGCCTGCCCAACGCGGTAGCGCGCGGCGGGCGCTACGACCACGTGGGCGAAGCGTTCGGACGCGCCAGGCCGGCAACCGGCTTCTCGCTCGACCTGCGCGAGCTGGCGCGCTTGCTGCCCACCGCCGAGCGCAAACATTCGATCCGCGCGCCGTGGGGCAATGCTCCCGAGCTGCGCGAGAAAATCGCCGGATTGCGCAAAGCTGGCGAGGTGGTGATCCAGAGTTTGCCGGGTCACGACAACGAGCAGGACGAGTTCGAGTGCGATCGCGTACTCGTCCTCGAAGACAGTAACTGGATTCTCAAAAACTTAGGCTAAGTGTGATGTCAAAGAAAAACGTGGCAAAGAACGTGGTTGTCATCGGTACCCAATGGGGCGATGAAGGCAAGGGCAAAATCGTCGACTGGCTGACCGATAACGCGCAAGGCGTGGTCCGCTTCCAGGGCGGCCATAACGCGGGTCATACGCTGGTCATCAAGGGCCAGAAGACCGCGCTGCAGCTGATCCCGTCGGGCATCATGCGCGAAGGCGTGGCCTGCTACATCGGTAACGGCGTAGTGGTCTCGGTCCCGGACATTCTGCGCGAAATCGACAAGCTCTCCGCCATTGGCGTGGAAGTGGTTTCGCGCCTGAAGATCTCGGAAGCCTGCCCCGCGATTCTGCCGTACCACGTCGCCATCGACGTCGCGCGCGAAGTGGCCCGCGGCGTGAACAAGATCGGCACCACTGGCAAGGGCATCGGCCCGGCCTACGAAGATAAAGTCGCGCGCCGTGCTATCCGTATCGCCGACATGCTCAACGAGACGCGCTTTGCCGAAAAGCTGCGCGAGAACCTCGACTATCACAACTTCGTGCTGACCAACTACCTGAAAGCCGACGCGGTAGACTTCCAGAAAACTTTCGACGACGCGATGGCCCTGGTGCCGCGCCTTAAGCCGATGGTGGGCGACGTTTCGTCGGCCCTGTACGCGACGCACAAGGCAGGCGGCAATCTGCTGTTCGAAGGCGCGCAGGGTTCGCTGCTCGACGTCGACCACGGCACCTATCCGTTCGTGACCTCCTCGAACTGCGTGGCCGGCAATGCCGCCGCCGGCGCGGGCGTCGGTCCCGGCATGCTGCACTACATCCTGGGCATCACCAAGGCCTACACCACGCGCGTCGGCTCCGGCCCGTTCCCGTCGGAGCTGCCGACCGACGCTGGCGTCGGCCATCATCTGTCGTCGGTTGGCCATGAATTCGGCACCGTCACCGGCCGTGCCCGCCGTTGCGGCTGGTTCGACGCCGCGCTGCTGCGCCGTTCGGTCCAGATCAACGGTGTGTCCGGCATGTGCCTGACCAAGCTCGATGTCCTCGACGGCCTCGAATCGCTCAAGCTGTGCACCGGCTACAAGATCGATGGCCGCGATGTGGACATCTTCCCGGTAGGCGCCGAGGACGCAGCACGCTGCGAGCCGGTGTACGAAGAGATGGCCGGCTGGAAGGAAAGCACCGTCGGCGCCAAGTCGCTGGCCGAACTGCCTGCCACCGCGCGCGCCTACATCAAGCGCATCGAAGAGCTGGTTGGTGTACCGATCGATATGGTTTCGACCGGCCCTGACCGCGTCGAGACCATCGTCCTGCGCCACCCATTCGAATAATAAAAGTAGAGGAGCCCGACATGAACACCCCACCATCGACCGACAAGGACCTCTGGGTATCCTGGGACGAATACCACCGCCTCATCGAGCGCCTGGCGCTCAAGGTCTACGAATCGGGCTGGAAGTTCGACCAGGTGTTGTGCCTGGCCCGTGGCGGCGTGCGTCCTGGCGACGTGTTCTCGCGTATTTTCGATGTGCCGCTGGCGATTCTGTCGACCAGCTCCTACCGCGAAGAAGCTGGCACCGTGCGTGGTGACCTCGACATCGCCAAGTACATGACGATGACCAAAGGACCATTGGCCGGCAAGATCCTGCTGTTGGACGACCTGGCCGATTCGGGCGTGACGCTGCAAAAGGTGACGAAGCACCTGTCGGAGAACTTTGAAGGCGTGACGGAAGTGAAGTCGGCGGTGATCTGGCTCAAGGGCTGCTCCTCGATCCGTCCTGATTACTTCCTGGACGAGCTGCCCCACAATCCGTGGATTCATCAGCCGTTCGAAGACTACGACGGCCTGCGTCCGCACCAGCTGTCGGCATGGATGAAGAAATTCGAGAAGTAATCGCTTCACGCTCTACTAAAAACGGCGGCACGGTCTTTTGACCTGCCGCCGTTTTTTTAAACCCTTTGCCCAATATTTAGCGCCGCGCTATCATCCGCGCATGACCCAGACCTTCATCCAGACCTTTATCCTGCTAATCCTCGTCACCGACCCGTTTGGCAATGTACCGCTATTTGTCAGCGCTCTGGCACAGGTACCGAAGGAGCGGCGCTGGAAGGTGGTGGTGCGCGAATGCCTGATCGCCTTTGCAGTCCTGCTCCTGTTTATGTTCTTTGGCCGGCACCTGCTCTCGGCCATGCATCTGTCGGAAATCTCGCTGCGCATCGGCGGCAGCGTCATCCTGTTCCTGATTGCGCTGCGCATGGTGTTCCCGCAGCCTGGCGGCCCATTTGGCGCGGCCGAGGAGGGCGGTGGCGAACCATTCATTGTGCCACTGGCGATACCCGCTATCGCCGGTCCCTCGGCGTTGGCCACGGTGCTGCTGTTCTCGTCCGATAAAACCAGTGACGTGCTCCTCAACGTGGGCGCGCTCACCGCTGTCGCCCTGGTCTGGCTGGCTGTGTTCCTCAGCGCCGAACGCCTGCAGGAAAAATTAGGGCCCCAGGTCATGACCGCGTTCGAGCGGCTGATGGGACTGATACTGAGTGCGATGGCCGTGGAGATGTTCTTGGCCGGGATCAGGGAATTCATTAAGTCACTTTGATTGTCGTTTAATTGCTATTGCATAGCAAAATATAGTGCGAGTTGTATGATTTGTATCGTATAGTTGGGAAATGTCGCTTCGACACCCAACGAAAGGATGCTTACATGCCTATGTTCTTGCCTGCTTTTTCCCTCGTGCTTGCCGTGTTTGCCGGACAGGCCTCGGCCGCCACTGCCACCCGTCCCCTGAACATTCCCGCCACTAACGACGAGGCCACGATCGCTTACGACATCAACGCGGCGGGGCAGGTTGCCGCCGTGCTGGAGGATGAGGAGGGGCGTCAGCGCGGGGTATTGTTCGAAAAAGGCGTGATTACGGAACTGGGCAAACCTGGCGGCAAGTACAGCGATGCCAGGGCGATCAATCCTTCGGGCTTGATCATCGGCTCGGCGCGCAATGCAAACGGCACCTGGAGCGCTTTCCTGTTCGACCGGGCGGGCGGTTTGCGTGAACTGGGCACGCTGGGTGGCCCGAGCAGCTACGGCATGGCCATCAACGACGCGGGCGACGCGGCAGGCTTTGCCGATGCGCCGAACGGCGACTGGCACGCCTTCGTGTACCGCAACGGCGAGATGCGCGACCTTGGCACCCTGGGCGGCAAGATCAGTTACGCGTCAGGGATGAACAACGTGGGCCAGGTGGTAGGCACAGCATCGAAGCCTGACGATTACCGCCGCGCCTTTGTGTGGGATCCGGTGCGCGGCATGGTCGACCTGGGCACGCTGGGCGGGCGCTCAAGCGCCGCGGCGGCGATTAATGATTCCGGTGTTGTGGTGGGCTCGTCGGAGACTGCCGACCGCAAGTGGCACGCGTTCATCCACGACGGCCAAAAGATGATCGACCTGGGCGCCATGATCGGTTACGGTTCGAGCTTTGCGACCGACGTGAATAACGCGGGTCATGTGGTGGGCACGCTGATGTCGGGTGACGAACGTTTGTCCTTCGTGTACCGCAATGGGAAGATGGCGGTTCACCGGGGCGGCAAGGGTCTGCACCTGACCAATTCGATCAACGATAACGAACTGGTAATTGGCGCGCGCCTGGATCGACGGCTGACGGCGGCGACCATGATTTCAAATGCGGTGCCGGTACCAGAACCGCGCGGCGGCACCAAGTTCATGACCACGATTGTGTTGATCGTGTTGGCGGCTGCCGCTGCGGTGTTTTACCGCCGCCGCTACCATGGTATTTTGCTGCCCACGATGAGCGCGTGAGCTTGATGCTCAACCGGCGCGGCCTGGAATAAAAACAGCTCTGCCCCCTCGGATTGGCAAAATTCCCGTCTCCCCCGCGAAGGCAGGGCCTATAGCACGCCAACTCTGTGTTAGCGCGCTATAGGCCCCCGCCTTCTGAAGTGACCACGGAAAGTTGGACGG
>JAZKGU010000016.1:0-55394 GCA_040385745.1 Pseudomonadota bacterium
GACACGCTACTACGCGCTGCAATTGGCGTTTTCAATACTTAGCGGTGACAGCGCCAAAAAAATCGCCGCAGCCGCTTTGACAGCGGTTGCGGCGATTTGCCTGATACTAAACGAACTTCGGGTTACTTCAGTTCGTCGTTGAGCAGTTTGAGGATCTTGGCGCCGGTGGGGCTGGTCTCAGGCTTGCCATCGTTGCCCTGCACCGTCACGCGGCTGCTGCTGCCGCTGGCGTCCGCCTTGACGGACACGCGGTACTTCTGCGCTTCCTTGGCCTTGTCGGAGCCGCCAAAGCTGAGCAGCTTGGACAAGAAGCCTTCCTTGGCCGCCAGGTCAGGATCGACGTAGCGCACGAAGTACACGCCCTGCACGCGGTCACGGTCTTCGACGGTGAAGCCGACGCGGTCAAGCGCCAGGCCCACGCGGCGCCAGGCGCGGTCGTAGCCTTCGTTGACTTCGACGTAGCCGCCGTCGGCTGCCGCCACCAGCTTGGCGTTCTCGGCCCGGTTAGGCGCTGCCGCAACCACCGATTCGGCCAGCTTGACTTCTTCCGGCGTGCCATACAGGCGTGCCATCAGGCGCGCCAGGAACGCCGCTTCCAGCTGTGGATCGTTGGGACGCACGGTCCAAACCGTCGAATCCTTCTGGGCGTTGGCGTAGACTTCTTCAGCGCCGCGGTGGCTGATATAGATTTCGGTCGAGCCGTTTGGCAGGCGCTCAAGGCGCGTGCGATAGCGGTCGCGCTCACCGGTGCCGTACATGGAATCGAATACCTTGCCCAGCGTGCGGCGCAGGATGTCCTGCGGGATCTTGGCGCGGTTTTCAGCCCAGTCGGTTTCCATCGTGCCAGTCACTGCCGACTCGCTCAGCAAGGTAAAACCCGCATCGGCCCAGAACTGCTTGACCACGGGCCACAGCTGTTCCGGCGTCTGGTTGACCACCAGCCAGCGGTGATTGCCGGCGCGCTCGACGCGAATGGCTTCGCCGCCCTGCACGCCTACTTGCGGTCCGCCCGCAGCTGGCAGTGCGCCGGCGATCGAGTTCGGATTGCGGTAAGTCGAGGCGCTGGCCACGCCACGCCCGTCAGGTACTGCATAACGGTTGTCGCGCGCCAGCTGGGTCAAGTCGGGCGGCACGTCGAGCCGATTGGCTTTCTTGGCGCCGCGGTAATCGACCCGGTCCTGTTCCATGATCGAACCGAGCATGCCGCAGCCGGTCAGGCCGACCACGAGGACGGAGGTGAGAGCCGTGGTGAGGGCTGGTTTCATTGTCTTGCGAATAGTCATGTCGTAAAGAAGTAGAAGCTGTGGGCAGCGGGTGTCGTGATGATCCTGACCAAGTAGCGGTTCAGGGCTGTGGATGGACGCCGGCGTCGCGCAAGGCGGCACGGACGGTGTCGTGGCAGTTGGCCGAAAGCGGCGCCAGCGGCAGGCGCAAGCCCGCTGGCATCATGCCCATCTCCGCCAGGGCCCACTTGACCGGGACCGGGTTGGGTTCGACGAACAGTTTATGGTGCAGCGGCATGACCTTGTTATTGATTTCCATGGCGCCGGAGATGTCGCCGCGCATGGCGGCCGCGCACATCTCGTGCATCGCGCGCGGGGCCACATTGGCCGTCACCGAAATATTGCCGGCGCCGCCGCATAGCATCAGCGCGATGGCGGTCGGATCGTCGCCCGAATACACGGCGAACGACTTGGGAACCAGCTTGAGCAGCTCCAGACCGCGCCCGATGTTGCCGGTAGCATCCTTGATGCCCACGATGTTGGGAATGTCGGCCAGACGCACGATGGTGTCGTTGGACATATCCGCGACGGTGCGGCCAGGAACGTTGTACAGAATGATGGGCAGGTCGACCGCTTCGGCGATGGCCTTGAAGTGCAAATACATGCCTTCCTGGGTCGGGCGGTTGTAGTAAGGCACAACGACCAGGGCGGCGTCAGCGCCGACTTCCTTGGCGCACTCAGTCAGGCGGATGGCCTCGGCCGTGGAGTTGCCGCCGGTACCTGCGATGATGGGAATGCGGCCATCGGCGGTGACCACTGCAAAGCGAATCAGTTCGCAATGCTCGTCGACACTGACAGTGGCCGACTCGCCCGTGGTGCCGACGATGACGATGCCGTCGGTGCCTTCGGCAATGTGCCAGTCGATCAGCTTGTGCAGGCCTGGATAGTCCAGGCTGCCGTCCGCATGCATCGGGGTGACGATTGCTACTATGCTGCCCTTGATCATATGTAGGTAACTATGCTGGTAAATAAATGCTGATTGTAGCGGATAGCCCGCCCGAATGGTTCATTGTTGACTAGAATCGCCGTCCAGCCCTGCCTTAAAACGCGGAAAATCCGGTCCCACGGCGCACAGGCGCTGCAGCATGGCCGGCTTGGGCTGGGCACTATAGCCATCTTCATAGGCCAGCACCCGCCAACCGTGTAATACGGCCTGGGCCAGCAATTCGCCTTCCGCCAGCAGGAAGGCTGGATTGGAGGGCTTGCCATGCACCTCATTGCCTAAGGAAAACGTTTCATAAATTAAAACACCATCAGGCGCGAGGCTGTGCGCCAAGTGCTCGAACAGGGGCCGGTGCAGATAATTGGTGATCACGATGCCGGCAAAGCGCAGCGCCGCAAACGGCCACGGCGCGCCGTCCTGCTCCAGGTCGAACTGCATGGTGGTGATGCCACTGCCGGCGGCCAGCGCCAGGGCCGCCGCGTCGCGGTCCAGCGCCAGCACCGGGTGGCCCAGCGCCGCCAGCAGACGCGCGTGGCGCCCGCTGCCGCACGCCAGGTCGAGCACCTCGCCGGGCGGCACCAGGGACGCGAAGCGCCTCACCCAGGCCGACGCCTGGCCCTGCCCTTGGGTCAGAGGCGCGCTCATCAGCTGTATGACAGGCCCATCGCCTCGCGCACGTCGCGCATGGTTTCCTGCGCCAGCTTGCGCGCAGCATCGCAGCCGTCGGCCACGATGGCGCGCACCAGCGACGGATCGTCCAGGTACTGCTGGGCGCGCTCGTGCATCGGTTCCTGTTCGCTGATGACGGCGTCGATCACCGGCTGCTTGCATTCGATGCAGCCAATCCCGGCCGTGGTGCAGCCCTTGACCACCCAATCCTTGGTGGCTTCATCGGAATAAACTTCGTGCAATTGCCATACCGGGCACTTGCGCGGGTCACCCGGATCAGTGCGGCGCACACGGGCCGGGTCGGTAGGCATGGTGCGGATCTTCTTGACCACCGAATCCTTGTCCTCGCGCAGGGAAATGGCGTTGCCATAGCTCTTGGACATCTTGCGGCCATCCAGGCCCGGCAGGCGCGAGGCCACCGTCAGCTTGGCCTGTGGTTCGACCAGGATCAGCTTGCGGCTGCCTTCGAGAAAGCCGAACAGCCGTTCACGGTCGCCCATCGACAGGCTTTGCGCTTCGTCGAGCATGGCGCGGGCCTGGTCAAGCGCTTCGTCCTTGCCTTCTTGCTGATACTCGGTGCGCAGTTCAAGGTAGAGCTTGGCGCGCTTGCTGCCCAGCTTTTTGACCGCTTCCATGGCCTTTTCTTCGAACCCTTTTTCCTTGCCGTACATGTGATTGAAGCGGCGCGCGATCTCGCGCATCATTTCGATATGCGGCACCTGGTCGTCGCCCACCGGAACTTCCGTGGCGCGGTAGATCAGCACGTCGGCCGCCTGCAGCAGCGGGTAGCCCAGAAAGCCGTAGGTATGCAAATCCTTGTTGGTGATGTTGTCGATCTGGTCCTTGTAGGTCGGGACCCGCTCGAGCCAGCCCAGCGGCGTGCACATCGACAGCAGCAGGTGCAATTCTGCATGCTCGGGCACCTTAGACTGGATGAAGATGGTCGCCTGCGAGGGGTCGACGCCGGCCGCCAGCCAGTCGATGACCATGTCCCAGGTGCTGCGTTCGATGATGGAAGGATCGTCGTAGTGCGTGGTCAGGGCGTGCCAGTCGGCGACAAAGAACAGGCAGGGCTGTTCAGCCTGCATTTTGATCCAGTTCTTGAGGGCGCCGTGGTAATGGCCAAGGTGCATGGTGCCCGTAGGGCGCATACCGGAAACTACACGATCGGGATACATAGATTTAATTTAAGAGTAATTTAAGGGGAAGAACGAGAAGGTCGAGCAGGCCGTAAGTCAGGGCCATCACTGGCTGCATCCAGTACTGCATGAGTCCGGTAACAAGCAGCGCGATGACGACGAAAAAACCAAACCGCTCGAGCTGGGCGAACTTGTAGGCCAGGCGCACAGGCAGCCAGCTGGTCAGGATACGGCCGCCGTCGAGCGGCGGGATCGGCAACAGATTGATGGCAAACAGGATCAGGTTGACGAAGACACCTGCCTGCGCCACCTTGTGCGGAAAGGCCTCGGCCACGCCGCTGGCCCTGAGTACCAGCAGCATGATCAGCCAGCCCAGCGCCATGAAGAAATTGGCGGCGGGCCCGGCCAGGGCCACCCAGGCCATGTGCTGCTTGGGTTTGCGCAGGCGTGAAAACTCGACCGGCACCGGCTTGGCGTAGCCGAACACGAATGGCGCGAAGGCGTAGGAGACGGCAAAAGTCAGGATCGGTAGTGCAATGGTGCCGAACGGGTCGATATGGCGCAGCGGATTGAGGCTCATGCGACCTGCGTCGAAGGCGGTGGTATCGCCGTAATATTTGGCGGCAAACGCGTGAGCCGCCTCGTGCAGCGTGATCGCGAAGATCACCGGTAATGCGTAGACGGCGAACGCCGAGATGATTTGGTCTAGATTCATTGTGTGATTCTATCAGAGCCGTACCAACGCCCGGCCCAGGCCGTCACAGGCCAAAGACGGTGGCGTCGCCCCGGCCCTGGCGCAGCAGCAGTGGTTCAGGGCCGGTCAGATCGATCACGGTGGTGGGTTCCATGGAGCAGGCGCCGCCGTCGATGATCAGATCGAGCTGCTTCTCAAGGCGCTCGCGGATGGCCTCGGCATCGTTCATGATGTCGTCCTCGCCGGGCATGATGAGCGTGGTGCCCAGCAACGGCTGGCGCAGTTCTTCCAGCAGGGCGTGGGCAATGGCGTTTTCGGGCACGCGCAGGCCGATGGTCTTGCGCGACGGGTGCGACAGGCGGCGCGGTACTTCGCGCGTGGCTTCCAGGATCAGGGTGAACGGTCCCGGGGTAGCCGCCTTGAGCAAGCGAAACTGTTTATTGTCGACGCGCGCGTAATTGGCGATCTCGGACAGGTCGCGGCACAGCAGCGTCAGATGATGCTTTTCATCGATGCCGCGAATGCGGCGCAGCTTTTCGACCGCCGCCTTGTCATCCAGATGGCACACCAGGGCGTAGCAGGAATCGGTGGGCAGCGCCACGATGCCGCCGGAATGGATGATCTGCGCCGCCTGTTTGACCAGGCGGCCTTGCGGATTGTCGGGATGGATCTGAAAAAATTGACTCATTGATCAGTGCAATTTGTTGAGCGCTTCAATGCGCTGTTCCATTGGAGGATGGGTCGAAAACAGGGAGCCCCAGCCGCCGCCACCAGAGATGCCGAAGGCTTTCATGGCCGACGGCAAGGGTGCAGGCTGCAAACCGCCCAGGCGCGCGAGCGCCTGCTGCATCGGGCGAGGGCTGCCCAGCAGCTTGGCCGAGCCAGCATCTGCGCGAAATTCGCGCTGGCGCGAGAACCAGGCAACGATGATGGAGGCCACCAGCGCGAACAGGATCTCGCACACGAACACGGTGATCATGTAGCCGATACCGGGCCCGCGATCGTTATTGCGCAGCAGAACCTTATCGACAAAAAAACCGACCACGCGCGCCAGGAACACCACAAAAGTATTGACCACGCCCTGGATCAGGGTCAGCGTCACCATGTCGCCATTGGCCACGTGGGCCACTTCATGGCCGAGCACGGCTTCGACCTCGCTGCGCTCCATGCCTTGCAACAAACCGGTGGAGACCGCCACCAGGGCGGAATTCTTGAACGCGCCGGTGGCAAATGCATTCGGTTCGCCGTCATAAATGGCCACATCGGGCATGCCGATGCCGGCGCGCTCGGCAAGCTGGCGCACTGTATTTACCAGCCACAGTTCTTCCGCGTTGGCGGGATTGGTGATCACACGCGCACCCGTGGTCCACTTGGCCATCGTTTTGCTCAGCAACAGCGAAATGATCGCCCCGGTAAAGCCAACCACGACCGAAAACGTGAGCAGCTGTGGAATGTTCAGGCCGGCCGCGCTGACGCCACGTCCAACGCCGAGCACGTTGAGGACAATCGACAGCACCAGCACCACTGCAAGATTAGTGGCTAGAAACAGCACTACACGTTTCATGAAAAAGCCTCCCGGCTGGATGAATTGACAGGATTATAAGGTATGGCTGTGACAGGAAAAATACAAGTGCCGCAAGCTGAAGCGGGCCTTAAAGCAAACCCGAAGCACAGCCCTGGTTCAGAACCAGTCGTGCCAGACCGGTTTGACGCTGGCCGGTAGGGGCGGAAGCTGCGAGAACTCGACCCGGGATTCGCCGGGCGCATGAAAGTCGGTGCCGCGCGATGCCAGGAAACCATAGCGCCGCGCTTGCTCGGCGTAGATCTGGTATTGGGCAGGATTATGACTGCCAGTCACCACTTCGATGGCGCTGCCGCCCAACTGCTTGAATTCGTCGAACAGCACGCCTTCGCCGGTCACGCCCAGCTTGTAGCGACCCGGATGGGCAATCACGGCGATGCCGCCAGCGCCATGGATCCACCCGACAGCCTGCTGCAGGCTGGCCCAGCGGTGCGGAACATAGCCGGGCTTGCCCTCTGTAAGATATTTACGAAACACGTCCGGAATGCTTTTGCATATTCCCATGTCCACCAGGTGCCGGGCAAAATGGGTGCGCGACATGAGATCGGGGTTGTCGACGTACTTGAGCGCGCCTTCGTAGGCGTCGGGAATACCCGCCTTGGCCAGCTGATCTGCTATGTCGCGTCCGCGCGCATCGCGCCCGCTGCGGGTGGCCGCCAAGCCTTGCACCAGTTCCGCATTGGCCGGATCGATCTGCAGGCCGACGATATGCACAGTTTCGCCAGCAAACGTAATTGAAATTTCCACCCCGGCCACAAAGCGCATGCCAAGACCGCTAGCGGCGGCGCGCGCGCGCTCGATGCCGCTCACTTCATCGTGGTCGGTCAAGGCCCAGACCTCGACCCCGGACTGATGCGCGTAGGCAGCCACAGCGGCGGGCGCGAGGACACCGTCGGAGACGTTCGAGTGGCAGTGCAGGTCTACATTCATGGGCAAAGCAAGGCCGGTTGCAGCAGCAAAGTGGACAAGTCCATATTGTACGCTGCCAGGCAAAAAGCTTCAGGCAGCGCTCGCTTACTCGCGCGCCAGAAATTCCTCGACCATAGCCGCCAGCGCCTCGGGCTGGTCGTGGTGCAGCATGTGGCCGGCGTCGGCCATCATGCGCGCGCTGACATTGGCCAGGCTGGCCAGGCGACGGTCGATCTCGATGCGCGCTTCCGGCTTGGGGCCCATCCATTGCCACATATTGGTGTCGTCGGCCTCCACCCACAGCACCGGCGCCGTGATGGCGCGCCAGCAGGCCAGCACTTCCTCGACCTGGTACAGCAGCGGCGACGGCTTCTTGTGGGCCGGGTCGCCCAGAATCTCCCATTCCCCAGCCGCATTGGGCGCGGCCCAGTGCTGGGACAGAAAGGCGGCGCGCTGGTCGGACAGGCGCGGATTGGTTTTTTGCAAGCGCGCAGCGACCGCCTCGCGGCTTGCGTAGGGACGCAAGGTGGGCGGCGCGCGCAGTTCGTCGAGCCACTTGGCCAAGCGCTTGGGCGCCTGTTCCGGGCGCGTCGCCGGCAGACCGAAGCCTTCCAGATTGATCAGGCGGCGCACCCGCCCCGGGCGCACGCCCGCGTACGAACTTACCACGTTGCCGCCCATGCTGTGACCGAGCAGGTTGACCGGCTGGCTTGGCGAGTAATGGTCGAGCAGCACGTCAAGGTCCGCCAGGTAGTCGGGGAACCAGTAGGTATCGGACTGAGTGCGTTCGGTCAGTCCGAAGCCGCGCCAGTCGGGCGCAATCACATGCCAGTCGCCCTGCAGCGCATCGACCACGAACTGGAACGAGGCGGCCACGTCCATCCAGCCATGCACCATGAACAGCTTGGGCGCGCCGTCGCGGCCCCAGTGGCGCACGTGATAACGCAGACCACGCACGGTAATAAATTCGGAACGGGATGGTGACATGGCGAGACCTCAATAAAAAAGAACGACCGTTCGCATTATACTCGGCTGTTGAATTCCTGCCCGGCGCCACCACTTAGACGGGCCGGGCAGCGCGCGTGCCGCGTGGGCGTAAAATAGCGTCAATCCCAAACACAAAAGCAAAACACCATGGCAATCTACCAACTGGGCGAGTATGCGCCCGAGATCGATCCCTCTGCCTACGTGGCCGATTCCGCAACCCTGATCGGCAAAGTCACGCTCGAGCAGAATGCCTCGGCCTGGTCGGGCGTGACGATTCGCGGCGACAATGAACGCATCACCATTGGCGCCGGCAGCAATGTGCAGGAAGGCACGGTCATGCACACCGACATGGGCTACCCGCTCACCATTGGCGCCAACGTCACCATTGGCCACCAGGCCATGCTGCACGGCTGTACCGTCGGCGACGGTTCCCTGATCGGCATCCAGGCCGTGATCCTCAACGGCGCCCGGATCGGCAAGGGTTGCCTGGTCGGCGCCGGGGCCCTGGTCACGGAAGGCAAGGAATTTCCCGACCACTCGCTCATCATCGGCGCGCCGGCCAAGGCCGTGCGCACCCTGGGACCGGACGATATTGCCCGCCTCGAAATGAGCGCCGCCAGCTATGTGGCGCGCGCCAGGCTGTTCAAGACGGAATTGAAGAAGATTGGATAAGAATATGACGACAGCACCCCAGGACACCCTGCAAAAATTCATCTTCGACAATGCCGCCGTGCGCGGCGAGTTTGTCGAAATTTCCGAAACCTGGCGCGAGATCCAGCAGCGCAACGAGTACCCGGCAGCAGTCAAGACCGTGCTCGGTGAAATGCTGGCTGCTGCCGCCCTGCTGTCGGCCAACCTCAAGTTCAATGGCGCCATCATCATGCAGATCCATGGCGACGGCCCGGTGCGCCTGCTCGTGGTCGAGTGCGATTCGGATCTGCGCCTGCGCGCGACCGCCAAGCTCAAGCCCGATACCGTGGTAGCCGACGAGGCCAGCCTGACCGAACTGCTTAACGTCAATGGCAAGGGGCGCTTTGTCATCACGCTCGACCCGCTCGACAAGGTCCCCGGCCAGCAGCCCTACCAGGGCATCGTGCCGCTAGACGGCGAGGACATGGCCACCGTCATCGAAAACTACATGCTGCGCTCCGAGCAGCTCGACACGCGCCTGTGGCTGGGCGCTAACGAGCAAGTCTCACGCGGCCTGCTGCTGCAAAAGCTGCCGCGCCACAGTGGCCAGGACGACCAGACAGTCCAGGCCAGCGAAGCGGAAGACCTGGAAACCTGGAACCGTGCGGTGACGCTGGCCTCCACGCTCAAGCAGCCCGAGCTGCTCTCTACCGATATCCAGACCCTGATGAACCGCCTGTTCTGGGAAGAGACCATCCGCGTCTTCACGCCCGCGCATCCGCAATTCCATTGCAGCTGCACGCGCGAAAAAGTAGGCAATATGCTCAAGATGCTGGGCCAGGACGAAGTCGGCGCGGCCATCGACGAGCTGGGTCAGCTCGCCATCAATTGCGATTTCTGCGGCAAGCACTACGCGTTCGACAAGATCGATTGCGCGCAGCTGTTTGCCACCGACGCGCCGGTGGAAGTGCTCATTCCCGCCAGCGACGTCAAGCACTGATGCGCGCCGCACCGCGCTCGGACTGGCCGCACTTTTGCACCATCGCCACGCGCTGGATGGACAATGACGTCTATGGCCATGTCAATAATGTCCAGTACTACTCGTATTTCGATACGGCGGTCAACCAGTTCCTGATCGAGCGCGGCGTGCTCGACATTCACAAGGGCGAGATTGTTGGCTTCGTGGTCGATTCCGGTTGTTCCTACTTCAGCCCTATCGCGTTTCCCGATCAGGTGCACGTGGGAATTCGCGTGGCCAAGCTGGGCAATTCGAGCGTACGGTACCAAATCGGGATTTACCGCAACGATGACCCGGCTCCCGCTGCGGTCGGCCACTTCGTGCATGTCTACGTCGAGCGCAGCAGCAATCTGGCGGTGCCGATTCCGGCCTCGGTACGCCGCGTGCTCGAGACCATTCGCACGCAGCCGGCGTCAAGCTGAGCGCTTTGTCCGACGGCAGCGCAATTGCTCTGCCAGGCTAAAATTGGTTCGATCTGGTGGAAAGTGCCACGATCGCAGCAGCGGCCGCAATGATCAGTGCATCTTCAATCAGGCCGCTACGGGTCTGACCGATATGCGCCATTGCCTGCTTGCGACCGGCGAGCGTGATGTAGGCCAGTGGCAAGGCCGTGGCGACCGCCACTGCTGCCCCGGCCTGCTCCCTTCCCTTCGGCGCCAATGCCGCGCCCGCGATGCCGGCGCTCATAATGCGTGCCAGCAAACCTAACGACGCTGTGCGGTCGGGCGCAGACTTCATTTTGTCGCCAAGCATTTCGCCGACGCCCAAGGCTAGCGCCCCGTATTTGAAGACTGGACGATCCAGAAGCATGAGCTGGCCTGGCGTGCGACGACCCGCAAGTCGCGCCACCGACAGGGCGGCCATGGGCGACATCGAGCGAGCGCTTGCAACAGCGCCAATCAATATGGAAGACAGCAGGCTGCGGATATTCATTGCGTCGGGCTCCTGGCGTTGGAATGGATGACCCACTATACCCGTCTAGCCAAGGCGCACGATTGCCCAAGCCCACATTTGCACCGCAGCAAACTGAAGGTGTTGACCATTGCGCTACTGCATGACATTCTCCAAGCTTCCTGTCTGACCTCGAAAGAACCGTATGCTGCTGTGGTCCACAAAGTTCGCGCTCCCCCTCTACGCGGCCGTGCTCTCGCTTGCCGTTTCAGCGCATAGCATGGCGCAGGGGTCGTCTCCGCTGCTCGATGAACAACTCATCCGCAAGGCGGCGCTGGCCAGTTTCCCCGAGTTGCTCGAATTTCTGGCCATACCCAACGATGCCCAAGTACCCGGTGAGGACTTGAAGAAAAATGCCCAGTGGCTCAGTCCGGCGCTGAAAAAACGGGGTTTCACGGTACGCACAGTGGAAAACAAGGGGCGTCCCATCGTGTTTGCCGAACTCGCGGGCGACCCGGCCAGGAAGACGGTCCTGTTTTACTTCCACTTCGACGGCCAGCCGGTCAATCCGGCGCAGTGGTCCCAGCCCAGCCCATGGCAGCCGGTCCTGAAACAGCGGGCGCCTGACGGCAGCTGGACCAAGATCGACATGCAGCAACTGCTGCGCCAGGATTTCGACCCCGAGCACAGGATTTTTGCGCGCTCAGCCTCGGACGACAAGGGCCCGATCCTGATGTTTCTGGCGGCGCTAGATCTGATGCGCGAGCAGGGCGTGCTGCCCGCGGTGAACGTCAAGCTCATACTCGATAGCGAGGAAGAAATCAATTCGCCCGGCCTTGCCGATGCGATCCGGCAGGAAGCCGCATTTCTGAAGGCGGACGCCCTCATCATCCAGGACGGTCCGGCCCACCCGAGCGGGCGACCGACGATCGTGTTCGGCAATCGCGGTGCGCAGTCCTTGGTGCTGACAGTGTTCGGTCCCAAGGCCCCGCAACACAGCGGCCATTACGGTAACTATCTGCCCAATCCTGCTTTGAACCTGGCCCGACTGCTCGCCGCCATGAAAGATGCCGACGGACGGGTCACCATCCCGGACTACTACAGCAGGGTCACGCTGAACGAGGATGACCGTCGAGTACTCGCCAACAGTGGCGATGATGAAACTGCTATTCGGCGCCGTCTCGGCTTTGCGGTACCCGACAAGGTAGGCAGTAACCTGCAGGAGTCGCTGCAGTACCCTTCCCTGAATATTCGTGGCATGGCGGCGGGCGGTGTAGGCAAGCTGGGCGCCAATATCATTCCGCGCGACGCCGTTGCCGAAATCGATATTCGCACCACGGTGGAAGCGGACGGACCCTATCTGCTCGGCCTGGTGCGCCGTTTTGTCGAGCAACAGGGCTATGTACTGCTCGACCACGAACCAAGCGATGCAGAACGCAGCCGCCATCGCCTGATCGCGCGCATCGAGTCCGGCAAGCAGAGTCCGGCAGCGCGCCAGCCGATGAATGCGCCGGTGCGTCACTGGGTCGAGGGCGCGCTCGTGCAAGCGCATATGGGCAGGACGGATAATCCGCAGCCGGTGCTGTTGCGCAGCATGGGCGGCACGGTGCCAACCCATGAAATCGTCGCGCCGCTCAAGCTGCCGTTTGCGCTGGTGTGCGTCGTCAATGCGGACAATAACCAGCATGCGTACGACGAGAATCTGCGTTTGGGGAATTACGTAAGCGGCATGCGATCGATGCTCGGCCTGCTCACCACCCCATACCCGGGCACTCGTAACTAGTCCATCGGACTGCGAATTCGACGCCTGGCAAAGTTCAGGCAGCTCAGGTGTATTTTTCTCGCAGCATTGGCTCACCTTTCTGCAAATATTGTCGCCGCAGGCATGCGCTGCTCTGTTACATTAATTTTGATTAATGCTCAACGGAAAGTGTATGCCGCAACTCTCTAGAAAAGTCCTGCTTGGCCTGCTGTTCGGCGCCACCCTGACAGCTGCCGCCGGTGGCGCCTGGTATGTCAACAAGTCGCGTGCCGAGCGCGCCGTCGAGGGTTCGGCCGTGCTGGCCCCGGCAAATACCGCCTTTGCCGTCAGCAGCTGCCAAAGCCGCATTCACGATGACAAGCCGGCGCTGGCCGTGCTGTTTTCCGATGTCATCGATGACGGTCAGCCGCTGGACAAACTCATTGAAGTGAGCGACCTGGGCCCGAACAAGCCTGCCGGGGAGGCCGCTGCCGAGGGTCCGGGCAAGATCGTCGCCGGTGGCTGGGTGGTCAGCAGCAATCCGCACGTGCTGCTGTTCCCTTTCGTGAAAGCCGGTAATAGTTACCGCATCAAGCTCGGTCAGGCGCTCATTGCCGGCTCGGGCCGCAAGCTCGATCAGGCGCACGCATGCGATGTGCGCAGCGAGGCCGGGGCCGATTCCTATTTCTTCGCCAGCAAAGGCACCGTGCTGCCCGCCGGCCTGAATGGCGGCCTGCCGGTCGTCACCGTCAATATCCCCGAGATCGATGTCGAATTTCTGCGCGTGGCGCCCGAAAAATTCGCCGCCTTTACCGACTTCGTGCTGGGCAAGCGCAAAACCGACAACGAGAACGGCGAGCAAAGCGAAGAAGGCGACGGCGAATACTACGACGACGGCAACCGCAACAAGCTCAAAGGGCAAACCTACAGCTATCAGCTCAACGCGCTAAAGGACATGGCCACCAGCGTCTACAGCAACCGTTTCATCACCAGCAAGATCGCCAACAGCCGCAAGGTCAGCTTCCTCCCGGTCGAAAAGATCGACGAGCTCAAGGAGCCGGGCATTTACGTGGCAGTGATGCGCCGCCCCGGGCGTTTCGACGACGACTACCAGGTCACCTATTTTTACGTCAGCGATATCGGACTGCACGCGCGGCGCCAGGCCAAGCATACGGACGTTTTCACTACCTCTCTCACCAGCGGCAAAGCGCAGGATGGTGTGGAGATCGAAGTCATCGGCGCGGCCGGCAAAGTGCTCATGAAAGGCAAAACCGATGGCGAGGGCCATGCAGTGCTGCAGGGCCTGCCCGACAGCGCGCGCCTGCTGCTGGCAAAGCGCGGCAAGGAGACCTCCATGATCGCGCTGCAGGAACCCGGTCTCGACCTGGCCGAATTCGACGTTGGCGGCCACCTGCCGCGCGACGTCAAGCTGTTCGCCTGGTCCGGACGCGATTTGTATCGTCCGGGCGAAACCTTCAATTTGTCGGTGCTGGTGCGTAGCGCCGACGGCGCCGCCCTGCCGCCATTGCCGGTCAAGGCCGACCTCAAAAAGCCGAGCGGCGATGTGGTCAGCGCCAGCGTGTGGCAGCCCAACCCGAAAATGCCGGGCTACCTGCAGCAGTCTATCGTGCTGCCCGCCGATGCTGCCACCGGCAAGTGGACGCTGGAGCTGCGCGCCGATCCCGCAGCCAAACGCGCCGACGCCGTGTTTGCCTTCCAGGTGGAAGAGTTTTTGCCGGAGCGGATGAAGCTCACGCTCAAGAGCGACAAGGCGCCGCTGGCGGCCAACGGCGACTTCCAGCTCGAGGTGCAGGGCGACTACCTGTACGGGGCGCCGGCCTCCGGCAACCGCTTGCTGGGCAGCGTCGCGCAGGAACGCGCGCGCACGCCATTGCCGGTGCTGTGGCCCGGTTTTATCTTTGGCGATTACAACGACGACGCGGCGGCCAAGAAGCGTGCGGAACTGCCCGAAGCGGCGCTGGACGATGAGGGCAAGGCAGCGCTCGACGTACCCTTCGATACCCTGGCCAGTTCGCCGATGCGGATTCGAGCTTCGCTCAGCCTGCTCGAATCGGGCGGGCGCCCCGTGGTGCGCTCGATCGAACGCACCTGGTGGCCCGCGCCGGCCATGATCGCCATTCGTCCAGCTTTTGAACGCGACGTCACGCGCGAGGGCAGCATGGCCGAATTTGAATTGATCCGGGTGACGCCGGAAGGCAAATTCGCGCCTATCAAGCAAGCCCAGTTTGCCCTGATTCGCGAAGACAGGCAGTATTACTGGCGCTTCGAAGCTGGGCGCGGCTGGCATTCGGGCTACTCGGAAGCGTCGGAGACCGTGCAGGCCGGCGCCATCGAACTGAAGGCGCGCACCAAGCTGACTTTGCCCGTGGTATGGGGCACCTACACACTGCAGGTGACCGACCCGGAAACCAAGTCGATAGCGCGCTATCGCTTCTATGCGGGTTGGAATGCGCAGGATTCCGAAAGCATGGGCAACCGCCCCGACCGCGTGAAGCTGGAGCTGGCCGGGGCCCCGGCGCGCGCCGGCGAAGATGTGACCCTCAAGATCACCCCGCCCCACGATGGCGAGGCCCTGGTGCTGGTGGAAGCGGACAAGGTATTGTGGAGCAAGCGGATCAGCGTGAGCACCGCCGGCGCCACCATCAAGATCCCGATCGACAAGACGTGGAACCGCTCGGACATGTATATCTCGACGGTCGTATTCAGGCCCGGCAGCCAGGGCGACCGTGTCACCCCGGCGCGCGCAGTGGGCATGACCTGGCTGCCGATGGCGCGTGCTGCACGCCAGCTCGCCGTCACGCTCAGCGCCCCTGCCCAGGTCGAGCCCGAAAAACGGGCCACGGCCAAAATCAGGGTCGCCAATGCTGCCAACAAGCGCGTCATGGTCACCCTGTCTGCGGTCGACGCGGGCATCTTGAACATCACGAACTTCGCTTCGCCGGATCCGTTCGACTTCTTTTTCGGCAAACACCGCTTCGGCCCCGAGCTTACCGACATCTACGGCAAGCTGATTGAACGCATGGACGGCGAGCCGGGCACGATCAAGTGGGGCGGCGACGCGGCCAAGCGCGACACCCAGAGCATGCCCAAGAAGGTCAGGCTGGTCGATCTGTTCTCCGGCCCTGTGATCCTGGACGCCAAGGGTGAAGCCAGTATCGCGCTCATGATCCCCGACTTCAACGGCACGCTGCGCCTGATGGCAGTGGCCGCGAGCGACGACAGTTATGGCCGCGCCGAACGCGAGATGGTGGTGGCCGCGCCAATTGTGGCGGAAATCGCCATGCCGCGCTTTATCGGGCCGGGCGACAGCGCAGCCGTGGCGCTGGACGTGACCAATATGATGGCGGGTGAACAGACCGTATCGATCAAGCTCAGTGCCGACCGCCTGCTCAAGATCGCCGACGGCGAGCGCAAGCTCAAACTGGCGCCGCGCGAGCGCGGCATCGTACGCTTTTCCGTGGAGGCGAACGAACCGTACGGCCTTGCGCGGGTGACGCTTGACCTGACAACGGCCGGGCCAAAACCGGTCGTGATCCAGCGCCAGTTCGCACTGCAGATCCAGCCGCCAATCGCGCGCGAAGTCGATGCGCGTCGGATTCGCATCGAGCCGGGCGCGTCGGCGGTGCTCGACACCAAAATGCTTGAACGTTTCCACCGCGGCTCGTCCACGCTCAACGTGACAATGTCGAACAAGCCGCCCCTGAATGTGCGCAGCATCGTCAAAGGGCTGCTCGATTATCCGTACGGCTGCCTTGAACAGACCACCAGCGCGGCTTATCCCCACGTGTTCATCGACGAGGAAGGCGCCCGTGCAGTTGGCCTGGAGCCGCGCACGCGCGAACAGCGCGCGCGCTTCATCGAGGGCGCGATCGGCCGCATCGCCGGCATGCAGGGCGCGGCCGGCGGTTTCCGGTTGTGGCGCGGCGACGACGGCGCGTATGAGAACTGGCTCACGCCTTACGTCACCAGCTTCCTGGCCGACGCCCGCGAGGCAGGTTTCAACGTGCCTGAGGAAATGAGCAAGCGCGCCCAGGGCTGGATGGTGGAGCGCCTGAACGACGCCCCGAACCAGTTCGCGCCGCTGCCCGCAGCGGTCAAGCCCGATGCCGCCGGCCGCTACGACTGGCGCGACTACGAATTGATCCGCAACAGCCACCAGCGCTTTGCCGAACTGGCCCATATCGGTTACATGCTGGCGCGCGAACAGAAAGCCTCGCTGGCGTCGCTGCGCCTGCTGCACGACAAGTACCGCGACCGCGCCAAGTCGCCGCTCGCACTGGCGCAGCTGGGCGTTGCGCTGTCGCTGATGGGCGACAGCAAACGCAGCCAGGTAGCCATCAACGAGGCCATGGCCAAACCCTATGGCGTGCGCACCGATTGGGAATGGGACTGGCTGGGTGATTACGGCAGCGCCATCCGCGATCAGGCCATGGCGTACGCACTGCTGGTGCGTCACAAGGTCGAGCATCCGCAGCGCGAAACGCTGCTGACCAATCTGGGTGATCGCCTGAGCAAGCCGCGCTACTATTATTCGACGCAGGAGCGCATCGCCCTGTTCCTGGCGGCGCGCGCAGCCGGTGGCAGCAGTTCTGCACCGTGGCAGGCCAATTTACGCAATGGCGACAGCAGCAGTGCGCTCAAATCGGCAAACAGCGAAATGCGCTCCATCGATCCGGCGGCAGCGGGGAAAGGCATCACCATCGAGAACAAGGGCGCCATGGCGCTGTGGGTCGAGACCGAGGCCGGTGGCTTTCCGCTCAAGGCGCCGGCAGTCAGCTCGGACAAGATCAGCCTCGAGCGCAAATGGTTCACCAAGGAGGGCACGCCATGGACGGGAGGCGCGCTCAAGGTGGGCGACATGATCCTGGTGCGCATCAAGGCTACTTCCAAGCAGCCGATCGAGGACGGCATGGTCGTGGACCATATTCCCGCCGGCCTTGAAGTGGAAAACATGAACCTGTCGAAAGGGCCGGAGGCGGCCGAGTTCACGGTAGATGGCATCAATCTCGGCGCGGCCATGACCGACGCCCGCATCAAGCATAAGGAATACCGCGACGACCGTTTCGTGGCCGCCGTCAGGCTGAGCGCCGACCCGATCCACCTGTTCTACATGCTGCGGGTAGTCACGCCAGGACGCTTCAATGTACCGGGTACGTTTGCCGAAGACATGTACCGTCCCGAGATCCGCGCTTATGGCGCCGCGCCGGATGCCATCACCATCGCCGACCCGCGCAGTGGCGGCAAGTAGGGCCTTGGGCTGGCTGCGGCGCCATCCCTGGCGCGGCGGCCTGGCGTTGCTGCTGAGCGCCCTGCTGCTGCTTGACCAGCTGTTCCCGCCGCCGGTCCCGCACGACAGTCCCGGGCTGGTGGTGGTGGCGCGCGACGGTTCGCCCTTGCGCGGCTGGCCCGACGCCGACGGCGTGTGGCGCATCCCCGTCGCCCCCGGCCAGGTGTCGCCGCTCTACCTCGACGCCCTGCTGGCATACGAAGATCGCTGGTTCCACTACCACCCCGGAATCAACCCGGCGGCCATGCTGCGCGCCGGCTGGCAATGGGCTACCAACGGCAAGATCGTCTCGGGCGGCTCGACCCTCACCATGCAGGTGGCACGCGCGCTCGAACCCGTTCCGCGCAGCCTGGGCGGCAAGCTGCATCAGGTGCTGCGCGCGCTGCAGCTCGAAGCGCGCCTGTCCAAACAGGAGATCCTGACGCTGTATCTGAACCACGCACCCATGGGCGGCATCGTCGAAGGGGTCGAGATGGCCAGCCGCAGCTATCTCGGCAAGAGCGCCACGCAATTGTCTGCGGCCGAAGCAGCGCTGCTGGTGGTGCTGCCCCAGGCACCCTCGCGGCTGCGGCCGGATCGCCATCCACAGCTGGCGCAGCAGGCGCGCGACAAGGTACTGCGCCGCATGGCAGCGCTGGAGCGATGGAGCGCGGCCGAGGTGGACGATGCGCTGATCGAGAAGGTCGGCGCCAACCCGGCGCGCCTGGCCTGGCTGGCGCCGCTCGCGGCCGAACGCCTGCACCAGGCAGCCCGGCGCGATGCGCGGCGCGGGCCGGCCACGGCTATCGTCCGCTCGACCATCGACCGCGACATGCAGGTCACCCTGGAGCGCATGCTGGCCGACCGGGTATCGCAGCTGCCGCGCTTCGTCTCGATGGCCGCGCTGGTCATGGACAGCCAGAGCATGGAAATTCTGGCCTACGCAGGGTCGGCCGACTTCAAGGACGCGCGCCGCTTCAACCACGTCGACATGGTGCGCGGCATCCGCTCGCCCGGCTCCACGCTCAAACCTTTTCTGTACGCCCTGGCGCTGGACGACGGCATCATTCATTCCGAAAGCCTGATGGCCGACACGCCGCAGTCGTTCGGCGGCTACGATCCCGGTAACTTTCAGGCCAGCTTTTCGGGGCCGGTGAGCGTTGCCGAGGCGCTGCAGCGCTCCCTCAACGTACCCGCCGTCGACCTGCTCGAACGGGTGGGCCCGGCCCGCTTTGCCGCGCGCCTGTCGAGCGCCGGACTGCGCTTGCGCCTGCCCCGGGACGCCTTGCCGAATTTGAGCATCATCCTGGGCGGGGCCGGCACCAGCCTGGAAGAACTGGTCGGCGCTTATCGCGCGCTGGCGGTTGGGGGCATGGCCGGCGCGCCGCGCATCACGGCCGATGCACCGCGGCGCGAAACGCGCATGATGAGCGAAGGCGCGGCTTTCATCGTGCGCAGTATTCTCGAAAGCGGCGGCCATCCCGACCAGCCCTTCGCGGAAGAATCGGGCAGCGGGGTACGGCTGGCCTGGAAGACCGGTACCAGCTACGGCTTTCGCGATGCCTGGGCCGTGGGCGTGAGCGGGCGCTATACCATGGGCGTGTGGATTGGTCGGCCGGATGGCACGCCCAACCCGGGCTTTTTCGGCGCCAATATCGCCGCCCCGCTGCTGCAGCAAATGGCGCTGGCCATGCCGCGCAGCGCGGCGCTGTCGCGCGTGCCGCCGCCGGAAGTGAGCAGCGTGCAGATTTGCTGGCCGCTTGGCGGCGCTGCGGCCAGCACCGCGCCACCGCTATGTCATCTCAAACGCAGCGCCTGGGTGCTGAAACAAACTATTCCGCCCACCCTGCCCGACCGCTTGCGCGCACGCGGCCTGGTGGAAACCGCCTGGTTCGATCGGGAGACCCATCTACGCACCACGCCCGCCTGCGCCCCCACCGCCGAAGCGCGTGAAATAGCGCGCTGGCCCGCCCTGCTCGAAGCATGGCTGCCTGCCGCCGAACGCGCACAACTGGGGCTGGCGCCATGGTCGCCGGACTGCCCGCAAAGCGGCGTAGTCGGCAGCATCAAGCTGATGGGTCTGAAAAACGGCAGCCGGCTCAAGGCGGCGCCGGGCAAGCAGCAGATGATCGTCACGCTTGATGCGGTGGGCGGCAACGGCACCCATTACTGGCTGCTCGATGGGCGCCAAGTGGCCACGGGCGGGGGCAAATCGAGCCAGGCGTTTGCGTTGGGCAGTCCTGGCCCGCACAGCATTTCGGTTGTCGACAGCGCCGGCCACTACGACAGCGTGAGCTTCGAGGTGGACCGGTTCTGAGAGCGCCTGCAGGCGCCCTACTGGCTTGCGCGGATGCGCCAGCGCCACGCACCCAGCGGCGCTGCCTTGGCGCCGTCCAGGGCAAACGATTGAGCCTGGCCGGATAGATTGACAGCGACCTCGACAGTATTTTTGCCCTGAACGCGCCGGTAGGCCAACACTTTGTCGTTACCGGTGCTCACAAACTGGACTGGGGCGCCGTACTGGCCGTTCGCCAGCGCGGGATTGTCGCGTTTGAGCTTGAGCAGGCCGGCGTAGAACTGCTCCAGCGGATAGCTGCCCCACGCGATCTGGTCCTTTTCGAAGAACGCCAGGCGCTTGTCGAGCTGCGATTCCTGGCCGTTGTAAATCAAGGGCATGCCAGGCAGGGTGGCGGCAATCACGGCGAGCGCCTGGTAGGCATTACCGTACAGTTCACGGTCGGTGCCGTGCCAGGAGTTGAAGTCGTGGTTGTTCGTGAACAGCATCCGAATGGCATGCGGGGGGAAGACTTTATCCGGCTTGCTGATGTAGGCGACAATGTGGCGCGCATCGGCCTTGCCCTTGCCGATTTTTTTGAAGATGTCCGCCAGGGTCCAGTCGTAGGTCATGTCGAAGGCCTGCTCGTGCAGCGCCGGTTCGGCCCATTCGGCCAGCATGAAGACCGGTTTGATCTTGTCGAGCTCCTTGCGCGCCTGGTTCCAGAACGCCACCGGGACCAGTCCGGCCACATCGCAGCGGAAGCCATCGATATCGGTCTCACGCACCCAGAACGTCATGGCATCGGTCATGCCCTGCCACACGGCAGGCTTGGTGTAATCGAGCGCGATGACGTCGGTCCAATACTCGACATCGCCTCCTTCGTTGAAGGTCACGGGGAACAGTTCGCCCTTGGCGTCCTTCTTGTACCAGTCAAGATGGTCAGCGACCCAGATGTTGTCCCATGCAGTGTGATTGGCCACCCAGTCGAGGATGACGCGTATGCCCAGCTTGTGCGCCTGCGCCACCATGGTCTTGAAATCGTCCATGGTCCCGAACTCTGGATTGACCGCCTTGTAGTCGCGCACAGCGTAATAGCTGCCCAGCTTGCCCTTGCGGTTTTTCTCGCCGATGGGTTGCACCGGCATGATCCACAGGATGTCGACGCCCATCTTTTTCAAGCGCGGCAGCTGCGCGGCGAATGCCTTGATGGTGCCTTCCTTGCTGAACTGGCGGATGTTGACTTCGTAGATGTTGGCGTTACGCGACCATGCTACATGATCCATGGAAGCTGGCGCTGACGCCGGCGTCGCGGCGCTACCTTGGGCGAAAGCCGGCAGCAGTGCGAACGACAGCACTGCGGCAGACAGAGTGCGGGATATGGACAGCATGCTACCTCCGGGTCACAAATCGTATTGATCGCCGAGATAGTAGCCCAGTTGTGCGCTGCCGTGAACCAGATCGATGGTCTATGCCAAAGCCGTATCGAGCACCGTCATCAAAATGAAACCCAGCACCAGCGCTGCACTGGCAAAGCTGCCGTTGCCGTTCTTGTGCGACTCTGGCACCACTTCGTGCACGATCACGTACAGCATGGCCCCGGCGGCCGTGGCCAGTCCCAGCGGCAGCAAGCCCTGCGAAATACTGATCAGCGCCACCCCGGCCACCGCAGCCAGTGGCTCGATCAAGCCTGACAAGGCGCCCAGCCCCACCGAAAACAGGCGGCCGTAGCCGACCCCGCGCAGGGCCAGCGCCACCACCAGACCCTCGGGCACGTCCTGGATCGAAATGCCGGTAGCGAGGGTATGCGCACTTTCGATATCGGGGCCAGCGTATGCCACTCCGATCGCCAGCCCTTCCGGAAGATTGTGCAAGGTGATGGCGGCGACGAACAGCCACACGCGCCGCAGGCCGTCGCGCGCCGGCGCCTCTTGCGTGAGCAGATGCTCGCCGCGATGCACCAGCCTTCCTAGAAAGACGACCAGCAGGGCCCCCAGTGCGATCCCGGCGCCGATGGTGGCGCTGGCGCCCAGCGCCCCCGCCCCGCCCGCCCGGGCCGCGGACAAGGCAGGCACGATCAGGGAAAACGAGGTGGCGCCCAGCATGACGCCGGCGCCGAAGCCTAGGAAACTGTCGTAGCTGCGCTTGGAAAAACTTTGCGATAGCAGTACCGGCAATGTCCCCAGCGCGGTGGCGGCCGCCGCGATGGCGCCAGCCACCAGGGCGGCGCGCAGGCGCGGCGCAGCCACCTGGAGTTGCTCGGCTATGCCGGGGGCTACCATGACGCAGGCGACGGTCATGGCGAGCAGGCCGAAGGCGAGCCGCCAGGGCAGCGCACGTTGGTCACCCTGCGTTTTTTTAAGGAGGCCCGGCATATGGCGCCCGTTCTAGTGGCGCGTCACTGGCGGGGTGCCAGCGGCGCCGCTGCGCAGACCCGCACCGATCTCGGCGCCAGTCAGTGGCTCGGCCGAAGGATTCGACTCGGTGCGCGAGGCCATCGCCTTGAGCCGCGTGGCCTCCTCGCCCGACATGGCCACGTCGGCTTCGCCAGTGCCGCCATCAACGGCCATCTGCTGTTCGCGGTCAGTGACGAACTGCCAGTCGGGTCCCTGGTTCCACGAGCCGCGCGCCTCGCCCGGACCCTGCGACATGTTGTAGTAGACGTTGGTGAAGCGCGGGTCGCCCTGTAGTTTGCCCGGAGGGAAGCTGGGTTCGATCGAGTAGAGCGCTTTTTCAAACGACTTCTGATGGGCGATTTCGCGCGTCATCAGGAAGCCAAGCGCCTCCTTCACGCCGGGGTCCTCGGTCAGGTTGATCAGCCGTTCGTAGACGATCTTGGCACGCGCTTCGGCAGCGATGTTGGAGCGCAGGTCGGCCGTGGGCTCGCCTATGGTATCGATGTAAGCCGCAGTCCAGGGCACGCCTGCCGAGTTGATGAGGGGCGCACCGCCACCATACAACACCTGGGTGGTGTGACTGTCGTTGCCGGCGCCGCTGATCGAGCGGTAGATATCGCCCTCCGAGTCGACGCCCTCGGCCAGCTTGCCCTTGGCCCCCTTGTTGAGCATGACGACGATGTTGCCGATCACCTCAAGATGACTCAACTCCTCAGTCGCAATATCGAACAGCATGTCCTTGCGCCCCGGGTCGTCCTCAGACAGCGCTTGCGTAAAATAGCGGCAGGCTGCAGCGAGCTCGCCCTGCGGTCCGCCAAACTGTTCCAGCATGAGATTGGCAAGTCCCGGGTTGGGCTCGCTGACGCGAACCGTGTATTGCAGGCGCTTGTTGTGAGCAAACATAGTGGTACTCCTCAAAAGTAGGTCGCAGAGCGCGCCGCGGCCGGGGCGCGCCAAGATGAGTGACTTTGATCGGGCAGCCGCACAACGATGATCCGCACATGACGGTGGAGCGGCTATCGGAAGCGGTGCCGGCGACTTGTAGGAAGTCAGGCCATATATGGCTGGGCTTGCGAATGAGGCTGAAGGATAGGGACGAAAAAAAAGAGCCGCCGGTTGCCCGGCGGCTCTTGTGCTCTACCAAACTACATTGGATTAATTACCCAGAAGTACCGAGGCAATCAGGCCGCTGGCGATGGCGACGAGCAGGTAATCGTTACCGTTCTGTACCCACTGATGGCCATACTGTGGGGCGTAAAGACCGCGGTGACGGCGCCAGTCGCTTACAACGTAGCGATTGGTGCGATACTCGTTCGACAGATGCATGCCACGCTGCCACTGGTGCGGACGAACACCGCGGTAGTATTGCTGGTTGCCGTAGGTCTGGTTGCTGTAACCATACTGAACTTGCGGCGCGCGGTAATAGCGGTTGTCATTGTGCTGGACATAGCCGTCACGGTAGCCGCGGTCGCTGCGCGAATAACGGTCGCCGCGGTGGTTGCGATAATCACGGCTGCTGTTGTCGTAGCGGTTGTCGCGGGTGTAGCCCGAATGGCGGTCGCTGCGGCCATCACGGTCGTAACGCTGATAGCGCTCATTGCCGTCAGTGCGATAGTCGCTCTGCGCGAAGGCCGACGCGCCGGTTGCCAGGCTTGCTGCCGTGACTGCGAAGATGAGTGCTTTCTTAATCATTGTGAACTCCTGGGTCAAGTGGTGCGAATGTGTACTTGGGCGCCTGCCGGAAACTCTCCTGCAGGTACATGAGCAGCAAACACATCATTTGCTCACAGGTTCATTAGACCTGATTCACGGCCCGGGAACTAGGGTACTTCCGTAAGAAGTGTTACCAGAGGTATCCCCGTAGCCCTTGCGTAAGTACTTGATTTATTTCCGTTTTAGCATGTTCAAGACAGCCACGGTCATGGCCTGGGTGGCCATTTTGATCGACGGTTCGGGCACCGGTGCATAGTAGGGCGAATGATTGAAGGCGATCGGCTTGCCGCCAGGGCGTTCTGCTTCGGCGACGGTCTGGGCATCGTAAATACCCGTAAAGAAGAACATCGATGGAATGCCCTGGTTGGCGAACTGCGAGAAGTCTTCACTTGCAGTCATGGCAGGAATGCGCGTGACTTTGGCCTTGCCAAAGGCTTGCTGCCAGGCGCGTTCGGTCTCGAGTACCAGGGCGTCGCTGTTGACAATGGCCGCGCCGGTTTCGGCTATGGTGACGTCAGGGGCATTGGCGCCGGCCATGGCGGCCGAGGCATTGGCAACCCGGCGCACGCCTTCGAGCAGCTTTGCACGCACCGCAGGACTGTAGGAACGGATGGTGCCGCGCAGCGAGACACTGTCGGGAATGATGTTACCCACCGTGCCGCCCTGGATCGCCCCGATCGTCACGACGCCGAATTCCTTCGGATCCTTTTCGCGGCTGATGAGCGTCTGCACATCGACCACGAAGCGCGCGGCGATGGCGATCGGATCGATCGCCTTGTCGGGTGCGGAACCGTGTCCGCCACGGCCCTTGAACACGATGTCAATCGAGTCGGCGTTGGAAGACACGGTGCCGGTGTTAAAACCAATGGTGCCGTGGGCGATCGGCCAGGAATGCAGGGCAAACGCGAAATCGGGTTTGGGGAAACGCGTGAACAGGCCGTCAGCCAGCATGGCTTTGGCGCCGACACCGGTTTCTTCGGCGGGCTGGCCGATGAACATCAGCGTTCCCTTCCACTGCGACTTGAGTTCGACCAGGGTGCGCGCGGCGCCCAGCCAGCTGGCCATGTGAAGATCGTGCCCGCAGCTGTGCGCGACGAAGGTGTCGGCGCCGTTGCTCGTTGCGCGCGCACGGCTAGCATATGGCAGGCCGGTCTTTTCTTCCATCGGCAAGCCGTCCAGATCGGTGCGCACCAGTACCGTGGGGCCGGGACCGTTTTTGTAGAGCGCGACCACGCCGGTCTTGCCGACGCCTTCGGTCACCTCAAAGCCAAGCGCGCGCATCTCGGTGGCCAGCCTGGCCGCCGTGCGCACCTCCTGCATCCCCAGCTCGGGATGGGCGTGCAAATCCCTGTAGACGACGTCGAGCCAGGGGTACATGCCCTGCACTTTCGACGCGACCTGAGTGGCGAGTTGTGCGGTTTGCTGACCATGGGCCGGGAGCGTGGACGCCGCAGCGAGCGCGGCGAAGGTGATGGTGACGAACTGGTTTTTCAATTGCAGCGCCATGAGTCAAAGGTTGTCGTGGGCAGCAAGCCTACCACAGCGGACCGGCGGGGCGACCGTTCATCCACCCCATTCCCCGTTCGGCACCTTTTGCACGCAGTAGCAATAATCGATGCCACCATGCTCTGACTTACCGAGCGACTCCTGATAGCATTCACGCACATCGACATCAAAACTATGACCACAGACCACTTTATCCCGCGCAGCCGCACATTCTGGATCTATCACGGCAGCGCCTTGGCCGTGAGCCAGGCGATGATGCTCTACATGATATTGAATTACGGCGAGCTGGCAAGCTGGCAGATCGCGTCGAGCATCGCCTGGCCAGTACTGTTCACGCTGGCAGTGCTGATGTTCCGCTGGATGTTCAAATGGTACGCAGGCGAGGGGCAGCCAGTGTGGCGGCTCATATGCGCCGTCATCGTCTATAGCCTGGTCGCCGCATTCATGATTGCCTTGGCACTGCAGTGGACGGTGGCGCCTTTTTACTGGAGAGTGATCGAGGCGGCCAATCCAGGAAAAATCGGACAGGTACTGCACGGGCGCTTTGTGGAGGACTTCGCCAACAGCCAGCTGATGGTGGCGGCGTGGGCCATCATCTATCTGAGCATTACATCGATCAGGCGCGTGCGCCAGGCCGAGTTGTCCAATCTGAAGCTGGAAAACGCACTCAAGGATGCGCGGCTTAGCAGCCTGGTGAACCAGCTCAATCCGCATTTCCTGTTCAATGCACTCAACAATGTGCGTTTCATGATGTACGAAGATGTGCGCCACGCCGATACCATGATCACCGCGCTGTCGGAAGTACTGCGCTATTCCCTCGACAGCAGCCGGCACGATAAGATTGCCCTGGGCCAGGAGCTCGCCGTCATTCAACAATACATCGACCTGGTGGCGATCCAGCTCGAAGACCGGCTGGCGTTCAGCATGGACATCGCGGAAGGATTGCACGGCGCGCTGATTCCGCCCATGGTATTGCAGATGCTGGTCGAAAACGCCATCAAGCATGGACTCGAACCGCTGCCGCAAGGCGGAAGTTTGAGCGTGGTGGCGCGCAGCGACAGCACCAGCCTGATGATCGAAGTCCGCAACGCTACGCCAGCCGAATCGTTGCAGCGTGTGGGCGGCATGGGGATCGGCCTGCGCAATATTGAGCAGCGCTTGCAGCTGCTGTACGGAGACCAGGCCCGCCTGGAATTGTCGCGCGAAGCTGCGGGATTCACCGCGCGCCTCACGATACCAAGGGAGTCAGCATGAAGTGTGTAGTAGTGGAGGACTCGCGCCTGGCCCGCGAAGGACTGGTGCGCATGCTCGCTGAATTCCCTGAGCTTAGCCTGGTCGGGCAGGCCGAGCATCCCGACAGTGCGCTGGTGCTGATTCGCGCGACCAGACCGGATGTAATTTTTCTCGACATTCACATGCCCGGCGCGAGTGGCTTCGACTTGCTCGCCATGCTCGATTACACGCCGCGCATCGTCTTTACGACGGCCTATGCCGACTACGCGATCCGCTCATTCGATTTCAATACCGTCGACTACCTGCTCAAGCCAATCAGTGCTGAACGACTGGCGGCAGCCGTCGCCAAACTAAGAGGCGAAGCGCAGGAGTCCGACGTTACGCCAGCGCCGCTGTCCATGGACAGCAAGATTTTTGTCAAGGACGGCGAGCGCTGCCACCTGGTCAGTCTGGCGGCGATCCACTACATTGAAAGCTGCAAGAACTATGTGCAGATTTTCTTCGGCAAGGAGCGTGCGTATGTAAAGAAGTCGCTCAACAGCGTCGAGCAGCGACTGCCGGCCAGCCACTTCTTTCGCGCCAACCGCCAGTGCGTGATCAACCTGCAGGAGATCAAATCGATCGAAGAATCCATCAGCTTGGGCTACGACGTCACCATGAACGACGGCAGGGTGGTAGAGATATCGCGCCGCAACGCGGCTGAGCTCAAAGACCGCCTCAGTTTTTGATGGCCTTGCTGTCGATGCAGTAGAGGTACACCAGCGGTGGCAGCATCGCCGCCAGCGCGAACAGGTCGATCCAGACGTGGGGCCAGCAAGCCGCCCGCAGGGAGATGTAGATATCCTGCGGCGCCCATAGCAACAAGCCCGCGATCAAGGCGCCCCAGGCGAATGCGCTGCGCTGGCGGTCGCCCAGGTAGGCCAGCGCGGCCATCCAGATGGCTGCCGCCTGCACCGTGGGGCCGAACAGCGAAATCCACCATGCCTGCTGCGCCCTCGCCTGCGTCGGTACGTCGGCGCCCCAGAACGCGGTTTCGATGCTGCGGTGGTAAACGTCGAACAGGTCTGCATTGACGATCAGCGGCAGCAGCGCGCCGACGATCAGGTGCATGGCGATGGAAAGATAGGTCAGGCGGACCGCCCATGTGCGCAGCGGGTTCATGGCCGCTCCCGAAAACAGGCGCCGTCGCTGCACTGCGGCTTGCCGCGGTAGCCCAGCAAGCGTGACATGGCGTATCGATGGCGCGCGAACAGCCGGTACAGCCATGACAGGAAATCGCGCAGCAAGGGCACCCGGAGCGGCAGCACCAGCCATCCGCGACCGACCAGCGAATAGGCAGCCAGAATGCTCCGGGTGCCAACCAGCACTTGCCCATCCGCTGTCATGCTGTACATTTCGCGATTCAGTTCAGCCATGTCGACCCGTAGCGGGGATGGATCGAAACCGGGTGCGGCGATATCGACGAAGCCGAGGCGGCCATGCCGGTCCCACTGGCGCAGACGCTCCATCTCGGTGGTGCAGAACGGGCATTTTCCATCATAGTAAAGCGTCAGTGCAGCGGTGGTCATCAGGGCTCCTGTCAGGTAAGCTGGTTCGCTCACGCTTCATATGCAAAGTTGCGATTGAGGCCGCGCCGGCCCGCGCCGGTAATGCTCAAGGCGCGGCTGTCGAGATCATGTTCGACCCAGCGCTTGCGCATCAGCAGCGCCAGCAGCGCGGCACCGAGGGCGCCGCCCAGGTGAGGCCGCCGCTCGCTCCAGTCGAGGCAGGCGCACGCAAAGCGGCGCCGCGCCTTGCGCACTGGCGCCAGGTCGAGACCCAGCTGTTCCATGGCCACGACTCCGTCCGCGCTGAGTTGATATCCGTCTTGCGGTTCGGGCAGCGTGAGCAGCCAGCCTTGCCTGTCCATGTGATCGAACAGGGCCACGCCGACGGTGCCTGCCATGTGGTCGTAGCAGCTACGGGCATGGCGCAGGCGGTCAGGCGTGGTGGGAACGAACGCGGGGCGTGACAGGCCGGCTACCTGCATGAGCGCCTCGAGGGCAGCGGCTACTTCCACGCCGCCGAGCGTGTAGTAACGGTGCTTGCCCTGTGCCAGTACGGTGACCAGCTGCTGCTCCTTCAAACGCGCCAGGTGCACGCTGGCGGTCGAGGGACTGATCTCGGCTACCACCGCCAGTTCGGTGCTGGTGCGGGCGTGACCATCCATCAGACAGCAGAGCATGCGCACGCGCGCCGGTTCGGCAATGGCGGCCGCCACGCCGGCCAGGCGCGTATCGGCGAAATCGTACGACACTGGCATCTCCCACGAATGACATTCACACTTTGATGATAAACGAATTGTTCAAGCCGAACAATTTGTAAACTGGGCTTTTAGCACTTCGATTGGCACCCACATGCAGCCGCGCGATCCCATTGCAGCAGTCACCCATCCGGACCCGTACCCCTACTACGATCAGTTGCTGGAACGCGCCCCGCTGCATTTCGACAGCGGGCTCAATGCCTGGATTGCCAGCCGCGCGGAGGTGATCGAAGAGGTGCTCGGCAATCCGGAGTGCAGAGTACGTCCCTTGACGGAACCGGTACCCAAGGCCATCCTGGGCGACGCCAGCGGCGACATCTTCGCCAGACTAATACGGATGAATGAAGGCGCCGCACATGCCGACGGCAAGCGCATTGTCGGGCGCGCCCTGGCCGCTATCGACGCGGCGACAGTCACTGCATGCGCCAGCGAAGCGGCTATCGAACTGGCCAGGGATCGCGACCTGGACGACGTGGCGGCCCTAAACGCCTGGATTGCCGCACTGCCCGCTTGGACGGTCGCACGCCTGCTCGGCATTGGCCGCCCCGAACTAGGAGAGATAGGCAAGCTGACGGCCGCGTTTGTGCAGTGTCTGTCGCCACTGGCGGGACCGGAGCAGCTTGCGCACGCCGATAGCGCAGCGCGTGCACTGCGCGGCCAGATGGACGCCCTGCTCGGCGCTCAGCGCGAGGCTGGGAGCCTGCTCGATCATTTGACGCGACAGCCCTGGCTTGACCATGACGGCTTGTGCGCCAATCTCGTCGGCCTGCTCTCGCAGAGTCACGACGCCACTGCTGGCCTGATCGGCAATAGCGTGGTGCACCTGCTGCGCGCACCGCACACCTTGAACAGCCTGCGCGCCGAGCAGGCGCTTGCGGCAAACGTAGTGCGACACGTGATCCGGTTCGATCCGCCGGTGCACAATACGCGCCGCTTTGTCGGCGCCCCGACCGCGATCGCGCAACAGCTTCTGCAGCGCGGCGAGGCCATCGTACTGGTGCTAGCGGCAGACCGGCGCGGCGGCAAGCAGCTTGGCTTCGGAGCCGGACACCACGCCTGTCCCGGGCAGAATATGGCGAGTATTATCGCCACCAGTGCGTTAAGCTATCTGCTAACGACGCACAGGCTGCCGGACAGCGGCACCACGGGCTGGCGCTACCGGCCCTCGGTCAATGCGCGCTTGCCGCTCTTTTATTCTCGATCCGCGAAAGGAACGCCATGATTGCCGTAATTTTTGAAGTGGTTCCGCACGCCGAGACCAGAGACGAATACTTGGCCATTGCAGCAGACCTCAGGCCTTTGCTTGAACATGTTGATGGCTTTGTGTCGATCGAGCGCTTCCAGAGCCTGAGCCAGCCGGGCAAGGTGCTGTCGCTCTCGTTCTGGCGCGACGACGAGGCCGTGCAGCGCTGGCGCAACACCGAAGAACATCGCGCGGCGCAGGCGCAGGGACGCGCCGGCATCTTTGCGCATTACCGATTGCGCATAGCTTCAGTAATTCGTGACTATGGCATGGTGGAGCGCGAGCAGGCGCCCGGCGACAGCCGCGCGGTCCATGGCTAGGTGAGGACTAGCGTGGTTTGGGATCGGGCTTGGGAGGAGGCAGCGGAGTGGCCGACTCTTTGGGCTGGCCGTTCACGCCCAGGATCTGAATGAATACTTCGTTCTGCTTGATCATGCCAAGCTCGTAGCGCGCACGCTCCTCGACCGCGCCGGTGCCGTCCTTGAGGTCGCGCACTTCCGATTCGAGCTTGGCGTTGCGGGCCTTGAGAGTTTCCATCCTGGCATTGGCGGCGCTTACCTGGTTTTCCAGCTCCGACACGCGCAACCAGCCGCCGCCCTTGCCCAACCACAGGGGGAACTGAATCAGCAGCAGCAAGGCTGCGAGGACGAGCGTGATAAGGCGCATGGCGTTGATGCCGGCCAGCTGACGCCGGCCGGATCCGTCGGTCTTACTTCAGATTGTAGAAAGCGCTGCGGCCTGGGTAGCTGGCGATGTCGCCCAGATCTTCTTCGATGCGCAGCAGCTGGTTGTACTTGGCCATGCGGTCCGAACGCGACATCGAGCCGGTCTTGATCTGCAGGGCGTTGGTGCCAACCGCGATGTCGGCGATGGTCGAGTCTTCGGTTTCGCCCGAACGGTGCGAGATGACGGCGGTGTAGCCGGCGCGCTTGGCCATTTCGATCGCGGCGAAGGTCTCGGTCAGGGTGCCGATCTGGTTGATCTTGATCAGGATCGAGTTGGCGATGCCCTTCTCGATGCCCTCTTTCAGGATCTTGGTGTTGGTGACGTACAGGTCGTCGCCCACCAGCTGCACCTTCTTGCCCAGGCGGTCGGTCAGGATCTTCCAGCCATCCCAGTCGCCTTCGTGCATGGCGTCTTCGATCGAGATGATCGGATACTTGTCGCACCAGGTTTCGAGCATGTCGGTAAATTCGGTCGAGGTCAGCTGCAGGCCCTCGCCTTGCAGATGATATTTGCCATCCTTGTAGAACTCGGACGCGGCGCAGTCCAAGCCCAGCGCGATCTGCGCGCCCGGCTCGTAGCCGGCCTGCTCGATGGCCTGCATGATCAGCTTGATGGCTTCTTCATGGTTGGCCACGTTGGGCGCGAAACCGCCTTCGTCGCCGACCGAGGTGGCCAGCTTCTTCTCGTGCAGGATTTTTTTCAGCGTGTGGAAGATCTCGGCGCCGTAGCGGACGGCTTCCTTGAAGCTTGGCGCGCCGACCGGAATGATCATGAATTCCTGGATGTCCAGGTTGTTGTCGGCGTGTGCGCCGCCGTTGATGACGTTCATCATCGGCACCGGCATTTGCATCGCGCCCGAACCGCCGAAATAGCGGTACAGCGGCAGGCCGGCTTCTTCGGCGGCGGCCTTGGCCACGGCCATGGACACTGCCAGCATGGCGTTGGCGCCAAGGCGGCTCTTGTTTTCGGTGCCGTCGAGATCGATCAGCGTGCGGTCCAGGAAGGCCTGCTCATTGGCGTCCAGGCCCATGATGGCTTCGGAGATCTCGGTGTTGATATTCTCGCAGGCCTGCAGCACGCCCTTGCCGAAGTAGCGCTTCATGTCGCCGTCGCGCAGTTCGATAGCTTCGCGCGAGCCGGTCGACGCGCCCGACGGTACCGCGGCGCGGCCCATCACGCCCGATTCGAGCAGGACGTCGCATTCGACGGTCGGATTGCCGCGCGAATCGAGAACTTCACGGCCGATAATATCAACGATAGCACTCATTTTTATTCTCCAATAGGTATTAAAAAGGGTGAGCGGATCCGCGGGGATCCGCCTGCATCTGTCAGGGCGATCGGCGAGGCTGCGAGGATTGCCGGCGCGTTCAAGCGAAGCTGGATTCGAGGAAACCGGCCTTCTTGACCACGCGGTCGAGCTCGACCAGGGTGGTGAGCAATTCCTTCATGCGTCCCAGCGGGACCGCGTTGGGCCCGTCCGACAGCGCCTGCGCGGGATTGGGGTGCGTCTCCATGAACAGGCCGGCGATACCGGCTGCCACGGCTGCGCGCGACAGCACGGGAATGTGCTCGCGCTGGCCACCGGATGAGGTGCCCTGTCCGCCCGGCAGCTGTACCGAATGGGTCGCGTCGAACACGACCGGGCAGTTCGATTCGCGCATGATCGCCAGCGAGCGCATGTCGGAAACGAGGTTGTTGTAGCCGAAGGACGCGCCCCGCTCGCAGGCCATGAAGTTGTCCGGATCGAGCCCGGCCGCCGCCGCTGCGTGGCGCGCCTTGTCGATCACGTTCTTCATGTCGCCGGGCGCGAGGAACTGGCCCTTCTTGATGTTGACCGGCTTGCCCGACTTGGCGCAGGCGACGATGAAGTCGGTCTGGCGGCACAGGAAGGCAGGCGTCTGCAGCACGTCGACCACGGAGGCGACCTGCGCGATTTCTTCGATGCTGTGGATGTCGGTCAGGACCGGCACGCCCAGTTCACGGCGCACGTCGGCCAGGATGTCGAGGCCCTTGTCCATGCCGGGACCGCGAAACGAGGTGCCCGAGGAGCGGTTGGCTTTGTCGAAGGACGACTTGTAAATAAAAGGGATGCCCAGGCTTGAAGTGATTTCCTTCAGGGTGCCTGCGGTGTCCATCGCCATCTGGCGCGATTCGATCACGCAGGTGCCGGCGATGAGGAAAATGGGGTGCGTGAGACCGACGTCAAATCCGCAAAGCTTCATGCTGCATCTCCCAGAGCTGGTGCGGCGCTGTTGGCAGCCGCGGTGTGGCCATTGGCCGCCTTGTGCGCCAGGGCGGCCTTGATGAACGATGTGAACAGCGGGTGGCCGGTACGCGGCGTCGACTTGAACTCAGGGTGGTACTGCACGCCCATGTACCACGGGTGCGCGTTGTCGCCGGTACGGGGCAGTTCCATGATCTCGCACAGGTCTTCAGTCGGAGTGCGCGCCGACACGATCAGGCCCGCAGCCTCGACCCGCGACAGATAGTGGTTGTTGGCTTCGTAGCGGTGGCGATGGCGCTCGGTGACGACGCTGCCGTAGATCTCGGCGGCCAGGGTGCCCGGATTGACCGCGCAAGTTTGCGCGCCCAGGCGCATGGTGCCGCCCAGGTCGGACGACTCGTCGCGTTTTTCAACCTTGCCGTCGTGGTTCTGCCACTCGTTGATGAGGGCCACTACCGGCTGGTCGGTCTCGGTGTCGAACTCGGTGGAATTGGCGTTGGCCATGCCAGCCTTGTTGCGCGCATATTCGATCAGCGCTACCTGCATGCCCAGGCAGATGCCGAGGTAAGGAACGCCGTTTTCGCGTGCGTAGCGCGCCGCCATGATCTTGCCCTCCACGCCGCGCTTGCCGAAGCCGCCCGGCACCAGGATCGCGTCGTACTTCGACAGGTGATCGCAGCCTTTGGTTTCGATGTCTTCCGAATCGATGTATTCGATATTGACCCGGCTCTCGGTATGGATGCCGGCGTGGCGCAGTGCCTCGGTGAGCGACTTGTAGGATTCGGTCAGGTCGACATACTTGCCGACCATGCCGATGGTAACGGCTTCCCTGGGGTTTTCCAGCGCGTAGATCAGCTTGGTCCACATCGACAGGTCGGCCGGCGGCGCTTCCATGCCGAGCGCTTCGAGGATGATCGCGTCGAGACCCTGATCGTGCAGCATTTGCGGCACTTTGTAGATGGTGTCGGCGTCCCACACCGAAATGACGGCCTGCTCTTCCACGTTCGAGAACAGCGAAATCTTGGCGCGCTCGTCGTCGGGAATCGGGCGGTCGGCGCGGCACAGCAGCGCGGTCGGGGTAATGCCGATTTCGCGCAGCTTTTGCACACTGTGCTGGGTAGGCTTGGTCTTGAGTTCGCCGGCCGAGGCGATGTAAGGCACCAGGGTCAGGTGCACGAAGGCGGCCGACTTGCGCCCGGCGCGCAGCGACAGCTGACGTGCGGCTTCCAGGAACGGCAGCGACTCGATGTCGCCCACGGTGCCGCCGATTTCGACCAGCGCCACGTCGACGCCTTCGGCGCCGCGATAAATGTAATCCTGGATTTCGTTGGTGATGTGCGGGATCACCTGCACGGTCTTGCCCAGGTACTCGCCGCGGCGCTCCTTGCGGATCACCGATTCATAAATCTGGCCGGTCGTAAAATTGTTCACCTTGCGCATGCGGGTGCTGATGAAACGCTCGTAGTGGCCGAGGTCGAGGTCGGTTTCGGCCCCGTCATCGGTGACGAACACTTCGCCGTGCTGCATGGGGCTCATGGTGCCCGGATCGACGTTGATGTACGGATCGAGCTTGAGCATGGTGACTTTGAGGCCGCGCGATTCGAGGATCGCAGCGAGAGAGGCGGCGGCAATCCCTTTACCAAGGGAAGACACGACGCCGCCGGTGACGAAGACAAATTTGGTCATTGCAGATGGTGCCGAACGGCACGTGCGGGAAATTGAAATTATACCTTAAGCCAGCAAAAACTTCCGCAAACCAAGGCAAAACTCCATCTACGTCGTCTAAAGGCCTAAGACGCCGATCTGGCACGGCGTTTAATTACCCACAATAAATATACTCATCCGCGGGACTCAGTGAGATGCCCAGGTGGATGAAGGACCACATTAGCTGCCTGAGCAGTCAAGCGACTCGGCGGCGCCGCAAAAAACGGACGTCGCCGTTAGCAAAACGCAGCCCTAGTGCTTTGGCTGGCTCAAGCCGCGCTGCTTGAGCCACTTTTCCATCACGTCGAAATAACCGGGCGCGAAATAGCTTGCGCTGGCGAACTCACCACCGTTGCCCGTTTGCGTGCGCAGGAAGGAGTGGCCCGCGTTGGGCATGCGCACCACCGTCATATCGGCATTGCCCGACGCTTTCCGCGCCGCTGCGAGCCGGGTGGCGGTGGAGGCACTGTCCACATTATGGTCGAGGTCGCCCAGGAACCAGAGCACGGGCACCTTGACACGGGCCAGTGTCGCGGCAGGGTCGAAGCCTGCGTTGAGCGCATTCCACGGGCGCCCCCAGCCAGCTTCGCTCATGTGCACTACCCAGGCATGATTGGCCCAGGGTTTGGCCTTGAGCGGCGTGGAGATGGCGCTAAATTCCGCCCAGCTGGCGTTGCCTAGTGCGAACAGGCTGCGCGCGCCGTCTTGCGCCTCTTGCGCGTCCGCTTCGCTAAAGCCGGCTTCGCGCACGCTCCAGCCGATTTCGTAGACCATGGTGTCGATCACCGGGTCGGCCGAACCGGCGCGCGCGATCAGATAGGCAACGTCGGGCGAAGTAGCTGCCATCAGGGCGCCGGTCCAGCCGCCCTGGCTGGAGCCATGCACGCCGATGCGTTTGGCATCGATGTCGGCGCGTTGCTTGAGCATGGCCACGCCGGCCAGCCAGTCGTTGGCGATGTCCTGCATGCTGGCTTTTTTCCAGTCGCCCCCGGAGGCGCCCACGCCGCGTTTGTCGAGCGAGAGCACGGCGATACCCTGACGCGTGAAGAACGTGTTCCAGAAGCCGGCGGCGCGGGTGGCGTCGCCGGAACCGTGCGCGAACACGACGGCCGGATGGGGACCGGCGCCCCAGGGCACTTGCAAGGTCCCTTTAAGAATGACATCGCCGCTGGAAACCGTCACCTCTTCGGTCTTGAAGGGCGCAATCTTTTTGGCCAACAGCGTGCGCTTGCCGTCGCGCCAGCGCAAGCCGGTTACCTGGCCCTTGGCATCCTTGACGAAATCGGCGCCGATGACGAAGGGGTACGGCGCGCCGATGGTGGGCCCGCCCACGAAGCTGGTGCGCGAGAGCGGATATAAAGGGCCCTGGCGCAGAGTCTTCTGATCCAGGAACACCAGCAGGCCGCCGGCCTCGTCCATCGGTCCCATGTCGATCACGTGACCTGGCGCGATCTGATAGCTGCCGGCGTAAAGCGCATTGTCGGCGGGACTGCCAGGATGGGCTTGCACCAGGGTGAAGCTGCCGGCCTTGTTCCCTTGCATGACCTTGCCTTCAAGCCTGCCCTTGGCGCGTTTGCCGTCGAAGGCCAGCAGTTCCGGTCCGCCCTGCACTTCGAAACGACCGCCCACCGGGGTCATGCTGAACTTTGCGAGTGGCACGCCGCGCGCGTTCAGCATCGGCATGTCGATAGCCGAAGGCGCGCCTTGCGTGGCCGAGCGGTCGTGCAGGATGATGGGGGTGGCCTTGCCGTCGACCTTGAATTGGCCGAGCCACATGGCGCCTGGTGGCGGCGGAGCATCCTGGGCATGGACCGCGCCGGCTGCCAGCAGCGCACACAGCGTGATGAATGAAAATTGATTCATAGCGCACTCCGCTTATTTAGCCTGACGGACAACGTCGCCGCTGTCGACCTGGCCCTGTTTCACTTTTGTCCAGCCGGGACCGTTGAGGCGCTCGAAGTTGGTGAATGGCGAGGGCAGGCCGTCAGCTTCGAAACCCTTGCCGTTCTTGAGGTCGTAGTGCAGGTGCACCAGGAAGGCGTCGCCCGAAAAGCCCATTTCGCCGATCTGCTGGCCCGGCTTGACGATATCGCCAGCCTTGAGCGTGACGCTGCCCGACTTCAAGTGCGCCAGCAGGCTGATCTCGCCGTTGCTGTGTTCGATCTCGACATGGTTGCCCCACATCAGGGAAGGATTGGCGACGAACTGCTCGCGCGAGAACGGCGGACGCTTGCCCTTGCCATTGTCGGGCAGATCGCCGACTGCGCGCAGCACCTTGCCGCCGGCCGGCGCCAGCACCGGCAAGCCCCAGCCGTACCAGTCTTCGTTCTTGCTGCCGTCGCCCTTGTACATGCGGCCCTGGTCGTCGGTCTTGACGAAATCGTAGCTGTAGCGCATGAAGTTGGTTTTCCAGCCCAGGGCCTGGGCCATGCCGTCGAGCAGCGGCAGGCGGCGGTGATGGCCGTAAAAATCGTGGCCGTCATGCACCAGCACCGGGCCGGCCAGCGGCAGCATCAGTTTGGCCTTGGGCGTGAATTTTTGCGGCGTGACCATGGTCGCGATGGTGTGGGTGGTTACGTCGTTGACGTCGAATTTGAATTCGAAGCGCAGGCGCGACAAATCCATGTCGGCGGGAAAAGTGTACAGAGGATTAAAGATCAGGGCGCTTTTGCCGGGGTCGATAAAACGGTTGGGCACCACCAGCACGCTCATGCCATTGGGGGCAACGCGGTACTGGGCCACCAGTTTGTCGGCAGCGCCGAGCACGGTGACTTCGATACTGTTCAATTCGATTTTGTCGGCGCTCTGGTTATCGACCTTGAAGTCGAAATTGAGCAATTGCTGGCCCTTGCCTTGTTCGATCAGCGGCTGACCGGGCTGGACCGTAATGGTGACAGGACCGCCTGCAGCGGCCCATGCTCCAGCGCTTGCGCTTGCCAGCAGGAGAGTTGCAAGTGCTTGTTTTAATTGTTTAATTTTGTTTTCCATGAGATTCACTTTTATATGTATTGACAACAGGACGGAAGTGTAGCGAAGCGGGCTGTGCAAACCACGCGCCGGGCGACAGAACGCAAGAATCGGGGAACAGGCTGCATTTAGTTGCAGAGGTGCATCTATGGTCATGTGGCGCGCCGTGTCGACTCAGATATGTCGGCTCGGCAGGGATCTGCGTGAAGCAACGAACAGAACTTACGGGGCGCGGGCGGCATGCTGGACCTTTTAGCGAGGAGGTCAAAATGTCCTACGAAGAACGCGATGCTTACGGCATGTATGTCGACAAAGGCGGCAAAGGCCCTGGGCCCGAGCTGATGGGCGCAGATACCTTGATTGGGGACCATGTCCACAATATGAAGAATGAACATCTGGGCGAGATCAAGGAAATCATGATCGATATGCGTAGCGGGAAGATCGCTTACGCCGTGATGTCGAGCGGCGGCGTGCTGTCGATTGGGGAAAAGCTGTTTGCGGTGCCTTGGGAAGCGCTCACGCTCGATACCGAAAACAAGCAGTTCAGGTTGGATATCGAGAAAGAAAAGATCGAGAACGCGCCGGGGTTCGATACGGATCACTGGCCGGACATGGCAAGTGCGCAGTGGCACAATCAAATCCATCGCTACTACGGCACGTCCGCCAGGATGTAGCCGTTCGCCGTCGCTGGCGCAGGCGGGGCCTCATAGCGGAGTCGGTCAGTCCCGGCGGGAACACTTCGCCTGGATGCTATGGGCCTTTGCCAAGTGCCGCCTTGGCGCAAGGGCGGCTGGGGTGATGGTGGAACGGCAGCTCAACAAAAATTCCTGCTTGTAGTATCCAGCCGCCCCAGCAACACCGACATATCCACCAGTCGCTTGGCCACCAGGTGCCTGACCGCGCCCTCCTTCTGCCACACGCCGTACACCCCCAGCAAGGTTGCGCCCAGCACTTCCTTGCGCTGTTGCTCCACCAGACTCGGCCACACGATCACGTTCACATTGCCGGTCTCGTCTTCCAGCGTGACAAACAGCACGCCCTTGGCCGTGCCGGGACGCTGACGCACCGTGACGATGCCACAGGCGCGCGCCAACTGGCCGTTCTGGTAGGTCGACAAGGTGCTGGCGGGCATGAAGCGCTGGGCCAGCAGGCGCTCGCGCAGCAGCGCCAGCGGGTGGCGGCCCAGCGTCAAGCCCTGCGAGCGATAGTCGCCCACGATATCTTCGCCTTCGCTGGGCGCCTTCAGTTCGGGCGTTTCTTCGTTGGGGGTGGTGGGACGCAGCAAGTCTTTGTCGGGCACCGCGCCCACGGCTTGCCATAAAGCCTGGCGCCGGTTGCCGGCCAGCGAGTGCAGCGCGTTGGCCGCCGCCAGCACCTGCAGGTCGTGACGATCGAGCGCGGCGCGGCGCGCCAGGTCGGTGACGCTGTCGAAAGCGCGGATCGCGCGCGCGTCCTCGATGCGCGCTGCCACTTCGCGGCGCATGCCGCGCTGCAGCGACAGGCCCAGACGCACCGCCGGCTGCGGGCGCCCGCTCGCTTCAAGCGTGGAATCCCAGCCGCTGATGGCGATGTCGGTGGGACGCACTTCGATGCCGTGGCGCTGGGCGTCCTGCACCAGCGCCGAGGGACTGTAAAAGCCCATGGGCTGACTGTTGAGCAAGGCGCACAGGAAGGCTGCCGGTTCGTGGCACTTGAGCCAGGAACTGGCATAGGCCAGCAGCGCAAAACTGGCGGCGTGCGACTCGGGAAAACCGTATTCTCCAAAGCCCTGGATCTGGCTGAAAATCGATTCGGCGAAGGCCAGATCGTAACCGCGTTGCAGCATGCCGTTGACGATGCGGTCGTAGTATTTTTCAAGTCCGCCCTTGCGCTTCCAGGCCGCCATGGCGCGCCGCAACTGGTCGGCCTCGCCTGGCGTGAAACCGGCAGCCACCATGGCCACCTGCATCACCTGCTCCTGGAAAATCGGCACGCCCAGGGTGCGCTCGAGCGCGATTTTCAGCTCGGGCTTGGGATAGACTGGCTGCTCGATGCCCTGGCGGCGGCGCAAATAGGGATGCACCATGCCACCCTGGATGGGGCCGGGGCGCACCACTGCGACTTCAATAACAAGATCGTAAAAGGTACGCGGCAGCATGCGCGGCAACATGCTCATCTGGGCGCGCGATTCGATCTGGAATACGCCTACCGTATCGGCCGCGCAAATCATGTCGTAGGTGGCGGGATCTTCGGCAGGAATATCCTGCATGGAAAACACGGTGCCGCGCTGCTGGCCCACCAGGTCGAGCGTGCGGCGCAGCGCCGAGAGCATGCCCAGGGCCAGGATGTCGACCTTGAGCAGGCCCAGTTCTTCCAGGTCATCCTTGTCCCACTGGATGACGCTGCGTTCGGCCATGGTGGCGTTTTCGATCGGCACCAGGCGCGACAGCTTGCCCTGGGCGATGACGAAGCCGCCCGGGTGCTGCGACAGGTGGCGCGGAAAGCCCAGCAGGCGCTGGGCCAGGGTGGCCCATTGCTGGGCCAGGGACGAGGCAGGATCGAGCCCGCATTCGGCCAGGCGGTTGACCAGGTCGTCCTTGCTGTCGAACCAGTGGTGGGTCTTGGCCACTTTTTCCACGATGGCCAGGTCGATACCGAGCGCCTTGCCGCTGTCGCGCAGCGCGCTTTTGGGGCGGTAGCTGATGACCACCGCAGCCAGCGCGGCACGCTCGCGCCCGTACTTGTTGTAGATGTACTGGATCACTTCTTCGCGGCGCTGGTGCTCGAAGTCGACGTCGATGTCGGGCGGCTCGTCGCGCTCCTTGGAAATGAAGCGCTCGAACAGCAGGTTGCCACGGGCCGGGTCGACCTCGGTCACGCCCAGGCAGTAGCACACCGCCGAGTTGGCGGCCGAGCCGCGGCCTTGGCACAGGATGCCGGAAGAACGGGCGAAGCGCACGATGTCGTAGACGGTGAGAAAGTAGGGTTCGTAGCGCAGGTGGGCAATGAGCTCGAGTTCGTGTTCGATCTGGCCTTGCACGCGCGCCGGTATGCCCAAGGGAAAACGGTGGTGGGCGCCGATATAGGTTTCCTTGCGCAGGTAGCTGGTGGCGGTCTCGCCGGGGGGCACCAATTCGTCTGGGTACTCGTAACGCAATTCGTCCAGTGAAAAGGTGCACAGGCGGGCGATGCGCACGGTTTCGGCCAGCACCTCGGGAGCGTAGATATTGGCCAGGCGCAGCCGTGCGCGCAGGTGCTGCTCGGCATTTTGCGCCAGCGCGTAACCGCACTCGGCCACTGGTTTGCCTATCCGTACCGCGCACAGGGTGTCGAGCAGGGGCTTGCGCGAACGCAGGTGCATGCACACCTGGCCCACGGCCGTGATGCCCAGGCCATGCTGCCAGGCGACTTCCTCAACGTTGCCGCGGTGCGCTTCGTCCAGCGCCCGATGCAGCAGGTTCAGGCCGATCCAGGCGCGCCCGGGAAAGGTGGCCGCCATCCAGGCGGCCTGGCGGTGCAGGCGGTCGAGATCGGCCGGCTCGTGGCCAGGATAGGCCGGCAGCAAAATGGTGAGGCAGTCGGGCAGGCCGCGCAGGTGAGCTTGTTCGGGCGCGGGCGCGGCGACATCGGCCGGGGTCAAGAGGTAGGTGCCTTTTTCGCTGCGGGTACGGCCCAGGGTAATGAGTTCGGACAGGTTGCCGTAGCCATTGCGGTTCTGGGCCAGCACGATGAGCGAGAGCGCCGGCGTACCATCGGGATTGGTGAGATGAAAGTGGGCGCCGATGAGCAGCGGCAAGGCCGCCTTTTTTGCCTCGGCATGGGCGCGCACCACCCCGGCCAGCGAACATTCATCGGTGATGGCCAGCGCCGCGTAGCCCAGTTGCACCGCGCGCGCCACCAGTTCCTCGGCGTGCGAGGCGCCGTGCAGGAAGGAGAAATTGGACATGCAGAAAAGCTCGGCGTAATCCGGGAGGCTCTGCGGCAGGGGCGCGGCTGACATGTAAAATAGTAATCACTAGACAAAATACTACTGTATGGATGTACAGTATAACCTATCGCGCGCGCGCACCAAACTGCGTTCGTGCGGCACCACCGATTCGCACAAGGATCACTGAATGTTCCATAAAACGGGCCCCAGCATCGAGCACATCGGCGATCACGCGCTGGTAGTACGCTGCCCCCCGGCCTTTCAGGGCTTGCACTACCATCTGATGGCGGTCGGCTTCCTGGTGTTTGTGGGCGCCAAGAACTGGCGTAACGCCAACGTGCTCGAGCTGCTCGTCATGGGCGTGATCCTGCTGGTGTTTGCTGCCCTGATTTACAGGAATACGGTTCACCGGGACGAGCTCGCCGTCTTCAAGGATGCCGCGGCGCCCGAGCCCGGCCGCTTAGACTTTTGTTGCGCCGAAATCAGCGGGGTTGAGGTCGAGCCCGAGCCAGGGTGGATGTCGTACCGATGGCGGATGGCCAATTTCGGGCTGGGACGGGGCTCCGTGCTGATTCATACGGATTCGGGCCAGCATCACTTCGGTATCGGGCTGCCCGAGGCGCAGGCGCAACAGGTGGCCCGGGAAATACTGACTTTTTGTGGACAGGGTACGCAGCATCCGCACACCCGTTCTGACTAGATAGCAATTTCGCCCATTCAATACTATGATGCCTGCTGCCCGGGCATTTGCCCGCCATATTGAAAGAGTGACATGACATTGTTAAAGACGTTGAGCCTGGCGACACTGCTGGCCACAAGCCAGCTGGCCAGTGCCGCCGCCCCTGTTGCCGCCCCTGGCGCAGCCGGACTGGATGCATCGCACGTGCGCGATACCGTGTCCCTGCTGGAAGCTATGCAGGCGGAGAAAATGATGCGTTCCGTGGCTGGCTACAGCCGCTACGGCAGCGAGGCGCAACGCACTGCCGTGTTTGCCAAATTGAACAAGGTACCGCCCGCAATTATTTACCAGCGCTTGAGCGTGCCCGTGTCGCGCGTGCTGAGCCAGAAGACCGTGGTGGAAATGACGCGCTTTTATTCGTCGAGCTTTGGGCAGAAGGTGCTGACCGCGACTTATAACAGCAAGCCGAGCATGTTTGCCCAGCAGGCGCCGCAGGCGACTAAGGAAGAGCGCAAGATTATTAATCGGCCGGAGTATCTGGCGGCGAATAAGGAATTTGAGGCGGCTGAGCCGAAGATTCGGCATGAGGCGTTTAAATTGTTGCAGGTGTTGAGCAAGTAAGGGGTTCTACCCCGTTCCATTCACAGTGTCGTTCTTGTTTGGTCAGGACGCTGTGGCGCTTCGGAGAAAGCACATCGGCGTCTCCCCCGCGAAGGCGGGGGCCTATAGCGCACTAACTCTGAGTTGGCGTGCTATAGGCCCCCGCCTTCGCGGGGGAGACGGCTTCTTTTTTCCAGCTCCATTTCAAGCTTTTATTCCAAGACATCAGGCTGGCGGGAAATTGAGGCGGACGCTGAGGCCGCCCAGGCGTTCGGACTGGCCTAGCGTGAGCGTGGCTTTGTGGCGTTCGGCAATCGCGCTGATGATGGCCAGGCCCAGGCCACTGCCGCTGGCCTCGCTGCCCGGGATGCGGTAGAAGCGGTCAAACACGCGCTCGCGTTCTTCTTCGGGGATGCCGGGGCCGCTGTCTTCCACCACCAGCGTGGCGCCCTGCTCGCCGGCCAGCACGCTCACATCGACCGTGCCGCCCGCCGGGGTGTATTTGATGGCGTTGTCGACCAGGTTGCGCAGCAGGATGTTGAGCGCGTCCGGCTGGCCTGCCACCTGCGCCTCGTCGGCGCGCTGCAGGCCCAGGTCGAGTCCTTTGGCGCTGGCCAGCGCGGCCAGCTCGGCCACGTTGCGGCGCGCCAGTTCGGTGAGATTGAGCTGCTCCACCGAAGCGGCATTGGCTTCCTGGCGCGCCAGCACCAGCAACTGTTCCACCAGGCGCGTGGCGCGTTCGATGCCGGCGGTAAGCCGGCCGATGGCGACCTCGCGCGCGTCGCCGCTGTCGGCGCGCTCCAGGCTCAGGGCTTGCAGCTTGAGCGCGGCCAGCGGGGTGCGCAGTTCATGGGCCGCGTTGGCGACGAAATTTTGCTGGGCGTCGAAGGCAGTCTTGACGCGCCCGAACAGCAAATTGAGCTCCTGCACCAGCGGCAGCACTTCGTCGGGCAGCCCGGCTTCGGACACCGGCGAGAGATCGTCGGCCTGGCGCGCCGCCACCTGCGAACGCACCCGCGCCACGGGCTGCAGCGAGCCGCTCACCACCCACCACACCACCAGCATCAGGATCGGCATCATGATGGCGATCGGGCCGACCGTGCGCAGCGCCATATTGCTGGCCATATTGCGGCGCACCGCCATGTCTTGGGCCACCTGCAGAGTCTGGGTGCTGGTCTGAACCGAGAACACCCGGTAGGTGGTGTTGTTGGCGTTGACGTTGGAAAAGCCCAGCACTGCGTGCTGCGGCAGGCGCGTGCGCGAGACGGTGCGGAATACCTGCACCCCGTCCGGCGTCCAGACCTGCACCATCAGCTCATTGTTCTCGGCCTCGGCCTCGATGCTGTTGGCAGCTTCGGCATTGGCCAACGGCGCGCTCGAGCGCAGGGCCAGGGCCATCTGCTGCATGTGGTAGTCAAAGATCTGGTCGGTGTTGGCCAGCGCCGTGCGGTAGGCGATCGAAGCCTGGGCCACGGCGGCGATGCTGATTGCGGCGAGCAGAAACCACAGCAGGCGCCCGCGCAGGGAATGGGAGACCATCATTGTTTCGGCACCATGTAGCCGACCCCGCGCACGTTCTGGATCAAATCGCTGCCCAGTTTCTTGCGCAGGCCGTGGATATAGACTTCCACCGCATTGCTGCTCACTTCGTCGCGCCAGCTATACAGTTTTTCTTCCAGCTGCAGGCGCGAGAGCACCGCGCCGGGACGCGCAATGAGCGCCTCAAGCACGGCCCATTCGCGCGCGGACAGGGTCACGGCGCTGCTGTCGACCTGCACTTCGCGCGTGGCCGGATTGATGGAAATGCTCTTGTACTGGAACACCGGCTCGGCGCGGCCGACGGCGCGCCGCAGCAAGGCGCGGATGCGCGCCAGCAATTCGTCGAGGTCGTAAGGTTTGAGGACGTAGTCGTCGGCGCCGGCGTCAAGGCCGGCGATGCGCTGCTCGACCGCGTCGCGCGCGGTGGCCACCAAGACCGGGGTGCGGTCCTTGCGCGCGCGCATGGCGCGCAGGACGTCTAGGCCATCTTTGCGCGGCAAGCCCAGGTCAAGCAGGACCAGGTCGTAGCTCTGCGACTGGCGCAGCGCCGTGTCGGCCATCTCCCCATCCTTGACCCAGTCGACGGCGTAGTGCTCGGCCCGCAACAGGTCGAGCACCACTTCGCCGATCATCGTATCGTCTTCCACCAACAATAGCCGCATTCCATCCTCGCATCTCGATCAGCCGGCGGCGCGGCTGGCTATCAGCCTATGCGCACCGGGATGAAAATCTTGTTATTGCCGCGCTGGATCAGCAGAGCTACCGACTTGCTCGACTTGCCCACCACATCGCGCACCTCGCCTACCGAGTTCACGGCGCGTCCATTTATCGACAATAATACGTCACCCGGCTGTACCCCGGCGTTCAGGGCCGCGCCGCCCGCGTCTTCGATGACGAGGCCCGAGCCGATGCCGGACTGGCGTTTTTCGATGGGCTCGAGCGGACGCAGCGCCAGGCCCAGCCTGGACGAACTGTCGGCGCTGGCTACTTCGGGACGCTCGCTATCCTCGGCCTTGTCGCTGGCGTTGGCAAGGCGCGCATCCAGACGCACGATTTTGCCGTCGCGCCACACTTCCAGATTGACCCGGTCGCCCGGCTTGGCCAGGCTCAGCATCGCCGGCAAATCACCCGACTGCACGATCGGCTGGCCGTCGAGCTTGCGCACGATGTCGCCCGGCTTAATGCCGGCCTTGTCTGCAGCGCCGCCCTTTTCCACGTTCGACACCAGCGCGCCCTCGACCGAGTCGAGTTTGAAGGAATCGGCAAAGCCCTGGTTCACTTCCTGGATCGTCACGCCCAGCTTGGCATGCTGCACCTTGCCGGTGGCCACGATCTGGTCCTTGATGCGGAAGGCCACGTCGATCGGAATGGCGAACGACAGGCCCATGTAGCCGCCGGTCTGGCTGTAAATTTGCGAATTGATGCCGATGACTTCGCCCTTGGTGTTGAACAGCGGGCCGCCCGAGTTGCCGGGGTTGACTGCAACGTCGGTCTGGATGAAGGGCACATTGCTGTCGTCGGGCAGCGAGCGGCCCTTGGCGCTGACCACGCCGGCCGTCACCGAGCTATCCAGGCCAAAGGGCGAACCGATCGCCAGCACCCACTCACCGACCTTGAGGTCGCTCGAGCGGCCCACCGGCACTACCGGCAGATTCTTCGCTTCGATCTTGAGCACTGCCACGTCGGTCTTGGGGTCCGAGCCGAGCACCTTGGCGCGGTATTCGCGGCGGTCCTGCAGCTTGACCGTGACTTCCTTGGCGTCGCGCACCACGTGGGCGTTGGTCAGGATGACACCGTCCGGGCTGATGATGAACCCGGAACCGGCGCCAAAAACGGGCCTGTCGCGTTGGGCGCGCGGATTTTGCGGGCCCTGGAAGCGACGGAAAAATTCCATGAAAGGATCGCCATCCTCGAACTGGGGCATGCCGCGCTGGGTGGCTGCGGTCTTGGTGCTGCCGGTGACGCGAATGTTGACCACGGCCGGGCCGTTGCGCGAGACGATGGCGGTGAAGTCGGGCAAGGTCACGCCGGCAGCCACGGGCGCCGGGGCGGCGGCTGGCACGGCTGCGAGCGCCGGTGCTGCCGTGGCCACGCTGGCGGCCGCCACCGGGGCCGGGCTGGCCTGCGCGGTGGCATTGTTATGGTTGACGGTGATTGCACCAACCGCCCCGCCAATTGCACCGGCGGCAATGAGGGCGAGCGTGAGTCGCTTAGCGGTGATGGCAGTGACGGCACCTTCGTTATGCATGACTTACTCCTGTATGGAAAGGGTTGAGCTGGTGTTTGAATAATGCAGTAGCAGACTTAGGGTTTGCTTAACAATGGGTTGGTGTAAATTTTTTGCTTACCGCTTGCGCCGTCTTAGATCGCCGTCTCCCCCGCGAAGGCGGGGGCCTATAGCACGCTAACTCCGTGTTGGCGCGCTATGGGTCCCCGCCTTCGCGGGGAGGACGTAATCGGCGGCAGGGCCGATAGTGCGACAACTCTGTGTTGATGCGCTATGGGTCCCCGCCTTCGCGGGGAAGACGTAATCGGCGGCATGGCCGATAGTGCGACAACTCAATGTTGATGCGCTATAGGCCCCCGCCTTCGCGGGGGAGACGGCTTCTCTGCTGCTCTTCTAGTTTCGCGCGAAGACGGGTTCGCTTCTTGCTGGAGGCAGGCGCACGCGGGACGGGGCGCCCCTTGCAAGCGGGCGCCCCGTCGTTTCCTCGCTAGCCTACCGGCTTACGCAGCCTGGCGTTGCTCCAGCGTCTGCACGTTGCTGGTGGCGCCGTTGCCGCCGTCGATTGCAATCTTGCGCGGCTTGAGGGCTTCCGGTACTTCGCGCACCAGGTCGATGGTCAGCATGCCGTTATCGAAATTGGCAGTGGTGACTTTGACGTGGTTGGCGAGCTGGAAGCGCTGCTCGAAATCGCGCGCCGCGATGCCGCGGTGCAGGAAGGTGCGCTGCTGCTCGTCCTTCTGCTTGCGGCCGCTGACATGCAGGCTGTCGCGCTCGGCAACAATCTCGATTTCGGAACGGTCGAAGCCGGCCAGCGCCATCACAATACGGTACTTGTCTTCACTGACCAGTTCGATATTGTAAGGAGGATAGCTGGGCTGGGCGTCGGCGCGCTGGGCTTCGAGCATATTGGCCAGACGGTCGAAACCGATAGCGGAACGATAGAGGGGAGTCAGGTCAAAAGTACGCATGATTCATATCCTTGTAAAAGTTAAGCGATAAGTTGGCGGACCTCCGAGGAGCATCCGCTGGTACCAATCTAGGGTGTTCAACAAGGTTTTCAAGGGCTTGAAAAATACGATTTTTTGCCCAATGGAGCGAAAAAAATTCGATATTTTTTGCAGAAAATAAAAAAAATTCGCCGCCACTGGCGACGCGCACGAATCGGCCTGCCAGATACGCACGCCAGGGGTTGATGCTATGCTGCCACCATGACAACCGATACCGACATCCAGCTGAGCGGCCCGTTCAAGGCCAGTGACAGCACAGGCCGTTCCCACGACATCAAGGCGATCCGCATCTTTGACGAGGGCTACGGGATTATTGACGTGTACGTCGACTTTGCCGCTGCCGTCGAGCCGGGTCTGTACAAGGACAGCAAGCTGGTCAACGCCATCATCGACCGTCTGCGCGCCCTGGGTTATGTGGGACCCAATTTCAGCCACAGCGATCCTGGCCTGCAGGACCGCAAGCTGATCGTGCTGGAGGCACCCGAAGAATTTTCCGCCTTTGCCAAGCTCAAGGGCTGGAAGAATCTGGCTGAAGAGTTCGACGACGAGTAAACCGGGTGCAGCTGCGTGTGCGTCCCTCTGGTTCGTTTCCTGTCATCATGTCACTTTGTTTAATGTCGGGAAACTATCGTGTGGTGGGAAAGAGTGTGGCTGACAATTCAGCAGGAGTTTTCTGATCTAGGCAATGCCGAAGACATCACGCGCCTGATTGTGCGGCTGCTGGTGGCCGTGCTGCTGGGCGGCCTGCTGGGTTACCAGCGCGAATCAATCGGCGCTTCGGCAGGCTTGCGCACCCATATGCTGGTGTCGCTCGGCTGCGCGTTGTTCGTGCTCATTCCCCTGCAGGCCGGCATGGAACTGACCGACCTGTCGCGCGTGCTGCAAGGCGTGACGGCCGGAATCGGCTTTCTGGGCGCCGGCGCCATCCTCAAGCTGCAGGACGAAAATCAGATTGTCGGATTGACGACGGCGGCCAGCATCTGGCTCACCGCTGCGGTGGGCATTGCCGCCGGCATGGGCAGGGAAGGCACTGCCGTGGTCAGCGCGCTGTTTGCCTTCATCATCCTGTCGCTACTTAAAAAACACAAGCCGGCCCACCCGCCCACGCCAACTCAGACGTAGCGCGCGCTCCAGGCCGCGATCATGCCGGCCACCCATTCGGCGTCTTCCTGGCGCGTGAGCAGATGGTCGGCGTGATCGAGCGATACAAAGGTTTTCGGATGCTTGGCCGCCTTGAAGATGTGCAGGGCGTTGCTGATGTCGACCGTGCTGTCGTGCGGCGAATGCATCACCATCAGGGCGCGCCGCAGGTGCGCGGTTTTTTCGTTGAGGTTCTGTTCGGCCGCGTCGAGCAGGAACTGGCGTTTGATCAGGAACGGGCGCCCGGCCAGTTGCACGCGGGCTTCGCCAGCCGATTCGATGGTGGACAGGTGCTCGCCGAACAAGCCGGAAACGTGCGAGGGATCGCTTGGCGCGGCCAATGTGACCACGGCCTTGATACTGTCGATATCCCCGGCCGCCGCCAGCACGGCAGCGCCACCCAGGCTATGTCCGATCAGCAGCGACGGCGCCGCCAGGTGGGTCGCCATGTAATTGGCGGCCGCGACCAGATCCTGCACGTTGGATGAAAAATTGGTGTTGGCAAAGTCGCCCTCGCTGGCGCCCAGGCCGGTAAAGTCGAAGCGCAGCACCGCGATGCCGTGCTGGGTCAGGCCGCGCGCAATGCGGCTGGCTGCGAACACATCCTTGGTGCAGGTGAAGCAGTGCGCGAACAGCGCATAGGCGCGGATCGGGCCTGCGGGGGAATCGAGGCGGCCGGCCAGCAGCTGGCCTTCGGCGCCGGGAAATTCTTTGCGTTCGCTGTGCATGAGGGCTCGCTTTTGGCTTGAATGGCACATGATGCCATACAGCCGCCGCGGACATGCATGTGCTGCCCAGGCGAAAATTAGTCGAAAGCGCAGGCGTCGCCCAGGAAGTCGCTTTCGCGGCGATGGCGCTCGACTCGCCGATCCTGCTGCCCGCCATGCGCCGGGATGCCTTGTTTGGAGAGCGCAAGGGCGGCAGCGAGCGCTTCGGTCAGTGCGGCGGCGGCCAGACGCATGCTCTCGGCAGGCGAAAGCTGTATGGGGTGCTCCACGTTCTGCGCTTCGATACGGCAGCGGTTGGCGCCCTTCCAGTGGGCTGCGCCGGGAAAGCGGATCCACAGGTCGCGCCAGGCATTGCGCCCTTCCCCGGCGATGGCCAGTGTGAGCCCGCGCGGGGTTACGCTGCGCCCTTCATACATAATGTGATCGCCCACCACGCGCGCATGGTAAGTGTGGTGCGACACGGTCATGCGCAGCTGCGTGCCGTCGGGCAGAAATAGCGTTTTCCACAGGTAGCCGCAGCTGGGCTCGCTTGCGAGCGCGGGGGTGTCAGTGCCCCTGCCGTCCCCTCGTGCATCGTGTCTCATTTCGCGCCTCGATTTGTCTAATTTTGTTTCGTTCTCTTCAAATTAGACCAGCAATAAATCGATGAGTTCAAATAAGACAAAACGAGACAATTCGAGACGTCGAAATGAGACAGGATGCACGACGGAGCCGGACGGGCTGCTGCCCTCCCCGTTGACGGCTGACCACATGCCTTAGCCAAACAAACCATGCAAAAACCAGCGTGGCTGCGCTTCTTCCAGCGCGCCCACGATGCGCTCCCGGTACACCCAATAATGTGCATGGTCCTGCCCTTCGGCGATGAAATAATCGCGCGTTTGCGACTGGCTCCACCAGCCTGCCTCGATGCGTTCCGGACTCGATGCCATGCGCAAGGGCGAGCCATAAAACGGCCGGTGATCGCGCATCAACAAGGCGATCGGCTTGGCCAGCAACCAGGTCGGACGCGGCAGGCTGAGCACATCGGGCGGCATCTGCGCCTGCATGGCCCCGGCCCGAATTTTCTTTTGCACCGGCACCCACAGATTGGCCGCCTCGGGCCGGTAGTCCGCCTGCGGCGCGGCCTGCAGCACATTGTCCGCCCCCATGCGCGCCACCAGCAATTCAAACAGACGCAGCTGGTCATCCTCGCTGCCGCCCGGCTCGGGAAACAGCGATTCGCTGGGCGGCTCCATGGGCTGCACCTGGGGCGCCTCAAGGCACAGGCCGATCACCGGCGCCTCCAGTTCCACCTTGCCCAGGCGCTCCTTGAGCAGGCGCACCAGATGCTCGTCGCGCCAGGTGGGATCGGCCAGCACGATTTCGATAAAGGTGGGGGGACGCGCCACCCGGCCCCGTTCGTGTTCGAGCTGCAGCACGATGCGCTCGACCGCCAGCTGATGGGCGCACAACCACCCTGTCATCTGCAGCAGCAAACGGTGGGCGCCATGCAGCAGGGCCTCGGCGTTTTCAACCCGGTCAAACAGCTCCAGCTTGGCCCGAAACACGGTGGGCGCTTCGATCCAGTCGAACAATTCGGGCGTCATGCCATAGGCTGCATCGAGCATGTCGAGCAGCGCCCTGCCGCAGCGCCGCTGCAGGCCGGGACGCGGGAGGCGCCGCATGTCGCCCAGGGTAAAGCAGCCGATGCCGTCGAACCAGCCGGCAAAGGCGCGCCCCGGCGGCAGCAAGCCGGCTGGCTGGCGATCCAGGCGCCGCACCAGCGAAGGCATGCGCAGGCTGCGCCCGCCCTGCTGGCGCGCCAGCAGCCAGGCCCCGCGCGCGGTGGGCGCGCAACTGAGCACGCCGCTAAAGCCCAGCGCGCCCAGGCTGGCGCGAATGCGCGCGCACAGGGCGCGTACCCCGCCGAACAGGCGCAGGCTGGCGCCCACGTCCATGAGCAGCGTCGATTCCTCGGCCTGGGCCACCAGCGGCGTGTATTGCAGCAGCGCCATGGCTACCGCGTGCAGGGCCTCGGCTTCGCGCTCGGGCGAACGTTCGTGCAGGCGCGCCTCGGGCATGAGCATGAGCACGCCGCCGCGGCGCAGACCCGGCTGCACCCCGGCAGCGCGCGCCAGCGCCGACAGGGCCAGCACCCGCTCCTGCTCGAGCACCACGCTGCCATTGTCAGCTGACCAGTTCGGGGCGAACACTTCGAGCGGGAGCTGGGGCAGATGGAGCCCGATCCAAAGTCGCATGGCGCTGCAGTAAAGTAGGGGTGAGTGGCAGGAACAGCGGCGCGTCGCGCTGCGGCCCCCGGCGTTTGACGAAACCGATCTCGATGCCGCCCACGGCCGGGCGCAAGGACAGGCGCAGCGGCGCGGGCGAGGAATCCTGGGCCGCCGCGAGCGGGCGCAGCATGAAAAACAGGGTTTCGCCGGCCTGCGCGGCCAGGTGCAGGCGGCGCAGCGTTTCGCCACGCGCGTGGTTCTGCCAGAACAGCAAGGCCCCGCAACTGCCGCTGCGCAGCACCTGCTCGGCGGCCCACAAGGCATCGTTGCTGCGGCTGCTGCGGATCCAGATCAGCTGGGACGGCTTGAGGCCGAGCGCGGCCAGCGCCAGCGCCTGCGGCGGATGAGGCGGCTGCAGCAGCACGATGCGGCGCTTGGCCACGCTGGCCAGGGCCGGGCGCAGCAGACGCATCTCACCGATGCCGTGTTGCTGGACCAGTAAATCGATCAGGGTGCCGGTGGGCCAGCCGCCCCCGGGCAGCTGGGGCGAGAGCACGCCATGCCCGGTATCAACGCAACGCGCGCTCGAATGGGCCAGCTGCGAAGCGCGCCAGAGTGAAGGGTGCAAGGACTCCGGAGGAGCCAGGGATTGTGGGGTAGTCATGATGAGGCCAGGGAAAAGTACTGTATGAATATACAGTACTATCTGGCCTCGGATTTAGCAAGGTCAATCTTTGAGAACGATGCCAATATTACATGTTTATCAGCTGCTTACGGGGCCACCAGGCGCTGGCTATTGGGGTCGCATTTCAGGAAGCGCGCTACCTTCCTGACATCGATACGCCTGGCCACTGCCGAACTTTTGCCCTTGGGCGTCAGGGTCACTTCCAGATCGTTCGCGGTGATCGATGCAGGAGCCTTGAAGCACATCGGGGTCAGCAATTCCTGCTTGGGCGCCTTGAACGCGCGGTAGTCGTCTTCTCCAAGCCGGATGTTGCTGGCCAAATGCTTGGTGACAAATTCCGACGTCGATACCAGGGGCTTGCTTTCAAACCACATGTCGCCGGCCTCGCTCGGGTTGGTGGTCACCACCCCCTCCAGGGCAATCGCACCGGACAGGTAGATAGTGCCGTTGGGATAGGCCTTCTTGACTCCCACATCGAGCGACACTTTCTGGCTTTCCAGGTCGATCGGTACACCCCGCGGATCGGCCAGACCGCACACGCCCGCCACCTTCAAGCCTTTGGGCAGCGTGACGCTCACATTATCGAGGTCGGCGCCGCAAAAGCAGCGCACCGCCTTGCCCGATTCAGTGGACAGCTTGGCCGCCTGGGTCTTGCAATTGAAGGGCTGCGCCTGGGCGCCGAGGGCAAATAGACTCACAGCAAGAAACAGAACGCTACGAGAGATCGAATTCATGGACGCCTCCTAAAAAGGCACAGAACGGTACGACAACGATATGCGCACCAGCGACTGTGCACTTTCACTCTACATCCAAGATTCAAAATTACCAAGCGGCAATCAACAGGAACGCCATCCAGTAAGCAAAAATTTAACTTTCATGCCCGTGAAACAACACCCCGCCGAGTGAACCAGTGAAGTTGCGCCTCCTACTACCCTCAAAACCGTCTCCCTCGCGAAGGCGAGGGCCCATAGCACCTCGGCGCAGAGCATCTACCTTGCTCTGCTTACTGCGCCTTACCACAAGTAAAAGGTGCATGTAAATACTCCCACCCCCTACTCCCAACCCGCACATCAGCCCCCATCAATCGCCCCCCCGCCGGACACAATCCGGCCGGCGCCAGCTGATTCGAGCCATGCCGCATGATCTTGCGCGGCTGCCCATCGACCGCGAACACCGAAAATCCCTCAAGCGGCAGCGGCAGCGTCACATGGCGCTGATTACGCGCATGAAAAATTTCAGGCTCCGGGTTGTAGAGCGTCGGAAAATGCGTGAGCGCCACGCGCGCCGGCAAGCTGTGTTCGATAAAGATGGTCTTGCCGCCCAACAGCCCCGTGCTAACCAGCAGCAGCGCCTGCAGCGCCACCCCGCTCAGCAAGATCAGCGTGCCCCTGCGCGGCGTGCTCAGGCGCGCCGCCAGCAAGCTGGCAGCCAGCAAGGGCATGCCTAGCCAATAGCTATAGCGCGTCATGACCACACCGCCCGAATTCCAGTTCAGCGCGCTCAGGGTCGGCACGGCCATCAGCAATAAAGCCGCACTGGCCACCGCCAGCACGGTCAGCCAGGCCCGCTTCGCCTGCGCCGGCACCAGCAGCACGCCCAGCACCAGCGTGAGCAGCAAACCGGGAACGCCGATCAGCATGCCCTGGTTCAGGTCAAAAAACAGCGAGGCCAGGCGCGCAGCGGAAATCAGCCCGGCATCATTGAAGTCGCGCGCGATCACGCTGGGCACGCCGAACACATACTGCGAAAAGGCGAACGGGGCGAGCGCGAACAGCAGGCCCAGCCCCGCCAGCAGCAGCTCGCTGCCCAGCGAACTGGACGCCGTGCTGCCCGGCCACAGCAGCTGCGGATACTTGTGCAGCATGAAGCGGTAGGCCAGCGCCACCGGCATCATCATGACCAGGGGCGGATTCTGGCTGGCTGCCACGCCCGCGAGCAGAATCGCCAATCCGGCCTGCCCGCGCAGCAGTGCGATGCTGGCCACCAGCAGGCAGCTGGCCGTCAGCACTTCCGGGCCCATCCAGTGCAGGTAAAAGGTGGTGCCCGACACCATGAACAGGACGAAGGGCAGTACGGGCCGCTCCGGCAGCACGCGCCGCAGGTAAAAGTAGACGGCGGCGCTGCAGGCCAGGTTGAGCAGGCTGAGCGCATAGTGCGGAAACGCCGGCAGCAGCGCGTACAGCGGCACCGCCAGCAACGAATACAAGCCGAAATGGATGCCGTAGAACTGCCCGTTCAGCCCGGGATAGATGGTGTAGGCGAACGCCGGCGACAGATGCGGCGCGCGCAGGTGCTCCTGGATGATGGGCATCAAATCGCCCAGGGTGGCGCCGTAGAACGGCACCTTGGCCGCGCCCTGGCGCAGGCTTTCCACGTCCGCCGGGGTGATGTTGGGCGAGCCATGCTGCCACAGAGCGTGCATGGTCAGCACATATTCATAGCCGTCGCCGCTCAGGGAACTGTCGGACAGAACAAGAGCGCCCAGCGCGACAAAACACAGTCCAAGCACGATGGCGCCAACGCGGTGCAGCATGATCAATCCTATCCGTGAGAGAGCGAGGGTCAGGTCCTCCATTTGCACACGAGCCCGACCGTAGCGGTTGCTACGGT
>JAZKGU010000017.1:0-23526 GCA_040385745.1 Pseudomonadota bacterium
GGCCCGGACGTCATCGACATCCGCAAGCTGTACGCCCAGACCGGCAAGTTCACCTACGATCCCGGCTTCATGTCGACCGCAGCCTGTAACTCGTCGATCACCTACATCGACGGCGACAAGGGCGAGCTGCTGTATCGCGGCTATCCGATCGAGCAGCTGGCCGTCAATTGCGACTTCCTGGAAACCTGCTACCTGCTGCTGAACGGCGAACTGCCGAACGCGGCTGAAGGCCAGAAGTTCAGCGACACCGTGACCAAGCACACGATGGTGCACGAGCAGATGCAATTCTTCTTCCGCGGCTTCCGCCGTGACGCGCACCCGATGTCGGTGCTGGTCGGCACCGTCGGCGCGCTGGCCTCGTTCTACCACGACTCGCTCGACATCAACGACCCGCATCACCGCGAAGTGTCGGCCATCCGCCTGATCGCCAAGATGCCGACCCTGGTCGCCATGTCGTACAAGTATTCGATCGGCCAGCCGTTCGTGTATCCACGCAACGACCTGTCGTACAGCGCGAACTTCATGCGCATGATGTTCGGCAATCCGTGCGAAGAATACGTGATCAATCCAGTGCTGGTGCGTGCGCTCGACCGCATTCTGATCCTGCACGCCGACCACGAACAGAACGCTTCAACTTCGACCGTTCGCCTGGCTGGCTCCTCGGGCGCCAACCCGTTTGCCTGTATCGCTGCCGGTATCGCCTGCCTGTGGGGCCCGGCGCACGGCGGCGCCAACGAAGCGGCACTCAATATGCTCAAGGAAATCGGCACCGTCGACAAGATCCCCGAGTTCATCGCCAAAGTAAAAGACAAGAACTCCGGCGTCAAGCTGATGGGCTTCGGTCACCGCGTCTACAAGAACTTCGACCCGCGCGCCAAGCTGATGCGCGAAACCTGCCACGAAGTGCTGAACGAACTGGGCCTGCAGGACGACCCGCTGTTCAAGCTCGCCATGGCGCTCGAGAAGATCGCCCTGGAAGACGAATACTTCGTGTCGCGCAAGCTGTACCCGAACGTCGACTTCTACTCGGGTATCGTGCAGTCGGCGCTGGGCATTCCTGTGTCGCTGTTCACCGGTATTTTCGCGATGGCCCGTACCATCGGCTGGATCGCCCAGTGGAACGAGATGATCTCCGATCCGGAGCAAAAGATCGGCCGTCCGCGCCAGCTGTTCGTCGGTTCGCCAACGCGCGAAGTCAAGCCGCTCAACACGCGTTAAGCTGCAAGCAGTGCAACAAGAAGCGAGCCGATGGCTCGCTTTTTTTACGCCTGGAAGTTTGGCTCAGAAATTTTAAACAATCGATAGCGCAAGGGTGATATTGTCGCGTGATAAAAAATCACGGAGACTGTATGAAACTGCTGGCACCACGCGTATTGACCCTCGCCACTGTATGCGGCGCACTGTTCGTCCCTGTAGTCGCTCATGCCATAGCGCCCGCGTCCGCGGATGCGGCGCTGGCCAGTGGCGCGCGCGCCGAGAACGCCTATCTGTCGCGCGAGGAAGCGAAGAAGCGCTCCGCACGCGTATCGAACGTTGCCTATACGCTGGCGTTCGAGTTGAGCGGCAAGGAAAGCTTCAGCGGCACCAGCAGCATCGTGTTCGACCTGAAGGACACTGCCGCGCCGCTGACGATCGACCTGAACAAGGGCACCATCACGGCGCTCAGCGTCAATGGCAAAACGCTCGCGCCGCAGTACAACAACTGGTTTATCACGCTTGCCGCCAAGGACCTGATCGCTGGGCGCAATACAGTGAGCGTCAGCTACACGCGCCCGCATAGCACCAACGGCGAGGGACTGCACCGCATGGTCGATCCGGTCGACGGCCGCGTGTACACCTATTCGCATTTCGAACCGGCCGCCGCCAACCAGATGTTCGCGCTGTTCGACCAGCCCGACCTGAAGGCGACATATACCATGAGCGTGACTGCGCCCGCTGACTGGCAGGTGATTTCCACCATGCGCGAAACGAAGATCGACGACAACGGCGCCACCCGCCGCTGGACCTTCCCGACCACGCAACTCCTGAGCGCCTACAATTTTTCACTGCACGCCGGCCCGTACAAGGTGTGGGAAGACTATAGCGCCAAGTATCCGATGCGCCTGTTCGCGCGCCAGTCGCTTGCTGCCCAGGTCAACGCGGCCGACTGGTTCAAATACACCAAGGCCGGCCTGGTCTACTTCGACGACTATTTCGGCTTGCCTTATCCGTTCAAAAAATACGACAGCATCATCGTCCCAGACTTCCTGTACGGCGCGATGGAGAATGCCGCTGCGATCACTTTCGCCGAACGCAACTATGTCCCGAGCGGCCCGATGACAGCTGCGCAGCGCGAACGACTGGCCAAAGTCATCCTGCACGAAATGGCGCACCAGTGGTTTGGCAATATGGTCACCATGGATTGGTGGAACGGGTTGTGGCTCAACGAAAGCTTCGCCGCCTTCATGGCCACCCTGGCGTTGGGCGAAGCAACAGAGTTCAAGAACAACTGGCAGTCGTTCTACGCTAGCGACAAGCAGGGCGCCTACCTGCAGGATACGGGGCCGGCTAGCCATCCGATCGAAGTGGCCGTGCCATCAACCGCGAATGCCTTCGACAATATTGACGCGATCACGTACTCGAAAGGGGCGTCCACCCTCAAGCAGCTGCGCCATTTGCTCGGGAACGAAGTATTCCGCAAGGGCGTGCACAACTACCTGGTCAAGTACCAGTGGCGCAACGCCAGGCTCGATGACTTTATCGGTGAATTGGGCAAGGCCGCCGGGCGCGACCTGACTGGCTGGACGCAGCAGTGGCTGTATACCGAAGGAGTAAATACTATCGCGGCTGACTACAGCTGTCGCGGCGGCAAAATCGCCAGCGTCACGCTGCAACAGCGGCCGGCCGCTCCGGGCAAGCCGACCCTGCGCGAGCAGCGCGTGCAGGTCGCCACGTTTGCCATGAAGGGCGGCAGGCTGGTGCTCGACAAGGCGGTTCCGGTCACCTACAAGGGCGCCAGCACCAGGGTAGGCGCGCTGGTAGGGCGCGCTTGCCCGGCGCTGGTCTATCCAAACTACCAGGACTGGGGCTTCGCCATGGTCGAACTGGACCAGGCCTCGTTTGCCACCGCCGGCAAGGCGCTGGGCACGGTGGACGACACGCTGCTGCGCACCATGCTGTGGCAAAGCCTGTGGGACGGCGTGCGCGCGGCAAAGTACCCGCTTAACGAATTCATGCAGACGGCCATGGCCAATGTGGGCGCCGAGAAGGACTACACCCTGCTGGGCGACGCCATCAGAAAATTGGAGGCCGGTGTCTCTTATCTGAAGTCGATGCCCGAGACGGCCGAGTATCGGGCCCGAACCATGACGCAGCTGCAGCAGATTGCCTGGCAGGGTATCGAAGCCAGCAATGGCAATAGCGACTTTATGCGGCGCTGGTTCGATCTCTACCTGAGCGTGGCGATCGACAAGCCGGGTCTGGACAAGGTGGCGTCGATCCTGTCCGGCGCGACGGTCATCAAGGGCCTGCCAATCGGCCAGGATCTGCGTTGGCAGCTGATCACGGTCTTGAATCGCTTCGATCACCCGAATAGCGATGCCCTGGTGGCAGCCGAACTGGCGCGCGACAAGTCCGACAGCGGCCAGTCATCGGCACTGCGCGCCCGCGTGATCCGGCCCGATCCTGCCGTCAAGGCAGAGTGGCTGGCGCAAATTGACGATCCCAAAACCAGCACGCCGTTTCCGAAGCTGCGCGTGGCGATGGGTAGCCTGTTTCCGGTGGAGCAGATGGACCTGGCCGAAGCAAGCGCCGAGCAGCGCCTGGCCAAGTTGCCCGCAATCGACAAGGCCAGCACGCCCGTCTTCATGCGTTCGTATGCCGCATCGATGATTCCGGCCACCTGCACGGCCGCCAATGTGGCGCGCCTTGAAAAGGCCATCGCCAGCTACCAGGACTTGTCGGCCGGCGCGACGCGCGCGCTCAAGGATAAGCATGAGCAGGCGGCGCGCTGCGTCGCAATCAAGAATGCGATGACGTTGCGCTAGCCGCAGCTACTTGTGCTCCCGTCGTCACTGCGGACGGCGGGGCAGTGTGGCATCGCGCAGGGATCAGCGCGGTGCCGTATCGGCCCAGCCATATTCCCAGCGCCATGGCATGGCCGTGTCGCCCAGGATGGCGCGCACCAAGGCAGGGTAAATGCGCTCGGCGCGCACATCGTTGGCCAGCATCACGACGCAGCGCTGGCGCTGCTCCAGGCAGACCACCATATTGCCGGTGAAGTCGTTGTGGCCCCCTTTGAACCAGGCCGGGCCCGTCTTGTCGGTGAAAGTGACCAGGCCGAGACCGGCCGCCAGGCCAATTTCGGCATTTCTCGGGTCTGCCTTGCCGACCAGAGTAGGAAACTGATTGGTCGCCACAATCGGCAGTTGCGCTTTCACCAGGCTGGCGCGGGAGGCTTTGCTCAGTCCATCGCCGCGCACGATGCCGGCCCACATATTGGCCTGGTCGGCAATGCTGGTGTCCATGGAACCGGCGGCGCTGACCCGGCTGCGTTCGTCATGTGGCTCGAACTTGCCGTCGATGCCATAGCCGTCGGCCAGGTTGGCGTTAAAGTCGGGACGCCATTTCATGCTTGTGTTGGGCATATTGAAGCGATCAAACACACGGCGCTGCATCTCCTTGCCGGCGTCCAGGCCCAGGCCGCTCTCGACTATCAGCTGCAGCAGATAAAATCCTTCGCCCGAATAGCCGTAGCGCTGGCCTGGTTCAAAATGAAAGCGCAACTTTTTGTCGGCTTCCAGCCAGCGGAAATTGGCAAAGCCCGTGCTGTGGGTCAGCAGGATGCGGGGCGTGAGTTTTTTCCAGCGCTCGTCCTTGGCCAAGTCGGCGTAGTCGGGGTAGCTCGGCAGGGGGCGCGGCAGCAGTTTGTCGATGGTGGCATCGAGGTCCAGCAGGCCTTCGTCGACCAGTTGCAGCATCATGTAGGCAAATGCTGTCTTGGTCAGCGACGCGCCGTACATGATGCTTGCGGTCGTGAGCGGCAAAGCCTTGTCGACATTACGCCAGCCGTAAGCTGCGCTGTGCACCACCTGGCCATTGTCGATCACGGCCAGGGCCAGGCCGTTGACGCGCTGCGTTTGCATCAGTTGCCGGGCTGTGCTGTCGATTGACGCATTCGAGGGCAGCGGTGCGCCGGTCTGCATTGCCGCGCAGCCGGTCAGGGCCAGGGTCAAAGCGAGGGAAAGCAGTGACTTCATGGGTTTCCTTTTGCCTTCGGGGCAGGGCGAGGGGCCGATCAACGGACTGTTGCTGCTTCCTCGTATTGCTTGACGATTTCGGCAAAACGCGCGCGGCCATGGGTGCCGACCCAGTTCCACATCGCCTCGACCTCTTTGGGATTCTGATCGCGGTAAGCCTTGCTGAAAGCGAGCCAGATATTATTGACGTGTAACGGCTTTTCCAGGCGAAACACCTGTTTGCCGAAACGCGCAGCGATCACGGCGTCCATGTCGGTTGCGGCCACCATCGAGGCGCCATATCCGTCGATGCGGTTGCGGATAAGCTTTTCGATATTGCGCTCGACGTCGATGGCGCCGTCATCGACCGCATAGCCGAGCTGGCGCAATTGCGCGGCCAGTGGCGAGCCCTGGTTGATCCCAAGCCTGTGCGATTTGAAATGGACCAGCGGATCCGTGTCCTTGGGCAGCTTGTCCGACGTCCGGACAAACACCACGGTATTGAAGCGCAGCGCCTTGTCGCGGTCCAGGCGGCCGTCTTTGGTTTTCGGTAGCGCGAAACGTTGCGCGTCGTCGTCGCCAGCATCCATCGGCATGGCATCGATCAGGCCCGATTCGAGCGCGGCGCGCAGGCGTGGCATGGGTAGCCGCACGCTGGTGATGGTGCAGCCGCTGCTGGCGGCGATCAGCCGGATCAGGTCGACACTGGCGCCCGAAGGCGTTTGCTCGGTCCCTGCGCCCATGTAATAGGGCGGGCGGTGATGGTCGATGTAGCCGAGGCGAATCGGTGTGCACGCGGCGTATGCGCTGCCCGCTGCAAACAGCATCGTCGTCGTTGCAACTACTTTATGAAAGCGCATCGCCGGTCTCCAGCGGCTGGGTGAAAAATAATCATATTGCATGATGATTATATTCCGATGCGGCCTCAGGAAGACAGGCTTAGTTGCATTTCCCCCGGAGCGCGGCGACAGCAATGAAGGGAATTGCCAGCAAGCCGCCAAAAATCAGGGTCGATTGCCGCTTCAGTCCGTCCGGGCGCAGGCAACCTGGCACTTTGGAGTCGATAAACATCAGCTCGAATTTCTGCTGTCCATTCTGGCGGTGGCGGTAGACATTGTAGGTGTCGTAGCGGGTGGCGGACGCTTCGGCATCCTCGTGGCTCTTGATCTCGGCAACCGTTTGCTTGACCGCTTCGGCCACAATAGGATCGCCGCGATCGGTCTCAAGCGACCAGTCAGCGGGCACCACGGGGGCAGTTTGCGCGGGCTGGGTCAAGCTTTGCGCCGTCAGGGGCGTGACGGGCGCTGTGCCGATGGCAACCGAAAACACAGTGGCGGTAAACAAGCGTGGCACGATGAGCTCCCCTTACTAAAATGCATGACAGCAAGTAATGTAATCACTTTATTGACTTTTGTACCAGGTGAAAAGAATAGTTACACTTCTTCCAAGCGTACAATCGCTACGCACATTATCGACACTGGAAAAACCATGAAAAAGCTTTTGATAGCATGCTGCCTTCTCTTTACCAGCTTGGTGGCCATGGGACAGTCGGCCGAGTCGGATGCGGCACTGAAAAAGCAGGTGAACGCGTTCGTCGACGAGTGGCATGACGACGCGGCCAACGCCCGTCCGGCTTACTTCGACAAGATTGCGCCGCACGGTATCTACATTGGAACCGACAAGACCGAGCTGTGGAATCGTGAGCAATTCAAGGCGTGGTCCAAGCGCTTCTTTGACCGTAAATCGGCATGGTCGTTCAAGGCGACCAAGCGCAATGTCTACCTTGCCCCGGACAAGAAATTCATCTGGTTCGACGAGCTGCTCGACACGCAGATGGGGGTGTGCCAGGCCAGCGGCGTGATTCGCAAGACCGACAAAGGCTTCGAGATCGAGCACTACCAGCTTTCGATCGCGGTCCCCAACGAAGTGGGCGACCAGGTGACAAAAGTAATCAAGGACTTTGAGTCCCGGCCGCCCGTTTCCAAATAAGTTCGAGCACGCATGTCAGTACCAGAACAAGCACCGGGATCTGCTACCTACGTCGGCCGTTTCGCACCTTCTCCGACCGGCCCCCTGCATATGGGCTCCGTGGTGGCGGCGCTGGCCAGCTACCTCGACGCCAGAGCGCACCAGGGCCAATGGCTGGTCCGCATCGAAGACGTGGACGAAGGCCGTAGCGTGGCCGGCGCTGCCGAGGGCGCGCTGGCCACGCTGCACACGCTTGGCATGCAGTGGGACGGCGAGGTGGTCTGGCAAAGCAAACGCCTGGACTTGTACCAGGCAGCCGCTGACCAAATTGCCGCGTTTACCTACCCGTGCGGGTGCAATAGGCGCGAAATTGCCGATTCGCGGCTTGGGACCGCGCCCGATGGGGCCGCCATTTACCCCGGCACCTGCCGCCATGGCCTTGCGCCCGGGCGCTCCATGCGCAGTCTGCGCGTGCGGGTGCCGGAGGCAGACGGCGGAGCCGACGTGCTTGGCTTCGATGACCGCCTGGCCGGTCATGTCGAACAGGCTCTCGCCAGTGAATCCGGTGACTTTGTCCTCAAGCGCGCCGACGGCTACTGGGCTTACCAGCTTGCCGTCGTGGTCGATGACGCGGCGCAGGGCATCACCCATGTGGTGCGCGGCGCCGATCTGATCGATTCCACACCTCGTCAGATCTACCTGCAACGGCTGCTCGGCGTGCCCACCCCGCACTACCTCCATGTGCCGGTGGTGCGCAACGCTCTTGGCGAGAAGCTGTCCAAGCAGACCGGCGCGCTGGCGGTGGCGCCGGACGGCGCGGCAAACGCCCTTGCCGTCCTGCTCCATGCAGCAGCTTTGCTGGACCTGCCGGTTCACAGCGCAGATTCGCTGCCCACGTTCTGGGCAGCGGCCACCGCAGCATGGAGGCAGCGCCTTCGCCTTGCTGCAAGCGCCCCTTAAGGCTGCAAGCGCGCGCCAGGTCGGGCGCGCCGGCGCGCCATAAAGCCGAGCCCCGCCAGACCGACTCCCAGCATCAGCCAGGTTGACGGTTCGGGCACCAGGGCCACATTGAAACCGCGAATTTCGCCCGGTGGAAATGCGCTCGTGTGAATGTTGAGATACGACTGGAAGTTCGCCATCCCTGCCAGCAGCACAGTGCGCGCCGATTCCGCCGTGCCGCCATTGGCAGCCAGGAAAGCCGCACCGTAAGTGCTGGGGTCGGCCAGGTTGAAGGTGCGCTCGTAGACGGCACTGCGTACGCCAAGTGGGAAGTCGGTAAACGGAATGGCGACGCCGGCGGTGCCAATTAGCGGTTCGGGTGTGCAGCAGTGCAGGTGCGCTTCGACGGTGGGTGCTGTCAGGTCGATGAAGGGCACACTTACCTGTAGCGTGAGTGCGGCCATGTCAAGCACAACGGTGGCAATGCTGGCGCCCGGCGAGCTGTTAGGCGGCGCCTCGCTCGGTCCGCTCATGGTCGAGCGATAGGTGGTAGTGGTCTGTGCAACCACCGCGGATGATGCGAGCATGGCTAGCGCCAGCGCAAAGCAGGATACTAAGCGTTTCATGAGTTTCTCCGATTTAAAAGGGTGCGGGAACTACGAGAACGTGCTGCGTCCGGACCCACTGATTAAATCATCGATATCGCGATCCATGTAGTTCGTTATGGATGGGAAAAGCCAGCATTTCCTAGCGTTTTTTTTGCACAGTGATGTTGCCATCGGCCTCAAGAAAAGCGTATTCCATTTCGTCCAGCTTGCAGTCCGCCTCGTGCAGCGCTTCGTTGAGTTCTGTCTCCGAGAGCCTGCACTTCTTGAGCACTTCCTTGAAGATTTTGCCGTTGCGCCCTAACAGAACCGGGGTGCCGTCAAGCATATCCGACATGGTTTTGCTGTGCGCGCTCAGGAAGGAGGCTGCCATGTTCAGCGCGATCAGCGTTCCTGCAATGATCAGGCCGCCCGACAGCGATTCATCCCCGCCGGTCAGCGACCCCGAGACCGCTTCCGACAGCAGCATCACCACCAACAGGTCGAAGGGTGTGAACTGGCCCACCGTGCGTCGGCCCGACACGCGCACCATCAGCAGCAGGACGCAAAACACGATTGCGCCGCGCACGATGAACTCCCACCACGGTAAATTCATGTCGATCATGTCGTTCGCCCAAGAGAATTTAATGACATATTGTAAAGGGCTGACTGTTTCATGCTTTCTATCGTGCGGCCCAGTTAGCGAGCTCGGCCGCATCGAAAAACCGAACTAAACCATCTGAAATACAATGTTTTATGGGATTGTTTCTTCGGTAAAATCCGTAGCACTTGAACAAAACTGGAATGAAAATGAATGAATCGCTGGCGGCCTTGATGTCTGACCTTGCTGGATTGCTGGGCGGAGAAATGGGATGGGCAATCCTGGCGCTGGCGCTGTTTGCCCGGCTCGCGCTGCTGCCAATCACACTTTACCTGTCGCGCAAGATGCTCGCGAACCAACGCAAGATCAAAGCTTTGCAGCCACAGGTCGATGCCATCAAGGAGCGCCTCGCTGCGGATCCCAAGGCCATGTTCATTGCCATTTCCGCCCTGTACAAAGCCAACGGCGCGCACATTCTGGATCGCTCCAGCCTGTTTGGCGCATTGGTCCAGTTACCCGTGGTCGGACTACTGTACAAAGCGGTGAGCAATGCCCCATCGGGTTCAGGCGCCTTTTTGTGGATGAAAAATCTGGCCTCTCCCGATGTTTTGCTGGCCGCCATCGTGCTGATGCTCACAGCAATCGCCGCCTACTACTTCCCGTCCATGGCGCCGGAGACTGCAATGGCAATGATCGTCGTTCAGGTGCTGGTGACCGCAGTGATCATGTGGAAGCTGTCTGCCGCGATGGGGCTGTACTGGGCCGCGTCGTCATCGGTGAGTGTGGTGCAAACCTTCATCCTGCGCCATGAACAGCGCCGGCACGCTGGCACCACGGCTGCCGGTCCGGCTTAATCGTCGGCGTGCGCCTGCATGGCCTGCCAGCGCTTGAGCGCCGCCCGATAACGGTCCATGGCTTCCTCGTACAGGTCGAATACGCATGGCGTGCAGCCGCTGCGGCAGCAATCGTTGATATCTGGCTGCACCGGCGGTATCGGTTTGGGTGGGGGATTGATCACTTTTCCTGATCCAGGATCGACTGGATCTCCGCGCGTTCCTTGGCGCTGACATGGCCGCGCAGCGCGGCCAGGATCAGTTCCTTGCCCGAACCCGAGAACGCTTTGTGGATCAGTTCCTTGATCAGGCTGGTCTGCAGCGAGTCCTGCGCCTGGGCCGGCGCGTACACATGGGCACGCTGGCTTTCGTCGCGCAGCAACAAGCCCTTGGTGTGCATGACCTGCAGCAGCCGCAGCACGTTGGCGTAGGCCATGTCGGGCCGCGCTGCAAGCGCTGCCTGGTGCACCTGCTTGGCGGTGGCCGGTCCGAGCTCGAACAGCAGGCGCAGCATCTCCAGTTCGGAGGCGGTCGGCTTGGGTGGCGTGAGGGACGAATTCATGATGCGGCAGGGCGGGTCGAGACAGCACTAGAATAAATTATCTAGATCAAAATGTCTAGTGAATCCCGGCCCGCGCGCGCTTGACTGCTTACTTCACGCGGCGCACCGAATGCACTTCAAAGTACATGCCGCGGTTATCCTTCTCGCAGGTGCCGCCCAGCCGCTCCTTGTCCGACGTGGTCCAGCTCATGCCGCTGCCTTCGGCCTTGCCGGCGCAGGCGGCGTGGGCTTCGGCCGGGGCATCGATCATGTCGGGTGGCGCGGGCGGGGCAGGTGGCGCCGGGACGCTCGGCGGGGTTGGCGGCGCGGGCGGCGCCGGTGGCGCTGCGCAACGGGCGCTGCTCACGCCATTGATGGTGCAGCGGGTTCGCTCGCCGGCGATGGATGCACTGGCGGCGGATACCAAAATGGCGCCCAGAATGATCGAGGTGATTTTCATGCGGTTCTCCTTGTGTGGTTGGCTGACGGTTCCCAGTGTGCTGGCCAAATGTGGAGAAAGCGTGGGGATCGGCTACAAGTCGAAACGATATCCCAGGCCGTACACCGAGCCGATCGGCTCAGCATCCGGCATGACTGCGGCGATCTTGCGGCGCAGGTTTTTGATGTGGCTGTCAACCGCGCGGTCGGTTACGTCCAGGCTGTCCTGGCGCGCCAGGTCGAGCAGCTGCGCACGCGCGAAAACCTGGCCCGGCCGGCGCGCCATCGCCGCCAGGATGCAGTATTCGCTTGGCGTGAGTTCCAGCACCCGGCCCAGGATGCTGATTCTTTGCGCAGCCTCGTCGATCTGAAGTGGCGCGGCCGGCGTGGGCGGGTGACTGCGGCGCAAAATCACTTTGATGCGGGCCATCAGTTCGCGCGGGCTGAATGGCTTGCACAGATAGTCGTCGGCGCCGCTTTCAAGCCCCATCAAGCGGTCGATTTCCTCGACCCGCGCGGTGACCATGATGATCGGGACATCCGAAAATGCGCGCACCGCCCGGCATAGCGCCAGCCCATCCAGTCCCGGCAGCATCAGGTCGAGCACCAGCATGTCGGGCGCGCTGGCCTGGATGGCTTGCAGCGCTTCGCTGCCATTGCCAAACATGGTGGGCCGGTAGCCATTGGCGCTGGCGTAGTCGGCCACCAGCTGCGCCAGCTCCGGCTCATCGTCGACGATGTACACGCGCGCGCTCATGCATGCTCCCCGGGCAGCGTCAACGTCACTCGCAACCCGCCAAGGGGCGACCGTTGGAAGTCCAGCCGCCCACCGTGGGCGCTGACGATGCGCTGGCAGAGCGCCAGGCCAAGGCCTGCGCCGCCATGGTCCCGGCTGCGGGAGTCCTCGACCCGGTAAAAACGCTCCCCCAACCGGCTTAAGGATGCGTCGGGCACGCCCGCTCCGCTATCGTCAAGCGTGATGTGCACCGTTGAGCCGTTCACCTGCGCTGCCAGCTGCACCTGCGTTCCAGGGCCGCAGTAGCGTATACAGTTTTCAAACAGGTTGGCGAACACCTGACGCAGGCGTTCCTGATCGGCCATGACAAAAGCTTCCATCTTCAACCCGGCGGCATCCATCGTGATGTCAGCTTCGGCGAAGCGCGCGGCAAAGCTGTCCGCCTGTTCGCGCGCTAGCTGGACCAGGTCGAGGCGCTGGGGCTGGTAGTCGAGTGCTCCAACGTCGGCCTTGGCCAGCGCATACAGCTCGTCGATCAGCTTATTTAGCGAGAGCACCTGGCGCAGCATGGACGCCAGCGTTTCGGCGCTGTAAGGGCGCACCCCATCCTGCATCGCTTCAAGCTGGGCGCGCAGCACCGACAAAGGCGTGCGCAATTCGTGCGAGGTATCGGCCACCCACTGCCTGCGCGATGCCTCGGCCTGGTCGAGCTTTGCCGCCAGCTGGTTGAAGTTGCGTGCCAGGTCACCGAGTTCGTCGCTGCGCGTGTCTTCCAGGCGCGTGTCGTAGCGTCCCTCGGCCAGCGCGCGGGCGCCCTGTGCCAGGCGCAGGATGGGCGTGCGAAAGTGGGACGCCAACAATACGGCTGCCACACCGCTCAGCACAAAGCTGGCCGCAACGATGATCCACATGCTGTCCCTGAGCTGCTGCAGGAAGGCGCTCGCCATCGCGTCACTCGGACGCGCCGCCTTGGCCACCACGAGGTAGGCGACTGTGCTGCCATCGACGCCGATGGCGCGCCGTGCGTCCGGTTCATTGCGCAGAGGGCGGCCCGCCAGGTAGCGCTCACTCGCGTCCAGAAGCGTGACCCGGTCCTGCAGCTTGAGCCAGTCGACCCCTGTTTCTGACGGCGGGGCAGGTGGCGGCGCTGGAGGCGCCACTGGGGCCACTGGGGCCACGGCCAGCTGGGGCGGCGGCAGGGGTGGAACTTCCAGATCCGCTTCGCTCAGGGCGCCTGGCGCTGCCGCCACCGGCGGCGCGGGCGCGGCCGCCGGCGATGGCGGGGAAGGAGGGGAAGGCGGTGACGGAGGCGACGGCGGTGCCGGCGGCGCCAGCCCCTGCCTGCGCTGCTGAAGGCGCGCCAGTTCCTGCTTGATCCAGCGGCTGCGATCTCCCCTGATGAAGTCCCAGCCGTTGCGCGCCTTGTACTGGGCACCGATGGAGCCGGACAGCTCATCGAGACGATCGAGTTCGATATTGACCGCGTATTCTGCGAAACTGTTCATGACGTTCTGGCGCATCAGGACGATGCCGGTCGCTGCCACCGCGAGCAGTGCGAGCAGGACGGATGCAAACAAGCGGTGGCCAATCGAAAATCGCACGGTACTTCCTGAAACGGTAGGGGAACCGGGAGTGTAGCTGTTTTACCGACACGCCCAAAGTCGCCTCGTTGAGATGCCTGCTTTTCAAGGCGTGCGCTGCGAGCCCACGACTGTGTGGATCCAGCTCGAAATTGTTGCCAGTGCCGAAGGCGCAAAGGTCTCCTCGATCAGCAGGTATTCGCTGGCCTTGCCAGTCTTCGCACTTTGAAAAGCATGATTGAGACCGGGCAGCTGGAGCACGCTCGTGTGCATGTTCGGCGTGAGGGCCTGCCTGATCGCTTGCAGATTGTCCGCTGGCGGCACCTGCAGGTCCTTCTCGCCAATCAGCGCCAGCACGGGGCAGGTCACTTTTTCAAGGTAGGGGCGCGGATCGAGCGCGAGGAAGTGGCGCAGCCACGGCGAGAGCAATGCCTCGAACGCCTCGTCCGGTATGCCTTCCGGCGGAATCTCCAGAGTGGTCCTGGTCTGAGCCGGCAGCGCCAGTGTTGCGGCCCGCATCGCCGCCACCGCTTCCTGGCGGGTGCGCTTGCTCGCGGCGATGTCAAACAGTTCCCGTTCCTGGTCCCGGTTCAGCCGGATCAGCTCTTCGGACATGCCGTCGGCGCGTCGGGCTGCGGCGTCCTGCAGTGATTTGAGCGCGACGCCGGGCAGGCCGGTACCGGCCAGCATGACGATGAAGCGCACGTCCTGCGGTGCCCGGGTGGCGACAATCGGCGCCACGATGCCGCCTTCGCTGTGACCAACGATTCCGATTTGCGCCGGATTGATATTCGGTTGCAGCTTCAGGAAACGCACGGCTGCTAGCGCGTCGGCGGCGTAGTCATCGATCGTCGCCACAGGATGCGCCTGCCCGCCGCTTAGCCCGACGCCGCGCTTGTCGTAGCGCAGCACGGCAAAGCCCTGGCGGCTCAGATGATCGGCCAGCACCTGCAAGGTTTTGTGCAGCGACATACCGGCATCGCGGTTGTGCGCGCCACTACCGGCAAGCAGCACCACAGCTGGAAACGGACCGCCCGACCTGGGATAGGTCAGTGTACCTACCGGAGCTACTGCGGGGTCGGCCGTTTCGAAGATCACGTCCTGGCTATGATATGGAAGTACCCCTGTCGGGTGCTGGGGGCGGCGCCGCTCCGCATAGGCATGAAATCGAGCGCCTGTATGATCGATTACATACGGTGCGGGGAAGCCGCTGGGGCCAGTACCAATGGCGCGCGTTGTACCACCGGCAGCTGGCAATGCGAGCGGCGCGGCAAAAACGATTTTCCGCTTTTCAAATTCGTTTGCAACGGCCTCGAAGCTGGTATTGGAAAACATATAGCGTTTGATGGAATGGTCGTTGGCTGCGTACGCAGCGCCGCCCGGTAGGGCAAACGAACAGACAAGAATCGACAGGCTGATATTCAATCGCATTTCACGCGTCCTCTTCAAGGTAGTCGCAGTCAGGAAGGCCTGGCTCACAACGAAGACGAGTGTGCGGGTCAATTGTGGAGAAATCGTGGGGATTGGCCGACTTAGGTTTCGGCCCACATTCTGAGCAGGTTGTGATAGTGCCCGGTCAGGCCGACCAACTCCTCGCAGTCGCCAACGCGTGCGCGCAAGGACTCGATACTGCGGTCCAGTTCAAGCAGCATGGTGCGCTTGGCGTCATCGCGCACCATGCTCTGAATCCAGAAGAAGGAACACACCCTGGCGCCGCGCGTGACCGGTTCCACCCGATGCACGCTGGACGCCGGGTACAGAATCAGGTCGCCGGCAGGCAGCTTGACTTCGTGCACGCCGAAGGTGTCGGTGACCAGCAATTCGCCCCCGTCGTACTCGTCCGGGTCGCACAGGAACAGGGTGCACGACAGGTCGGTTCGCAGCGGCGCGCCGCCAGCCATGCGCCGCACAGCGCCATCGACATGGTCGCCGTAATGCTCGCCGCCGGCGTAGCGATTGAACAGCGGCGGTACGATACGCAGTGGCAGTGCGGCGGCGAAGAACAGTGGACTGTTCTCCAGTGCGGCCAGGACGGCCGCGCCAAGATCCTGCGCCAGTGGTGCGCCGGTCGCCAGCTGCTGGTTGTGCTTGACCCTGGCGCCCTGGGCGCCGACGGTAGCGCGGCCGTCGATCCATTCCGCGGCGTCCAGCGCGCCGCGCATGGCAGCCACCTGGGTGCGTGTCAGGACGTTCGGTATGGGCAGCAGCATGGCGTGGCCTTTTACATCAGAAGCGCAGGTTGGCGGTCAGGCTGGCCGAGCGTGGTGCACCCGGGGTGTAGCGGTAGCCGCTCTTGTTAATCGACGCAACGTAATCCTTGTCCGCCAAATTATAGAGGTTCAGCTGCAGGTCCAGATTTTTGCTGACCGCGTAGGAAGCCATCGCATCGACCACCCAGTAGGCATCGGCGTAGCTCGGCGTGCCGATCGCGCCGTCGGTACCGCGCAGCAGCTTGCCAATGTAGCGCGCACCGCCGCCAATCTTCAGGCCCATCGGCAGGGTGTACGAGGTCCATCCGGTGAATGCGTTTTTCGGCGTGTAGGTCAGCGCATTGATGCCGCTGGCGGTGATGGCCTTGCCGACTTCGACTTCGGTATCCATGTGGGCGTAGCCCGCACTCACCAGCCAATTGCGCGCCAGTTCGCCCGTCAGGCCAATCTCAACGCCGCGCACACGCTTGCGACCGGTCTGGTAATACTGCAGGTCGACCGGATCCTGTTCCACTTCGTTCTTTGCAGTGGTCTCGTATACCGCTGCCGAAAAGCTCAGTTTCTGCTTGAGGAAGTCCCATTTAGTGCCGATCTCTTTGGTCAGCGAATGCTGCGGCACGTAGCGCGGGTTGGATGGGTTGTTCACATTGGTCGAGAAAGCCAGATTGGTGCCCGGAGGTTGCTTGGACGTCGCCACCAGCGCATAAATACTGCTATCGGCGGTCGGTTTGTAGAGCGCCGACAGTTTGCCGTTCAAGAGCGTGTCGGACAGGCGCAGATCGGTCGGCACCAGCGCGGTGGTGCCGGTCGGGATGGCCTTGGCGTGGTAATCCATGGTGAAATGGTCGGCGCGTACCCCACCATTGAAGATCCAGCGTTGGCCCAGCTTCACGGTGTCGAACACGTAGACGCTCTGGGTATTGACTGCAGCGTCGGCGCCGGTGCCGTTGCGGGTTGGGGCCAGACCAATGACAGGGGCGTGAGGATTCGGCGCATAGATCGACTGGGTTTCGAGCGTGCCCAGGCTGGCCGGAATGTAGCCGTGATTGAGCTGCTTTTCGCGGGTAAATTCCAGGCCGCCGACGACGGTGTGCCTGAGCGCCCCGGTTTCAAGATTGATCGTGGCGAAGCTCTGGTTGGTGAGGATGTCGTTGGTCTGGTCCTTCACGGTGCGCGAGGTGCGCGCCAGGCGCAGGTTGTCGACGCTGGTGCCGGTCAGATTGGCGGCACTGGCGGTGAAGGACGTCAGCAGATAATCCTGTTCGGTGCGTCCGAAGCGGGTGATGTTCTGCAGCTTGACGGTGGGGGAGACATCATGTTCGACCTTAACGGTCACCATGTCGGCCTTGACGCGGTCACGGTCCGACGCCGAGCCGTAGAAGCCGCGCGGGTTGACCCGGCGTGCCCCGCTGATCAACGGGCGCGCGACGTCGGGGCTGCTGTAGCCGGGCAGGCCGATGGTGGGCACGCCGCCCTCAGGCATATTGTCCTGGTCTACATGCAGGTAGTTCAGGTAGACGCGGGTCGGGCCGTTCAGGCCGAAGGCGAACGAAGGCGCGAACGCCCAGCGCTTGTTGTTGACGATGTCGCGACCGGGGGCGCCGCTGTCCTGCACCATCACGTTCAGGCGCGCTGCAGTGCCCTTGTTCGCATCGACCACATGGTTATAGTCGGCGGTGGCGCGCTTTTGCTTGCCGCTGCCGATGACGACGCTGCCGCTCAAAGCGTTTTCCATATTGGCTTGCTTGGTCACCAGGTTCACCGAACCGGTTGGCGAGGCGCGTCCGTTGTCGGTGCCGGCTGGGCCCTTGAGCACGTCGATCTGCTCGATATTGAAGACGTCGCGCGAGATCGATCCGATATCGCGCACCCCGTCCACATAGATGCTGGTAGACGAATCAAAGCCGCGCATGTAGATGGCGTCGCCGGTGGTGGTGTTGCCGTTCTCGCCGAGGAAGAAGGCGCCCACGCCAGGCGTATTGCGCAGTGCTTCGGTAAGGGTCACGGCCCCTTGCTGGCTGATCAGTTCTTTTTTGATGACCGCGATGCTTTGCGCCGTGTCCACCAGCGCCTCGGTGTACTTGGGCGAGGAGGCCTTGTCGGCCTTGAAGTCGTTGTCCCCGGCGCCGACGACCTTGATTTCCTTCATCGTCTGAACCGGTGGCGCAGCGCTGGAAGCGGCGTGGGCAGCTACCGGCGCCAGTAGGACGGCAAGGGCGGCGCCCAGGTGCTGGTTGAAACGGGAATGGGTGTGCTGACGGCTCTTGATCATGGCCAGGTGCTTTCTATGCAGATAGTTGCGCTGGCTGCTGCACGAAGACAGGTGGCTTGCGAGATGGTTGTTTCGCAAGATTATAGCGAGGGGTGTGCTATATGTAAATGAGAATCGTTATCACTCGCATTCGTATTTGATTAATATACGTCGCGCCGGTAGCGGCCGCTGTCGGCAAGTTCGATCACGCGCTCTTCGCCAAGCGCCTCCACTAGTTGCTGGTGCACGCCACCAGCCATGCCATCAAGGCTGCCGCACACATAAATTGCCGCGCCGCGCGCCACCCAGGCGCGCAAGGCTGCACGATGCTGCGCCAGCAGATGCTGCACGTAGCGCGCTTCGCCGCCGTCACGCGAGAACGCCAGGCCGAGCGAGCCGAGCTGCCCGTTCACGTGCCAGTCCTGGATCTCGCGCCAGTAATGAAAGTCGTGCGCCTCATTGCGTTCGCCAAAAAGCAGCCAGTTGTCATACTTACCCATATCGATGCGGGCCTTGAGGTGCGCGCGCAGGCCGGCAATGCCGGTGCCGTTCCCGATCAGGATCAAGGGCCGCTCCGCGTTGTCCCCCAGCCGGAAGCGCTGGTGCACGCGCACGCGCAGCGCGATGCTTTGGCCAGGCGCAGCCCCTTCGCACAACCAGCCCGAGGCCACACCGCGGCTGCCATCGTCGCGCAGGTGCAGGCGTACCAGCAGTCGCAGGCTGCCCTCTGAACAAGTGGAAGCAATCGAATACTCGCGCGGGAAGCCCGGTTCGGCCGGTGCGCTCAGCTGCGCCAGGTCGCCTGCTTCCCACACTGGCAGCGCGCCGTCGAGCGGCGTGAGTTCAATATCGTAGACCGGGGCGCCGGCGCTGCCTGGATTGAGATGGGTACGCGTAGCAATGCGCCACCGCCCGTAACCGGGCGCGCTCCAGTCGGGCGCGTCGCTGGCGCCGGCCAGACAGCTTAGATTACGGCGCCACTCGGCAATGGCGGGCGGGGCGACGCGATCGACTTCTATCAGGGGGAACAGCGGCTGCGCACCGCGCGCCTGCAGCAGCTGATCGAGGCCGCGGCCAAAGCCGCAGAAGTGGGCGTAGCTGCTGTCGCCAAGTGCCAGCACGGCATAGTGAAGCTGGCCAAGCGCTGGCTGGGCGTTGCTCAGCATGCGCGCAAACGAGGCGCCGCTGTCGGGCGCATCGCCTTCGCCATAGGTGCTCGCAATGAACAGAATGCGTTGGGCACCGCGCAGGCCGGCAGCGTCGAGATGTTCGAGGCTGATGCTGCGCGCTGCCAGACCGCCGGTTTGCAGGGTCGCCACGGTTTGCCCGGCCAGGTATTCGCCGGTGCCGGTCTGGCTGGCGTAGGCCACCAGCCAGTCAGCAGGCGCGCCGGCGACGCGCAGTTTGCGCTGCCTGAGCACGGTCAGGCAGCACAGCAACAGCCAGGCCGCCAGCATGCTGGCAGCAATGGCAAGGCGAACCGGATCGGACGTCATGCCAGCAGCGCGTTGAAGGCGGCCGAGCTGCGCTCCTCCACGGCCGAATCGCGCCGCAGCAGAAAGCGCGCGGCCAGCGCATGCCGGTTGGCGAACGCCAGGCCCGCATCGGGGCCGAGCACCGACAGCGCGGTCGACAGCGCGTCTGCCGCCATGCATTCGGGGTGCAGCACAGTGACCGAGGCCACCTCATTGCGGATCGGGTAGCCGGTGCGCGGATCGAGCGTGTGCGAAGCGCGCCAGCCGGCATGCTCGAAGTAGCGGCGGTAGTCGCCAGAGGTGGCGATCGACAGGCCGTGCAGTGCCACCACGACCGGGCTGGCATCGTCGCTACCTGGCACAGCTTCCAGGCCCACCCACCATGGCTGCACGTCGCGCTTCATGCCGGCGCCACGCAGTTCGCCGCCCACTTCGATTAAATAGTGGTGCACGCCGCTCCCTTCGAGCAGGCGCGCCAGCTGGTCGACCGCAAAGCCTTTGGCGACCGAGGAAAAGTCCAGCTGCAGGCCGCCCGGCTGGAGTACCTTGCCCGAGATGGGATCGATCTTGATCCGGCTGCGGTCGGCGCGCGCCAGGATGGCATCGATGGCGCCGGCTTCGGGCGCGTAAAACTCGGCCTCGTCGTAACGCCGGCGCGCGCCGAAACCCCACAGGTTGACCAGTGCCCCGGCGCAGGGATCGTAGGCGCCGTCGCAAGCTTCGGCCACCGACAGGGCATAGCGCAGCACCGTCATGCATTCGGCCGGCAAGGCGTGCCAGCTGCCGGCCAGGGCCTCGTTATAGCGGCTCAAGTCCGAATTGCTGTCCCAATGACTCATCTGTGCAACCACCGCATCGAGCGCATGCTGCAGGCGCGCCTGCCAGTCGCCGCTGGCGTCGAGCATGGCGCGCACCGTCCAGCTGGTGCCCATGGTGCGCCCGCTAAAGCAATGCTGACTGCTCCCGCCTGGAGGCAGGTGGGCGTTCAGCTCGGGCGCAATCAGAACGCGGCGCATTACTCCGGCAGCACTTCCACTGTGGCGGCGTAGCTGAAGCGGCGCAGCATGGCCGGACCGTCTACCGGCTGGCCCTTGCCCAAGCCTGCGGGGAAGGCGGCGTTCACCCAGAACATGCCTGCCATCGGCACCTTGACCACGGCTTCGCCCTTGACATCGGTAGTCAGGCGAATTTCGTTGATGGTGCCGCGATAGCGCACGCCGCCCGGAACCAGGCTGAACGGCAGATTGGCCGCTGGCTTGCCGTCGAGCAGGAAGCGCCATTTGGCAGTTTCGCCCACGCGCATTTCGGTCGGGTGGGTGAGAGGCACCAGTTCCAGGCCGCTGCCGCTCGGCTTGAAGGCGCCGTCGGTGGCCTTGTTGGCGGTGACGAAGGTTTCAAGGCGCGCGTGCTGGAACGTGGCGCGCAATTCCGGCGCATTGGCCGGCACTTCCTTGGCGAACGTTTCCTCGGTGCCACGGAAGCGCTTGATTTCGCCGCCTTCCTTGTAGCTGGCCATCACACTTTGCGTCACCAGGCTGACCTTGTAAGTGCCGGCCTGCTTCATGTTCAGATCGAAGGTATTGCGCAATTTGCCGGCGGTGATGGCGGGCAGGGCGCCGGCCGCGCCGTCCGGGCCGATGACGGCGGCGCCGTCCAGCTTGAGCGGAATGTGGTCAAGTTCGAACAACTGCTCCGAGATGGCCGCGTCGATGGTGACCCAGGGATCCTTGTTTTCAACGAAGGTGGTGCTAGGCAGCAGCCACGGACGATGGGCGATCGCCTGCATCGACAGGGTGGCCAGCGCCAGGGCGACCACGGTTTGCACGAAAGGAGTTTTCATCTGGGGTCCGATTCAGGGAGTGATCTTCAGGGTGACTTTGCCGAGTTCTTCCTTGCCGCTGGCGCTGGCGCTTTGCGCGCCCTTGAGCGGCAGCTTGACCGGCAAGCGCACCAGTTCGCGCCCGCCCGCTTCGCGCGCAGCTTCGATGACGAGCTTGTAGTCACCCGGTGGCAGCTTGTCGAACTGGGTGCGGGCCGCGCCGAAACTCATGGTCTGTTCGCCGGTCGAACGGGTGGCGCCGCTCACGCCGTCGAGCGGCAATTCCAGATCGCGACCGCTTTTGCGCCACCACTGGCGCAGGTCCTTGACCCATTTGGTGCCTGCGTTGTCCTTCTTCTTGACGTCGTAGAGCACGGCCAGGTTCGAGGCCACGCTCTGGTCGGCGCGTTCGAGCCAGATGGCGACGTAAGGCTTGTGGTACTCGGCCACGTTCAGTTGCGGAATGTCGAACTTGACGGTCAGCTCGGCGCCAACAGCCCAGCTGCTCAGCATCGGCAGGGTCAGGGCAAGCGTAGTGTGTAGTTTCATGGTGGGGTTCTTCAATGGGTAAATAACAGGGCGAGCAGGACTGGGGTAATGATGCCGAAGCCGATCACGGGCCAGGTCGCGGGACGGTTTGCTGCGTGCAGTTTGAGGATAATGAAGCCGGTAACGCAAAACACCAGGCAGGCCACGCCGAACAGGTCGATGAACCAGCTCCAGGCCAGGCCGGTGTGGCGGCCTTTGTGCAAGTCGTTGAGCCAGGAGATGGTGCCGCGGCTGGTGACTTCGTATTCGGCCTTGCCGTCGCTGCCCAGGCGCAGCCAGGCGTCGCCACCGGGACGCGGCAGGGGAATATACGCTTCGTCCTCGCTCCATTCGGCCTCGACGCCGGCCAGGTCGAGCTTGAATTGCTCATCGCTCCAGCGCGCCAGGGCAGGGGGCAAGGGGGCGCGCTTGTCGGCGTGGGCTTCCGCGAATTCGAGCAGGCGCGCGCGCAACGGAGCGGGCAATTCGGCTTTTTGAGAGCTGACGCGCGGCTTGCTTTCGATGCTGGACGCATTATTGAGCGTGATGCCGGTGATGGAGAACATCAGCATGCCAAGCAGGCAGATCGCCGAGCTGATCCAATGCCACCGGTGCAGGTTCTTGAGCCAGACGGCGCGGCTGGCGCCGGGGAGAGGGGCGGACTCGGTGGACATAGTGGCTTATTCATTGCTGAGATGCGAATGATAACGATTATCATTTACAGAGTCAAATATGGAATTGCAAAGTTATGTAAAGTGACTATGCCGGTGCGCTGGTCGCCTGGCATCGTCAAGCCCCGCAGAGGTGGGGCGCAAAACTCGAACGCCGAAGGATTCACCTTGCCCGATAACCCCAACCCGTCTTCCCCGCGGAGGCGGGGATCCATACCACCGTCGGTTAGCGAGTAATCATGATCAATTTGTTGGCTTTAATGATGTGCTATGGATCCCCGCCTTCGCGGGGAAGACGGTGTTCTGAGTTTAGGGGATTGACTGATGCTTCGTCTCGTTCAGGTGGCGCAACGATTTGTGGCTGGAGCTTGTGGAACAGTCTTAACCTTTCTACAATGCAAAAAAACTCAATACGCTTTTTTCATAAGGTGGAATGTTGGGATACAATACCGCGTGCTATTCTCACGCCCTTAGCCAAGAATTCATGAAGTAAAAGTCCTTCCCCACAACTTGATGTGCAATCCGCTAACCGGTCAGGCCGTGTCGCGGAAGGTTAGATTAACCCGCCAAACTCGCGAAGCGCGAAGAAAGGTGAGCAAGATGATGCAACACTACACCGCCAACTCCTATTTGTTCGGCGGTAACGCGCCGTACGTAGAAGAGTTGTACGAGGCATACCTCGACAATCCGGGCTCCGTGCCTGACAACTGGCGTGCCTATTTCGACTCCATGCAGAACGTTCCCGCTGTCGACGGCTCCAGCAAGCCCGACGTGGTCCATTCGTCCGTCATCGCGTCATTCGCCGAGCGCGCCAAGCAAGGTCCGATCCGTGTCGTCACCGCCTCCGCCGACGTCGAGATGGGCCGCAAGCGCGTCGCCGTCACCCAGCTCATCGCCGCTTACCGCTACCTCGGTTCGCAGTGGGCCAATCTGGACCCGCTGCAGCGCCAGGAGCGCGCCGAAATTCCTGAACTCGATCCAGCGTTCTACGGCTTCACCGATGCCGACATGGACATCGTGTTCAACATCAGCAATACCTACTTCGGTCCCGAAACCGCTTCGCTGCGCGACCTGCTCAACCTGCTGCGCGATACCTACTGCCGTTCGATCGGCGCCGAATTCATGTACATCGGCGA